>JAIYAP010000017.1 GCA_027488935.1 Saprospiraceae bacterium | reverse complement strand
TGTCATCTCCCCGAGGTGTCATCTCCCCGAGGTGTCATCTCCCCGAGGTGTCACCTCCCCGAGGTGTCATCTCCCCGAGGTGTCATCTCCCCGAGGTGTCACCTTCCCGAGGTATCATCTCCCGAGGTATCATCTCCCGAGGTGTCATCTCCCCGAGGTGTCATCTCCCGAGGTGTCATCTCCCGAGGTGTCATCTCCCGAGGTGTCATCTCCCGAGGTGTCACTTTCCCGATACTAAAGGCCCCTAAACCCAAGCCAGCACCCCCAACGCACTCAAAGGAATCGTCAGATTATCGCTGCCTTTTTGGGAAAATGCCTCGGCCAGGGTAGTACACAAGGCCAGTAACACACACTTATACAACCACTTATCAAGACTGGCGCCTGTTTGGAAGATGCTAAAACACAGCAATCCCAAAAACAAAGCGGTTGCAAAAAAGGCCAGCGACCCACCCAGGGTTTTCTTCTTATACAGCTTCGCTAGCGGAAATTGCCGGCCAAACAAACAAGCCGCAGGATCGGCCAAGGCCATTACCAAAATGGGCAAATAAAATTTGATCAAATCCTGATCCCGGCTGTAAAACCAAAAACAAATAGACACCACGATCGGAAACATTGAACTGCCGTACGTCACCCGCGCCACCGCGTGAATGGACCGCAACAAGCCCGTGTATTTGGTAATGATCAAAATGACCAAAAACAAGGCGCAAATAAGCACCACATACCGGTAATCCTGAAAAATGAACGGAAAACTCAGGGCCAACAAACCCGAACCCGCATGCGCTACTTTGCGCGTATTTTCGGTTTGCCAATGTCGAACATGGTACAAATATTCACAAATACCAAACAACACCAAATAGGCGATGCTCAGCAAAAGCAGATGTTGGGTTTGGACAGACATTTAAACAGGTATTTGATTGACAATGAATCGGTGATAAAAGAAACCACGGTCTTCGGCGGTTAAACGTGCCGATAAATCAGGCAGATCCAGGAAAAGATCGGGCAAATCTTCGGCCAAATTGCGGTGTACCATCAAATTCCAGTAACACACCCGCGCACCCGGATTCGCGCCTTCCGCCAGCACCGCCCCCACCTGCCGAAATGTGGGCACATCCATGTATTCAAAAATATCAGACAAGTTAAATCCGTCGAATTTTCCGTATTTATGGATCGCTGTTTCCGCCAGACCCTCGTAAAAAAACAAGCGTCCAATATTGGCTCGAATGCGGTTGTAATTTTCCGGCATGGCATAATCGGGCACCAAATTCCCAAAACTTCCGGTCAAATTATACCGCAAAATGAAATTATCCTGGGCATCCACCGATTTCAAATGCAGCGCTGCTTTTTGAAAAATAAACTCCCCTACATGCACTTCAACCTGTTTCAAAAAAGCCGGATCGCGCCCCAACCAGCCCATCACGGTTTTGGAAAAAAATACATTGAACAAAAAGCGCCAACGCCAGGTATTCCAATGCTGATCGTAAAAAAGCGCCTGCTCTTCCGCACTTTTGGGTGCTACCAAGGCTTTTACCGAGCGCTGCGAATGGATCAAGGGCAAAATACGGTGCGCAAACATCCGAAAATACCGTTCAAACTTGCCCGCATGCACCAAACCATCTTCGATCAATTGTTGCTGATCGTCCCAAAATGCTTTGGTTTCCCCGCGCAGGTCTGCCCGGATACGCGTGTACACGTGCAGGCGCGACTCGGAAGGCAGTAGCCCTATAAATTCCTGATATTCAGTGCATTCCAGGTGTCGGATGGCGGCCCGCTTCAATTCGCACAAAAACAATTGCGCCTTGTTCAGATCGGCTGCCACCACCATTTCAGGATCGGCTGCCAACAGCATCAGGGCATTGTCGCCGCCGCTAGCGATACTCAGGTGTTTGGCGCCGGGTTTGGCCTGCAGGCCTTGCACCAGCAATTGCGCATCCTCCCACACATTGGCGTAACGGACGTAGTCGTGGCGTACGGTTTCGAGTTGTTTTTTCACGTAATGAATTATGGTTGAGCGTTTTGTGTAATAACGGTTACGGTGCCGCGCGTGCCATCCATTTCTACCACATCTCCTGTTTGCAGGGTTTGCAACAAGCCGCTGATGCCCACCACACATGGAATACCCAATTCGCGCGACACAATTGCCGAGTGACTCAACAAACTGCCGCGTTCTACTAAAATGGCCGAAGCCGATGGGAACAGGGTTACCCAGCCCGGATCGGTCGAGGAGGTCACCAAAATATCCCCGTCCAACGAGCGGGTTTCATGCGCCTGATGGACCACCCGCACCCTGCCGCGTACAATTCCGGCAGAACAGCCCAGGCCTTTTAAAACGCCGGAACCATCAGAAGCACTGGTAGGTGCACTTGCCGTATATTTAAAATCATTGGCATGGTACACGACGCCATGGGTGATAATGCGTTCTGCCAGTGGACCTTCCGTCGCATATTGAGCATACTCCGCCTGACGCAAGGCGATGAGTGGTTTGATTTGCAAACTGACTGAGGTGCCTTTAATAAAGTCAAAAATCTCATCGCGGGTCAAGTAGAATATGTCGCGGGGCTGTTCGATCAAATGTTCGGCATAAAATTGTTTGCCGATGGCCAAAAACATACGCCGCACCATCCCGAATCCGCGGGTGCGTTCGTATCGTAAATTTTCACGGGCCGATACCAAAATGCGGGTTTTGCGTACTAAAAACCAAAATAACGCCCCTTTGATCGGCTTCCCACGCATAGCGGCCCGCGCGGTCGCCTCCGCCTGTGCGCGAATGTGCTCCTCCTCGTTGCTCAAGCGTTTGCGGATGCCCTGCGCTACATAACTTTGCACAATTTCAATAAAACTGAGCGGATCCTGGGTGTAGGTGATCGTTTCTAATTTCAATTCGCCTACCGTACGCTCACCAAAAGTAGCAAGATAATCCTGTACTTTCTGTTGAATATCAGGCCATTGCCATAAGTTTTCATAGACCTCCTGGGCGGTATGATTTTTAAAAAAATCTGCAGCTCCTGTATGGTCGAGCACGGTGGCCGTAATGTCCAAAATGCGTCGAACCGGCTCAGTAGACACAATATCTCGACTGCCCGCCAACAAATCATTGTGCAAATTGCCACTTTCGGAACTGATTTTTTCACATTGCTTTTTAAGCAAACCGAAATAAATCATGGCAAAAAAGTCGTTCACCAAGGGCGCTTTCCAACGTTTTACCAAAAAATCTTCAAAATACAGGTAGCGCTCCATCAATTGATGGGGCGACATTTGATCAAAATCACAGGCATTGTAATCAGCGATAATGCCGTCCAGCGTGTGTTTGAATTTGGTCCGCTCCGACGACAAGCGCAGCAAACTGCCGATCATTTTTAACACCGATTGAAGGAGCCGCAACCAGGCCCGCGTGCGACTAATTTGCTCCTGTGGCAAATCAAACCGCTCTTTTACGCCCATCATCGTTTCCATAAAACGGGCATTCACCGCATAACCCGGCACCAGCGACAAAGTAACATACCACGATTCGAGGTTGTAATACACCCGACCGCGCAACAAACCCAGCATATTGGCAAATGTAGCCCGGTGATCCGCTACCTTTTGTGCCGAAACGCCCAATAATGCTGCCAATTGCACATATACGGCCTCGTACATGCGAATGATAAAGGAAAACGTGAGGGGTGTGGTCACGCCCGGATACGACTCGATAATATTGGAATTGTCCCATACCATACGCCTTCCCGCAGGGTCGGTAAGTCGATCCAATTGAGTAATCGGCCGTGTTTGCAACAAGTAAAACAGACCATCGGCAAAGGCAAACTCAATGTCTTGTGGCTGTCCCAATTGTTGGCGCAATTGCTCTAAGGCTGCATTGATTTGGGCAATTTCAATACTGTTTAAGGTTGAAATGTCTTGTTTTTCAGCCGGAATGGCCGTTTTTGTAACCTTTTTTTGCGCAGCATCGTAATACAAACCAAAGGGCTTGTTGGCTAATGTTTGGTCGAAGCCGCCTTGACGTACCACAAAAGTATCGGCATCCAGTTCGCCCGAAACCAGGCCTTCCCCCAGACCCCAAACCGTAGAAATCACCTTGGCCGAGCGATCGCCTTCGGTAGGGTGGATGCCAAAAGCAACCCCTGCTTTTTCGGCCGCAACCATTTCCTGGATAATCACACTGATGCCCACAGGTCGTTGCACCGCGCGTTCGTCAGCGTAACTGTGTACCCGTCCGCTAAAAGCCGACAACCACACGGCTCGAATGGCTTCCGGCAATTGCTCGGGCGTCACATATAATTTCGTTTCAAACTGTCCGGCAAATGAATGCGCGCTGCTGTCTTCGCTTTGCGCGGAGGAACGCACGGCAAAATAGGCCGTATCAGACTTGAAATTCCCGCAAATTTCGGAAGTCAGGCCACCGGGAAATACAAAATCCCGGATTTGCGCCTCCACATCTTGCGCAGGATCCAGCCAATTTTGCAGGGTATCCTGGGGCAAAACCATAAAATGCGGCACCCGAAAGCCCATTTTTTGCAGTCGACATAAATTCGCAGCCTTACCCCCCAATTGCTCGGGCGGCGCACTTAATAGGGTTTGATTGGTTAGGATCATATAAAAGGGTTATCCAAATAACAAAGAGCGCAACATCGGCACACCGCCCAGTGACCCATACATCACCAGGGTCCACACCGCAGAGGCATATTCGATCATTTTTGCATTTTTCGAAGTGCGTTTATTTAAAAACAACAAAGCAGGCAGCACACAAATTCCAAACATAATCCCCAGAAAAATGCTGGTTTCCATGCCTAAATGGGCAAAATCAGCCGCTTTGAGGGCTGCCAGCAAGGTAATCAACAACACCGCCAGCCACAAAGCAATCGCCAAGGGAATACCTAGCATGCTGGTATAAGTCAAAACACCAGGCGCTTCCTTTTCCTCAGACCGAATTTTCCTTCCAATTTCAAGCACTATTCCATTAAAATAAGACACTACAAAAAAGAAAATCAGGCCCTCGGGCGGGATATAAGCACCCAAATACCAGTCAAATCCGCTGGCAAAAATATCCACCAACGGAATAATAAGCATGTGGCTTGTCACGTACCAGAACTGATGTTTGCGCAGCCAGTCGGGGATGAAAAATTCCACGCCCATGAGGCACAAATAGCCCAGCACCAACGCCAGGGGAAACAGCATTTTGGTAAAAAACAGCCCCACAAGCAGCAATTGGGCGGCAAACACCACAAATCCCACCACCCGTAATTCTTTCAGGGAAATCAGCCCCCGCGGCACCGGCAATTCCGGCCGAAATTGCGCATCGTCCTCGGCATCTTTATGCTCGTCAAAAATACGCACCAATAGAAAGAGGGTCACGGTACAGAAAACCGCTGCACCGTAGGTCGGCCAATCGATAAAATTTGTTTGTCCGCGGCAGATCCGGGAATAAGCAATGGCCGAAAAACTGAACACCGCAATCAAAATACCGTGTACCAAAAAAGGAAAACGCTCGGCCTGGTATTGCCAAAAGCGCATCAAAAAAGCCGTTTTCATTTGCGTCCGAGGGTTTTATGTGCCTGTGTAAATTGGCCTTCCGCGAGGGCCGCGATGATGCTCAATTCGCCGGAAAGGATGGCCACTGCGGTAATTTCTGCAAATTTATTGGCCGTTCCAGGTCCGCTGCAACCCATCAGGCGCAGACACTCGGCCTGGGTAGGCAAATGCGTGCCGCCGCCCACGGTACCCACGATCAAATTGGGCAGGGTAACGGACAAATACAAATCGCCACCCACCTTGGTCGGGGTTACCTCAAATCGGTTCACGCCCACCGTCGCTTCCGCCACACAAGCCACATCTTGTCCGCAAGCGATAAAAATCGCCGCCAAACCGTTGGCATAATGGCCGGTAATGCCCAATGCGCCCGCCTGCATGGCCGCCAACGTGGCATTTTCGTAGTAGCGTTCGAGGGCTTCCGGGGTGGTTTTGAGCACTTTGGCCACAATTTCACGGGGAATGACCACTTCGGCCACCACCCGTTTCCCGCGCGTACGGGTAAACGAATCACCCACCGCTTTTTTATCGCCCGAAAAATTGGACTCAATGTACCAGAAAACCGGCTGCATCGGGATGTTTTCGATCAGCCATTCGCAAAGCCCCTGGGTACAAATCGTCACCATATTTTGTCCGGCAGCATCGCCTGTGGTGTATTCAAAACTGAGGATAATCTGGTTGCCTTCCACATTGGGCACAATATTGATGAGTTTGGCGAATCGGCTCATTTTTCCGACTAATTCCCGCATTTGGGGCATGTTTTCCTGCACAAATGCCCAAAATTGAATCACCTGATCCAGATTTTCGAAGCGAAACAAAGGACAGCGCTGCACTTTTTCCTCCATCACAATCGCGCGCGCACCGCCCGCAAGGGTAACGGCTTTGGCGCCCCGACCGTAACTGGCGACCAGTGCCCCTTCCGAAGTGGCCATGGGCACAAAGAACTGTCCGTCAGCATGTTGTCCGCGCACCCACAACGGACCGATCACCCCGGTAGGCACCTGACTCATACCGATGTAGTTTTCGATGTTGCCTTTGAGCGGCGACAAATCCGTGCCAGCGTGGATATTGGTAAGATAGGGTAGGGTGGTGCCAGTTTGGGTTTCTAAAAACGCGAGGCGATTTTGTTGTCCGTCCAACCCGGTTGGGTCTTCATGTGGAACGGAGGGTATCGAAGTAGGTTGCAATTGCATGGGTTAGGAATTTGGCGGAAAAGTAGGAAATATTTGTGTGGAGTTGTACATATGCCCCAATTTTGAACACACAAAAGGGCTTTACATAAATTTAATATTAGTGTTTTTGAGATTTAAATTGAAATGTTTGTAGTTTTGTGGTATAGTGACAATAAATGCTCAAAACGCTTGTTGTAAAATACCTATTAGATTGTATTGGGAATATAATTGTCATTATGAGTACTATTCATTCGTAACTCTTAAACGTATCTATATGAAATTGATCATTACATTTTTTTGCGTCGCAGTTTTATTTTTTTCTTCTGATCTTCAAGGTCAAAAAATTCAATTGCTCAAGGAAATCAATCCCACCAACACGCTTGGCAGTTTCCCGCAATATTCCAATACTTACTTAGTCAACAACGGTATTTTGTATTTCCTGGCCGATGACGGATCAAAAGGTGTGGAAGTTTGGCGCACCGATGGTACTACTGCTGGCACTTATTTGCTAAAAGATATTGCACCAGGTAACAAAGCACTATATAGCGCGAACTTTTCCGATTTGGGTACAAAAGTGATCATAGGTGCACAGTATAACAGCGTTTATAATGTGTACATTTCAGATGGAACAGTGGATGGAACCATTCTGCTAAAATCGCTTGGTATAACTGGATTCGGCCAAGAAATGGTCACGGTTGGTGATAATGTCTTTTTTAAGGCATATTCTTCACTCACGGGTAATTGTCTCTGGAAAACAGATGGAACGATAACGGGCACAATTCCGGTGATTGACAACCAAGGTAAGTATGTTTATAGTCCGGAAATATTGAGTGAACATAACGGGATTTTATACTTTTTAGGAGATGTACCAAATCAAGGTGTTAACCTTTGGCGTAGTAACGGCCAAAGCGCAGGAACGTTTCCCATTAAAAGTTTAGACCCTGATAACTCCAATATCTTAATAAACAAAATTATAAGTACCCCAATTGGTGCTTTTTTCGATGTTAGGAAAAGTACTAAACCTGAAATTTGGATTACAGATGGTACTACCGATGGTACACATATTGTAAAAGATAGCGTCAGTTATTATTTAGCAAATAATATTCCTAGTTATGCTTATTTGAATGGGAAATTTTATTTTAAGTCTGAAAACGCTGAACTTTGGTCAACAGATGGCACATCTTCTGGAACAAAACTAGTTAAAAATATTTATCCAAATAATATATATGATGAAATCGTACGAATGGATACGTTTCAGTCTAAATTAATCTTTACCTCAGAGCAATCTAGTAAAGAGCAATTATGGATTTCGGACGGTACCAATCTAGGAACTCAAAGAATCACTACCTTCAATTCCAATAAAGTTAATTCAAACACGGTGCCTTTTGCTACGTATGGCAACAATTTGTTTCTTGTCGGAAACACCAATTTCCAGAATGAATTATGGAAAACAGACGGTACCACTGCCGCTTTAGCATTCGACTTCGATCTAAATTATAGTAGTGATCCACGTGATCTGGTTGTATTAGGCGATAAAATCATCTTTTTTGCCGGTTTCAACGGAACAAATACGGAATTATACTACTACCTGGATCCGCTTGTTTCAAGCTCAGTTCCCAAAGGCAATGCCGAACAGTTTAAGGTTTATCCAAATCCTGCCCATGATCACTTTACTATTTCAAAAGATATTACGCTGGAC
Organism: Saprospiraceae bacterium; assembly: GCA_027488935.1. Lineage (GTDB taxonomy): Bacteria > Bacteroidota > Bacteroidia > Chitinophagales > Saprospiraceae > M3007. Next base: position 43,188 of record JAIYAP010000017.1, on the reverse strand, counting down.
GAAAACACCCCGATCCGTTTAATTGGACTTGATGGTCGTTTGGTACATCAGTGGTTACAATCATCTTCTGACCGCCAATTTTCTATTCCATCCTTACCCAAAGGGCTTTATATCTTAACGGGGCGTACAAAAGCCGGAAATACCGTTTCCTCTAAAATTATTATTGAATAAACGCTAACTTTAAATGTGCTGCCATAGGTTTTGTACAGATTGATAAAACTTCATCAATTTGTACAAAACCTATGGTAATTTAGTTACATCCTTATTTTTGAAAAACGCTCTAAGCCCGGTATGGGCGTCTTTTTATTAGACTTGTTGCGGTGGGGAGTAAAACGACAAAAACAGTCCATTTTTTGGCCTTCAAGGCTTTTTTTCTTGTGCGTAGCAGCGCTAAGGACAAGAAAAAAAACGCAGAGGACGGAAAATGGGCGTTTTTACGTCGTTTTCAACTTCCCACCGCAACAAGTCTAATTACCACGGGTAGCCGGTCGCATATTTTTTTAGGATTTGTACAACAAAGCCTTTCTAAATCCTAAAGTGGGTTCTTTTTTTTATTTAGTTGGAATATAAATGTCAAACGTAGATCCCTTCATTAATTCGCTTGTTGCGGTGATAATGCCATTATGATTCTCTACTATTTTTTTTACGATCGCAAGCCCGATGCCTGTTCCTGCATAAGTTTCTTTGCTGTGTAGTTTCTGGAACACGCCAAATATACGTTCGCTGAAATGGGGTTCGAAGCCAATACCATTATCTTTGATTGTAATATGGCAATAACTTTTTCCAGGCGATAGCTTTGCATTATCCAATATACTTCCTTTTTCAATTTTACTTGTTATTATTATGTGCGATTTCTTTTCTGGATTAGAAAACTTGAGGGCATTACTAATAAGGTTATACAACAACTGACGAAACTGAAATGGAATGATATTAGCTTTACATAGTTCGTTTGCTTCGATGGTTGCATGTTTCTCTGAAATGGTATCTTTTAATTCCGCTTTTACTTCTTCAATGATGATTCCCAAGTCCGTATTTTCAAATTTCAATTCAGTGGTGGCGATGCGAGAGAACGCAAGCAAATCGTCAATGAGCAATTGCATTCTTCCTGCAGCCAATTGGATTCTTTGGAAATTATATTTCCCATTCTCCGTAAGATTTTTATCCTCTTTTGAAGAAATGATACTAACGAATGTTTGTATCTTTCGTAGCGGTTCTTGCAAATCGTGACTGGAAATATAAGTGAATGCCAGTAGCTCTTTATTAGCGATACTCAGCTCATCTGCCCGTTTTTCTTTCTCTTCATTTTGGAAGGCAAGTTCTTTGTTCGCAATGACTAACTCGGCTGCTCGCTTTTCTTTCTCTTCATTTTGAAACGCAAGCTCTTTGTTCGCAATGATTAACTCGGCTGCCCGTTTTTCTTTCTCTTCATTCTGAAAGGCAAGTTCCTTATTTGCAATGACTAACTCTGCAGCCCGTTTTCCTTTTTCTTCATTTTCAAAGACTAATTTTTTATTGGCAACGCCCAATTCCGCGGCTCGTTTTTCTTTTTCTTCATTTTCAAAGACTAATTTTTTATTAGCAACACCCAACTCGGCTGCCCGTTTTTCTTTTTCTTCATTTTCAAAGACTAATTTTTTATTGGCAACACCCAATTCCGCGGCTCGTTTTTCTTTTTCTTCATTTTCAAATACCAATTTTTTATTGGCAACGCCCAACTCTTCTGCTCGTTTTTCTTTCTCTTTATTCTGAAAAGCAAGTTCTATGTTGGCAATGCCTAATTCTTCTGCCCGTTTTCCTTTCTCTTCATCCTGATATGCAAGTTCTTTGTCGGCAATGTCCAACTCGACAGCCCTTTTCTCTTTTTCTTCATCCTGATAAGCAAGTTCGATGTTGGCAATACCCAATTCAGCGGCCCGCTTCCCTTTCTCTTCATCCTGAAAGGCAAGCACCTTCCGAACCAAAATTAATTCAGCAGAAAGTTTTTCATTCGCTTCTTTTTGAGTGGCAATTTCTTTGCGGGCAAGTGTTAATTCATTATTTTCCATTTCTTTTATTTTAGCCACCTCCTGTTTTTATAAATTTATTTTGTCATAAAACTTATTCGTTAATCCATCAAACTATTATCCACAGTAAGCACAAAATTTGCTCTCGTAGGTTGCGAAACTTCCTCTTGAACAATGATTAATAAAGTTTGATAAATGATTTTCTTAAATTGTACGAACTCCGATGGCTTGCGGATAAAATAACGCGCCCCGCTTTTATACAATGAGTTCACCACCTCTTGCTCATAAGAGGTTGAGAAAATAATTACCGGAAGTTCTTTTAGATTTTCGTTTTGTTTGATTTCAGATAAACATTCGAAACCATTCTTGCGTGGCATATTAATATCCAGAAACAAAACATCAACAAGATCCGGTGGTGTGCCGCCAAGATAAATCATAAGTTGCTCGCCATCGTGTACGGTAGTAAGGTTTGTTGTCATCAGCAATTCATCCAAAGCTTCTTTAAAGAAAATACAATCATCCGTATCATCATCTGCAAGCAGGATATTAAGGTGTTTTTTGTTCATCATTTATAGTTTATTTTTCCTCAAACGCTTTGTTAAGCGCATTATAAATTGCCTTTTTAAGCAGATCAAAATCATCTGGCTTCCGAATATAATCTTGAATTCCCATCCTACTAAGCACCTCCATCATATTTTGTTCGTAAATAAGATTCTTCGGTAAAGAAATTGTTATTACAATCACCGGAAGCATTTTAAGCACTTCATGTTCTTTTATTTCTTCCAGGCATTCAAACCCACTTTTGCGATGCATACTCAAATCCAGAAAAAGAATATCGGGCAGATGCAACGCATGCTCGATAAGATACTTCATTAATTGTTCCCCATTCTCAACCGTGGTGAGGTGCGTAGTAATCGGTATTTCGTTCAATGCCTGCTCAAAAAGAAAACGATAGTCATGATTGTCTTCGGCAAGAAGGATGTTAAGTGTGCTCTTAATCACTTTTTTTCAAAGGTACAGAAAAATTGGTGCCCGCCTTTAAACATTTGTTCTTATTCTGCCAAATCTTAATACTAGGTCCTCCTAAATCAAACACCCAAAACGCACAAAACCCCAAATAAAATCCAAACCGGCACGTATTCCCATAAAAACAGATGCCAATCAACCATTTTGGGCACTTTAGGTTGAATTTCTAACCTCCCTGTACCGCAAAAATAGATTGGAACAAAGCTATTAGATCGATCAACCGGTGGTAAATAATACGCCCAAACATTCCTTTCCGGGGTAATCCAATAGATTGCTTTTTCTTTCAAACATATATTGAGCGCTTCTACAAACATGCCATACGTGGAATGCGCATCAAATTTGAAAACAAGCCCGTGTATCGTATCGCGGGTTTCAACGATTTGATGTAAAACGGAATGCGCCTTTTCCAAAGATGCATTTGCCTGTGTAGGAGTACCTGAAATGACATACTATTCGTCTTTAAGATTAGGCAATTCCCAAAACTGCACCCTGCGTCCCTTGTTTTTAAATGCCTCATTTGGGGCGGTGTAGATTTTGATCATGCTTTTCGCTTCAAATTCGCCACAATGTTGTAAATACAGCAGGCAAAGCATCGGTAAAAAGATAAGACTAATGGAGCCGGGCAGGTAATACTGTTTCATGGTTGGTTAGATGAGGAAATGTGCAGTTTCGGCGTATTACTTGTTGCAGGAATTTTAAAAAAATGAAAGCACTTGCTTTGGTCAAGTACTGGTTTAAATTCGTTTATGAAACAAAATCACATTTGTGTACCTTTGGGGTAAACCTTTTAAACGATCTTAATGACCAACATTTACGAAATCTATACCGATAATCTGCTAGGAAAGACCTCATTGGAAAGCGCAAAGCAAAAAATCATAGAAGAATCTTTAGAGTTATTATTTTATTATGCGTTTGAAAATCTAGCAAATGAGAAATCAACAAGTAATCCAGAAGCATTATCTGAAATTTTCAAAGATATGAATGGTTGGATAGATGAAGATTTTGTTTTTGAAAAGCATCATACGCTTGAGGCATTAGTTTTTATTCCAGCCTGGTTCAAACATCAGGATCGTTATGTTAGATATTATAATAAATTTTTAATTGAAAAATGGCATCATAACCATGAACATTTACTTGAAGTTCTATCGTCCTTAAAATCTGAAACATCAGTGCCCTTTATAAATATCGCAATAAATACGAACTATAAATATCTTATTTTAGAAGATTTAACGTATGCAAGTTTTATCCGTAAATGTATGTGGGCGCTAGCAGATATCAACACACCGGAGAGCATCGAAATACTACAAGCCTATAAAAATGACGAATCAGAGATCAAGCGAAAATGTGCCGATGAACAACTTCGGTGGTTAAATGGTGAACCAGGGATGCGGTGTATGTGGTAAGTTTTAGCAACTGGCATTGATGAATCATCCACAAAAAAATCATGTGAATACTTTTACTTTTTTGGCAATAAGTACAATTCCTTCGACAAATCAATTACCTCTCCTGCGGGGTAATCACTATCTCCGTATCGAAATCTAAAATTCAAAATAAGTGCGGTCTCTTGATTGTAATTATGGTCCCGAAACTGCACAATTGTGTGAATGCTGTTCCGAAGTCTAAACAAAGTAGTTTTTTCAATCTGGCTGATGTCCAAGTTGTAAGTCGTTCCGAAAAGCGTTTTCAATTCGAGATTTCTACCGGTTAATACTGCGTCGGATAGAAAAATAATCCGAGCCAGACTAACCATATTAAGGATAAATAACACCGCTACAATGATGATTGCTAAAACCTTATGTGCCAAAATGCTTTTCCACAAAATTACAAACATCAATGTGGTGTAACACAGTGAAAAAACAAACATACTGATCGCAAAAAAGGAGGATCGTGCACCCGAAATCTTCAAGGGTTGAGCATCGCGCACCATCATTCTTAACTCGACGTAATTCATTGATTTAAAATTAAATGTTGAATAAAACAAGTTTGGGCATGAGAAGTTCTTGCGCCCTAATATACTTGCAAAGATAGCATCTGAAAATTTTAGAAGTTGTCTTTAAAATAATTTAATTTAAAGTTAACCTATTCCACAATAAGCACCTAAGGTTTAAAAAGCAAGGGTTTATAATTTCTCAATCTGCAATAATTATCTCAAAACACTATCCCGAACAACCGGCACAATCACCTTTTTCGCCGGATTAACCACTTGAACTTTGGTAGGCAGTTTTTCAATGGACAAAAAAGAACTAACCAATAAAAGTATAATAGAGATTAAAATAGCGATGGTCGTTAATCCAATACCCTGCATATACCGTTTGTTTCCTTGCCGGGTTACAACATCATTGATAACGTAAGACCGCTTGTTGGTTTCAATTTCATAGAGCAATATTTCTTTATACGATTTTGTAAGCAGGTCTTTGTACTTCGTTACCGTCAAAGCCTGGTCAAGCGGTTTACCCCTGAAAATGCTCAACATCATTAGAATGGCACCGATAAACAGGGCAATGGGCAAAATGGAAATAAATTGAATAACCTGATTGGCGCTGGATAAACTATTTAAGAAAAATGGAATAAATAAAACCGTAAAACCAATGATGGTTCCCGCATATGAGTGTTGCTGTCGATAAGAATCTACTTGTTTTTCAATGATTTCTTTTGAATTGACGGCAAGAAATTCGAAACTCCTGATGTCTTCTTCTGTTGGGTTCTTTTCCATCTAGACATTCGTTAAATCGCTACAAAATTGGGGCTTACAACCATACCAAAACTTACACAATAAAGGAAATAAGTTATATAGATCACACACCTGGTTCTAGGTCCTGCATAGAAACAGCACCAAAATAAAAAACCACGGGTGGTAAGTCCGTGGTCTGAAAAATATCAAAGTCATCTGCTATCTACCGCCGATCCCCATCGTCCGAATCCTCGGATGTTTCGTCGCCCTCTTCACCTTCCTCCTCATCGTATTCTTCTTCCTCGCTTTCTTCTTCCTCGCTTTCTCCTTCCTCGTCTTCGTATTCCTCTTCTTCGTATTCCTCTTCTTCTCCTTCCTCATATTCCTCTTCTTCACCTTCCTCGCCTTCTTCATCTTCGTATTCTTCCTCCTCATCTCCTTCTTCCTCAGCCGATGAATCGCTATAAAATTCGTCCCAATAGTAGGATTCTTCTAAATCGAGCGGGTAATCCTCGTCTATAATTTCGTCTTTATCATGCCAATCTTTCGAAAACACAGACACTTTTGCATGCTCTACCCATTGGTCGGCACCAAAATCCAGGTCTTCGATTTGCCGAATAATATAAGCATCGTCGGGTATATCGTTCAGGTCTGCGTCTTCCATGTACGCATAAGGAATATAGCAATAGCCTTTGTCGCCCCAATGCGTTCCCCATGAATTGCGCACGATAAATACCTCATATTCATCCGAATAGCCCACACAAAGCATGGCATGGCCACCCTCCAATTTTTCGTTTTCTTTGTCCGGTAAAGGAATCATGCCTTTTTTTTCGCCTTCCGTTTGGAAGGAGGTATAAATGTTTACCCCAAAAATGATCGGGTATCCATGAGCCAATGCGTGTTTCCACATGGCTAGCGACCAAGGTACCTGCAAATAGGAATCCACCTTAAAGGCGGTGGCTTCATCGTAGGCATCATTGGAAGGTTCCTTAAATACATTTTTAGGCGCATATCGCCAGGTTTGCTCTGTGCACACCCCATGATCGAGCACCACCTGAATCGCATCCTCGCACAGCATCCCAGCATCTTCCTGGTCAGTTCCATTCAACACGCGGCCATTGTAGTACACAAACAAACGACTCACATCCACATCTTCGCCCGTAGCTATTTTGTATAAATACTCATAGGCGCCGGCGGTTGCATTGGCTACACAACTGCCTATTTGCCCTTGGTCTTCCACGCGCGTCATGTATGGGCGCAGGTCTATTTTTTCCGGCAATTCTTCATCCGCGTATCGATCGGCGTTGAAGGAAGCCGCTTTCGATTTGGTTTTGCGTGCCTGGTAACCACCAATGACGCGTTTTTTTCCATAACTCACCACCAAACTAAAATTATTGGCCATGTTTAAAAAATGAAATTGTTTAAGCAAATGTTGAAAAAAAGCAGCGGGCTAACGGGCCTGAAGGTCTTAATATTTTTGAAAAAATAGAACCTGTCTCGTGGAAAATTTAAATTAGGGTTTTCCTAATGGGCCACCAGGCAGGTTGGAAAATTAGGATTTATTTAAATAAAAAGCGCAGGCCAAAACCAAAACACCCACAAATACGTTTCTTTTGCATAAAAAATCAACCCAATGCAGCAAAAAATGAAAGTGGAAGTCTGGAGCGATGTAATGTGCCCATTTTGCTATATCGGCAAACGCCATTACGAACAAGCACTTGCACAATTTGCAGAAAATCAACAAGTTGAAATCGTGTGGAAGAGTTTTCAACTCGATCCTTCCATTCCGGAGCATTTTGAACAGAAACCGGATTTATACGAATACCTGGCCGACCGAAAAGGCATCAGCGTGGCGCAATCCCGGCAAATGCACGACAACGTGGTAGCGATGGCCAAAAATGCCGGTTTGAACTACAACTTCGACCATGCCGTGGTGGCCAATTCCTTTAAAGTACACCGGGTAATTCAATTGGCAAAAACCAAAGGCCTGGGTGATGCCATGGAGGAGTGTTTGTTCAAAGCCTACTTTACAGAAGGTCAGGATTTTGGGTCGACGGAGGTGTTGGTGGAATTGGGAAAATCCATTGGTTTGGCCGAAAATGAGATTGCAGACGCGCTCGAAAATGACCATTTTGCCCAACTGGTGCAGCAAGATTTGCAGGAAGCCCAATATATTGGCGTAACGGGTGTGCCGTTTTTTGTATTCAACCGCCAATACGCTGTTTCCGGCGCACAACCTACCCCGGTGTTTTTAGAAACCTTGCAAAAATCATTTGCCAGCTGGCAACTCGAAAATGCAAAACCCGTGCTGGAAACCGTGGAAGGACAAGTATGTACGCCCGATGGTGATTGTTAGGTTTTACTTTACTTCGCGCTGTATTGTTTTGTGTATGGCCTTCGGCCTAAATCATTGACAATCAGCGCTCAGCATGACAATGAATGCAGCCTTTCAGGCGGCGTTTAGTATACTTGTGTGAACTTTAAATCTATAAGTAATATTAAAATTTTTATGCGAAACCTGTTTTTGCCCCTTTTGTTTTGCCTTTTTTCAATTGCTGCACTTTCAGCCCAGGAAACAAGCAAACCCCTTGATTTTACCAAAATAGACGCTTACGCACGCGCCTGTCCGCGCTCAGCCGAACGGAGCATCGAAAAACTGGCGGAATACTTAGGCAAAGGCGCCGCTACCGACTGGGAAAAGGCGCGCGTTATCTATATCTGGCTGTGCGATAATATCCAGTACGACGATGACGGGTACAACGACAACGATCTCGGCGAAAACACCGCAGAAGAGGTCCTGAAACGCAAAAAAGGAGTATGTGAAGGCTTTAGCAACTTGTATCTGGCACTCGGACAAGCCTTGAACCTCGATATTATTAAAGTGTCGGGCTTTTCTAAAGGGTACAGTTATCGCAAAGGGAAGCAGTTTCGCGATACCAACCACGCATGGAACCTGATTAAAATACAAGGTGTCTGGCATATTTTTGATGCCACCTGGGGACAAGGGTATGGAAGCCGCGAAAATGGGGACTTGGTATCTGAAAAAGCATTTGACCCCTTCTGGTTTGATGCAGATCCTTACGCCGCTATTTTTTCGCACCTCCCCGAACAAGCGGAATACCAGTTGCTGGAAAACCCAATTGCCAAAGGTACATTCGAATGGATGCCCGCCGTAAACAGTGATTATTTTGCACTGGGCTTCGATGGGAAATCGGCTTACGAAGCAATTCGCAAGGATACGACCCTGCTTTTTCCCAGGATTTTTAATAAAAAACGCTCTGTAACGGTAGTTTCTGCACCTAAATTTGAAAACCTCCCCCTAAAAACGCCTGTGGTATTCGAGTTCAAAAGTGCGGAAATAGAAGAAGTGGCGATCAATGATGCCCGAAATAAATGGACGTTTTTTAAAAAAACGGGCGATCTATTTCGATTGGAATATACCCCAACCGTGCAAGGCGAACTGAATATTATGCTAAAAGAAAGTAAAAAAGGGAATGAATATGCTACGCTTTTGCGGTATAATGTGCGATCTTCGAAGTAGGATCAAACAATTATTGTCCTTATCATAAAAACCTATTAACATGAAAAAATCACTCCTTCTTTTCACGTTTTTACTGCTTTCCGCTGGCTTACTCACTGCCCAAAATGAATTCCGAGTAGGTATTCGCGGTGGTTTGAACTTGAACAATGTCACTTTAACAGGTCCCGGTGCCGAATATTTCAACAGCATCAAACAATCCGACAATGGATTCCATGTAGGCTTGGCCGCTGAAATCCCAATTTTGGGTCCTTTTGCAATCCGCACGGGTATTGATGCGGTCAGTAAAGGTTTCAAATTGGAAGAAACGGAAATAGGGATAACCTACACGGGTACTTCTCGTCCGGTGTACCTGCAAGTGCCGGTAGTTTTGGCCTATAATGGCCGTCTTTTTTATTTTGGCGCTGGACCTTATTTTGGCCTGGGTGTAGCGGGCCAATACAAAACGTCGTATAAAAACACGCCTTCAAATCCATTACCCGTTGATTTAGGCGAAGAAGGAGACTTGGAATTTGGCAGTACATTGAATGATGATTATGCTGCGTCTGATTTTGGATTCGTAGCAGAGGCAGGTATCAAAATATCTATATTGCGCATCGGTTTGTCGTATGCCGCAGGTATAAAAGATGTATTGCCGGAAGATAAAATTGAGGATTATAAAGCACGCCACGCTGTACTTGGGGTTACGGTGGGTCTGATGTTTGGATTGTAAGGTTTTGTTGAAGCTTATTAACCCAAAGGGAACGCGTCCACCACCTTTTTGTGGTAAAAAACGGTATCTTTGTAGTAAATAATGTTTCAAAAACCAAATCATGAATAAACAATTATACCTGCTTCTTTTTTTGTGTACCAGCACCCTTTTGACTGCGCAAAGCGGTCTTCGTGTGGGTGCACACAATGGTTTGCATTTCAGTACTTTGCAATTTAGGGGATCGGATGCTTTGGATGTGAACAGTACAACGCAACCTTTGCTGGGTTACCGCGTAGGGATGCTGCTCGAAATTCCAATCAATGCTGGATTCTGCCTTCGTACTGGAGGAGATTTCCTGCTTTCGGGTACCAAACAGGATCTACCGTTTTCATCGTATACAACTAAAATAAAGGTTTATTACTTTCAAGCGCCTGTGATGCTGGCCTACAGCAGTCAATACTTTTTTGTCGGTGCCGGCGGGTATGGCAGCATCGCCTGGATGGGTACTTTTGAGGCAACTACAAACAATGCGGCATACGCAGATCTTCCGCTGTATAATAATTTTAAAAGTTTAACATTTGGGTCTTCTGCCAACAGAGATTTCACAAGATTAGATTATGGCATGATTGCGGAATTGGGGTTGCGGTATAAATATTTTGAATTGAGCGGTTATTATTTGCACGGCATTAGAAATATCAATCCAGCAGCGTCGGAATATCGAGTTTCAGTCAAAAATCGGTCAATAGGCATCTCCTTATCGTTTATTTATACCATCGTAAAGCCTGCTCATTAGGGGTTTTGCCCTCCCCATGTATTAAAATATCCATAATAGTATGCTCAAAAAACTGCTATAAAATCATTATTCGAAGCTATTTAGCGGCTAATCGATGTTAAGTAGTGGCTATTCGAAGCTATATAGCGGCTACTCGATGTTAAGTAGCGGCTATTCAAAGCTATTTAGCGGCTACTCGATGTTAAGTAGCGGCTACTCGAAGCTATATAGCGGCTATTCGACGCTATATAGTGGCTAATCGATGTTAAGTAGCGGCTATTCGACGCTATATAGTGGCTAATCGATGACCCATTTTGTGTTAAACACCCTTTGTGTTAAGCGCCTGCCCAACATGCCGCTCCGTATGCAACACCAAAAAATTCAGCAAATCCCCCAAATTCAATTTCAATAATTTAAACTGCGCAAACGGCACCGAGGGTTTGTTCAAATCGACCGAATGGGCCATTTGCAAATACCGCAACAAACGCTCGGTATTGATGATGAAACGCTTCACCTCATCGTCTGCCACAGGTTGGTTCAGAAAATTGAAGCGCTTGGATGTTTTGCGTTTGCGCAATTTGGGATTTTTGGGATCCACAAAATTGACAGAATACCGACCAAACCAGGTAGATTTAAATTCAGGTGCAGGACCCCAGCGCCGGGCCTTTGCTTTGTGGATGCATCGCTCAATGTGCGACAAATAATAATCGCTGTATGCATTCAAATGGGCAAAACACTCCAGGGTATTCCAGGATTCCGGACTATTTCGACGTTTTAAAGTATCCGCAGGCAAGGTTGCAAACTTTGTTCTGACGACTTCCAGCACAGCGCGAAGCTCGGTTTCAAGGTGGGTAAGCAGGATCTCTTGTGTCATTTGAATGTTTAATCTTCCCAAATCGGAGCGCAAAATTAGTCATATTTGTAAATTTATCTGGAATAAAACGACCTTTGCGGGAAATTTCATTGCTCGGTAAAGAAGGTATGAAAACCAAAACATTCAGAAAGGATAAAGTCAATATCATCACCCTCGGTTGTTCCAAGAACATGGTGGACAGTGAAAACCTGATCACCCAGTTGCGCGGTAACGATTTTGAGGTAACCCACGAACGCGAAGATTCAGACGCTAACATCGTGATTATCAATACGTGCGGGTTCATCGACCTAGCCAAACAGGAAAGTGTGGATTCTATTTTGGAACACGCCGAACTGAAAAAAGCAGGCGTGATTGAAAAATTATACGTCACAGGTTGCCTGTCTCAACGTTATAAAGACGACCTGGAAAAGGAGATTCCGGAAGTAGATGCCTATTTTGGTACCCTGGAAATGCCGGCTTTGCTCGCACGACTGGAAGCCGATTATAAGTACGAATTGCTCGGCGAACGCCAGATTACGACCCTGCCGCACTACGCTTACCTGAAAATTTCGGAAGGCTGTAACCGTACCTGCGCCTTTTGCGCGATCCCGCTCATGCGCGGACAACATATCAGCCGCCCTATAGACGAATTAGTACAGGAAGCCAAAAACCTGGCGCGGCGCGGCACCAAAGAATTGCTGCTCATTGCCCAGGAATTGACCTATTATGGCCTGGATTTGTATAAAAAACGCGAATTGCCGCAGTTGTTGCACGCCCTGGCTGACGTAGAAGGCATCGATTGGATCCGGTTGCACTATGCTTATCCTTCCAAATTTCCGCTAGACATCCTCGATGTGATGGCCGAACGCCCCGAAATTTGCAATTACCTTGATATTCCGCTGCAACACGCGGCCGATCCGGTGCTCGATCTGATGCGCCGCCAAATTACCCGCGCAGAAACGGAAGATTTACTCAGAAAAATCCGCGAAAAAGTGCCTGGCATTTCGCTTAGAACCACCTTCCTGGTAGGACATCCCGGCGAAACAGAAGCCGATTTTGAATCGCTCCTGAATTTTGTAGAAACTCAGCAATTCGATCGGGTAGGGGTGTTCCAATATTCCCATGAGGAAGATACCCGCGCCCACGATCTGGTGGATGACGTACCTGCCGAAGTAAAAGCCGAACGCGCCATGCGCCTGATGGAATTGCAACAAGGCATTTCCCTGGCACACAACGAGGCCAAAGTAGGAAAGGTATTCAAAACCATTTTCGACCGCCAGGAAGGCAAATACTATGTGGGCCGCACCGAAGCCGATTCGCCCGATGTAGACAACGAGGTTTTGGTGCCCGTAAAAGGCAATTATGTGCGTTTGGGCGATTTTGCACAAGTGCGCATTACCGGGGCGGAGGAGTTTGATTTGTATGGGGAAGTGGAGAAAGATTAGTTTTATTGGTTTCCTAAGGTTTGGAGGTGATCTTTTAATATTCACTTAAAACGCCAAACTTACCTTAGCACCAACAAACAATCTTTTATGAAAAATATACTTTTTACCCTGATTTTGGCCGGACTTTCAACCCTTTGCACGGCCCAAACGCTCAACCCATACCTCCAGTCGGTTACGCCCAATTCAATTTGGATTACCTGGAAAACTTCCTCCAACCTGGAAACGATTGTCGATTTTGGGCTGACTTCCGGCAACCTCAACCAACAGGCTGTCGGTAATACCAAGGTGTACAGCGACAACGGCTACCCCAATAATTATTACTACCACAGTGTTCGGCTCACCAACCTGCAACCGAACACAAAATACCATTATAAAATTCGCACAGGCAACCTGAGTTCGGCGGTGTTTTCCTTCAAAACCCTGCCTTTGCCCGGACAAGCGGCTACTGCAGACGGACATATTCGTTTTTTGATCATGGGCGATAACCAGATCAAAGAACAGCCCCGGTATGATTCACTGGTGGTGTGCGCAAAACGCAAATGCGAGGAGTTGTACGGTCCCAGCATCAACGAAAATATCTCTGGTATCCTGATGGTGGGCGACCAGGTTGATGTTGGCACGCTCGACCACTACGAAAATGTGCATTTTTCAAAGTGCCGCTATTTGTCTTCTGTATTGCCTATCAGCACCATTATCGGCAACCACGAAACCTACGGCACCCTGCAATTGAGCGCGTACGAAAATCACTTTTTCTACGACAGTTTGAAATATGCCAATTTGCCTTCAAATTCTGAAAAATACTATGCTTATCAAGCCGGTAATGTGTTGGTTGTTAATCTTACCACCGAACACACAACGGGCACTACCGGTGCCGCACAGGCGCTTTGGCTGCAACAGGTGATCAACCATGCCAACAATAACCCAACGGTGCAATGGATCGTTTCGCTGGGCCACCGCCCGTACCAGGCCGAACAATATGTAGGCGATATTTCTACGTGGATTCGCAATACGGCCGTACCGATGTTGAGCGCCAGTCCAAAGTTTTTACTGCACGTGGGCGCACACCACCACCTGTACGCGCGCGGCCAATTGAAAGAAACCCCCAACTACCATATTATCTCTGGTGGTACGGCCTGGGATCAATATTGGGGTATGAGCAACGAAACGGATTTTGACGATGTGCAAAAGACCATTTCAAAATGGGCTTACCAGATTTTGGATATTGATCTTAATACACAACGTGCTGATATTCATACCTATTCGGTTGGCAGTATTTATGGTTGGGATCAAAATATCTTGATTGATACGTTTCACCGCCAAAAAGGCCAGGCTGGACCGGCAAAGCCTTCCATCAGCAATAATTTGCCGGATTCGGTGAGTTTGCCTGTGACGATCAGTACTTCGGCTTTTGCATCACCCGCGAATGAAAAATTAAACTCCACGCAATTTCAAATCGCAAACGTGTCTAATTTTTCCATTTTAGTGAAGGATAAATTACGCGACTATGAAAACTTGTTTGGTTCGGCAGGCGCGCCCGACACGACCAAAGATATCAATTTGGGGGTAAATATCCTGCAATATACCCTCAACGCGGGCGAATTGGCCAACGGCAAGCATTACGTACGTGCACGCCACCGCGACCAAAACCTGGAATGGTCCGCATGGTCGGCCACCGATTCGTTTATTGTAGTAAATAGTGTGCAAAATGCACCTGCCCTCAGCCTCGACAAAACGGCTTATGCAACGGGCGAAAGCATCAAGGCAACCTATGCCAATGGCCCAGGCAACGCAACCGACTGGGTGGGTCTGTACAAAAAAGGCGATGTGCCGGGACCGGTGGGTTCTACGACTTGGAGTTATGTGACGGGTACTTCGGGTGTTTTAAGTTTTAACCTTACCCAAAGTGGCGAATATTTTGCCGCGTTTTTCGAACTCGATGGGTATACCGAAATCGCACCCCGTGTTCCATTTTATTATGGTGCAATTCCAGTCCTTTCAAGCGACAAAACAGCCTATGCCGTGGGCGAACCGGTAGCAATTTCCTACACCAATGCACCGGGCATCAACCTCGATTGGGTAGGGGTGTACAAAGTGGGCAATGTGCCAGGTACCGATCTTTCCACCGCTTTTCAATATGCGGGCGGTGCAGCGGCTACTCGTACTTTCAGCAATTTGCCCAAAGGGTATTATTTTGCCAACTACTTTTTGAACGATCAGTACAGCGAACCGGGCGATCGCATTTTCTTTTCGGTGGGTGACACCATCGCGAACTTGCTGATTGACAAGAGTATATACAACCTTGGCGAATACATTGTGGCTACCTGGACCGACGGCCCGGGCATTCCGAAAGACTGGCTGGGCATCTACCAAGCCTGGAAAAACCCGAACATCGACCCCTTGGACGCCTATACTTATATTGGTGGTCGTCCTGCCGGTACCCAAACGCTCACCGATACCCTCGTGCCACAAACCCCCGGCAACTATTATATCGTGTTGTTTACCAACGACTCGTACAACGAAATCTCCAACCGCAGTTACTTTAGCATTGCCGACAGTACCATTGGTACCGGTACCTTGATTGATAATAAAGGGGTGAAACTGTACCCCAATCCTTCCGGCGACCACACCATCGTAGAATCGCCTTATCCGATTGATAAAATTGAAGTACTTACCCAGGATGGTCGTTTGATCTATCGCTCTACGGCCAATGCGGAGTCGATGCAATTCAACTTGCTCAACCAGCAATTGCCAACAGGTACCTACGTGGTGAAAGTATATTCACGAAAATTATACACTTTAAAAATGGTGATACAGCACTAAAGTGTGCTGATTTTAACATTTCGTAAAGTGTTTTTACTGATTTTGTTTTAGTTTTGCGGTCCGATTTATGCATTTTTGCTTAAATCGGACTGTTTTTTAATCCAAAACCTGCCGCTAAACCACCCGATTCTTTCACTAACTGATCATATGATGCAAACTAAATTACGTTCTTTCTCCCTGATGCTGGCTTTTGTCGGCATGTTTTTTTCTGCTTCTGCCCAAACCTTTAAAAGCGGTGACCAACACTTGCATTTAGGAGTGGGATTTGTTAACTGGTATTACAGTTCTTCCTATTTCGGAATCGTGCCTCCGGTTACGGCATCTTACGAAATTGGTATTGCTGATTTGGATGGCGTTGGTTCTATTGGTGTTGGACCATTCGTGGGCTTTTCTACCGCACGCACCAAAAAGTACGACGATTTTCAAGGTGGCAAATATTGGTGGCGTTATTCCTATGCAACGGTAGGTGCGCGTGGTGCCTTCCACTTTGATATCCTGGACGATGATCGTTTTGATACGTATGCTGGTTTGATGTTGGGCTTTACCATCTCTAACTATAGCTATGAATCATCTGGAAATGTTACCGGTGGTTACACCTACAACGCAGATGGAGGCTTTTTTACACGCGCTTTATTTGGCGGTATTCGCTATAAAGCCTCTGAAAAATTGCGCTTTTTTGGAGAAGTTGGCTACGGCTATTCTTTACTGAACGTTGGTATTGACTTTAAAATCAAGTAATTTTAAGCGACCTTTTGGAAGCATAAGATACCAACCGCCTGCCTGTGCAAACAAGCAGGCGGTTTTTTTATGGAAGTACCGGGGCTTGTCCTATCTTTGCCCCGAAAATTGCAATCATCACCTATTATACTTCATTTCTTGGAAGCGATACCCACCGTCGATACTGCAAAAAGTCTCGGCCTCACCCCGGAAGAATTCGAGCGTATTATCCAAATTCTTGGCCGTCAACCCAACTTCACCGAACTGAGCATCTTTTCAGTAATGTGGAGTGAACACTGTTCTTACAAAAACTCCATCCTCCAACTCAAAACCCTGCCCCGCAAAGGCAAGCGCCTGCTCGTAGAAGCCGGTGAAGAAAATGCGGGTCTGGTGGATATTGGTGGCGGCTTAGGCTGTGTTTTTAAAATCGAAAGCCACAACCACCCATCGGCCATCGAACCTTATCAAGGCGCGGCAACCGGCGTTGGTGGCATTCACCGCGATATCTTTACCATGGGCGCCCGCCCAATCGCAGCCCTCAACAGCCTGCGTTTTGGTATCCCCAAGGATGCCCGGATGAAACGCCTCATTACGGGCGTTGTGAAAGGCATCGGCGATTATGGCAACTGTTTTGGCGTACCTACCGTGGGCGGCGAGGTGTATTTTTACCCTTGTTACAACCACGATATTTTGGTAAATGCCATGTCTGCGGGCATCGTAAAAGCGGGCGAAACGGTTAGTGCTACTGCGGGAGGACCAGGAAATCCCGTATTTATAGTAGGTTCTGCTACTGGCAAAGACGGCATTCACGGCGCTACCTTCGCTTCGGCTGATTTGTCGGCCGATTCGCACGAAGATTTGCCCGCCGTACAAGTGGGAGACCCGTTTCAGGAAAAATTATTGCTCGAAGCCAGTTTGGAAGCCATTCAAACCGGCGCTTTGGTGGGCATGCAAGATATGGGCGCAGCAGGGATTACCTGTTCTACCTCCGAAATGAGTGCCAAAGCAGGTTGCGGCATGCGCATCGACCTTAGCAAAACCCCCACCCGCCAGTCTAATATGAAAGACTGGGAAATCCTGCTGTCCGAAAGCCAGGAACGCATGCTCATCGTGTGCAAACCAGGCCGGGAACAAGAATTGTTGGCTGTTTTTGAAAAATGGGACCTGCCCTGTGCCGAAATTGGCGTTACCACCGATACCGGACGACTGGAGTTTTTCTACCACGGCGAAAAAGTAGCCGATGTGCCTGCCCATGACCTCGTGTTGGGCGGGGGCGCACCCGTGTACGTGCGCGAGCAAAAACGCCCGGAATACCTGAATGAAATTGAAAAATTTGACCTAAATACCATAAAACAGCCCGCCGATTACCTGGCAGCGGCCAAAAAACTGTGGTCGTCGCCCAACATCGCCTCCAAAAACTGGATCACCCAGCAATACGACTCCATGGTGCGCACGGGTACCATGACCACCAACAAGCCTTCCGATGCGGCCGTCGTATATATTAAAGGCACAGAAAAAGCAATCACCCTCACCACCGATTGCAATTCTGCCTATGTCCACGCCGACCCCTACAAAGGTGCCATGATTGCGGTAGCAGAGGCAGCGCGAAACATCACTTGTTCAGGTGGAATGCCGGTTGCCATCACCAATTGCCTCAACTTTGGCAATCCGTACAACCCGGAAGTATATTTTCAGTTTGCCGAAGCCATTCGTGGCATGGGCGATGCCTGTCGCAAATTTGAAACACCGGTGACCGGCGGTAATGTGAGTTTTTACAACCAATATAAGCACGACGGTAAGGATATTCCGGTTTTCCCGACCCCAACCATTGGTATGTTGGGCATCCTGGATGATTACAACCAAATGATGACGCTCGATTTCAAACAAGCGGGCGATTTGATTTACCTCTTGGGTGTACAACGCGACGATTTGGGATGCAGCGAGTACCTGCGTTTGGTGCAGGAAGTGGAATGGAGCAATTGTCCGCATTTCGATTTGGAAGAAGAGTATGCCTTGCAACAAACCGCTCAAAAAGTAATTGCAGCAGGCTTGGTACAATCAGCGCACGACGTATCGGAAGGCGGTGTATTGGTAGCCCTGCTGGAAAGCGGCATGCCACGCGGCTTGGGCTTTACCCTGCAAACCGATGCGGCCATCCGCAAAGACGCTTATTTGTTTGGCGAAGCGCAAAGCCGAATCATTGTTTCAGTACAATCTGAACAACAAGCCGCTTTCGAACGTTTTTTACAAGCAGCCAACACACCATTTTCCCAAATTGGCACGGTTGCAGGAGCAGAAGTGCTCATTGACGGCGAAAATTGGGGCAATGTTGAAAGTTGGAAGCATACCTACAACACTGTTTTGAACGAAATCATGCAATAAATTCATACACCATGAAAAAGATAAAATCCTTACTTTTCTTGTTGCTGCCGATACTTTCCATCCTCTCTGCTTGCCAGGGACAAGTGGGGCATGCCTTGAAAGGCTCGATCCAAAATGCAGCCAATTTGCAAGTAATCCTCGAGCAATCGAATTTCGACCGCAGCAATGTAGCCGTTGGCCGTGCAAGTTGTGATGGCGCAGGCAAATTTGAAATTAAACTCGAAAAACCTTTTGAAGAAGGTTTATACCGCTTGAGTGTCGGCGCCAAGCGCATGTATTTTATCCTCGATGGCAAAGAAACCGTCGTGGAAGTGCAGGGTGATCTCAACACCATGGATCGTTTGGATATCAAAGTAACGGGTTCGCCAACGTTTGAATGTTATGCGGGCATTATCCGCGACCTGATCCAAAACCAGGTAAAATCACCAGAAGAAGCCAAAGCAAAAATTGAAAAAGGATGCACCCCGCTGATGCAGGCTTTTTTGACTACCCAATTGCTGGGCACCAACCCTATGGCGTTTATAGCCGATTTTAAAGCAAAATCTACCTTGTTGGATGAAAAAATGCCTGGCTCTAAATACGCCACGGATTTTAAAGGGATGATCGCGCAAATAGAAGCACAGGTAGGCCAACAACAAGGCGCTGAACTTATAAAAGTAGGCCAGGTGGCACCAGAAATCGCCTTGCCTGGTCCGGACGGAAAAGTACGTACTTTATCTGCTTTGAAAGGCAAGGTAGTATTGCTCGACTTCTGGGCGAGTTGGTGCGGCCCTTGCCGTCGTGAAAATCCACATGTGGTGGAAGTGTACAACAAGTTCAAAGACAAAGGTTTTGAAGTGTTCAGTGTTTCCCTCGACGGTGCTGATCCACGCATGAACATGTCTGCCACCGAAATGGAAAAAAAGAAAGCCGATGGTAAGGTAAAATGGATCAGCGCCATCAAACAAGATGGTTTGGTCTGGGAAAACCATGTGAGCGACCTGAAATATTGGGGCAGCGAACCTGCTGGCGTTTATGGCGTAAGTGCCATTCCGAAAACTTTTTTGATCGGGAAAGACGGTACCATCATTGCGATTAACCCGCGCCAGAATTTGGAGGCGGAATTGTTGAAAGCGCTCTAATTCAGTTGTTAGTTGACAGTTGTTAGTTGTTAGTTGAAAATGGAGATTGGATATGGGTTTTGAAAATTTAAAGATGGGTAAATGGAAGGTTATTTCGATCCTGTTTTCTGCGATCGGGGTTCATTTACTTGCTCTTTCTATTTTTTTACCTGCCTGCCAATTCCAACCAACGCAACCTGACAATACAGGTCCGGTTATTACAAAGCCTGTTAGAACCGACAATAATTATTCCCTGGCACCCGAATATGTTTGGGAAACGCTGGAATACATTGAACAACACGATAACGCGCCACAAGATTTTGTAGGAGGCCGGGAATTTCAAAACCGGGAAAGAAGGCTTCCTTTAAAAGATGTACAGCAGCAAACAATACGTTACCGCGAATGGGATGTTCATCCCAAAATAAGCGGTCAAAACAGGGGCCCCGAACGTTTAGTTACGGGTTCCGACCAGAGCGCCTGGTACACCCGCGATCATTACAACCATTTTACAAAACTGAAATAAAATGGTTCGTGGGCCCCTGTTTTTAAATAAATATTATGGAAATTCATCATCAACCTGAGTCCCCTTCCTTCCCTCCTGGCACCTTTATTGCCGAAATTGACGGTTCCAAGGCACAAACTTTGCGTGCTTTTTATCCGCGCATTGCCAAACAATTGTTTTTTCCCGATTATTTCGGTAAAAACCTGGATGCCTTGGCCGATTGCCTGTGCTCCCTTGAGGTCACCGGAAGCGCGCAGGTGGTGTTGTTGATTCATCATTTTGACCTTTTTCTTTCCAAAGAAAAGCCCGAACGACGCAATGCAGCCCTTGCGGTACTAACAGATGCTGAAAACGAAGACCATCGTTTAGACGGAATTACGTTTAATGTCGTGGGCGTAATTTGAGCGCTTTCTTTTTTGTCATACTTTCGCCCCGACAAAAAAGATCATCATGCAAAGACTCCTCTGTTTTTTCTTCCTGTTGCCAGCGCTTGTATGCGCACAAGGTGGTATGTGGCTGCCCTCGCAGCTCGAAAAGTTGAACGAAAAAGAGATGAAAGCCCTCGGCTGTAAACTCGACGCCGACGCCATTTACCACGCCAACCAACCCAGCTTGAAAGACGCCATCTGTCAGTTTGATGGCGGATGCACCGGCGAAATGATTTCCCCGGAAGGTTTGCTCCTCACCAACCACCATTGTGGCTTTGATGCAATCCAAAAACTGTCCTCCCTGCAACATAATTATGTGGAAGATGGCTTTTGGGCGCAATCCAAGGCGGAGGAATTGCCCGCACCCGGCGTAACTGCCATGTTTGTGCGCCGCATGGAAGATGTCACCTTACTTGCCTTGCAGGATGTTACAGAAGGCATGGGTGAAAAAGACCGGCAGGCGCAAATCGATAAAAACATTGTACAGATACGCGCCAACACCAAAAAAGAAAAGTGGGAAGAAACCCTGGTGCGCCCATTTTATAATGGAAATCAGTACTTTTTGTTTGTTACCATAACCTATAATGACCTTCGTTTGGTGGGTACACCACCCAGCAGCATCGGTAAATTTGGCGCAGATACCGACAACTGGGTGTGGCCACGACATACGGGTGATTTTTCCATGTTTCGGATTTATGCCGATAAAGACAACCACCCGGCACCGTATAATACCAACAATGTGCCCTATAAACCAGGGCATTTTTTACCGGTTTCCCTGGATGGCATCGAAGAAGGCGATTTTACCATGGTTTATGGCTTTCCAGGCCGAACCGACGAATACCTGAGCGCTGAAGCCGTGCGTCAAACCGGTGCCGTGCTCGACCCTGCGCGTGTGAGCGTGCGCGACCGGGCTTTGAAGATACTCGATTCGTACATGCGCAAAGATCCCGCTGTAAAAATTGCCTATGTGGCAAAATACGCCTCCATCGCCAATGCCTGGAAAAAATGGCAGGGTGAAATGCTGGGACTTAAAACCTACAAGGCCGTTGAAAAAAAGGAAGCATATGAAGCCGAATTTACCCAGCGGATCAACGCAAACACCGATTGGAAATTCAAATATGCCAACCTTTTACCGCGCATTAATCAACTTTTGCGTGAAATGGAACCCTATGCCCTGGCCCGCGATTATTACCTGGAGGCCTGTGTGCGCAACAACGAAATACTTGGCTTGGTGGCAAGTTTAAACAGTTGGATTGAATCATACGATAAAAACGGTGCGGTCGGATTCAATACCAAAATCCAGGAAAATGCCAGTCGCCTCGAAGAATTTTACAAAAACTATCGCCCGGAAGTAGACGAGGCTGTTTTTGCCGGCCTGCTTGAATTGTACGCTCAAAATGCCAATCCAGATTGGGGTGGCACCTATGTAAAACAAATGGTCGCTGGAAGGGCCAAACCCGATGATTTTTCTGGATTTGCGGCCTATATTTTCAAAAACAGCGTTTTCCCCAATCAGGCCAAAATGAAAGCGTTATTGGCCGATAAGCCAGAGAACCTTGCACTTACCCTGAAAAACGATCCCGCTTACTTGTTTTATAAAGGCTTAAATAGTGCCTATATCGACAATGTACAGCCCAAATTGCAAACCTTGACGCCCAGCATAAGCCTGCTGCAACGTCAGTATATGGCTGCGCAAATGGTGGTTTTTAAAGACAAACGCTTTTTCCCGGACGCCAATAGTACCTTGCGCCTTACCTACGGCCCTGTTCGCGGATACGAACCTCGAAATGCGGTACATTATGAGTTTCAGTCAGACCTGGATGGGGTGATGGAAAAATACATTCCCGGTGATTATGAATTTGATGTGCCAAAACGCCTGATTGATCTGTGGAAAGCAAAAGATTATGGAGTGTATGCCACTTCGGAAGGTAAATTGCCCGTAGCCTTTTTGGGCGCCAACCACACTACGGGCGGCAACTCCGGCAGTCCGGCCATTGATGCACGGGGCAATTTGGTGGGTTTAAATTTCGACCGGGTTTGGGAAGGCACCATGAGCGATCTTAATTATGATCCTGCTATTTGCCGCAACATCATGGTGGATATTCGGTATGTGCTGTTTATTGTTGATAAATACGCCGGTGCTGGATATTTATTGAAAGAAATGAAACTGGTACAAGGCCAAAAGAAACATAAAAAGAAAAAGTAACCCCTTTGTTTGATGCAAAAATTGGATCTCAGCGACATCTTAACCCACCTTGGGGAGGAGCGCTCCGAATATTTTAATGCTGTATCGCCGCCGGTCATGCAGTCGAGCAACTTCGTTTTTCCGGATTTGGCTTACTTCCGCAGGGCGTTCAGCGACGAGTTGCAACACCATGTGTACACCCGGGGCAATAACCCGACGGTCGAAATTTTGCGCAAAAAATTGGCCGCATTGGAAGGCACCGAGGATGCCCTGGTTTTTTCCAGTGGCGCTGGTGCCATTGCTGCTGCGGTGATTGGCAATGTTGCTGCCGGCGACCATGTAGTGTGTCAGCGTGCACCCTATTCCTGGACAACTGCCCTGTTGAAGAAACTGCTGACGCGTTTTGGGGTTTCCCACACCTTTGTGGATGGCACCGATATTGAAAACATCAAAGCGGCGATCCAGGAAAATACCAAGGTTTTGTATCTAGAAAGTCCGAATACCTTAACTTTTGAATGTCAAGACTTAGCGGCTTGTGCGGATCTTGCGCGTGCACATGGCATTGTTACTATCATTGACAACTCGTATGCATCCCCGATTTTTCAAAATCCGGCGGCATTTGGGATTGATATTGTGGTGCATTCTGGCACAAAATACCTCAATGGGCACAGTGATGTAGTCGTCGGAGTGTTGTGCTCCAGCAAAGAAATGGTGCGCAAATTATTCGAATCTGAATTGATGACCCTGGGCGGTGTTTTGGGCCCGCATGATGCTGCTTTGGTTATACGTGGCTTGCGTACCTTGCCCTTGCGGGTGCAGCGCAGCGACGAAAGCGCGCAGGCGATCATTGCTAAATTAGAAAAACACCCCAAAGTTGCCAAAATATGGTATCCATTCCATGAAAGTTTTCCACAATTAGCCCTTGCCCGAAAACAAATGCGGGGCTGCGGTGGTTTATTCTCGGTGATCTTCAAATCGGATTCGTTCGAGCAAATGGAAGCTTTTGTGCACCGTATTCAACGTTTTTTGATGGCCGTATCCTGGGGCGGACATGAATCTTTGATGATGCCAACCATTGGATTTTACAACATTCCAGGCCGCGAAAACCCGCCAATTCCATGGACATTTGTTCGATTTTATATTGGGCTGGAAGATCCTGATTGGTTGTGGGAAGATATTGAACAGGCCCTTGAAGGACTTTAATCCAATTATTGAAGAACCTAAGCATTTTACACCATGAATCACCTCGAACTCCCAACGTTTTCGGCAAACGGAAACTTACAGGCAGTCATTGAAATTCCGGCCGGCACCAACCATAAGTACGAATATAACAAACAGTTGCTTCAGTTTGAACAGGACCAACGTGACGGTATCCCACGCATGGTGCGTTTTTTGCCTTATCCCGTAAATTATGGATTTGTGCCATCAACCCGCATGGATAAAGACCGCGCAGGCGATGGAGACCCTTTGGACGTATTACTCCTTGCAGAGTCGATGCCTACAGGAACCTTGATCGAAGTGTTGCCCATCGGCCTATTGAAATTAAAAGACACCGGCGAACTGGACCACAAAGTGTTGGCAGTACCCGTCGATCCGACCCTTCGAATCATTGATGCAACCGATTGGGACAGTTTTCAATTGCATTACAGTGCAATTCGGCATATTTTGGAAACTTTTTTTCTGTACTATGATGGTTTGGGAACAATGCTCTTGATGGGGTGGGGGGATGCCGCCGAAGCACAACAGGAAGTCGCTAAATGGCGTTTTTAATTTAAACCTTTGATACCGTTCATCGCGATGTCTATAAATGATGGCTTACCGTTTTCGTGTCTTAGTCTACAAGCCTTGATGACACGCACGCATCTATTGATTTGCAAAACCGAAAATGTCATTTTGAACCTTACAGCCCCGCTTGTGTCTTCCAACACCAACCATAAAAAACCTGCTCAATACCATTACAGCCTATTTAAATCGATTGAATCGGCAGGAAATGACTGGGATTTAGCGGCGCCAGCACATAATATATTCTTGCAACGCCCGTATTTATCTATTTTGGAGCAAAATCCGCCTAGCGGGATGCGCTTTGGGTATCTGGTGTTTTATGCAGATGCACAACCCATTGGCGTGGCCATTTGTCAGATTAAACACTTTAATGCCGCCGATAGTTTGCAGGAATTTGACACCCAAAAGGAGGGGGCGTGTTTGTTAAACCGGGTCGCGCGTTGGTTTCGGCGCAATATGGTCGGATTTGTATCGGCGGATGTGTTGATTTGCGGTAATCTATTGCTGACGGGGGAAAACAGTTATTATTTTGATGCTACCCGCATCGACCTAACCGATGCTTTGGCGCTTTTAGAAGGAGCTGTACAGGCATCGGTAAAACAATTGGTAGAAAAGCGGGTGAAAATCCCCGTGGTGCTGTTCAAGGATTTGTTGCCAGAACACACCCATGCGACCGATTATCTGCGCGGGAAAGATTATTTGCCTTTTCAGATTCAACCCAACATGGTCATGCCGCTTGCTTTCGCGGATTTTGATACCTACCTCAACGCCATGTCGACCAAGTACCGAACACGGGCAAAACGAGCATTTAAAAAATTAGAGGGCATTCAATGCCGCGCGTTGCGTGTTTCGGAGGTAGAGGCAGCGCTGCCGCAAATTCATGCGCTGTATAAATCGGTGGCAAATAATGCAGGTTTTAATATGGTGGACCTCAATCCAGCCTATTTATTGGCATTAAAACGCGATTTTGGTGCTTATTTTAATATTTATGGCCTGTATTTGGAAGAAAAGATGATTGCGTTTTATACCACCATTCAGAACCACGGTACCATGGAAGCGCATTTTATTGGGTACGATAAAATCTTCAACCACGATTACCAGGTATACCTCAATATGCTGTACAAAATGGTGCAGGCCGGTATCGAGTCGGGTTCCCATGAAATTGTTTTCGCCCGTACGGCCCTTGAAATTAAAAGTTCGGTCGGTGCCGTGCCCCAGCAATTAAATTGTTTTGTAAAACATAAAAATTCGATCCTGAACCGGTTCACCAACACGGCCATGGATTATTTGAAACCAGAAGAAGTTTGGCAACAACGCCATCCGTTCAAATAAAAGCCGACCTTAAAAACAAAGAAGTTTGATTTTATCCGTTGCAATGGTGTTGCTCACATGGCCTGCACGGTCTTTAATTGAAATTCGGTAAAAGAACTCATCCTGGGTGAAAAATGCAGGTACGTTTTTACAGGCGAGTTTAACCCCTTGTGGATTGACGTAAATGCAGCAAGTAGTCGGCAAAACAATGGAAATATCGCCTGAAATGCCATTTCCGGTGCCCTGTGGCTCCACGTAAGGGATTTTGTAGGAATATTTCGGGAAAGAATCGCGTGCATCCTGAATGAAAATACTGGGCTGTGGGTCATTGCCGGGATAGCCCAAATCGCCATCGCCGTCGGTGTACGAAAAAACAACGGTGAGGCTGTCTTCGCCCTGCGTGCCTTGACGCATTTGATTTTTAGAAATGCTTTTAAACGTGATCACCGGGGTATTGGGATAATCGGGCGGCTTTACACAGGATTCGGGCACGATCAATACAACGACTAACATCGCCAGCACGGCTATACTGCATATTTTGAAGAGCGAATTGGATGGCATCATTGGATGGTATGTTTTCTTTGCTCCAAATTTGCAGGTTTTTATGCTTGCAACACAAGGTTCGAACTTTAATTATTTTAAAATGGCCATCTTTTTGCCCGAATCCGTGTTTGTTGCATTAAAATCACTTTTAAAACAATACCCTTGACGCAAGATCACGGCCATTTATTACAACGGATTCGCCAGCTTACCCCAGCAATGTTTGAAGAAACTTGTCTGGCCGTTTTTGCCTATCAGGCTGCGCACAATCCTTTGTATGCGCATTTTTTGGCGCTGCTCAAGTGTAGGGTGGATAAAATTCAGCGCATTGCTGATATCCCGTTTTTGCCCATCTCTTTTTTTAAATCGCATACCCTGCAAAGTGGAGGGTGGTTGCCGGAAACGGAATTTAGCAGCAGTGCAACGACCGGGCAAGTTTCATCGCGGCACTTGGTCCGTTCGCTGGATTTTTACCTTGAAAATACCCGGCGCGGATTTTCTCCGTTTTATGGAGATCCTGCCGATTGGTGCGTTTTGGCGCTGTTGCCATCCTACCTCGAACGCAGTGGTTCCTCTTTAGTGGCCATGGCCGATGATTGGATCAAACGCTCGAAATACCCGCAAAGTGGCTTCTTTTTACACGATTTTGAGTCGTTAGCAGCACGTATCCGGTTTTGCCAGGCACAAAAAATACCTACTTTGTTGTTGGGGGTTAGTTTTGCCCTGCTGGATTTTGCTGCGGCGTATCCCATGGATTTACATGGTATTACCGTAATGGAAACCGGAGGCATGAAGGGGCGTCGACGAGAAATCACCCGCGCTGAATTGCATGAAACCCTGAAAAACGCTTTTCAACTCGCGCAAATACATTCAGAATACGGCATGACCGAATTGTTGTCGCAGGCGTATTTATCCCAAGGCGAACGTTTTTACCCGGCACCCACCATGCAGGTACACACCGCTGAAATCAACGATCCATTTGCGTGGGTTCCTTATGGCCGACCAGGCGTATTGAACATTATCGATCTGGCAAATATAGATTCCGTCAGTTTTATTGCTACCGACGACCTTGGCCGGGTGTACGAAGATGGCAGTTTTGAAGTGATTGGCCGCTTGGACGCAGCAGAGCGCCGGGGCTGTAACTTAATGGTTGAATAAAACTTTGACCTTCAATTAATTACAAACATGTACATAGGATTATTGTCAGATACCCATTCCTTTTTGGACGAGCGCGTGTTTGAATATTTCAAAGATTGCGATGAAATATGGCATGCGGGCGATTTTGGCACCATGGACATCATCGATCGGTTGCGGGCATTCAAGCCCCTGCGCGGGGTGTATGGCAACATCGACAACCATAAAATTCAGGCCGAGATGCCATTGGACCTTCGTTTTGAATGCGCCGGGCTGCCCGTATTTATGACGCACATTGGCGGTTATCCGGGGCGGTACAATCCAAGGGTAAAAAAAATACTAAAAGAAGATCCACCACAAGGCGGCTTATTTATCAGCGGTCATTCGCATATTCTCAAAGTAATGCCCGACCGTGCCCTCGATTTTTTGCACATCAATCCGGGTGCTTGCGGCAATGAAGGTTGGCATCAGGTAAAAACGTTGGTGCGTTTTAAGATCGAAGAAAGCAAAATTCAAGACCTCCAAGTAATTGAATTGGGTAAACGCGGGCATTGATTGTAAAAAAACCTTATTTTTGCGCTGCTTTCCGCCTTGGTCCCGTAGTTCAACGGATAGAATAAGGGTTTCCTAAACTCTAGATATGGGTTCGATTCCCGTCGGGACCACTTTTTACCACCGTTTCACGCCATGCCGTGCGTTTATGCTTCTTCGTAATAATAGGAATAGTCAATTCCTTTTATAAACATTTCACGGTCATTGATTTTGTCGGTCAAAGCGTTTTCCAACAATGTTTTAAGCACACTACTTTTTGTCGGACTAAGGATCATCGCGTTCATATAATCATTTTTGCCTATTTTACTCCAGTCCACACATTTTTTGAGGCGTTTTTTTAAGATAAAATCCAGCCATATTCGGGCGCTACGGCCATTGCCTTCCATAAAAGGGTGGGCAATATTCATTTCTACATATTTGTCTACAATTTCGTCGAAGGTGGTTTCGGGCATGGCTTCTATTTGCTTTAAGGTTTCGCCCAAAAAGTGGGATACTGCAAATTGAAAACCGCCTTTTGAAATGTTTTTTTGCCTGATTTGTCCAGCAAAATCATATAGGCCACCGAATAAATAGGCGTGTATTTGTTGCAACCCATTGGTGGTGCCGACCTCCAAGTTATTGGCAAAACTGCTATCGAACAAGGCATACGCTTTTGTTTTGCTTTTGCCGTCTATGCTTTCATCACTATAGGTAAACCATTCAATAAACCGGTTTGCTTTGGTTCCGGGAAAGGTTTTGCCCAAGGCAATAATACCGTTGTAGTCGAGCATATCGGTATTGTATTTTTTGCCGTCTGCCGCCGTTAATTTCAGTTGGGTAGTGGCACTAACCAACTGATTACCCTCTTTCTTCAGTTTGGCTTTTAGGTATTTCCAATAATTGCGGGTTTTGGTATAGTCATCCTGGTTAGTAAGTACGGCTACGATATCCAACACCGAAAACCACCATTTGGCGTTTTGTTCATCCCAAACGGCACGCACTTCGCGGTCGTCAAAAAATCGTATAGATATTTTAGCACTCATGCTGCAAAGTAAATAAACGCAGGCGAAAACAGGCCATTCCTAGTTCGCAACATTACCCCAGTAAATTTTTTTCATTATTTTTTCACCAAACACTTGCACAGGATGAAAACACCCCTTATCTTTGCCTCGGTTTTTTGGGGTTTATTTGGGTCTGGCTGCTGTATGGTAGTCAGGCCTTTTTTTATTTTATGTCCTGATTATCAAGGATATACAAAAAAAGCGCCGCACGGATATTTGTCCGTACGGCGCTTTTGCAATATGATTGACGTTTATTTACCGCCTTTTGCAGCAGGTTGTTCTTTTCCGTGTACTTCACCGGAGATCTCGAGGAAAGTTTCTGTCGGGATGGTATTCGCCGTAACGGTTACCCGTTTGCTTTGTGGGCCAGGTTTTCCTTTTGAATTAAATTCAACTTTGATTTCAGCGCTTGCGCCGGGTGGTACCGGTTCTTTTGGCCAAGTTGGCACGGTGCAACCGCAAGATCCTTTTGCATTGCTGATGATCAAAGGTTCAGAACCGGTGTTTTTGAATTTAAACATGTGCTTTACCACTTCGCCTTCGTCGCAAGTACCAAAATTGAATTTTTCTTGCTCGTATTGAATGGTTGTAGTTGGGCCTGTTGGAACTTGTGTAGAAGTCACATTGGTACCAGGAATATTTCCACTGGTGGTAGAATTGCTTCCGATAACAGAAGAGGCCGCAGATTCGCGCATTTTGTCACCAGCAGAAGCGCCAAACCAGTTTTTGAAACCACCACCAAAAAGATTGGCGATCAGGAGGATTGCCAGCAGGCCTAAAAGACCGATCTGGACTTGTTTACTTCTTTCCATGTCAGATGTAAAAAGGTAGTTGAAAAATTTCGAAGAACATATGTTCTCAGTGGAACATTGCACAAAATTACATGATTTCAAACGGGACCGTTGCAGGAATTCATAGGTTTGCAAATGATTAACACCGCTTTCGAAGTGGTTTAACGCAAAAATCATACCTAATACATAGGATCTACTACGTGCCAAATCATATTTTTTTTATATTTAAAGTCAAAAATTACACTCAAATAATAAATAATGCATAATGTTGCACCCGCTTTATTTTGGAAAGGTTGTGTTATTGGCCTTTTTAATCATCTTTTTTATTTATTCAGGCCGTCTACAAAATCCGACCATTTTTTGGTTCATTCAACTACCCTTATGTTTGCACAATTGAAATCTTTTTTGATGCGGGGCAATGTCCTCGATCTTGCCGTCGGTGTAATTATCGGCGCTGCTTTTGGTAAAATCGTTACCGCGCTTGTCGACTCTATGATCATGCCTTTGGTGGGTGGTATCTTAGGCGGCGTCAATTTTTCCACGCTTTCCTTCCAAATTGCGGGTGTTTCTATCGGTTACGGCGCATTTTTACAGGCGGTCGTTGACTTCCTGCTGGTCGGATTGTCGCTTTTTCTGTTGTTGCGTTTGGCTGGCCAAAATGCGGGCGCACCTGCACCTTCACCTTCTGAGGCCTTGTTGGCTGAAATCCGGGATTTATTGAAAAGAGAGGAAAAGGAGGTTTAAGAAAAGGGGTTCCACGGAGAAGCTCGGAGGTACGAGATACACAGAGATTTTAAAAACTCCGTGTAACTCGTACCTCCAAGCTTCTCCGTGGAACCCCCTCCTCTAATTTAATTGGATCATACGCTCGTACACTTTCCCGCCCGAAGAAAGCCGGTATAGATACGCGCCAGGGCTCAAGTACCAGTCGCTCGGCCGCAATTTAAAGGTATAACTACCGCGGCCTTTGTATTCATTTACCAGGGTGCGCAAACTATGACCAGCGCTGTCCAATATTTGCAAACGCAGCGGCCCATCGGCCAACATCGCATATTTTATTTCCGTAACGCCCTGCTCGGTGATACTTGGATTATGTCCGAGCAACACGGCTTTGTCGTTATCGCCCAACACTGGTGTAGCTGTAGGAACCAGCCCATTAATGGTAGGATGTGGTTGTCCTAACACGAAATTGACCAAATTCGGGTCATTTCCCATCCAATCTTGCAATAAAGTAGCATAAACAGAGCGGAAATCGACACTAAACGATGGATCCGTGTAAGGATCCGGGTTGCTTAAATCCTGGTAGGTACCGGTAAATCCATTGCCAATACCGCCGCCAAACAGCATCATGGGCGTTCCGGAGCCGTGGTCGGTGCCGACAGAAGCGTTTTCGTAAATGGTGCGCCCAAATTCGGAAAACGTCATACCCAATACTTTTTGCTCCAGGCCGCTGTTGCCAAATGCAAGGTCGTCGAAAAAAGCCTTAATGCCCGTTGCCAGCCTGTTTAATAAGATTGGATGCGCGTCTAATTGGTTGGCATGGGTATCAAATCCGCCAATTTCAACCATAAACACCCGGGTTCCGAGGTTTCCTTTGATCAGCCGGGCTACAATGGCCAACTGTTCGGCCAAATAATTGTCGGTAGGGTAGTCAATCTGGTTTTTTCCGCGGGTATAAGCATCTTTAATGGTCGTGGCGTATCGAAAAGCCGAGTTGGCGGTTTGGCGCAAAAAGGCAAGTTCCAGTTCACGTGGGGTGTTGCCCAGATTGGAAGTATCGTACAACTGCCCTGTTTGGGCGATTTGATAAAATTCTTGTGGACTGCTCACGGCCAGGGCCATATTGGCTTGATCGGCCTTAAAAACAAGGTTCGATTGCACCCCGATTTGTAAAGCGGGCGGCACCGTTGGCGGCGCTTCCAGGAACACCGCGTATTCATTGTCGAGAAAACGGCCAATCCAACCGGTATTTTGCACCACATCGGCATCACTGCCCGAGGCTACAATATCATAGGAGCGAAAATGGCTGTAATTGGGTTCAGGATAACCCACATTGTGAATCACCTTCATCATGCCATTATCCCAAAGCGGCTGCAAACTGCTGGTTGCCAAGGGCATACCATATTCATTGCTCAGCGCCCAAAGGTTATTGTCAGCAACGCTGATGGTCGGACGGAGGTTGTAATAATTGGCATTTCCCCGTTCAATGATCGTATTGAGGCCGTCGTTGCCACCATCCAACCTGATCAAAACAATAATGCGGTCCTGATCGCCGCCACCCGCAAGGGCGGCCAGCAAAGGGCTGGGTTGAAAAGCGCGCAATGGAAGGTTTCCCAAAACGAGGCTTCCGGCACCCATCAATCCGGTTGCAGAAAGGAAATCGCGCCGCGACCAGCGTTTATGTTCGGCATGATGCGCTTCTCCATGGGATAAAGCGGATCCAAAACGTTGTTTTTTTTGAGCCATTGTTGAAGATATAAATTGCAGCACCGAGGCACTGGAAGTAGACGATGAAATTAGGTTAACTGAAATTCTGGGAGCCGCACCAGGTAGTACAGGAGGTTCACAATTTGATAAGGCGCCTCGTTCCAATACAGGTTCCAGCTGCCGTCGATGTAGTAATTTTCAGGTACACCTGCTTTAAAATTGATGATGGCTGCC
The DNA here is from genome assembly GCA_027488935.1 of Saprospiraceae bacterium. Taxonomy (GTDB): domain Bacteria; phylum Bacteroidota; class Bacteroidia; order Chitinophagales; family Saprospiraceae; genus M3007. Next base: position 10,244 of record JAIYAP010000017.1, on the reverse strand, counting down.
TGCAAATGCACCGGATCGAGGTTTTGACCCGTGAAATAATCGACCAAAGCGCTCACAATCAGGGCCGGATCATTGCTGTCATTTGTCAGGCTTTGTGCCGTGGTGCGCAAATTTTCCCGTAAAGTTTCATCCTGTGTAAGGAAGTAAGCAACATTGCTGCTAAAACTCCAACGGGCAGTCAGGGTGCTTTCATTGATCCACTTATGGTAACCCGGCCAACCTGCTACATTGGGTGGATTCAGAACTTCTTGCCCCAATTGATACGACCAATAGCCAATGGCATTCCACCACGAATCTGGAATCGCGGTCAACTGTTGTGCACCTGCCATTTTCAACAAGGGAACCATTGATTCTAATGGGTTTTTGATGCCTGCGTTCATGACGCGGTCATCAAAAAAATGCTCGCTTTTGAATAGGGTTTTAAGCACGGGCAACAACTCCCAATTGCTGTTTTTGAATTGCGTGGCCAGGCCTTGCACAATGGCCGGGTCGATGGTTTGATAGACGAAATTTTTATATATTTTGCCCGTAATAAAATTAGACACCTGTTCGGCCCGTGCCGTAAAAATCAGGTTGTGGGCGGTGGTAAACGTGTAATTATTGGTTTGCCCAAAAATGGTTTTAGGCGTATTATCGTGCATCGCCGGATCGTAATAGGGTGGGGTACAGGCGTACATCTCAGCCTGCCAGCCCGTGAGCGCGCGCGCCAACTCCACAATATCGGCCTGGGTATAGCCATTGCTTTCGCCCATGGTAAACAACTCCATCAACTCGCGGGCGTAGTTTTCATTGGGATTGCCTGCCACGTTTTGATTGCCATTCAGATAGACCAACATGGCTGAGTTCTTGCCCATTTCACGCGCAAATACCCGGAAATTGCCAAATGCATGCGTATGAATCAAGGAAAAGTAATCCCATAAATAGGCGTTACAACCCACCACATTGATGGACGTAACAAAATGGTTGTGCCAAAAAAGCGCCATTTTGGCCTGTACGCCTTCTTGCAGCATATTATTAAACCATTGGCGGCGCAACAAATCGCGGTGGGTAAATACGGAATCAGGATCTGCTTCATAATCTGCCGACGTGTAGCCCGCCCAGAACGGTGGATCCGGTGCGCCCAAATCGGCCGCGGGATCCAATAAACTGTCTACCAATTCAGCGGGCGACATTTGCAAGCCTTGCTGAATTTGTGCATGAGTAGCCCCAAAACCCAGTCGACGGTACAAATGAGCAACCCGCCGTGCATTCCAGGGCTTGGAAACAGAGGGCACGTAAGCATCCAGCGAACCGCTCAAAGTTGTGCCCAAAGGCGATGGAGCGATAGGCGCAAGCGAACCAATTTCAGGCATAAACCAACGTTTTCTTATCTGTTAAGGTATTGCATAACAAACCCATGCACCAAGGCGCAGGATTCCAAGGCAAGGTTAAGAAACATTTTTAATTTCTGAACAATAAAATGTTGTTTTGAAAGCAAAAAGTCATAACTGGAAATTAATCATTGGCTATTGGAACAATTTAAATAGGACGCTTTATCTTTCTGCCAAATTTCCTTTACCTTAAAAAAGTATGATTATGCGTTTTGGGACTCAAGTTTTGACTGTCATCTTTTCCTTTTGTTGCTTTTCCATGCTGCATGCTCAGCTTACCTTGTTGGAGCAGGACTTCAACGACTGTGGTTTGCCCATTGGGTGGGAGGTAAATATTCAGGGAAACCAGAACGCCGTGTGGTATATTGGGGATGCTGTTCTAAATAACGACGATATCGGACAAAGCATGAACGGTTCGTGTTTTCTGTTTATCGACGATGATGCCAACGGAGACAATACCCCTGCTTTTACCCTCGATGTACTTTCTCCGGTATTTGATGCATTGCCTTATCAAACGGTTACGTTTTCTGTCGATGTGCATTATCGCGATTATGGCCCGGCCAATGAATCTTTTTCCGTGTTTTTGCTCGATGACACAACAGAGGTGTTGTTAAAACGGTTTGCAGAAGGCGGCTCCACGGGCGATACCATCAGCGATGTGGTGACTTTAAAATACGATTTGTCTTTTATCGTAAAGTCGAATAAAGCACGCCTTATTTTCCGATATGACGACGGTGGCAGTTTCGGCTGGTGGGCAGGTATTGATAATGTAAAAGTTGTGGCAAGTGGTGGTGGTACGAACCTGGTGGCCGAGGCCTTTAACAGTTGTGCAAAACCAGCGGATTGGTCAACCGAAATCGTTTCGGGTGATGCGGATTGGCAGTTTGGTATCAACACCAATACAAAAGCCGCCAATGGCAGTTCGATGGATGGCACTTGTTTTGCCTTTTTTGATGATGATATTTTGGGTGATGCAGCGCCCTATTCAACGGCACGCTTGTATTCGCCCTGGGTAGACGGCACCCTTTTTGGCCGGTATTTTTTGGATATGGACTTTATTTTGCGGTATTATTCTGAAATCGTGACCGTTTTTGTCCAAAGCGAGGACGGTACAGAATATCAGGTGGCGCAATCTCAAAATGCCGATGTGGGTGGACCCCTGTTCAATAATCCGGTGCATTTGTTGTTCGAAATTTCCCAATTCCGCGCTAAAAAGATGCGGATCGTTTTTCAATATGAAGATGGCAATGATTATGCCTGGTGGGCAGGCGTGGATAATGTGAAAATAGTTGGTTTGGGTGCAGCAAATGATTTGTGCAGCAACGCCAAGGAATTACAAAGTGGTGCGGATTGCATCGCAGCCAATAACTTGACGGCGATCCTGGACGGTCCAAGCCCTGCTTGCGTCGATCGCTTGTTAGCCGGATTGTGGTATCAATGGGAGGCAGATTTCACGGGTACTGCGCAATTTACCAGCCAGGCCGATTTTAATGAAGTTGTCAATGTATACACGGGCGATTGCACAAATCCGGTAGAAATTACCTGCAACAACAAGGATGAGCACGGATTTACCAGCGAAACCAGCTATTTCCAGGCGCAAACCGGTACGCGTTACTGGATTCGCGTGGCGGGACGGGATGGCAGTTTTGGTATACCGAAAGGCAATTTATGTGTAAAAATTCAGCAGACAGGCACGCTTCCTGTTTTACCTGCAAACGATGCGTGCGATCAGGCGGTTAAATTAGCAATTGACGGCGCTTGTATCACAGGAAGTAACCGACATGCACAAACCTCCGGGGTGATTCCTTCCTTAAATTCCTTGGCGCGGGCAGATGTGTGGTACCAGTTTGTTGCCCCTGCGCTTTCTCCGGCACCCAATCAGACATATAGCATATTAAGCAACGCGACTTTTTCGGATATCATCACCGTTTATCACGGTGGCTGTGCCAATTTGACGGAAATTGCCGGTAACCACCATGGCAGCAAACTGGATTTGCCTTCATTGATTCCCGGACAAACCTATTTGATCCAAATCGCGGGTAATTTTGCAACCGTAGAAGGTGATTTATGTCCTCAAATCGTAAAAACAACCCAAACACCGCCCGTTAATGACAATTGTTTGAATGCGCTTTCAGCGCCTATAGGTGGACAATGTGTCACGGCCAGTAACCAGTATGCCCAGTTTTCCGGGTATATTCCTGCCTGTGTGCCTACTGTTGCACGCGATGTTTGGTTCAAATTTATTGCCACCAGCGCCGGGGCTGTGCGCATCAATACCGGGGCCGAATTTGAACATGTATTAGCTGTTTGGCAGGGAAATTGCGACACACTTCAACCCGTTTTTTGCCAAAAGAATCCCTTGCGTTGCGATGGTTTTACGTTGGTTGGCAACTTGAATGCAGGTGACACCTATTATATACAGATAGCCTCCCTGGACGGTCCTTCCGGTGTTCAAACGGGCGATATTTGCCTGAAAATACTGGATGGTGCTACCCAGCCTGAGTTTGAGAAAATGAATTTGGTGGTAGAAGAGCAATGCAACAGCTTGACTACAGCAGCCATGAAAGTACAAATTGATGGCGGTATGGCACCTTTTTCCCTGGAAGGGGTGCAAAATGGCCAAATTCTCAACAGCGGTGAGGTTTATATTGTAGTGGTGACTGATGCGCTGGGTTGTGTTCAATCGTTGGTGGGTGTGGTAGATAATTGTGCGACTAGTGGTTGTACCTTGGCAGCCAGCGCCACTACGTCTGATTTACTTTGTTATGGCACAAACAATGGGGGCATACAAGCCAATGTTGCGGGCGGTACCCCACCATATACTTATACATGGTCGAATGGTGCTACGACAGCCAGTTTGTTGAATATTCCTGCGGGTGTTTATACCGCAACCATCTCAGATGCGCTGGGCTGCGTCTCCTATTTGGCAGATACCCTGCTTAGTCCAACCCCTATTGTGGCCATTGCCACCGAAATTACCCAACCCACCATCGGCGAAAGCAATGGCTCCATTCAGTTGGACCTGGACGGTGGCACGGGCGTTTATGGCGTGTTCTGGCGTAGAAATGGCGTTCCGTATATCAGTGATGAAGATTTGGTGAATGCGCCAGCAGGCAATTACACCTTACAAGTAACCGATGCGAATGGTTGTACGGCCTTGTTTAACTTCGAATTGAGCGAAGTTGTGGCTACCACCGATCCAGGCAGCGCTTTTTTTGCAGAAATATTCCCGAACCCAGCCAAAGATAAAGCGACCTTGACCATCGCGTTGCCCCTACCTGCCGATGTGCAACTTGCCCTGGCTGATGCAAGCGGTAAAATGATACAACAATGGACCGTTGGGAACGTAAGCGACCAAAACATCCCGCTGAATACCAAAGATTTACCGGCAGGCGTGTACCAGTTGAAAATTCAGGTTGGTACAACGCAATTGGCGCGTAAGTTAGTCGTGGTTAAATAACCTGCGTCATCCCGAATTTTGGTGAAAATCAAAGTTCGGGATAACGCAGGTTCAGCGCTTGGCATTACAAACGTATGCCCAGGTAGCCCAAAAAGTTGCTGGAATAGTTTTTACCGCCTTCCGGAAAATTAGTTAAATCTCGAAGTGATTGGTACATGCATGCCCCGAGCACAAGAAACTTACCGATCTTTTTTTCCAAACCGACTTTAAGCCCAGGTTGTATCGTTTCTACCCAATTGGGTATTGCCTTGTATGGGCTGATGGACACTGAATAGTATCTTGATGTACCTCCCGTTAAATCGGACGTGTATCCCCCAAACTCAGTGATGCCTTTTTTGTACCAGCCGCATTGGACACCCCCTAAAATGGAAAAGTTGGCAGGTAAATGCCGTATTACCGTAATGCCGAGGTTATAGCCCGCCATGCGCAGAAGCGTTGTAGTATCAACGGATTGTATACGCACGCCATCTGTTTCGTATTTATTATCAGTAATAACCGTGATACTGGGTGTGCTGAATTGCTGGTACCAGATTTCTGGCCGAATGGCCCAACGGCTTCCTACCTTAAATTGATACGAGAGGCCAAGGTTCACAATTGGTTTGATTCCTACAGATTCAATTCGGGTTTTGTGCGTTGGCTCCAGGTCGAATCCAAGATTGAATTGTACCTTTTGCTGGAAAATTTTTGACCAGCGTATTTTTCGATTCCCCAATTGCGACTGCTGAAGGGTATCTCCGGGTGCGGTTTCAAGGGCCAAAAGTGAAAATGGCAAAACAATGAAAAGCGTTATAGTGCTGAATATAAATATTTTATACATGGTGTGGTTTTTTTTTATTGGAACCAAATTGTATTGCACTCAAAATTATCCTCATACCTGGTCTGGCTGAAACCTCCCACGTACAGGTATTTTTGAAGTTTGATTTCTACAAGCCGGTCGGTACAATCGGTTTGTTGTGCCTCCAAAATATCAAAACCAAAGGCGCCAAAATAATTTTCCGGGATGGCAATGCTTTTGGTTAAAATGCTTCCTACCGTGCCACCAGGGCCTTTCAGATCTACCTTGAAAGTACTTTCTCCATTTAAATTTGAAATGGAGAAAAAAGCCAAGTCAAAATCCGGAATGCCCGATTGTGCAATGAATGGAGTGCCATTGGCAACATAGCCTAAGGTATAGGTACCCGCAAGTTCGCGCTGGATAAAAATTTGCCAGGCGTGTTTTGGCGATGGACCAGGAGGGATTTTGTTCAAAACATCGCCCATATAAAAGTAGGAAAAACTGGCATTGGTGGTTGTTTTACCAATATACAGTGAAACCCGGGTCGCTTCAGCCATGGTGATTTTTTTAAATGTAAGTTCAAATTCACATTTGGGCTCCGTTCGGTGGAACCCCAGGTAGCTGGTTGCAATGGTATTCGGGTTTGGGTCGGCTGCTACAAAAGGCGTATTCTGTTTTTTGAGCAACGCCTTCATGACCACACCATCGTTTTCCGTTTTAAAAACGGGGTAGTATAAAGGAGTAAATATCAAACCACAGCCATCTAAAGGGCCCGTTTGCGGGTAGGCACGGAATGCCAAAGGGCAAAATTCGGCACCGTTGGATTGACGAATGGTTTCACTTTTTTCGCAACTCCCAAGCAGGAGCAGACAAAGCAAGGTAAAAGCCAGGTAGTGTGGATGTTTTGTCATGTGTGATTGGGTTTGTATGGTGTTGAAAAAGGTAAGTATCAGTAATACAAGTACTTGTACACTTTTTTTCCGATAAACTTACCATTTAGGAATTGTTCTTCAAAATCCAGCAGTCCATTGGGTTGGTAGTACCTTTCCGTGACCACTCTGTCATACATTTTAAGATCTAGAAAGCCTTTTACACCTAAGTAATAGTTTTTTGCGTAAAAAATGATGCTGGTACGGATCATCTTACCCGGGTATCCTTTATAATTTTCGATTGTTTCCTGTTTCTTGTTTTCTGAATCCGTTTGCGTATTCAGACGGATGAAAGGCGGGACTAAATCCCCGGGTTTTTGTCCGTTTTTCGGATACAGGATACGTGTTTTTTTGACTTTGCCATCTGGATGGTATTTGATTTTTTTATGGGAAACCAATCTGTTATATATAAATATTTTATCTTCTATGACTTCCCGTTTTTTATTATATCGCATGGTTTGGGTGTTGCCGGTTTTTTTGCCTTTTTCATCAAAATCTTCATATTTTACAATATTGCCCTTTTCATCGCGGTACACCTTCGTCACCGAACTGAGTTTATTGCGGAAAAAAGTACGCCGTTCTGTGTAGATCGTATCCTGGTCAAAAATATAGGCATAGGTGCTTCTTATTCCCGAGGTATCATAAATATCGATTTGGGTTCGATTTCCGGCCACATTGAAGTTTTCAACCGTAAGCAGGAAGGGTAGGGTATCCTCGCGTGCTTCGTACAGGTAACCTTCTGCCGATTTAATATGTAATTGCTTGTATAATAAGGGTGATTTGGTGACTTCTTGTGCACGTACGTGCGCGCAAGCACAGCCAAACAAGAGTGCTACAAGAATAGTCTTTTGCATAAGCATTCTGAGTCTTAAAAGAGTTGCCCAAACATAGGTAAATTCAACAGTAATGGTGGTAAAAATTTCGGATTGCGGCGCAACCTTGGCGGATTTGGGATAAAATAAAAAAGCGGCAACTACCGAAGTAGATGCCGCTTTTCTTGCCAATTTTATTACTTCTTCGACATTGTTTTCCAATTTTCTTCTGCTTTTGCAGACATTCCCTTTTCATCAGCGAGCCACAATTGTTCGGCATCCACTTCCAGATCATATAGAAAGACATAAAGTTTTCCATTGCGTACCAGAAATTTATTTGGATCGGTACGGAATTTTGCACCAACCGCAATCCCAGTAGCACAGTATCCACCATATTGGGGTACATATTTTGCTGGAGTAGCGTCAAATTTTGTTTTTTGATCTATACTTGTAAAGTAGTAATGCACTCCGTCGTAGGTGCTTTTAAATTCCTTGGATCCACGTTGCGCCAAATTGATATCCAGGTATGAAACCGGACTGTAACCTAATAAGGCAATTTTAGTGGCATCGGTATTGAAATCGGTAGACTGCGCTTGCAACTTAAAAGTAGTAATGAGCAGCGCGATGCTTAGCAATAAAAATTTATGGTTCATTTTAAATGATTGAATTTGAATGATTTGAATTGAAAATTGTTCGAAAAAACCTTTTAGGCTGCTGTGTAATAACGCTCGTCTGTAACTTGACCTGCAGCCCATTTACGGCGCAGGATTTCATTCCAAAGAATGCGTGATCCATCTGCTTTTTGAAGGTCGAATGTAAATTCTGAAAAAGTGACCATGCCGGTTTCGTCTACCCCCTGAGCGTGTAATTTGATGCTGTTTACCGTTGCGATTTCAGCAAAAAAGGCTTTTAACCCGGCAATTTTAGCAGCTTTCCCTTTACTTGGTTCGCCATTTCCTTCCGTTGTAATAACGTTTTCTGCGAAGTACTTTTCTACGGCGTCGAGAATTTTACCATCTACGACCATTTGGTCCAGGGCTTGAACATTTTGCAATAAAGTTGACATTGTGTTGTTGTTTTTTTGTGTGATGTAATTTGATTGATTTGATGCTGCAAAGGTGGGGCCTTGCCAGATCCGAGGAAATGCACAAAAAAACGTTTGGGTTATACTATTTTATAAGAGCGTATTTAATTGCCAAGCATCCAGTGCTGCGAGATGGGTTGTTGTGCCGAGCCTGCCAGTTTTGCCCTAAATTGCTCGGGCGTGCAACCGGTTGCTTTTTTGAAAAAACGGCTAAAATGGCCAGGTTCCTCGAAATGCAGGTCAAATGCAATGGTTTTAATGGATTGTTCTAGTTGAGAGAGCGCATGCTTGGCTTCCAATAGAAGTCGCTGATGTATCAACCGCATTGCTGTGGTGTTCATTTTTCTTTTTAATATATCGGTCAGTGTACGGGTGCTTACGTGTAACTTTTTTGCGTAAAATGAAGCTTTGCGTTCGCTGCGGAAATGTTGCTCAATCAGCGCTTCCAGCGCCAACATGAGCGTGTCAGGCACCTCGCCTCCATATTGATGCCGGAATTCTTCTGGAGGCATTCCGGTATGGTTTTTAAAAAATCGGGTAAAATAGGTAGGTGATTCAAATCCTAAATTATTGGAAATTTCTTTAATGGGTATATCAGTAAAACTTAAGGCCCTTTGTGCTTCCAAAACCTGCCGTAATGCAACCAATTTTCCGACGGGCATACCAATCCGTTTGCGAATGAACAGGCGCAGTTGCTGGTCTGGAAGACCTAATTCCGAGGCAAACGTTGAAAAAGTTGGGACAGCTGTTAAATGCCGGTCTATGGTTTGTTTTAAGGCAAATAATTGATTCGTTTCCACTTCAGTCATATCTGGGTGAAAAGGCGATTGGGCATACCAGGCTGAAACTGCAGTACTGAGTAGTTTTTTTAAAATTGTGTAAACCTGCTCCTTTTGTTCATATTCATTTAAAGTAAAGGCATGTGCAAACTGTGTATTAATTTGCAAAAAAGTGGCGCTTAATGCTTCAGAAATTTCAATGGAGGCAACGGCATAAACATGGTTGAACAACACGCCGTTGCATAAAAGATCCGGGTTGTTTTCCAGGACACAAAAAAAATCGCGTCGAAAAGAATAGCGGATCAAGTCAAATTTGCCCGATTGAACATTGAAAAATTGACCTGGAGACAAAAAAATCATTTTTTCGCCCGTGAAATCATAGACTTGAAAATCAACCATAAAACGCCCGCTTCCACCCTTCAACCATAATACGGCATAAAAATCATAACGCCGGATAGCATGGGCTGGGAAAGACGTATTAATTAAGGTGGAGACATAGCGATCCAGCCGAAAATCAAAATGCTGGTTTTTAGCAGTAGTTATTTGTAAAAATGGTGGATCGGTGGCTTTTAAAGATTGCATACAAGTTTAATCTATTTCAAGACTCAAAAAGGCTTACAAGTTTTAGATTGCACGAAATATAGACAAGTTTTTTTAGAATAAAATTTCTTTTATTCCCTCCGCTCGCGCGAGGTTCCAACCTCGTGCGTCTTTCGATCGGGCTCTGCCCGCTATCGACCCCGCGCAAGCCCCCAAAAACCAAAAACCGCCCATCCTTACCAATTCCAGCCCCAAGCTTACCAAAAAACGAAAGCCCTCCGTAGATGCCTGCCATGCGCGCCATCTTTGTATCATCAAACAGCCAAACGGCAAACAAAATCTTCCAACATCATCAATCTGTAAGTCATGAAATCATTTGTTTTTGTTCTCTGCTTCCTTCCTTTCGTTCTGAGTGCTCAATTTGCAACCAACCACAACACCCTGCAAGTTGCACCACAACTGGGTTTAGAAAAACTTGACAACAACAAATCTTCG
>JAIYAP010000004.1 GCA_027488935.1 Saprospiraceae bacterium | reverse complement strand
GGTGTCACCTCGGGAAGGTGTCACCTCGGGAAGGTGTCACCTCGGGAAGGTGTCACCTCGGGAAGGTGTCACCTCGGGAAGGTGTCACCTCGGGGAGGTGTCACCTCGGGAAGGTGTCACCTCGGGAAGGTGTCACCTCGGGAAGGTGTCACCTCGGGAAGGTGTCACCTCGGGAAGGTTATTGCACCATAAACTGCTTCAAAACATACCCTTCCCGACACTGCAATCGCAAAAAATACGTGCCTTTGGGCCAATTTCTGGTATTAAGGCTGGTTTCTGTCGTGAATTGATCGGAATGTACGACCACGCCTTTTGCATCCATCACCCGACAAGTGCCTTGTGTGACGGGCATGGCTGTTTTTACATGGATGATGTGGGAGCCAGGGTTGGGAAATATTTGAAGGTCGATACCTTCCAAGTTTAATGTTGAAACCGGACTAGTTACACAGTTTTTGACCGCGTTAAACAAGACCTGCAAGGAGTCAATCGGCTCTTTTTTAGCATTGGATGCTGTTTTTACCCCAAGTACAAAGGATGGATTGTTATATGCATCAGCGGGCTCCGATACTTTTACAAAAGCAAACAAAGACGAAGTGCCATTCGGTGCACAGCGTGTATCTGCACCTACTTTTTTAGCGCCCTGTAATGCGGCCATTAAGCGGCAAGCCAAATCGCCATCGGCATTTCGAAAACGATACTCCATGGAATCCAGAATTGCCTGGCCCGACAGAATATTGCCCTGGATAGAATAGTAAATGCCGTTAATATTACCCGTAAGGTGGTTTTTGTAATCCATGGTGCTGACGCCCGTGTAGCCTGCCGCACTCAGTGCACTGCCTGTAAAGCCTACAATGCCGTATTGCCGTATCCCCGGATTAAAACCAGCATCGTTGCCTTTAAGCCAGGTAATGATTTCGGCCGGACTATCCCCGGCGTTCATTCTGGTGCGGGCATTGTTCTGGTTGGCTGCCAGGTAACTTGCCTGGGTATTAATTGCACCTAAATTGGGCAATAAATCGCCTAAAAAGTCTATCTTAAAACCTGGAAACTGGAATAAATCCACACAAGAAGCCCCTGCGCTGCCTACCTGCCGGGTAGTGGAATCGGCCGCTACAATCGAAAAAGTATCTTGTGCAGACAAAAAAGGGGCGAAAAATAGCCCGAAAAGGCATCCAAAAGCAATTTGTACAAGTCGCATCATGTTGGTTTGTCTGTTTTTTCAATGAGATTATCTACGCGTTCAAATCGGGGTTGCCGGGTTCCATCTGCTAAGGTAATTATTTCGTGGAACATCGCATGCGGCCGCGCCCACACCCCGAAAGCGCCATACAATGCCTGGTAAATTACCAGTTTTTCACCGGTCTCCGAATGCTGCGCTTCGTGTAAAACCTGGTAATAATTGCCCTTATAGTGTCGATAAAACTGCATGCAAAATCAATTTACTTTAATTTAAAACAAGTTTTGCCGCGAATCCCGACAGAATTACAAAGATTTGTGATTGCTTCCTAAACTTTGGCATTTCCTATGAAATATTTTTTTATACTCTTCCTGCTTGGACTAAGCTTGCATGCTAATGCACAGAAAAACTACCTGAAAGATTTGTCCCCGGCCTATAACCCAGCGCTAAAGCCATTTTACCACGGTGTAGCCTCCGGCGATCCAACCCCGGAATCCGTCATGCTTTGGACGAAACTAACCCCGGATTCCGATTTACCTGCCTTAATTGAATGGGAAATATCGAAAGACAGTTTGTTCTCTACGGTGTTGCAACACGGCACTGTAACTACCGATGAAAGCCGAAACTGGTCGATTACGGTCGATGTAACCGGGTTAGAATTCAATAACTTTTATTTCTATCGTTTTGATTATCAGGGTAAAAAGTCGATGGTGGGCCGTACGAAAACGGCACCGATTGGCGATGTTCAACAGATGAAAATAGCGGTTGTGAGTTGCTCCAATTTTGAGGCGGGTTATTTCAATGCCTATGCCATGCTTGCCCGACGGACTGATATTGATGTTGTTTTGCACCTGGGCGATTACATTTATGAGTACCAGGTGGGCGGATACGGCAACAAAAAACTGCCGCGCAAGCACATTCCCGCCAAAGAAATTGTGGCCCTCGATGATTACCGCGCACGGTATGCGCAATACCGATTGGATCCCGATTTGCAGCAGGTGCATGCGCGTTTTCCGTTTATCAATGTTTGGGACGACCATGAATTTGCCAATGACGCCTATGTCGCGGGTGCGCAAAACCACCAGGAAAAAGAAGAAGGGGAATGGTCAAAACGCAAAAGTGCCGCCCGACAAGCCTATTTTGAGTGGATTCCGGTGCGCATACGTGCGGGCGACAAACTGTACCGCCAGTTTTCTTTTGGTAGTTTGGCGGATTTATGGATGCTCGACGAACGCATGGAAGCCCGCACCAAACAATCCGAATCGGCAAAAGACCTAGATTTTAACGCCGAAAGCCGCCACATGATTGGCGACGCACAATTTGAATGGCTGACCAATGGCATGCAACAATCCAAAGCACGCTGGCGTATTCTCGGTAATCAAGTCATAATGTCGTCCCTGGATAATTCAAAAGTGTTTCCCAAAAATCCGAAATTTATGGACATGTGGGACGGTTATCCAGCCGAACGCAACCGTTTATTCCGATTTTTTGAAAGTCAAAATATGACAAACCTTGTGGTGGTTACCGGTGATTGCCATACCAGTTGGGTCATGGACCTCACGCGCGCGCCACAAGACCCAACCTTATACGATAAAAAAACAGGTAAAGGGGTTGTGGGCATCGAATTTACCACCCCGAGCATTACTTCTGCCAATTACGATGAGTATGTTAAACCCTTCTTGGTCAAAATAGCGCAACGCCGTTTTACCAAAAAAGGAACCAACCCCCATGTACGCTTTATGGATCTGATGCACCACGGCTACCTCATCCTCACGCTCAACCAGGAAAGCGCACAAGGGGAATGGTTTTATATGAAACGCATCAACCGGCCCAATCGCCAGGAAAAACGCGGAAAGGTTTATCAGTATTCTGGGGCAAAATAAGGCGCTTAGTGGGGGAGTACCAATATTTTGCCAAATCCTAACATGCGATCTACTCCTTCCAAACGCAAAAAATACCAGCCCTGGGCCAAGCCGGATAAATCTATTGCCGCGTTTTGTAGCCCAACTGAAACATTTTCTGTTTGCACCAAGCGCCCATACACATCATAAACTGCAATTTTTTGCACGTTTTCGGCCGTCCATTGCACATTTAAGCGGGTCTGCACCGGATTCGGCATCATTTGCAAGCCGCCATTGCTGATGGCATCGCTTACGCTATTGGTAAAGGAAACCGTAAAACTGTACACATAAGTACAAGATCCTGAATCGGTTATGGTAACGGTATACGTGCCTGGTATTACCTGCGATAAATTAATGCTCTTTGTCCCATTGCTCCACAAATACTGATAAGCACTGGTGCCGCTCACTTGCAGGGTAATTTTGCCATTGGCGCAAGTCGCACAACTGGCGGCGGTGGTTTGCCCGTTTACCGTGGGTGGGTGCGCTGCATCAACGGTTGCGTATGCGTACACCAGGCGCCCTTCATAGTCGGTGATAGTAAATTGGTAGGTACCTGCAGCCAAACCGGTTGATCCTTGCCCGGTTTTGGGTCCACTCGACCATTGGTACTGGTATGGCGGACAACCATTCACGAACGGAAAGGAAACCGCCCCGGAAGTATCTGTACAAGCAGCCTGCACTTGGGGGGCGCCTGAAAAGGTAAGGGGCTGGCCTTCAATGGGGCCCATGTCGGCCCGCGCATCGCTGATGCGGTTGCGTCCCAATAAATCGGTGTAGATATTATAGGTCTGATAAGGCGTATTTGATCCGGCGTCAAAAGCAGGAGAGCAGGGCAACAATTGGTAATTGCCCGCCGCTGTATCGGCAAGCATCGGGTCGACGCCGAAAATATTGCCTACCCCACAAACCGATTTGGCACCCAGGGTGTCGCAATTCGGAAAATCGAATAAATTATACTGAAAATAGGCAGAATCGTGGTAAAATGGCAAAACCTGGTAGAGTTTTGCCGGATTGGTCGTCAAAAGATTTCGATTATTGGCAAAAATATTGTTGGTAAACACCCATTTTTTGCGCAGCGGTAAAAACGGATCTTCCTCAATTTCAAATAAATTATTGATCACCAAATTGCCACAATACACATCTTTATTGGCCGGGAAAAAGGTATTTAGTTCGTTGCCGCCATCATATACATTGTTGGCAAATACAATAGGGGTGATGTTGCAATTCAAATTGAAATTAGAACGTCGAGAAATATTGTTGGTTGCGCGCGCAAAGGCATAGGCCGTCAAATTGAATGCGATCAAACGCGGATTGTCGATAAAATGATTGCCATCCATGTAAATGGTGTCACTCAAAATGGCAAATCCACCACCAAACGTAGGGTAATAGTTGTAATTATTGACAAAATCGTTGTAAGAAAAATCGAGGGTGTTTTTTGACAACATCGCCAGTTCAATCATTGGGCCTTTGTGCCGATAAAATTGATTGTGCCGCATGTCGTACCGCGATTTTAAGATGCCTCCATCGTAATAGCCGGAAAAAATGGAGATCGATAGTCCGGAAACGGAAGGATTCCAGGAAAAGGAATAATTGCTGTCAAAGCGGCAGGAATCGACCATCAGGTATTTGAGTGGGAATTCTTCTGAGTAAAAGACAATTCCGCTGCCTGATTTGGAGGTATTGTGGGTAAATTCGGTATTTTTAAACCGTAAACAAGCGCCATTGCTGCGCCCGGTGGTAAAAAAGGCTCCTGCGGGCAAAGTGATCGGCGACCGCGCTTCATTGGCCTCAAAAACACATTGAATGACATCCAGGGTGTCGGTACGGCCATTGGCGTCGGCATAGGTGATGCCCGAGCCACTCCCATTGGCGATGTTACGGATAAATTGGCAACGTAAAAAATCATCGGGCGTGTCTTGCATGGCACTGCCCTGACGATATACTGCGCCCCCCGAATCCGCCCGGTTGTTTTCAAAATAGCAATCGATAAAACGGGGGGCCGCCATCCCCAAGGTGCCCGATTTGATAAAAACAGCACCGCCGCCACCTAAAGCCACATTGTGCAAAAAACGACAATGTTGAATTAATGGAAAGGCTGCTGTACTGGCATCAATCAATAAGGCACCGCCGTTTCCACCTAAATCGCCAAATGGAACACCTGGTTTGTTGCTCAAGGCGTGTTGAAAGGTGATGCCATCCAGCACCGTTGTGTTGGATGGGTTAGAAAGCCGCATTAGGTTGTAACTGTTGTCGGTACTATCGCCCGGCACACCCAGATCGCCATCCAGGATGCAAGGATTTGATACCCAATTGCGTTCGTTTATGGACGTTTCGGCCCCGTTGAATCCGCCATACAGGGAAACTCCCGATTTTACCTCAAAAAAAACGGCGCGATCACCTGCATCGGAGGGCTTGTAGGTGCCTTTTGCGATCCAGACCTGATCGCCCGATTTGGCTACTTGTAATGCCCCTTGCAACTGGGTAAATGCATTGGCCCAGGACAAACCATTGCCATTGCCGCCCGCATTTTGCTTGACATAATAGGTGGTTTGGGCTGATAAAAAAAATGGAAAAAAGGCGATGAATAAACAGTACAGTTTTCTCATGAGGTGGATAAAGCGTGGAATGAAGTGAAGGTTGGAGTTGGTTGATTATCAGAAGTAATACGTATTGTAGCACACAATCAAGATTTTTTGAAATCTGCTCGTGTGCAAGCAGTTGTTGGTTTTACAAATTTAACTTATTTTTTGAAAACCGCATACTTTATGCCTTTTAGCGGTAGAATTCTTGAGTTTACGGTTTTCATATAAAGGTATATTATAATTTAAAGTGCTGCAAATATTATAAAAACGGGCACTGTTTTGAAATAAGCCTTCCTGGGGGTATCTTCGCCCTGTTATGACGTTTGAAGAAATTCTCCGCGATGTGCGCGACCATAAATTTGCGCCTGTGTACTTTTTACACGGGGAAGAACCTTTTTTTATTGATCGGATTGCCGAGGCAATCGAAGCGCATGCTTTGCCGGAGGCCGAAAAAGGGTTTAATCAAACCATTTTATACGGTAAAGATGTTGATCCGCTCAGCCTGCTCGATTATTTACGGCGCTACCCGATGATGAGTGCGCGGCAGGTCATTATTTTGCGTGAGGCCCAGGAAATGAAAGGGCTGACGGATTTGGCCAGTTATATGGATAATCCAATGCTCACCACCTTGTTTGTGGTTTGTTTTAAACATAAAAAATTTGACATGGGTACCAAGTTTGGCAAGGTACTCAAGGCCAAAACCTTGGTTTTTGAAAGCAAAAAACTATATGACAACCAGGTAGCGGACTGGATTTCAAGTTATGGGAAATCGCGGAAGATGGGCATGGATGCAGCCGCCGCGCATTTATTGTCGGAATATTTGGGTACCGATTTGGGGCGCATTACGAATGAGTTGGATAAGTTGGCCTTAAATTTACCAGGAGGAACCACCATCACTACCCAACATGTGCAGGAGTTTGTGGGCATTAGCAAAGAATACAATGTGTACGAATTGCAAAAAGCCTTCGCTACCCGCGACATGGCCAAAATTGCGCGCATTCAGCAGTATTTTGCCGCCAATATTCGAAAGAACCCGTTAATTGTAACCATTTCCAGTTTGTTTTCCTATTTTTCCAAGGTATATATGCTGCATTTTTTGAAAGGCAGCAGCGATGCGGAAATGGTAAAAACCCTGGAATTGCGCTCTGATTGGTTTTTAAAAGAATACAAAATTGCCATTAACAACTACAATTTACCCCAAACCATAAAAATCATTGAACTGCTCAAAACCTACGATTTACGCTCAAAAGGGGTAGATACCGACACAACAAATACCGGGGAGGAGGAGTTAATGAAAGAATTATTCTGGAAAATATTACACTAAGATGGAAACCATTTCTGTTTACACCGTTGTTCGTGGCGATACCTTATTTGGCATTGCCCGAAAATTTAATATGAGCGTAACCGACCTGAAAGCGCTGAATCGCATGAACTCAGATAATCTGAGTGTGGGACAAAGCTTGAAAGTGCGGACGCAAAGTGTACCGAACAACCCAAAGCCTGCACCCGTACCTGATCCGGCACCAGATTTTCATGATATCCCGGATGTACAGCCCATAGGCAATGACGGCGATTACTTATCGGCACGCCGCCAGTTTGGCCTCGAAGTGCGACAAGATGCTGGTTTTCAACGCTATTTTTTGACTGTGCCGTTGTTGAATGGTCAAACCATCGTAGCCAACATGCGGGATAACCTGACCAATTCGCGGTTCATGGTATATCCAAATGGCATTATGTATGCTGGCCAATCGCGCATGACCCTCGATACCGCCACGGTACAATCGGTTGGACTCACGTTGGCCCAGGCGCGTGCTTTGCAATGGGTTTCTACCCATGAAGGCCAGTTTGATGCAATTAATAGTTATGATAAAGCCATTTTTTCTTATGGTTTTATCCAGTTTACAGGCGCTTCTTCCGTTGGAGGCAGTTTGAACAAGGTCATGAGCAGCATGGAAGCCAATGCGCCTTCCCAGTTTCAACGTATATTTAAGCGTGTCGGCATCGATACAGATGGTGGTGTGATTACCGTACTCAATGATAATGGTGCCTGGTTGCGCGGCGATGATGCTTGGTTGTATATTCAACGCAATCCACGTTTGTACGGTGCTTTTATTCAAGCGGGTTTTGAACCGAATTTGGTACGCGAACAATTGCGCATGGCCAACACCTTATATGTACAGCCTGCGCTTAATTTTCGGCTCACTGTATCGGCGGGCGGCATACAAATTGTCATTCCACGTTTACAGGATTTATTGCAATCGGAAGCATCGCTTACCTTGATCGTTGCGCTGGCGATCAACCAGGGCAATGGCGGTATGAGCAGGATTATGGCCAACGCGATTACACAAGTAGCAGATCAGACGGGTCAAAGCGGTATTCCAGCGCTGCAACAGATTAGCGAACGCGATGTATGCGAAACAATTGCGTTTTCCAGCACTGATGAACGGGTGCGCAACCGGGCGAACGGGGTGTTGCAATCTGGATTGAGTTTTGGGTAGATGATAATTACCGCGCACAAATACCATCCCAACAACACTGAAATAAATGATCTTCCAATTCAGCATCCAGCGTCATTTTGGCGAGGCTGAGGTATTTGATCATGCTGGTAATGTTGGTATAAATCAGGTGGTGCAATAAATCGGGGTCTATTGGCTTAAAAGTGCCATTTTGAATGCCTAAATCTATTAATCGGTACACTTTTTCAAAATTGGCACGCACGGTGTCCCGGCTTACCGGCTGAACCATCGGCGAATTGGAAAACTGCTCCGCAAAAAAGAAGCCTTCCTGGTGGGCCAATCCATATTGCATGGCGCGCGTCCAGTATATTTTTAATTCGGCATAAATGGACAAATCTGGTGGTACCGGGCTGAAGATAAAGTAACCCATCGCCTGTTTAAACTGTAAATACAACGTATTAATTAAGGCCTCCTTGCTATCAAAGTAGGTATAAATGGAGCCGACCGGTACGCCAGCCTCTTTCGCGATGAATGCCATGGGGGCATCGTATAACCCACGGGTGACAAACACGTTTAAGGCAGCCTGTTCAATGATTTCTTTTTTGGACATTTGAATGAACGTTCATGTGGGTAAAGGTACACTGCTTGCATTATAACAGTGTTTTTGGAGGGGGAAATTAATGTCTTACTCATTCCGATGTTATATTTGGTGTAAGAAAAGAGCAGTTTTGCACATTCAAGAATTCTTTTTACGCCCATAGTTCTATTTTTGTAACCGCATTAGTACCTAACCATTTTAATAGTTATCGATATGGCTAAATTTGTTTTATCCTGTTTTTTTATGTTTATAGTATGTCATTTTGGACATGCACAAAATGGCGATCATCAGTTTCAATTTGACTTGGATAATACGATGTACAAATGGGTGCAGGCGTCGGATAGTACCTGGTTTGGCATCGGATGGTCGCGCACCTACATGGGGTTTCCGAGAGCGACGCCTTTTGTGATAAAATTTAATGCGTGTAAAGACAGTGTTGAATGGCGTAAACAGGTACCTGCAGACTATGCAGAAATCATTTGGGATATGGATGCGCTACCTACCGCGGAAGGAGGCTTGTTCCTTGGTATGGTGTACGATGGTTGTGATTACCTTGTACCCGATGGTTTGGCCAAACTTGATGCAAGTGGTAACCTTTTGTGGTTTGAAACGACACCTGCTAATAATTTTAGCAATAAGGTTTGGTTGGTACCGTACCCTGATGGCCATATTTTGTACCAAACCAATTATTATCAGATTGAATATGAACCGGATGGGGATTTGTTATGGTCGAATGCCACAAATTTCAACTGGAATGGTTTTACCATAAATTCCAACAATAGTTATTTTTTATGGGGTGATCATAAACTGGGAAAATCTGGTTTGCTGCTTTCTGTAGTGGAGTACCCCATCGATGATTATATTCGTGATGCGGTTAGATTACCCACGGGTAATTGGTTGTTATTGGGGGATCAAAATTTGTATCGGGTGGGTTATGATTTTAATGTCGTAGCAAAAAAAGCAGTATCAGATGTAAAGCCGTGGTCTAAAATTGTAAAAACAGATACAACCTATTGGATTACAGGTCAAAATAATGCAGGATATTCATTCATAAAATCGATTGATACTTTAAGTCTTAACGTAAAAAATTCTTTTTATCAAAATAAAAATCTGGACATCCAGGATGTGCTTTTTATACCGGAAGATAGTGTTTTATGGTTGAGTGGCAATGGTAATTCGGAACGCAATCAAACCGTTTATCTCAAGTCGGTGCCAATGGATGCGCCTGTCATTCAAGCAAACCGGGATATCGCTGTAACAGACATCAGCCTAGACATTATACCATATTCCAATTACCAGGAATGCAAGGGTATTTATGGCCCCGAAAATTACCGGCTGGATTTTGGGACCGTTTATGCAACAGTAAAAAACTACGGCACTACCGCTGTGCAGCATTTTAAAGTAAATGCAAAGTTTTCTAAATGTTCTTTTATTTGTGAAACATTTGATACGTATTCATTTGATTTTGACGAGCCATTACTGCCAGGAGCCTCCAAGGAATTGATCATTTTTCCACAATTGGATGTTGCAGGCCAGGAGGATCTCCCCTTTTTTAGTTTGTGCTTATGGACCTCCTTGCCCGATGATCGTTTGGATGCAAATCCCAATAACGACCGTTTTTGCAAATTTGTAGATGTGGTAGTGGGGGATCAGGAGGCGCTTAGTGTAAAAGGCGCGATTCGGGTAAGTCCAAATCCGGCACAGGATTATTTGTTGTTCTCGTTGGATGCAATTGAAAACAACCTTAATCAATATCAATTAGTATTAACGGATATTGCGGGAAAAACGGTTTCAAATGCCACTTTTAACGGGAATCAATACCGGTTTGAACGCAACAACCTACCATCAGGGCTCTATTTTTACCAAATCCACCAAGGTGGGGTAGTGCTGGGGGTAGGGAAGGTGACGTTTTATTAGCAAAAAGCGCCTTCACATCCGATCCACATACCAATTCAACTCCTTTTCCATTTTTTTATACTGAAAAATGGTGTTGATAATTTTCCGCAGCCGAAAAAAGGCCGTTTCGCTTTTTACCACATAATCGAAGGCGCGGTTGTGCATGCAATTGATCGCCACCTCAATACTATCCTGAGACGAAAGCATAATAACGGGTATATCCGGGTTAAAATCCTTGATTTTTCGGAGGGTTTCAAGGCCATTCATGGCATTTTTTACAATGCCATCCAAATGATAATCCAGGATAATCACATCCGGGTAGTGCGACAAATTGTTCATGCACGATTCTCCGGTAGGGTAGGTCTCTATGCTGAAATCGGCGTATTGTAGGAAGTCGATTTCCAGCAGTTTCAAATAAACCGCGTCATCGTCGACGAGAAATAACTTGATCGGCTCATTATTTTTCATGGTTGCTATTTTTCAGATTATTAAATTCAACTTCCAGCTCTTTACACGCCTGGTTACAAACGGATTCAATTTGAAAAATCATATCCGCGATTTCGTCTTGCTGTTGCTGGTTTTGGGCAAATTCTTGCACTTTTTTGGCCATTATTTCAAAATTTGCATGGATGCCCATGATTGAAAAGGAGGGGATTAATTTATGGGTGGTCGCACTTACAACTTCCCAGTCCTTTTCATCAAAGCCTTTGCGCATGGCCAGTATGAGGGTAGGCGTTTGTTCCAAATAGGCCGTGATCATTTCCATCATCAAGTTGGGGTTCGACTTGGTTCGATGCAGCAAATAGTTGAGATCGATGCATTTTGCAATGATAATGTCTTCCTGCATGGGCGTTTTAAGCATAGGAGCAGTATTTGATTTTTTAACCAGGCCAATGATTTTACTATATAAGATGCGCTCGTCCACGGGTTTGGCAATGTAATCATTCATGCCAACGGCTTTGCATTTAGCCAAATCGACCGTGGTGACATCGGCGGTTAAAGCGATGATCGGGATTTTAGAGTTTAATTGGGTCCGGATATATTCGGTGGCTTCAAACCCGTTCATTTCAGGCATTTGCAAATCCATCAAAATAATATCGTACGATTTCATTTGCAGTTTTTCGATGGCGATTTTACCGTTAGAGGCAATATCCCGATCAAATCCAAAATCGTCGAGCAGGGTTTTCATGAGCAATTGGTTCAAGGCCATGTCTTCCACGACCAGCACCTTGATGTTCCTAATTTGGGGATCTAATTCTACGATTTCAGTGTCCAATTCGGATACGATATCCGTTTTTTGAAAGCTCAACACAAAACTAAAGGTAGAGCCAACATCCACTTTACTCTGTACCATAATTTTGCCGTTTTGATGTTCGACCAATTGTTTTACGATGGCCAATCCCAGCCCGGTTCCGCCAAAAATACGCGCGGTAGAACTGGAAGCCTGCTGGAAATTTTCAAAAATCTTGTCAATTTTGTTTTCAGGAATACCGATACCGGTGTCGGAAACGGAAAATTCGATGGTTGCCAATTCGGGCGTTTCTTCTAGCAGGCGGACGCTTACGGTGATATGCCCTTTTGCGGTAAATTTGACGGCATTACTCACCAGATTCAGGATAATTTGATGCAATCGCACCGAATCGCCCAGCAGTATTTCGGGGATGCGGTGGTCGTATTCCTTGATAAATTGCAGGTTTTTTTCTAAAATTTTTATTTCAAATACATGCAACATGGCTGCAATAGAGGCCGCCATTTTAAAAGGGGTATGTTCGAACGACATTTTTCCAGCATCTACTTTTGCCAAATCGAGGATGTCGTTGATGAGTACAATCAGGGCATCGCCACTCATTTTGATGGCCGTGAGGTATTCTTTTTGTTTGGCAGTCAGTTCCGTTTTTAACACCACCTTGGTAAAACCGATGATGGCATTCATGGGCGTCCGAATTTCGTGGCTCATGTTGGATAAAAACTGTTGTTTGGATTTTACGGCATATTCGGCCTTGTTTTTGGCCTCCTCAGCGGTTACCGTCGCTTCTTTGGCTAAGGTGGTTGCCAATTCAGCAATGACAGTCGCTTCTTCCGCCGTCAAGGCAGCCCGCTCTGCAAATACTTTAGCGTCAATGAGTTCACGTTCAATTCGGCGTTGTTCGGTAATGTCGCGCGCTACAATCACAGCACCGAGCACATTGCCTTGATCGTCTTTATAGACCGATCCATTGAACAAAACGGGCGTTAAATGTCCGTCAATGATGGTAAGTGGATAATCTTTTACAAATCCTTTGGCAAAAACCTGCTGATACACTTCCCGGGCCTTTTGGGATTCGGTGAAATAATCGAAAAAATCGGAGCCGGTCAGCGCTTCCCTGGTTTTTCCGGTAATGCGCGCCGTGGCCTCATTCATATCCATAATTTTGCCCTCGGTATTGAGGGTCACCAAAGGATCGAGGCTGGCTTCAATTAAACTGCGGGCATATTGGGATTCTTGATTGTTCATTGGGTTGATTTTGCGCCATGGGAGTGATTGATCCCGGATAAATGGGTGGTTTCTGCAATTAACAACATGCGTTGATTTTTTAATGCATTGAAATGTATGCTAGAAAGGCCAACTAGTTTTTTAAATTGACTGGATAAGTGCGCAACACTGCTGTATTTCATTTTTTGGGCAATTTCCGGCATGCTTAGTGCTCCATAAATGATCATTTCTTTGATCCATTCTAATTCAATGGTCACAAAATATTGTTCGATGGTCGCGCCACTTACTTCGGAAAACAAGTTGGCCATATAAGCATAATCGCACTTCAATTTTTTGCTCAAATAGGAAGAAAAGGTTTCCTCGGTAAGTATTTCCGGGTGCAATACTACTTGTTGAATGGTTTTTTTGATATTTTCTATCAAGACTAATTCGGTTTCATCCATCAATTCCAAGCCAACTGCGGACAAGGCCGTTTTGAATTCGCTGCGTTGTGCATCGTTGAGCGTTTCCATCAGTTCCAGTTCACCATGGCCTAGCATGATAAAATGAAGCCCAAGTTCTTTACAAACTAATTTTGCCGCGGATCGACAACGCGCACTGAGCATATACTTGATGTGTATTTTCAAAATAATTTGTTTTAATTCGTGCAAAGTAAGTGTTTTGTAAACAAAGTATTGTTACACTAAAACATTGAAAAGTTACATGAATGTCATGTTTTGGTATATTAATATATGTAGTTTATTTATAATCAATTTATATTCTCCCTAAACGTTCAAGTTCTATCCGCACATTTGCATGTACAATAATCAGCGCGGTGAGTGCATTGGGTTGAACCGTGATTTTTTGAGGGCGAAAATCCCAGGCTTCAATTTGCACGTCCATTTTTTTTCCGGCACGCCCGTTTTCAATACCTGATATGATCGCATCCGGTATTTTTACAATTTGTGCCTCCAAAGGAATGCTTAATGCGGTTTGCATTTGCGCTTTAAAGCTGCTGTGCAACAACCAGTCGGCACTTGCGAGTAAGACCTCTGCGGTGTGGACTTCAAAATCGAAATTTTGGATGGAAATAGTTTGGGTACTCGGTTCATAAACCGGTTTTCCCTGAAAATAAACATCCCCTTTTATTCCCCCGCTTACTTGGAGTTGTAAGAATAAATTAGCGCCACAACCCCATATTTTGGCGCTTTTTATCTTAATTCGGCGACCAGAAACCGGAAATATTTTCCCATCCAAATTTTCATTGATCACCGTATTGATTTGGTCGTACGGAATTTCAGTGCGGATGTATAAAAAGGCGGTATCCGGTAAAATAGGATGCTTGATGAGTGGTGGCAGTCGGGTAAGGACGGTGTACACGGGGGTATCGCCGAGTATGGTTTCGGTGGTCGCAGAAAGGCGGCCTTGCACCATTAAATTGCCGTTTTTTGTCGTGATTTTGCCCATTTCAAACTGAATGGGGTGGATTTTTAACCAAACCAAAGGCGCATTTCGGTTGATCAACAAGGGTCTTTGGATTTTTTTCCAAACCCGTCGCATCACGCGGTCAATGTGGATGCCGGTTCGAATGGTGTCATCCATGTTGCGTAAAACATCGGGCATGCTTTCATATATACGCCGTTCCATCATTTTTTTGATGTCAATAAGCCCGCCCAAGGCTTTAACTTCGCTTAGCCATTCGAAACTGACAAAGCGGGTTTTGGGTATTAATTGCCAATCGGTGCCTAAATCTAGCGTCGTTTCAAAAACCAATCGCAGGCTAAAAGCGGTTTTTAGTGCCAGGTTTTCCAAGGCGGGCATGACATTGCTGGAAACAATTTGCTTTTCAATCAGCACTTGTAAAGGGGCCTGATAACGCGCCACATTGTTTTTCCAATGCACTTTGATTGCTCCGAGTCGACTAATTTTCATTTTTAGTCCTTCTTTTTCACCATCTGCATTAAGGTGTTCAAAATCAGGATCTTCCCGCAGTACCTTGCCAATTATCTGGTTGAATTTGTCTTCGATCAGGTGGGTTGGAATGATTAATGGAGTGCTTAAATAGGAGGTATCAATTGGGATCAATACTTCCGGATCCGAACATGGAGGACGTTCGGTTTTGATTTTTTTACAGGCACATAGCCCTATAACTAGGAAAATTAATAAAAGACAAGGGTGGCGCATGAAGATAAGTGCCAAGGGGGCACTGCGCAAAGTTGGGGGAAAAAGGGGGAGCGTTTGTTACACTATTTGCCGGAATTGTTACAAAAATCACAGGTTACAAGATAATAGATATGATCGTAATTTTTGTTTGGCGCAAGTTGATTTTGTGAAAAGCCAGTTCTAAATTTTAAAATAAATTAAGGATTAAAACACCTGCGAGCCCTACCAACCCTACAATGGTTTCCATGACCGTCCAACTGCGAAAAGTATCCCGAATACTGAGTCCAAACCATTCCCGAAACATCCAAAAGCCGGTATCGTTGACATGCGAGCACATCAAGCTGCCTGCGCCCACGGCAATGGTCATCAACTCGGGGGACAGTCCGGGATTGTTTGCTAGCAAAGGTTGCACGATGCCCGCTGCGGTCATGCCTGCCACGGTGGCCGAACCGACGGCAATTCTCAGGACGGTAGCGGTTAAAAAAGCCAGCAACAAGGGTGGTAATGCCAACATGGCCATTTGATCGGCAATTTGTTTGGCGATGCCGCTGTCGGTAAGTACCTGTTTGAACGCTCCGCCCGCGCCAATCACTAAAAATAACATGGCTGCTGCACCCACTGCGGTGCCCGTTTTTTGTAACAGGCTGGTAATGATTTGAGTAGATCCTGTTTTGAAGGCCGCTTGAATCAACACGGCGAGTACTGCCAGTAATATGGAAATGCTGGGATCGCCGATGAATTTTGCCCAAATTAAATAGCTATTTGTTGCGGGCAAGGTCATTTCAGCCATTGCAGAATTGGCCATTAAAAATACAGGCAGCAAGGCGAGCAGCAGACTATTGCCTAAATGTGGTAGTTCGTTTTCCGTGAAATTTTGTTGCCGTGTAAATCCTTCTGGCGGATAAGCCTGGATACTCCGCAGCATTTTCGGGAAAAGCCAGCCGCCTAACAATACAGCCGGAAAGCCAACAATTAGCCCGAAAAGCAAGGTTTTACCCAAACTTGCTCCGAATATTTGTGCAATGGCAGTCGCTCCCGGGTGCGGTGGCAAAAAACCGTGCGTTACCGAAAGCGGCGCAGCCATGGAAATGGCCAAGGGGACCAGTGGTTGTCCGGAACGCGCAGCAATGGAAAACACCAAGGGCGCCAGCACCACAAAACCGGTATTGTAAAACAAGGCAATGCCCATGGTAAACCCGGTAAGCGTAAGGGCTAAACCTGCGTTTTTTGCCCCAAAAATGGCCAACAATCGGGTGGAAATGGCCTGGGTTGCACCAGTTTCGGTTAATAAACTGCCTAAAATCACCCCTAAGCCCAAAACAGGCGCTATCGTTCCTAAAGTAGAACCAATCCCGTTTTGAATGCTTTTCAGCAAATCGGTCGGGACCATCCCCGCGCTCAATCCAAAAGCGATGGCTGTGATCAGCAATGCAAGGAATGCATCCAGTTTTGCTAAAAAAATGAGGGCAAGCAACAGCCCGATCGCGGCAAGGAGCAAGAAAATGGACATATTGCAGGAGCCGAAATGTTACACCGGAACTGCATCGCCGTACATCTGGGCCCGCATGGCTTTTACTTTGTCGCTGTGCAGGTACTCGCCGTACGTCATGGTTTGGTCGATCAAGCCGCGTGGCGTGATTTCAATAATGCGGTTCGCCACCGAATCCAGGATCTGGTAATCGTGCGAGGTGTAAATCATATTGCCGATAAATTCCTGCATACCGTTGTTGAGCGCCGTGATCGATTCGAGGTCTAAGTGGTTGGTGGGTTCGTCCAAAATCAGGAAATTGGGGTTCGCCAGCATGATTTTTGACATCATACAACGCACTTTTTCTCCGCCCGACAGTACACCGGAGCTTTTGAATACCTCTTCGCCGCTAAACAGCATGCGGCCCAAAAAGCCACGGATAAACGACTCGTCTTTTTCTTTGGAGTATTGGCGCAACCAATCGATCAGGTTCATGTCCTGGTCGCCCGTGAAAAACTCGCTATTATCGTTGGGCAGGTATTGGATAGAAATCGTTTTTCCGTACTCAAAACGGCCTTCAAAATCTTTGTCTTCGCCAGAAAGTACATTGAATAAAGCGGTGACTGCCAATGCATTGCGACTTAATACGGCAATTTTTTCACCCCGGTTGAAACGCAGGTACAGGCCTTTAAACAGGTATTCGCCCGCCTCGTTCTTTTTGGAAAGATTTTCAATGTCGAGGATCACATCGCCGGGTTCGCGTTCCGGTTTGAAATTAATGTAGGGGTATTTGCGGCTGGAAACCGTCATTTCCTCCAGGTTCAATTTCTCAAGGGCCTTTTTACGGCTGGTTGCTTGTTTTGATTTAGAAGCATTGGCCGAGAAACGGGCGATAAAGTCCATCATTTCCTGGCGTTTTTGCTCTACTTTTTTGTTTTTATCGGCCATTTGGCGCGACATTAACTGACTGGTTTCGTACCAGAACGTATAGTTACCGGTAAACATCCGGATTTTAGCAAAGTCGACATCCACCACATTGGTACACACCATGTCCAAAAAGTGCCGGTCGTGCGATACCACGATCACAATATTTTGATAATCAGCCAGGAAGTTACACAACCAGTCCGTCGTTTCCGCATCCAGGTCGTTGGTCGGTTCGTCCATGAGCAGGATATCGGGTGCGCCAAACAGGGCTTGAGCGAGCAACACTTTTACGCGTTCCGAACCGTCGAGTTCTTTCACCAATTTATAGTGCAGGGATTCATGTACGCCCAGGTTGCTGAGTAGTTCTGCGGCATCGCTTTCGGCCATCCATCCGTTCATTTCGCCAAATTCGCCTTCTAATTCGGCTGCGCGCATAGAATCGGCCTCTGAAGCATCCGGGTTGTCATAGATGGCATTTTTTTCCTTCATAATATCATAAAGGTGTTTGTGCCCCATGATCACGGTATCCATTACGGGGAATTCGTCGAACGCAAAGTGGTTTTGGCTCAACACGGCCATCCGTTCGCCGGGGGTGATTTCGATGCTACCGCGGGTACTTTCAAGGGCACCTGAGAGCACCTTGAGGAAGGTGGATTTTCCGGCGCCGTTTGCACCAATCACACCGTAGCAGTTGCCTTTTACAAATTTAAGATTTACGTCGTCAAAAAGCACGCGCTTTCCAAATTGCACGGCAACATTATTTACTGATAGCATTGGACAAAAGATGGGTTGTTGAAAATCGGCGCAAAGATAGGGGAATTAATGATGAATGATGAATGATGGGGGATGAATGTTTGCCGTTGGAGGTGACACCTCGGGTAGGTGACACCTCGGGTAGGTGACACCTCGGGTAGGTGACACCTCG
>JAIYAP010000085.1 GCA_027488935.1 Saprospiraceae bacterium | reverse complement strand
TGTCATCTCCCCGAGGTGTCATCTCCCCGAGGTGTCATCTCCCCGAGGTGTCATCTCCCCGAGGTGTCATCTCCCCGAGGTGTCATCTCCCTGAGGTGTCATCTCCCTGAGGTGTCATCTCCCCGAGGTGTCATCTCCCCGAGGTGTCACCTCCCCGAGGTGTCACCTCCCCGAGGTGTCACCTCCCCAACCAAATTTTCCAACTTCATATCCACCACTTTTTCTATTTTTACCCCATGAATGCCCTCCTAGCAATTATCCGTCTGCTACGATTACCCAACCTGGTCATCGTGTTCCTGACGCAACTCATCCCGTATTGGCTGGTGTTGCGGCCAGCCATCTTGCGGGCAGGGGGAATTCCGGTGTTGAACCAACATACTTTTGGACTGATTGCCCTTGCAACTGTGCTCACAACCTTGGCGGGTTATTTACTCAATGACTATTATGACCGCAATATAGATGCCATTAACAAGCCCAGGCGGGTGGTTTGGGGAAAGCATTTGCCTGCTTCCTTAGGGCTTTTAAGTTACGCGGGCGTGCTTGCTGTGGTGCATATTTTGGCATTTTATATCGATTATACCTTGCGTCCCCATAGCCATTGGCCATTATTGGTGTTTCCTGGGGTTTCTTTTCTGCTGTTTTTGTATGCCTGGCAATTAAAATGCACCGCCATTATCGGCAATTTGTTGGTCTCCTTTTTATGTGCTTTGGTACCCATTATTTTGTTGCTGCCCGAAGATCGTCCTATTTGGTTGTCGTCTTTTCAGCAGCCAGAACGCATGCAAGAAGCCGTTTCTTTGGTCTATTTATATGCCTTGTTCGCTTTTGTGACCAACCTCATGCGGGAACAGGTAAAAGATTTAGAAGACTTTATGGGCGATTCGGCTTGCGGTTGCAACACCCTGGCTGTAATGCGTGGTCCGCGGTTTGCAAAAAAACCGGCCGCTTTTACCGGCTTAACGGCAGTAATTCTAATCATGATCTTATTGTTTTTTTGGCAACAAACCGGAGCGCCGCTTTACCAAATTATCGCAGGTGGCCTGTTGTTGTTGCTTCCTTCTTTGATTGCTACCGTGCTGGTTTTTCGCGCAACAGGCCCCAAAGATTTTTCGAATGCCAGCTTGTATGTTAAAATTGTCATGTTTGCAGGGCTGTTTTTACTCTTACGCAGTATCCCAGCCAATATTGGACTGCTCGGATACTGATCTTGCATTGAACATCCCCCAATTTTATTATTGACTCAACTTTCACCATTTCCTGCCCGTGTTTCACTTCAATCGTCCACTCGTCCTCGCTTCCAAAAGCCCGCGACGCGCCCAACTCCTTCAGGAAGCGGGATTCGAATTTACCGTTGCTACTTTTGATGTCAATGAAGATTTTTCCGCTGATACACCGGTTGAAGCAGTCGCCGAACAATTGGCCGTAAGAAAAGCCTTGGGCGCAAAGCACCTTGCAACGAACCAAACTATTGTGCTCGCTGCTGATTCTGTTGTAATTATAGATGGGGTAATATTTAATAAACCGGCTGATTATACGGAGGCGTTTCAAATGATTCGGCAATTGTCGGGTAAGCAGCATACCGTGATGACCGGAGTTTGTTTACTAAGCCAGGAAAAGCAAGTATCATTTACGGGCATCACCAAGGTGTGGTTCGCGGAATTAAGCGATGCTGAAATTGATTATTATATCCGTACCTGCAAGCCGTTTGACAAGGCTGGCGCATATGGGGTGCAGGAATGGATTGGCCATTGTAAAATTCAACGCATCGAAGGCACCTACACCAACGTTATGGGTTTGCCGGTTGATCTGGTGTATGCTGCGCTTCAGCAGTTTGTGTAGAATATATATGAAAAAAATTTGCCTCACTGTTACCAACGATCTTACCTACGACCAGCGGATGCAACGGATCGCGCGTAGCCTGCAACAGGCTGGTTATCAGGTTACCCTTGTTGGAAGGTGTTTGCCCAATTCGAGTCCGTTGCAACCAGAAGTTTTCCAACAAGTCCGTTTAAAATGCCGTTTTAACAAGGGCTTTTTATTTTATGCAGAATATAATTTTAGACTCACCTATTGGTTATTACGAGCCGATTTTGATGCCATTGGTACGGTGGATTTAGATACCCTGGCTGCCGGGGGTATCGCGGGTATTTTGCGCCGAAAAATCAGGGTGTTTGATGCGCACGAATATTTTACGGAAGTGCCGGAAGTTGTTCATCGCCGTTTTGTAAAAGCATTTTGGGGGCTGGTTGCACGCTTGTTTTTGCCGTTTTACCAACATGCATACACCGTTGGGCCTGCTTTAGCCTCCATTTTTACCAAAATATACCGCATTCCTTTTGAAGTGGTGCGCAATGTGCCGCAATCCATTACAACCATTTCTCCTGACTTATCCGCCGATGCCCCGCGTATTTTGTTGTACCAAGGTGCACTCAATGAAGGTCGCGGGATTGAGTCCATGTTGCAAGCCATGCAATCATTGCCTGATTTCCAGTTTTGGCTTGCAGGAGAGGGCGATTTGTCTATTCATTTGAGGGAAATGGCGCAGCAATTGGGTGTTGCTGATCGGGTGCGTTTTTTAGGCTTTGTAAAACCTGCCGATTTAAAAGACCATACCCGCCAAGCCTGGGCAGGACTGAATTTGCTAGAAAACAGGGGTTTATCCTATTATTATTCCCTCGCCAATAAGTTTTTTGACAATGTACAAGCCGGAAAACCCATCATCACCATGGATTTTCCGGAGTATAAGGCATTGAACCAGGAATATGAAGTAGCCGTTTTGTTACCCGATTTAAACGTAAATACCCTGGTAAAAAACATCAAACATTTGTCTACGGACCCGGCGTTGTATCATAAATTGAAAACCAATTGCTTACAAGCGCGCAAACATTGGATATGGGAAGCCGATGAACAGGTGCTATTGGGTGTTTGGGAACGGGCATTTCATGCGAAAGTACACGTTAAGGCCAGGTAACGACGGTTGCAGCATAAGCCAGGCCACCACCAAATCCAAAGAGCATTACCTTGTCTCCGCTTTTTAATTTACCTTCCCGAACGCCTTTGCTCAATGCAAGTGGAATGGAAGCCGATGAAGTATTGCCATAATCAACGATACTTTCCAGCATGCGTTCGAGCGGGAAGTCCGTTTCCTTGCTGATGGCCTCCAGAATACGCAAATTGGCACTGTGCGGCACAAACCAATCAATATCATCCAATGTTAAACCGTTTTTGGCTGCCAAAACATGCATTTGTTCTGCCACGGTTGTTACGGCCCATTTGAATACGCGCCGACCATTTTGAACGATTTTGCCGTTCATCACAATTTCCTGCCCGTTTATGGTTGGGGAAAAACCGGAAAGGTAAAGGTCTGCGCCTCCTTCCCCATACGCTCCGGTAATCGTTTCACCAATGTTACCTTTTTCGTCGGCTTCTATTAAAACTGCACCCGCGCCATCTCCAAATAAAATACAAGAACTGCGGTCCGAAAAATCGGTAATACGCGATAAATTATCAGCACCAATCACTAATACTTTCCGATGTGAACCCGCGGCAATCAGGCCTTTTGCCACCACAATGCCATACGCAAATCCGGCACAGGCGGCATAAATATCCAGAGCACCGCAATGATGCAAACCTAAGCGACTTTGCACCAAGCAAGCCATACTTGGCATGGGCTGATCGGGGGAAACCGTGGATACCAAGACCATATCCACATCAGAAAGGTCAATGCCGGAAACCTCGGCCAGGTTTTTAGCCGCCGCCACACACATGTCACTGGTATATTCTTCCGGTGCCGTGTGGTGCCGTGTTTGAATGCCTGTTCGGGAAACAATCCACTCCTCGGTGGTTTCAATCATGGATAAAAAATCATGATTGGTTACAATTTTTTCAGGGGCATACATTCCAATTGCACTCAAACGGGCGTTCATCAGACAAGTTGTTTTTACCTCCGGTTACAACGGAAAGCAGGTGATGGACAAAACGCTGTGGTGTACGTATGCCACATAGATAGGTTCGTATGGCTGGTTCTAGTTAGTGCGGGAACAAATGTAGTAAAACAATACCACCATTTAAATGGATTTGAAGGATGGATAGATAAAAAATTAAGGTTTTATGCCCACCACCATGCGATCGACTCTTGCGAGATCTTTTCGGAGTTCAGTTTGGAGGAAGCCGGTTTTCGCAACCAAATCGAGTACCGCGTTTGCACTAAAAGTATTGCATTCAAAAAACAAGGAACCACCCGATTTCAATTTTTCCCAGGCTAGTGCCGAAATTTCCCGGTAAAAAATCAAAGGATCCTCATTTTCTACAAATAAAGCCATGGCCGGTTCAAAACGATGTACCTCCTCGGAAACGTGTGCCAACTCATGGTGCGGAATATAGGGCGGATTGCTTACAATGATATCAAAATCAGGAAGTTGTGGCCATTTGGTTGGATCGAGTACATCCTGCTCTAAAAACTGATATTGGTCTTTTCCCAATAACCGTTCGGCGTTGCGCTGGGCAATTATCAAGGCTTCCGGACTTTTTTCCAGGCCCCATAATTGAATATCACTGCGTTTGGATTTCAACGTAATGCCAATGCAACCACTGCCTAACCCGATGTCCAGGACCGTTGGCGCAACCATTTTTTTTAATTTGATAAATGCTAAAACCCAGGCGACCAATTCTTCGGTTTCCTGGCGAGGAATCAATACGGCGGGTGATACTTCAAAGTTTAAGCCATAAAATTGTGCTACCTCCAGTACATACTGAACGGGCTCACCTGCCAATATTCGATGTATAATATCTTGTAAATGTACTATTTGTGCAGCATCTAAGGTTGTATTGGCCAATCCACCTGGCCGAATTTGAAATGCGTCCTCCAGTATAATTCTGGCCATTGCACGCGCCTCGCCTGCACCATATAAAGGTGTAATCTGGTCAATAATGAGTTGCTGTGCGTGGAGGGCTTGCATATTAACCGAACAAAGCGGTTTGATTGGCCAACACCGTATCCTGTTCTGTCGTCGTGGGCGATGCCGGTTCGATCGGATCGGCAAGCATGCGTTTTACGATGCGCAGTTGGTGGGTGTACTTGTTTTGTTCTTTATTAAAAATACCAAAATGATCTAATTTGTCAATGCGTACTTTCCCGGATGCATGGATCACGTGACAATCGGGTAAAATAATGCCCACATGCCCAATTTGGCCTTTTCCGGTATCAAAAAAAGCCAAATCACCCGATTCGCACTGCTCCAGAAAGTCAATGGTGCGGCCTTGGGTTACTTGTTGCGAAGCATCGCGCAACAAACGGATGCCCGCCAATTTGTACACCATTTGCGTCAAACCCGAACAATCAATCCCAAAGGGTGATCGTCCGCCCCATAAATACGGTGCATGCAAATACCGACGGGCTACCTTAACGAGCCAATCGGTAGTCAACGGCGCTTTTTTAGGCGTAACAACCTGGCCTGAAAATTGAAACGATTGATCACCCAACTGACAGCGCAAACCATCATATTTGGGCAATACCGCGCCGAGGGTAAGGGGAATGAAATGATCGGCCGCCATCAAACCTTCCACGAGCGAAAGATTGAGCGTTTGCTCATCGGTGTAATCATCATATTCACTCGGTGTAATGCGCTTGAGTTGTTTGCCATCGATCCAGCCCATATAACCATCCCAGGCACACACGATGTGTACCCAGTTGTCTTTGCGTTCCATCACTTCAATGGTTTCTCCAAATAGCAACTGAGAAACCATTTCGCTTTTGTCGGAAGGCATGGCGCGCACCGGCGCAATACTTACTTGACAGGCGGCATATTCCATATTTGATGGAAAATAGGATGAATTTTATTTTATATAATTTAAATTGTGTTGGTATTCAATTTGTTGCAAAGATTCGTAAATCAAACGAATCAGGTTGTTTACATCGTCTTTGTGGGCCATTTCTACCGTCGTGTGCATATACCGCAAAGGCAAAGAAATCAAAGCAGATGGTACACCTCCTCGGGAATAGGCGAAAGCATCAGTGTCTGTGCCAGTTGTGCGGGAAGATGCCTCCCGTTGGAATGGAATTTCCTTACTTTCAGCAGTACCAATGATCAAATCCAGCAATTTATTGTGTACCGCGGGTGCATACGTTACCGATGGACCCTGGCCCGAACGCACATCGCCGTGTTTTTTCATATTGATCATGGGCGTATGCGTGTCATGCGTCACATCCGTTACAATTGCTACATCGGGATGAATCCGATAAGCCACCATCTCTGCACCGCGTAAACCCACTTCTTCTTGCACGGAATTGACTACATACAAGGAATAAGGCAATTCAATTTTATTTTCCTTCAACAACCTTGCCACCTCTGCAATACAAAAACCACCCATGCGGTTATCCAAGGCGCGTCCGGTGTAGTAACGATCATTCAAGATGGTAAATTCATCTTGAAAGGTGACTACACAACCTACGTGGATACCCATATTGAGCACTTCTTCGCGGTCTTTGGCACCAATATCAATGGTAATATTCTCTAACGAAGGCGCCAAATTTGCGTCTTTGTCCGTGCGGGTATGAATCGCAGGCCAACCAAATACCCCCGGAACCTTTCCGCCTTTGCGCAGGTGTACCCACACACGCATAGAAGGCGCGATAATATGATCGCTTCCGCCGTTGCGAATTACATGAATAAACCCATCGTCGGTGATATAATTGACAAACCAGGAGATTTCATCTGCATGGCCTTCAATGACCACTTTAAAATCTTTGCCTGGGTTGATGATACCATAAGCAGTGCCATAGGGATCAACTTGCCATTCATCCACATAAGGACGAATATAATCAAGCCAAAGTTGTTGTCCGGATGACTCAAAGCCGGTAGGGCTAGCATTATTCAAATACTGCCGAAGAAAGGATTCCGATGCTGGAGTAATTAATTGCATGTGATTAAATATTTTGCGTTTGGAGTTGGGCTTATCAAAAGTCTGTTTGGAAAAAGATAGTGTTTATGCATATAAGGCACCCCAACCATCGGGGTTTTGCCGCCATTGCTTTAGCGTTTCCTGATCTTCAGTTGCAATATAACCTGACTTGACAGCCTCTTCAACTAAAATATCGTAATGTGTGAGGGTTTTAAAAATGATATTACGTGCTGCAAATGCTTCATCGGCCTTCGCAAATCCATATTGAAAAATGGCCAACACACCGGCGATTTCTGCTTTTTCATCTTGTAAGGCATCTATGGCTTTTAGTACACTGCCCCCTGTACTAATCAGGTCTTCCACGACTAGAACCCTGGAAGCCACTGGAAGTTCACCTTCAATCAAATTTTTTCGGCCATGCTCCTTCGCACCTGAGCGCACGTACACAAAAGGTTTTCCCAGGCGATCGGCCAACAATGCACCGTGCGGAATGCCCGCAGTTGCTACACCCGCCACCACGTTAAAATCGCCAAATGTTGCTGCTTGTTCCACCAAACAATCTACTAAAAAATTGCGGACAGCAGGGTAGGAGAGGGCAACACGATTGTCGCAATAAATAGGGGAAAGCAAACCGGAGGCCCAAGTAAAGGGTGCCTTGGGGCTGAGTTTGACCGCTTTAATGGCTAATAAATGCCGGGCTACTTCGGAAGCGTAATGCATGGAATTGGTGATGGGCATTGAGTCAGAATGAACTCCGTGAAGAAAATTGGCATAAGTATAAGGGAACCGCTTAATTTTGCCAAAAACATTTTCTCCATGGAAGGGCAAAAGTATAAAATCTATATAAACGGTTCACCCCTTTTTATCACAAGTCCTGATGAAGCAGCCAAATTACCCTATGAAGCGGACAAAAACACCTTCATTACACTGTTTACGGGCAAAAAAAAGATGATTTTAAATTACATTGATTTGCTCAACAAGGTGCAAACCAATGCCGTGGTCCTGTATACGGAGGATGTTGAAGGTCTTTGGAAGGATTTTCAATCTTGTTTTAAAGTGCTGGAAGCTGCCGGTGGATACGTCACCAATCCGGAAAATAATTTGCTTGTTTTTTACCGCCGAGACTCCTGGGATATGCCCAAAGGCAAAATTGACCCAGGCGAAACACCAGAGCAGGCCGCCGTTCGCGAAGTTCAGGAAGAAACAGGCCTGGTCAACATTCAACTGGGTGACTTTTTGTGCCATACCTACCATACGTACCCGCTCAAAGACAAACAAATTTTAAAAACGACCTGGTGGTATCGCATGACCACCACCGATACCGAGGTGACCCCTCAAACCGAGGAA
The DNA here is from genome assembly GCA_027488935.1 of Saprospiraceae bacterium. Lineage (GTDB taxonomy): Bacteria > Bacteroidota > Bacteroidia > Chitinophagales > Saprospiraceae > M3007. The sequence continues at coordinate 40,555 of JAIYAP010000085.1, read as the reverse complement.
GATATTGAGCAGATTTTATGGGTAAATCCACGCAGTTGGCTCGATACCAATCCGGTCGTGTATGGAAATATTCGGGAGGTCATTGAAGTAGGGTTAAAATAAAATTTGATTGTACCTTGCCGCAAAAATATTTTCTATGTTGTTTTTGCGATTCCCCCTCTTCCTTTTTGTCGCGTTTTTTTGTGGTATACATGCCACAGCCCAAACGGTGTCAACCTCGTCTGATATGCGGATGACCGGTTATGAAAAGCGCAAAATGATGGCTGAACAAACGCTGTTTCCTGATCTGGAACCCAAAAGCATTGGTCCAACCGTGTTTTCCTGCCGAATTACCGATGTAGATGTTAACCCAAATGATCCCACCCATTTTTATGCAGCGTATGCGTCGGGTGGTTTGTGGTTTACCGAAAGTAATGGCACGCATTTTACGCCTGTTTTTGAAAATCAGGCCAGTATGACCATCGGTGATATTGCCGTCGATTGGAAAAATAATATCCTTTGGGTGGGGACCGGCGAAGCCAATAGCAGCCGTTCTTCCTATGCAGGTACGGGCATATACCGCAGTTCCGATGGCGGTAAAACCTGGGAACACCGCGGCCTGTCGGAAAGCCACCATATTGGCCGTATTATTTTACATCCAACCGATCCAAATATCATCTGGGTGGCTGTTTTAGGCCATTTATACTCCCCGAATCCCGATCGAGGGGTGTATAAAACCACAGATGGCGGCCTGACCTGGGAACGCACGCTGTTTGTCGATCAACAAACAGGTGCAATTGACCTTTGTCTGGATCCGGCAGAACCTGCGACTTTGTACGCAGCCACTTGGGAACGCAGCCGCAGCGCCTGGAATTTCAATGGCGCTGGCGCTGGCTCAGGTATCTGGAAAAGTACGGATAGTGGCCAAAACTGGCAAAAAATAAGCAGTAAAGGGCATGGCTTTCCAGATGGGGCCTTTGCGGGGCGTATCGGCTTGACGGCCGGGATCAAAAACGGGAAAACCATCCTGTATGCCAGTATTGATAATCAAACCCCCAATGAACCCAAAATCGATGAGGAAGAAAAGGGACTGACGAACGACCAATTACGCACTATTTCGGTGGCCGATTTTATAAAATTGCCAGACGAAAAATTGGCCGATTTTTTAAAAAGCAACCAATTCCCAGCGCAGTATAATGCAAAAAAAATCAAAAACATGGTGGAAAAGGGTAAAATTACCCCAATCACCTTAATAGAATACCTGGAAGATGCCAATACCAACCTGTTCAATACGGATTACCCGGGCGCAGAAGTGTATCGAAGTGAAGACGGTGGCCAAAACTGGAGTAAAACCCATACTGAGCCCCTCAAAAATATCAATTTTTCCTATGGCTATTATTTTTCCAATATTCGTTGCGCCGTAAATGATCCGGATCAAGTGTATCTTTTAGGCTACAATATTATTCGCAGCGCAGATGGTGGGAAAACCTGGAAAAATATCCAAGGCGATAATGTACATGCCGACCACCATGCCTTGTGGATCAATCCCGCGCGGCCAGGCCATTTGATTAATGGCAATGATGGCGGACTCAACCTGAGTTGGGACAATGGCAAATCCTGGGCAAAATGCAACAACCCGCCGGTCGGTCAGTTTTATGCGATTACCGTGGATGATGCTACATCTTATAATGTTTATGGCGGTGCGCAAGACAACGGGGTATGGGCTGGTCCATCTGATTATGTCGCCTCCACAGAATGGCACCAAAGCGGGCAATATCCGTACAAGTTTTTGCTCGGAGGTGATGGCATGCAAGTTGCCGTGGATACCCGCGACAATAACACGGTTTATACCGGATTTCAATTTGGCAACTACTTTAGAATCAATAAAACTACCGGGCGGCAAAAATTTATCAGTCCAAAACACGACCTGGGCGAGCGGCCGTTGCGGTTCAATTGGCAGACGCCGATTCACTTGAGCAAGCACAACCAGGACGTCCTCTACCTGGGCGCCAACCGCCTGTACCGGTCTTTTGATCAGGGCGATCATTGGGAAGCCATTTCGAGCGACCTGACCAAAGGCGGCAAAAAAGGCAATGTGCCCTATGGTACCTTGACGAGCATCCACGAAAGTGCGCTGAAGTTTGGCCTTTTGTACACCGGTTCCGACGATGGTTTGGTGTATCTAAGCCGCGATGGGGGCAACACCTGGAACAACATCAGTGCGCAATTGCCCTCCGATTTGTGGGTTTCGCGCGTGCAGGCATCCGCGCATGCGCAAGCCCGTGTGTACGTGAGCCTGAATGGTTACCGCTGGGACGATTTTACCGCTTATTTGTATTGTTCCGACGATTATGGCCAAAATTGGGTGCGTTTAGGCCTGGATTTGCCCGCCGAGCCGATCAATGTGGTACGCGAGGATCCTGAAAATCCGGATTTATTGTATGTCGGAACCGATCATGGTTTGTATATCTCGATCGACCGGGGAAAAACATTTCAAATGGTAGGTGGGCAGTTTCCGCATACGCCCGTGCATGATTTAGTGGTGCAGGCTAAAGCAAAGGAATTGGTCATAGGAACGCATGGACGATCCATGTACAAAATGAACGTTGCGGCCTTGCAGGCATTGACACCAGAAATATTGGCGGCTCCTTTATGGCTTTTTAATTTGGAAAACGTGACCTTTAGCCGCGGTTGGGGTCGAATTTCCCCTTGGGAGGAACAAAAACCGGAAAGATACCCCATCTATTATCATGCTGCTACAGGGGGAAATGTGCGTTGGGAAGTGCGCACAAAAGCGGGTTTGGTTTTAAATTCGGGTACCTTAAATAGCAAAAAAGGCTTCAACACCTTTACCTTTGACCTGACCTTACAAGAATCGGCCCTGAAGCCGTATCAAAAGTGGCTTAAGGAAAACGCCCAGGATGATAAAAAAGCATCTACGTTAAAGAAAGCCGACGATGGCAAATATTATTTGCAAAAAGGCGTTTATACGGTCGAATTGATACGGGACGGTACCGGAACCAAAGAAACAGCGGTACAAACTTTTACAATAGAGTAATTTCCAACACACAACACACAATCCATGAAACAATTCAAAAGCCTTTTACTGGTTTTTTTAGCGGTTGGCGCACTTACAATGAGCGGCTGTCTGCACATTATTGAAGATGTAACCTTCCATAAAAATGGCAGCGGTACGTATAAAATGACGCTCGATATGAGTGAAATTAAAGGAATGATGGAAATGATGAAAGGCATGGGCGGCGACAGTACGGCTGCTGCTGCCGGTGCAGATGTTCCGGATAACTCCATGTCGCAAATGGGCGAACAATTGAGCAGTGTTGCTGCCACCATCAAAGGGGTGCAAGGCATCAGTAATGTGGTTGAAGTGAACGACACCGCGTCCTTCAAATTTGGGTACAGTTTTGATTTTGCCGATGTAACGGCCCTCAACCGCGCTTTAAAAATTATCAATAAAGACAAATTTGAGAGCAAAACCGATGAAATCTACAAGTTTGACGGCAAAAACTTTGAACGCACGGGCGATGGCGACATTGGCGCGCAAATGAAAAAATCATTGGCCGAAAACAGTGGCGAAGAAGCAGAAAACATGGATATGATGAAAACGTTTTTTGCCGACATGAGCTACAAGCAGGTGTATCATTTTACCGATCAAAAAATCAAGAAAAACAGCAACGAACTGGGTGTGCTGAGCGATGGTGAGCAAACTTACACGATCGAATTGAAACCTTTCAATGAAGAACAAGCTGCCAAAAAAGTTACGGTTGCGACTAAATTGAAGTTGAAATAAGGGTTAATTGCCATTTTTATAGGGGCTGTCTTGAAGCAATACGCTTTGAGACAGCCCTTTTTTTATTTTAAAAGGTCACCTCAAGGTTTAGGATGTCAGTTTCAACCCCTTTAAACGATGCCGCTTATACATCTTATTAATGAGCGGCGAAACGGTTTCTGCCACGCCTTCCAGCACGGCTTTCAGGAAATAACTGATTGCCGACTTATCCCGAAGTCTGGAAAATTCGACGTCCACACTTCGTTTTGAATTGTTGTGGTGTATGCCAAAGCGGTTGGCCAAAAAGTTCAACACCCGCATTTTGCGCCTTTGAAATTTGGTCGGATGGGGCAAGGCTACCCCCGCTTTTAAATTATGGTAGTAAAACTGTGTATGCACCTGCGCCTTAAAATCGTTCGCAATCAATTCCATAGACAAGGAATCAACCATACCAGATTTAATATAAATCGGGGTAAGATGCGGCAAAAATGAATTCAATAATTCGAGATTGCCCCGGCCCATTTGCATTTGCATGCGGAGACCGCCTAAAGTATCGGTATTGGACTCGTGGAGTACTAGTTTTAGTGAAAAAGTATCTAAAAACTTAGTGCTCAGGTCAATTTTCAGGCTATCGGCCGCTGGACCAGGTTTGGATTGAATGTTGTTTAAATGACCTTGAATGTCGGTAAAATAGACCGATCCTGTATCCTTGGAAACCGCATTCAATTCTGTATAGCGCACTTTTGCATCGTTTAACAATAAAGTGTCGATTTGTAAGGGAAATGGAATTTTTTTAATCAACCCTGTTGGCATGGGTTTCGCGCCTTCCACTTTTATTTTTTTTACTTTATCGATAAACAGGTCAAACGAAAATTGGTCGCTTTCAACCGCATGAAAATGCCAAATTCCGTTGTCTAGTGCCAACCCGTGTGCATCGGTTTTGCCAGCGGCTAATTGAATAAAATCGCGTTTATAGTCTGTATCGATGAAAAAACTATCGCGGTTTTTCCCCGGATTCAGCGAAAAGGTATCCAAGTGCAGCCATTTTTCCTTTTGGTCAAAACGAATTTGATGTACTTGAAGGTGCATGTTTTCCCGGCGCCAATCTACCTGTGCCAATTGCATTTGCGCGTTGGAGCGGTTGATCAACCAGGGCATGGGTGTCTCCATATCGGCTGTCAGGAGCATGCCCGGAACCATTAAATCCAATCCATACAAGTTCAACCGAGTTTGCTTTTTATGCGCACCATTCAAATACCCCAAGCTGTCGGCAGCAAACGACAAATCCTGGATTTTCCAACGTTGCTGGTTCCAATGATAAGAACAATATGCGGTTTTGAGCACCGCCTTTCCGGGCATGGAAATCTGAAACTGATCGGTGTTTTGAATATGCGCCTTATTTAATTTGACCTGCAATGCATCAAAATACAACAAACTGTCATAAGTGGATACGAAGTCCTTTGCTTGTAGGGTGCAGGATTCAAGTTGTACGGTGCTTTCAGGTAGTTTGATGGCTAATTTGGCGTCTTCTATCCATAAGTTTGCAAACTCGAAGGGAGGCAAATGGACCGTTGTATTCTTTTGTGTGCCCACCGCAAGGGTACTGGTAAAATAGAATTGGGGCTGCTTAATCTGCACTTTATCTAAAATAATGGCCTCTTTATGGGCCATTTGCTTGATATCGGGAATAAATTGAAACTCCGGAATTTCAAGTAGCAAACTATCCGTTTTATTATTTTGTACGAAACGGAGGTTTTTAAAACCAGATTGTTGTTGGTCTTGTACCCAAAATTCATCTCCACGCAAATTGCCTTGCGGCCAGGTAGCACGAATGGAATTGCCGGCAAACATTAAATCTTCCAATTGGAAAGGTTTGCCTTTTTCTTTGTAAAAATTATTGGCTGAAAAAGTAGATAAAAAGACGCTCGCTTTGAGTTGCTTATCGGAATAATACAGGGAAGTATTTTTTCCTGTAATCTTGTTAATGCGCAATTCGGCAGCGTTTTTGTTGCCTTTGTATGATTTTTCGTTGTTTTTTGGGTTGTCATCAATATGGATAGCACCTTCTTTCCACGAAATTGCACTTAAATCCAAAAAGTTTGTATCAATTAAAAAATCCTGAATTTCCACGCCTTTCAGTGCCATGGTGATATTGTTGTTATCCGACTGATACTGCAAGTTTCGGATGGCAAGTTTTTGTTTTACGATATCAAGCACTGATTTACTAACAGTCAATAAATTAGCCGTATTATGTACCGTTGCCGAATCGAAAGACAAATCACGAAATGTATGTACCAGGTCTTCGGGTGTGCGCGCTTTACCAAGGTCATTTAAGTAAATATTCAAATTCAGGTTCTGAATATGGGCATTTAGGTTGTTGGCTTGTTTAAAATTAAATGCACCATTGATTATTTGCAGTTGTTCGAGATCAATAATCTTATCAAATAGGGACAATACTTCATAGAGTGATTTCTTTTTTTTCGTCTGCTCATCCGGCTCCACTTCCTTTAGTTTATTCCTTTCCAAATTTAGTTCTGGATCATACATAATTGCTTCTTTAGCAATTAGATGATTTTCAAGGACAAAAGAAAACCAGTCCATTTCCTTTATTTCAAAACGCGGAACGACGTAATTTCGGAGCAATTTAGCGCGGTCTTTATTGGCGGTTGTTACCTGTAAATTATAGAGTATAATTCTGTTATTTATAAACTGAAGGCTATCAAAATCAAATCGGTAGGTACTGTCTGCGGAGAACCCGACATAATGCCGCAGGGTATAATTAAATCCGGTTAAACGAATCCCGTGGTCGGATGGATCATTCAAATGAAAGTTAGAAATGGCGATATCGTCATTTTGGGTAGAAAATGCGGTGGTTTTGCCCGATTTATGTAGTTGTATGGTCAGGCCGCCTTGTTGCATGACGATATGGCCAATGTTGATGGCAATGGGTAGTCGATTGATAAAAGTATCAATTTCGATCCTTTTTCGGGCGGCGCTTTTAGTTTTGCCTGGTTTGAAGTAATCGAGGTTTACGCTGGGGCTTTCAAGAAAAAAGGAGTCAATTTTTAGCAAATCATGCACATACAAGGAATTGAAATCGAGTCCTAGCATACTTACACGGTTGGCTTCAAATGCCAAGCTGCTGTTTTTATCTTTAAATGGCAATAAATTCAATTTTGGTGCCGTAACACGGACCATTTTTTCCTTTGTATCAATGAGTAATTCCTTAAATGCTATTGTACTTTCACCATCCGGGAGCACGATTTTTTGCTCCAAAACCTTTAAAATAATACGTTCTGAAAAATGAAAGCGCGTTTTATCTCTGATGTTTTCGGCGTTAATCGATATTTTATCAACCCTGAAATAAATATGATCTATTTGTAATGGGTTTTTATCTGCGGCTCCTGCTTCTTTGACCAATAGACGTCCTTCTTTGATTTCAAACAAATCAAGGTTGAGGACCTCCAGCGAATTATTGATGGTTTTATACAATTTACCCAATTCCTGCACCAACAATATTTTGCGGTTGGTTTTAGTTTTGAGGTGTTTTGGCACCCTGGTGATTACAATTTCGGGATGGTTAAAAATAAGGGAATCAATTAATAATCTGCTATTAAATATTAAATCCCATTTAGAGCGGATACGCAGGTGGAAGTTATGAACGGTAAGTTTATAGGATGTTTCCTCGTCGGTAGAATCTGTATTAAAAATACCAATGTCATCAACATTGATGACATTGGTAAAATAGTTTATTGAAAATCGTTTTACAGCGCAATTAAGTTTACCATTAGACCCGATACGAATCGTATTTTCGAGCACTTTTTCAGAGTTATTGACAAACCAAAGATGCGCACAAAACAGCAGAATTGCTATAAATGCCAGGATATGCCATAACCACGCCCAAACGGTTTCTAAAAAACGCTCTAAAACCTTCATTCAAATGTAGTGAACCTTACAAGGTAGACGCCAACAATGCCAATAGCGTGTTGAAGGAACCTTGTAGAATCTTGTTTTTGTCTTCTTTTATTGCCTAGATGGCTCAATTTCAAGCCAATCTATGCAAAGATACCCCAAAAAAACGGTTCGGCTAGAAAAAGGCACTGAATCCGAGATCGAATACTACGCCGCCAGTCGTATTTTCTACTTTGATGGTATCGCCCAAAAAGTCAAATTCATCTTTTGTTCTGAAGATATCGTAACCTAAACCCAAGTCGACCGAAAAATTTGGACTAGGAAAGTAGGCGAAATTCAGACCGCCACCAAAAGAGGATAGTTTGGTGGTTTCATCGTCTTCACCTGTGTATTTTACTTTTGAATTGCCCACCGCGGCATAAGCATCTAAGTACAATTTGGTTTTTGCGCCGATGTTAAAATAATAGCGGATTTGTGGGCCGACCAATAAAATGTTGACTGTAAACTCTTCCCGATCGTTGTTTGGAGTCTCTTCTATTGTTTCCTTCTGGGTAAAGATATTAGAAAGCAGCCCTAAAGAAAAGTTGTTGGCAACAAAATACTGGGCATTCAGGCCCAATCCAACGACAGAATACTTTGTTTCATCGCCATCTACATCGTTAGTTTTGGATTTTACCTTTCCAAATCCAATTCCGATGAAATTGGTTTGTGAAAGCGTGGTGTTTTGCAAGATACCACCTGGAGAAAAGTTGCGTAATCCCAGTGAAAAGGTTCCTTTTTCGGTTTGTGCGTTTGCAGTGAGTACGCAAAACAGCAGAAGCATGGCAATAGATAATAAGTTTTTCATTGTTTAAGCATTTAATATGAAATGAGTTTGATTTAATTACATATTTAGGTATGTGCCAATGCTACAGGTTTTGAATAATTGGCTTTGTGGGTACAAAATGATTTTCACAACACCTGTTGCAGCAAAATAATGCACAAAAATAGAATCATAAATCAGATAAACAAATGATCTATGCTTTTATCTTAACTTTTCGCAAAAAATAAATTTGTACCGGAACGAGCAGCAGCGTAGGACCAAACCACTGTAAATACCAGGGTAAAACCTGGCCTACATTTACCGTAAAGGCCGTTGTGGAGGCAATAAACGCGCCGATCATACTCGAAATGTGGGTCAAATACCACTTGTTTGCTGTTACCAATGCCGGGTTGCTAAACAAGCGGTAATTGCGCACCGTATTAAGCAAAGCGCCAGTACCAAATACGCCAAATAAAATCGGAAATGCAATCATGGTGCCTTTGCTCGAATGCCAGGCGGACATGCCCAGCATCCCGAGCGCAAAAATGCCCAGCAGCACCGAGTGCGCATAATCAATCGGACCTACTTGTATGCGCTTTTTCATGAACAATATCGCTCGGGTGCCCCGCATAATATCACTGAATACCAGCACGGCAATACCCAGCAGAAACTGATAAAACACGGCATCCGGGCGTTTTATAAATCCAAAAACCGAACTTACTACCACAAACAACATGGCGTAAAAGAAAATTTTTCCCGCTAAACGGTGCGCTCGGACGTTTTTAAAATTATAAAATATCGCAATCGGACCAGCAATGAGGGTAACGATACCGGCAAAAACGTGGAGAAAAAGGAACAATTTGAGAAAGAGTTGCATGACAGGCTTTGAATGATAATGACAAATGGTTGGTTCTGGTTGCTTGTGGAATGCTGCAAAGGAACAACCTTGAAAGTTCATTCAAAATAAGGAGGGACTGACAACAAAGGAAAGGGGTAAATTGCAAGCTTTCGGGAGGAAATGCACGCAAAAGGGGTAGATGGGAAGCCTATAATGCATTCAACCGCGTGCGGATGGTGTCATTCAGGGTGCGCGAAACAGGAATCAACTGGTCGCCGAAAGCCAATTGTAACTTGTATCCTTGGGCATTGCCAAGCACCGCTTGAACCTGATCGAGGTTGACTAAATGGGTACGGTGGCAGCGGAAGCACTGCGGAAATGCTTCCAATTGTTCGGCTATTTTTTTAAGCGAACTACGCAACATGCGATTTTTAAGCACTTGGGATTCCTGGTAATATACCACCACATAATTGTCGGCAGCCATCACGTATAACAAATCCTGCGCTTCGATTTCGAGCAATTCTCCCAAGTTTTCACCCACCAAACGAAGTATTTGATGTGTAGCAGGTTTGTGCATGTGTGTTACAACCTGTTGCGTAAGTTGCTGAGCCTCTTGCCGATATCGGTTCATGAGCCGCAACTGTTTGAAAAAAACGCCAAAAGAAACGGGGAAAATACCCACCGACCAGGTAATAAATTGCCACAACATAAAATAACGCAAAGTGACGGGCTGTTCATACCGATAAGCGGCATACAAGAGATTGCCGCTTCCAATGAGGGTCACAAAAATCATGGTAGTCACCAGCTCTTTCCACACATTCCAACGTGTTTCATCAAAAATGTTGGAAAAAAACTGTGTCAACAAAGCCCAAAAGATGGAAACCAGTAACGTAACACTTCCGAAACCGAGACATTCAAGGAGCCATTGCCAGTTGTTGCCTTCAAACCTGTAACCGCCAAAGGGTTTGAACAGATAAAGAAAAAATGTAACAAACAAGAATCCAAACAGGGCGGTTCGCCATTTTCCATGCGCCTCTGTACCACTCGGATAGGGTTGTAACAACCATTTTCGTATGGTTAGAAAGTCCAGTTTTATACTCATCGTACAAAAGGGATTTCCAATTCAATTCCGCTGCGTTTATTGCCCGTTGGGAAGTCCCATGCGCGTAGGAGTTTTTGCGCAATTTCGTCGCAACCATACCCCAGCCCTTTTAAAACCACGATATTTTCGGCTTTCCCGGCCTCATTAATGGCAAATTGAAGTCGAACTGTCCCTGAAATATTCTGATTGCGGGCTGCTTCGGTCAATCGTGCATTGCGCCGGATGTATTCGCGCAGCGCATCCGAAATCAACTCGGGCGCATCCTTGGCACGTGCAGATGCTTTATCTGAAGTGGACTTTTTGCTTGCAATGGCGTCTTTGGAAGCTTCGGGTGTTAAGACCGGTTTCGCCGGTGCGGCCGCGGGCGCCTGGATACTTTCAGCCTTTTTTTGTTCCATGGCAAGGTCTGCGTTTTCTGCTTCCTTATTGGCTGCGACATCTTGCATTGCCCTGCTTTCATCCGCTTCCAGGGTATTGGCTGCGCGATCCTCCGTTGCTGCCTGGTCCGATTTTGTAACGGGGATGTTGTCCAAACTTCGGTTGTAATCGGGGTCATTCGAAAGCGCGGGTGTGGTTTTCTTTTGGTCTAGCAGTGCAATGGCGTCCTGGTTTGGGTTGCTATCCAGGGTGTATGTTTCCGGTTTTGGGGATTCTATCTGTTCGGCGATCGGCAGTTCGGCAGCTGGTCGGTTGGAGAAAAACCAAATTGCGGCCACCACGGTGATGCTGATTGCCGCAATGGCCATCAGGAAGGGTAGAGGAAGGAATCGGCGTTTTTGGGTGTTTTTTGCTTGTAAACGCGCTTTAAGGGAGGCTAAATGCCGGGCATGCGGTTCCGCTGGGGTAGACCAAAGTCCATCCAGTGCTTCCTTACGAAAATCGTCGTCGCGACTTAACGCAAGCAATTCCTGTTCGTCGGCCCGGGTTACTTCCCCTTTGGCCCAACGATCCAGCAATTCTTGGAAACGCAGGTCTTCATTCATTAATAGATGTTAGTTGACAGTTGTTAGTTGACAGTTGTTAGTTTGGACATGCCCAAATATGGTTGACAAAAAGCCGAAGGATGACCATGAATGTCGTTTCCAATCAGTGCTTGGTATCGCCTCCCTATTACCCCAAAACAAATGTACGACCTCTCCGAGGTCGGGATGAATGGATGATCACCGTTTTTTTAGCTACAAAGATGCGACCCCGCTGGGGTCGTAATGATTTGTTTTTCAGGTTTTTGACCCCGGTAGGGTTGTTGTGATTGACAATGAATAAATTCATCATTCATCATTCATCATTCATCATTCATCATTCATCATTCATCATTCATCATTCATCACTCCTCACTCCCTCAAGGCATTTTTTCAAATTTCGTTTACCATTTTGAATTTGTGAGCGCACCATACCGAGTTCTTCCTGTACCATTTCAGCGATTTCTTTGTAGGATTTTTCTTCAAAATAAAACAATTCTACGCTGCGGCGCTGGAGTTGGGGCAAAATTTCGAGGCATTTTTGCAGGGCCTGATTGGTGCCGGGCAACTCTACTTCAAAAGGACCTTCGATCGCGTCATAGTACACCATGTTTTCGGGCGCGTGTAAATCTGTGGGGCGGCGTTGTTTTTTGCGCCATTCCATCAAACAGTGGTTGCGTGCCAGCACATACAGCCAACCCCGAAACGATTCGATGGTATGGTCTTGTACTTTGCGGTCGAGGGTTTCGTAAATAGCCATGACGGCATCTTCTGCCAGGCCGGTATCTTTCAAAATTTTTACGCAAACACCATATACCATCGGCATGTAGCGTTCATACAATTGTCCCAAATACCGTGCCTCCCCGGACGAACGGTATTGTGCCAGCAAAGCCTCATCGCTTGCTGGGTCGGAAGGACCAGGACGGAATAATTGGATCATGCGTTTAATTTCGCCACAAAGGTAAACAGCAGATGCTTTATTTTAGGTATTTACACACGGGTTGGCCAGGAATGTTTGTTTTGTCGGCATCGTTCTTGCTTAGGCATGGGGAACAATGGCTCGAAGGCGCAACAGATTATAAACTTATTTTATCTTCGCGCCGTTCAAAAATGCACCACAACGTTTAATTGATTTGCTTTCACCGACATTTAAACACCACAACATGCTTGATTTGTTGACGCAGCTGCTTGATTTTATCCGACACCTGGATGTACACCTGGAAGCCTTATTGACCCAATACCAGTGGCAAACCTATTTTATTTTGGCGCTGATTATTTTTTGTGAAACAGGGTTGGTGGTTACGCCTTTTTTGCCGGGCGATTCGTTGTTGTTTGCCGCAGGTGCCTTGGTGGCCAAAACGGGCATCCTCAACATTTGGCTCCTGATTCCACTCTTGTTTGCGGCTGCAATTTTGGGGGACAATACCAATTACTTTTTTGGCAAATACCTGGGTAACCGTGTTTTTACCCGCGATTATTGGTTTATCAAACGGAGCTATATTACCAAAACCCAGGAGTTTTACGACAAACATGGTGGTAAAACACTGATTTTGGCGCGTTTTATTCCCATCGTGCGCACGTTCGCTCCTTTTGTGGCGGGTGTTGGAGATATGAAATACCGCCGCTTTATGTTCAATTGCGTGGTGGGCGGTATTTTATGGGTAACGGGTGTTACACTGGCGGGTTACTTCTTTGGCCAGATTCCGATCATCAAAAACAACTTTGAAATTGTTGTTTTTGGGATCATTGGGGTTTCTGTTTTGCCCGTAGTTTTTGCATTTATTCAAGCCCGATTTGGTAAAAAGACACCAAATACGGAAGCATAAAGCATTTATATGCCTCACCGCAACAAATCTAACAGGTTTTGAGCAGTTGAATGATCCAATCATTTGCTCAAAACCTGTACTGATGGGGTTTATGCACTGGTTTTGGGCGACCATTTCCAATCGAATGGTTTATTTTTCAATTCCTCCAGTTTTTCCTTGAGTTTGTGATCGATTAAGGCTTTTTCCATCGCAATGCTTGAAATGATCAGGTGTTGACCGGTTTCGGTATCAAATTTTAGTTTGAAATTGATTGCATTTGCGCGCAAGGTGGTTGATTCCCGGGTAGCCATTTCAAATACGTGCTCATGCTCGTGTAACAAATAATCGTACGGGCTGCGGTAGGAAATCAATTTGACCAAAATAGGCGCCGTTTCGATGGCAACGAACAGCAGGGTAATGAACAAACTGGCGTATAAAAATGCCAGACTGCGGCCTCCCAAACGCGAAAGTGCCTCCATACGTGCCGCGATACCGTCGTATTTGGACCGTTGCAACCCCGCAGTTTCCGTTTGAATGGTTATTTCCAGGGCTTGATTGGCCTTTTCTTTTTCCAAAATAAGCGGTTGGTTGGTTGCCAGGGTTTGTTGTAACTCTACTTCTGCTTTTTCAGCGGCGGCTAATTTGGCGCGGTAAATCGGGCCGAGGTTCTTTTTCCCCGAACCTCCTGTTCCATCGGCTTCTTGCACGGCCTGTCGTACAAGCGTATCGCGTAAGGCTGCCTTTTGCGTTATTTCTGATTTTAAAATGGCGATTTGTGCCCTTGCATCATCCAAACCAGTTTGAAAACGCGTTTTTAACTGATCTTCCTGTTGTTTGAACACTTCTTGTTCCATCATTACCAGTTCGGCTTTGATTTCCTTTTCGAAAATCTTCATTTCCAGCGGTTTGGAAATGACCAATGCCAGCAATACCGCGAGCGCAATACGGGGCAATGCTACCAGCCAGTCGCGCCACCATTTGCCAAAACTTTTCATGCTGAGCACAATATAGCGGTCGAGGTTGAAAATCATCAAACCCCACACAAGGCCGAAAATTGTGGCAAAAAAGTAGGAATCAAAGATGGTGTACAAGGCAAAACTGGAAGAAAAAAACGCCAATACGCCTGTGAAAAATACCGTTGCGCCAATGCCCATGTATTTATTGCGATCAGATGGGCACCGATCAAGCAAAGACAGTTCTACCCCTGAGCAGAACAAAAAGAAGTTTTGTAGTTGTTTCATAGCAGGTCTTAATAACCCCAAAAGACCAGAAAATATTGGCGATTGATCCATTTTTTCGACAATTCGACCTGTTTTATCGAAAAGCGGGCCCGATGCGTGCGCGCAGCGTTCGCATCGGGCTGCAATCGAGCATGGGTTAGTAGAAGAATTGCTCCTTCATGATTTTGCCATCGCGCACCTCATAGACGGCAACTTCATCCATTTGTGTACGTCCCTGGCCTTTAATCGTCACATCCATTCCCATGGTACAGGCGAAAAAGTTGCCCGCAACAATGGGGGCATTGGTGTATCCACCGTGCATTTCCTCCATCACTTCGTGCCATTCCTGGCCTTTTTTGATGATGCTGTCCAAGCCTTTTACAGATCGGAAGAGCGTATTTTCAGGTTCAATGCTTTCGGCATCGGGGTGGAATAATTCGGTGAGGATTTGTTCAAATTTGCCTTCCGTGGCTAATTCGAAAAAGCGCTCGGCTACTGCTTGTGTTGACATAAATTTAAGTGTTTTAGTGTGCTGCAAAGATAAAATAAAATGTTTTATAATTGGTTTATTTTTTAAAACAAAAAAGTAGTATATTTTTAAATCGTATATTATTTCGCCTTCTGGCTGTTTACCAACAATTTATTCAAGGTTTGATCAACCGTCGCATTTGCGACACATCCCCATTTTGTACCTTGCAGTCATTCCCTTCCAATTACCTTTGGAAGCATCACCAAAATCTTAATCTCCTATGAAATTTACCTTTTCCCGATCTATTGTAACATTGTTCTTGGTTTTGAACAGCATCCAGGCTTTTAGTCAACTTCAATTGACACGCGACATTATGCTTTGTCCTGGAGAAACAATTACCCTCCATGGCACCAATTATAGCAGCGCCGATACCTTTAAGGTGCTGGTCAGTGGCGGAAATAACGTGGATACAAACTTTACCTACCGTTTGCAGGTATTGAACAATGTAGCCAACGCGGCTGCTTGCAATTGTCATCCAAAGTCTTTCTTTAAAGTGTTTGGTCGTGAAAACCAAACAGAAATAGGTACGGCTATTGCCAAAAGCAGCGACGGAAATTTGTACCTGACTGGTCGGAAAGCGGGTCGCACCTTTATTCAAAAAATGAATACGTCGGGTGAAGTGATCTGGTTGCGTGATTTTGCCGTCAGTATTTTTGAGCCGGTTACGCCTACCGAAATTTTTGAAGACGCAGAGGGTTTGCTTATTGGTTGTGGGATCCAGGGCTTGGTTGCCGACCAGCGGAAAGGTTTTGTTTTTCGATACAATCCGGAAAATAACGTGATGCTTTGGACCAAAACCATCACCAGCAGCAACCCGACATCGGTTGGGATATTGGAAAACGGTGCAGGTGGTAACTACCTGTATTATCAAAATCCTACGCCCTCCAATGGCAATTTAGATGCAGAAATACTTGAAATTGATCGTAATACAGGTAATATTATTGCAAATTTATCTAAACGATACGAATTTAAAGGTGCCGATGTGCTGAGCAAGTTGCTTTGGTACGATGATAATACCTTATATGGTACAGGAACCAGTACTGCACGGGCGGGTGTTTTGAATGCAAGCCGCCGGCAATTGCTCGCTCAATTTAGCCTTTTTAATGGCAATCCGGTATGGAGCCAAATCAATCATTTGGATACCAATGCTACAGGCGACCTTTTTGGACGTGATTTGTTGGTGGATGGTCAATCGCTCATCACCTTATACGAAGGGAATGATAGCGTCAATCAAGCCGCCTCAAATTCCGTTTTCTTTTTACAAAAATCGGATTTGCAAGGTAACCGCATTTGGCTGAAGCGTTTTCAGGTGCCCGGCAATACATTTAAATTGCTGTCTGACGCATCAGGGTACCTGGTTTATGGCCAATTGGCGTCCAACGCCTACTTTTTTATTAAAACAGACAAAGACGGCATTCCAGTTTGGGCCAATCGGTTGGTATACGGTCTAGCAGGCGCCCCTACGCCCCGTGCTTTTGGTCCGGCGCAAGCGATTGCTTTAGGTGATTCGTATATATTTACAGGTTTGACTGCTAGTGGATTAAATGATGTTTTTCTGTTGCGCTTGCAACAAGATGGTACCTTGAAGGATTCCTGTGCTTATTTGGAGCCTATTGATCTGGATTTTCAGGACATTTTGGATACGTTACGGCAAAACATTACCCTTGCCCCGAAATTGAGTACTGCCCTTGCGGCGGGCAACAACCTTTCGCCGGTCGTTTCCGAATTGTTTGAGCAGTTTTTGTGCCCCGATTGTGTCGTTCCTGATCCTTGTCCTGCTGGCAATGATTTAGTTATAAAACTCGAAAACACCAGTTGCGCAGCAGGTGCTGTAAATCTGAACCTACAGATTTGTGACTTAGACGGTGGCGCATTACCTGCCGAAATCGCCGTGGCCTTTTATGATGCCAATCCAACTTCAGGCGCTGCCAACTTCCTCGGGAATTTCAATTTTAGTCCGAATACCCAGGATTCTTGTTTTACCGCTAGTTTATTCAACCTTGAAGCGGAATTTGGGGCTGCATTTGCCAAAAATGGTGCACAAATTTATGCAGTAGTGAATTTTGACGGGGTATTGAGTACGCCATTTTCATTCGATGATTTTCCGGTAACCGATTTGGAAGAGTGCAATTATGCCAATAACCTTGATAGTTTTGTGGTGCAATTGCCGGCAATTCCGACCCTGGATTTAGGCGCAGATCGTAGTATTTGTATTGGAGACGCTGCCGTTCTGACGCAAGGGCCTATTTTTTATAAATACCAATGGTCCAATGGTTCGTCCAACGATACGATTATTACCAAGGTGAGCGGCCTGTTTGCACTAACCATCACCGATGAATGTGGAGGAAAGCAAAACGATATTGTGTCTGTAACCGTGAAACAATTGCCTGTTTTATCCAAAAGTGGTACTTTATGTCCGGGGCAAACGATTGAGGTGTACGGCTTTCCGTTTTCGGATGGTGGTATTTTTACCGATACTATTCCTGCAACGGTGGGCAATGCCTGCGATACCGTGGTAACGTTTACGATTACCAAACTGCCTTACCAGACCAGGGAAGAAGAAGTTTATTTTTGTCCTGGCTCGGTTGTCACCATCAATGGGGTTGATTATACCGAATCTGGTTTGGCCCGCGACACCGTGGCTGCGAATGCCGGTTGCGACACCATTGTATTCTATTTTTTAAACCAATTGCCCAAGCCTTTCCGTTTTGACACCGCCTATATCTGTCCTGGTGGTTCCATCACCATCAATGGGCAAGTGTACACCCAGCCTGGATTGATTATCGATACGCTTCCCTCCAACAACGGGTTGGCATGCGATACTTTGTTGCGCCTTGAATTGTACCTGCTTCCGCAAGCGAGCAAAGATTCAACCATTCATTTTTGTCCTGGACAAACGGTAGTCATTGACAATCAGTCGTATAATACACCGGGTATCGTAAACGGTGTGTTGCCCGGTTTAGGTGACGATTGTGATACATTGATCACCTATACCTTAGTTTACACTGCGCCACAACCTTCGCAGGTGAGTATTCAATGTCCTGCCAATATTGAGCTTGCGGTGTTACCGGGTTCCGGTGCTACGGTGGTGAATTACAACCAACCAACCGCCAGCAGTACTTGTTTGTGTGATGGTATTGATTTGCAATTGCAAACTGGTTTGGTGTCGGGTGCGGCATTTCCAATTGGCACTTCGCAGGTTTGTTTTGTGGTCAGTGACTATTGTAATGCCACTGCAACCTGTTGTTTTACGGTAAAAATCCGGGAAGAATTGGCCTGCGACGTGAAAAACACGGCTTGTATTAAATACGAGTTGTTGAGCATCACCAGCAACAACACGAATCAATACACCTATACTATGCGGGTGACAAACAGTTGTAGCAATAAATTGATTTATACGGCCATTGAATTGCCTGCGGGCATCACAGCTGTTAGTCCCGGCAATAATACCACCTACATTAGCGCCGAAGGTAAGTCTTACAGTGTGCGCAACCCGAATTTTAGCCCTTTTTACTCCATTCGCTTCAAATCGGGTGCCGACAGCATTGCCAATGGACAATCAGCGACCTTCTCGTTTACCTTGCCCAAGCAAATTCGACCGACCTTTTTCAATATGACCACGCGGTTGGCGCCACAGTTGAGTTACGACGCGTATTTGAACACCTTTAATTGTCCAATTGGCATTACGCCATTGGTGCAAAGCCGCAATGAAAATTCAGAGCCATCTGTTGTACTGGATCGGGAGGCTACTTTATTGTTGTATCCGAACCCTACCACCGGCTTGTTGTTTGTCGATTTATCGCCCTGGAATGGTCAGGAGTTGAACGTGCGCATCCTGAACAGCATCGGACAATGCGTGCAAACCCAGGCTATTTTGGCCGATATGCAACCACAATCACTTCAAATGTCGGATAAAGCAACCCCAGGCTTGTATGTTTTGGAGCTTTGGACCGCCGACGGGCAGCGTTTTGCGGTGAACTTTGTGAAAAATTGATATTAAGATAATTTACGGTTAAAACAGCGCTCAAAGAGGTTCGCCTATCTTTGAGCGCTATGTTTTACCAACGTTTACTTCCGCTCTTTTGGGTGTGCTGCGCCATCGTTGCCCAGGCCCAACCGGTTCAGTACCGGACCTACCATTTGCATTCCCACAACGATTACCAGCAGGCATTTCCATTTTGGGATGCTTACAACCACGGTTTTGGTTCAATGGAGGCAGATATTTTTCTCGTTCAAAATAAAATATTGGTCGCCCATGAGGTTTCGGAATTGGATCCGAAGCGCGATTTGGCCACTTTATACCTTGATCCTTTGCGTGCCTGCATTGAAAAGTACAAAGGCAACCTGAGCGCTGATTCCAGCCGCAACCTGCAATTGATGATCGATTTGAAGACGGAAGGGACCAGTACCTTGCCTGCTTTGGTCAAACTATTGAATCGTTATCCAGATATTACAGGAAACCGTCATGTGAAAATCCTGATCAGCGGCAATAGGCCTCCCGTGAGCACTTTTCGGGACTACCCGGCCTTTATTTTATTTGATGGAAACCTGGAGGATACTTATTCGCCGGAAATCATGCCCAAAATTGGAATGTTGAGCGGCAATTTTGCCGCATATGCCCAATGGAATGGCAAAGGTGTGCTCACCGATAAGGAGTTGCAGCGCCTGGATTCGGTGATTGCACGTGCGCATGCACAAGGGCGACGCGTGCGATTTTGGAATGCACCGGATATGGTCAATGCCTGGCATCAGTTTATGCGTTTAAAAATTGATTGGATTAACACGGATTTGATAGAACCTGCCGGAACCTTTATGGAAACACTTACCGACCGCGCTTATTTGCCTACTGAAGCGCCTTATGCCTGTTATACACCCGCTTACCGCAATGATGGCGGCACTGGGAGAGTAAAAAATGTGATTCTATTGATCGGAGATGGCATGGGTTTGGCCCATTTGTACGCAGCCTATACCGCCAATCGGGGCGCATTGAATGTATTTAACATGCGGTTTAGTGGTTTGTCTAAAACCAGTTCTTTTGATAGTTATATTACCGATTCGGCGCCAGGCTCCACGGCATTTTCATCGGGTATCAAAACCCGCAATCGCTCCGTTGGGGTCGATGCAAATGGTCGACCACTGGTGTTATTGCCTGGTATTTTGAAGCAAAAGGGCCTAAAAACGGGCCTTGTCACTTCAGGCGATTTGAGTGATGCGACGCCGGCCGATTTTTATGCCCACCAAAGCGACCGCAGCAACCGGGAGGCCGTGGTGCGTGATTTGCAAAACGCGGGCATTGATTTGATTATGGGCAGTCCACCCGATGTAGATACGGCCTTGCAAGCTTTATTGCCCGCCTATACAGTGGTAAAACAGCCTTCCGAAGTAGTTGATTTAAAACGCCAATGGGTGGTTTCCGACCCGGTGGCGGGCAAATCGGTGCGCGATGGACGGGGTATCTGGCTGCAAACGGCCTTTGAAAAAACCTTATCTCTCTTGGCTACCCACCCGGAAGGCTTTTTCCTGATGGCGGAAGGCGCGCAAATTGATTATGGCGGACATGCCAATGTACTGCCTTATGTAGTGACAGAAGTGGCTGATTTTGATCAGGTTGTAGCCAAAGCGATGGCTTTTGCCGATCAAAATGGCGAAACCCTGGTAATTGTAACCGCCGATCACGAAACCGGCGGCCTTACCTTGCTGGATGGCGATTATAAAACCGGCTATGTGAGCGGGCAGTTTTCGACCAATGACCATACCGCAACGCCGGTGCCCGTATTTGCGTATGGACCGCGCGCGCAGTTGTTTACGGGCGTGTATGAAAATACGGCGGTGTTTTATAAGGTGTTGGAGGCATTGGGATTGGGGAAATAAGGGGGCATTCCTGTATTGGATGGTTTTTTTATCATTTTATATTAAAATTTGTATTTTTACGGACATTGACCAACCTAACCTAAATATTAGCAACATGTTACTTCTTTTCAAAATACTCTGCGTCCTAATCGCCCTAGAACACTGCTACATCCTGTGGCTTGAAATGTTTGGCTGGACCACCCGCGGACCAAAAGTGTTCAAAACCTTACCTGCCCATTTGTTTGAACCCACCCGCGCTTTAGCGGCCAACCAGGGTTTGTACAACGGCTTTTTGGCGGCCGGATTGTTTTGGTCATTGTTCATCAGCGATCCGCTTTGGTCGGGAAATGTAGCCGTGTTTTTTCTTTCCTGTGTAGCGGTGGCCGGTATCTACGGAAGTATTACAGCCGACAAAAAGATCTTTTGGATACAAGGGCTGTTGCCGTTGTTGGCCTTGGGCGTGTATTTTTTAATCTACCCGTAAATCATATTTCGGTGTTCGATATTCGGTGTTCGATATTATTAAAAAATAAATACTTAATATATTGATTTTGAATACTTTAAAATTTATTAAGTATGCAAAAATTGTGACCCACAAAAGCCTATGCTCCTACGGGTCACAACCTGCAACAGTTAATTATTCAACTTCTGCAAAGCGTCTTCCAGTGCCGCTTCTGTAAACTTGCCACCCGACATTGCCACCATTTTAAAAACAGGAATATCGTTTAAAAACGCGGCCATACTAGCCTTCACTTTTTCCTTCGATGCCGCATCCAAATCGGGCGGAACCATGCCGCCGATTGTATTGTCGTAAAAAACCTTGCCTTTTGGATGATCCCGGAATTCTTTCAACATGGAAGTACGGCTCAATTTAACTACCGGTATTTTAGACCATTGAATATCCACACCTTGCTTTAAGGGCAAATTGTCGGAAGCGCCGCCCACCCGAATTTCGAAAGCGCCCGGCTGGATTTGCCAATCGTTGGTGCGCACATCAAAATAGGCAAAATCGCGGAAATTGAGTTGAAACGTAACCGTTTGAGCAGCTCCAGGTACTAAGTTTACCTTTTCAAATCGTTTCAGTTCTTGTTCCGGCCGTGCAATACCGATTTGGGCATCGTGTACATACAATTCCACGACCTCTTTGCCCGCTACTTTGCCCGTATTTTTTACCGTACAACGCACCGTCAGGGTTTCATTGTCTTTCATGCTTTTACGGTCTAATTCCAACTTGCTGTACTCAAATTGGGTATAACTCAACCCAAAGCCAAACGGAAACAAAGGCTTGATTTTCTTGGTGTTATAATAACGATACCCGATAAATACCCCTTCTCCATACTGGGCAACACCATCCCTGCTTGGAAAGTCAGGAAACGCGGGTGTATCTTCGATGCGTACCGGGAAACTTTCCGACAATTTTCCAGAAGGGTTCACTTTGCCGCTCAGTACATCCGCCAAGGCATCGCCACCCGCCTGGCCACCCAGCCAGCCTTCTACAATCGCGTGTACTTTACCCGCCCAAGGCATGGCAACAGCAGATCCATTGAGGAGTACCACCACTACATTGGGTTGTACCGCTGCAACGGCCTCAATCAAGCGGTTGTGGGAAGGGGGCAAATCCAGTCCGGTCCGGTCAAAGCCCTCTGACTCATAACTGTCTGGTAATCCGGCAAATACCACCGCCAAGTTGGCTTTTTTAGCGGCTGCAACGGCTTCCGCGATCATGGTATCGTCGGTTTCAGCATTTTGATTATAACCAGATGCATAGGTAAAAAGCGTAGATTTACCATGATCGCGCAGCAAGGCATCCCAGGCATTGGACAATTGGGTAGGTTGCACCAGCGAGGAACCGGCACCCTGGTAACGCGGGCTTTTAGCAAATCCACCAATCACCGCAATTTCCTTGTACGATGCACGGAAGGGTAGGGTAGCCTGCTCATTTTTCAATAAAACGATGGAGGAACCGGCAATTTCACGCGCCAGGGCATGTTGAGCCACCGCATCAACTCGAACATCCGGTTTATGCGCCGCTTTGGCTTTCAATAAAATGGTCAGGTAGTCCAGCACCACTGCATCGAGCCGCGCCATGGTCAAATTGCCATTTTTCACAGCTTCGATCACTTTCAGGTCGTTCATGCCGCCCGATGCAGGCATTTCCAGGGCCAAACCAGCTTTTACACCGGCTGCACGGTCGGTAACTGCGCCCCAGTCGGACACCACAAAACCCTGGAATCCCCAGCGTTTGCGCAAAATTTCATCCAACAAAAAAGGGCTTTCCGAGGCGTACACCCCGTTTACCCGGTTGTAGGAACACATCACCGTCCAGGGTTGTGCTTCCTTGACCGCCATTTCGAAAGCAGGAAAATAGATTTCATGCAAGGTGCGCAAATCGACCTCCGATGAATTGCTCATGCGTTCCAGTTCCTGACTATTGGCCGCAAAATGTTTGATAGAAGTACCAACGCCTTCACTTTGCACGCCGTTGATCAACCCGATGGCCATTTTTCCGGCTAAAATGGGGTCTTCAGAAAAATATTCAAAATTCCGGCCACCCAATGGGGAGCGTTTCATGTTGACACCCGGACCCAACAGGATTTGCACATCATTGGCCTGCGATTCGCGGCCCAATGCTACACCCATACGTTGCGCGAGGGCAGGATCCCAGGAAGAAGCCAGCGCCGAAGCCGTTGGAAAGCAAGTTGCAGGCACACTTTTGCTAAAATCGGAACCAACCGATTTGCGCAAACCGTGGGGGCCGTCGGTCATAAACATGGAAGGAATGCCCAGGCGTTCGACGGGTTTGGTACTCCAAAAAGAGGCGCCAGAACACATAGACGCTTTTTCTTCGAGCGTCATTTTGGCCAATAATTGTTGTGCCTGGCTGCGATAATCGACGGATTGTGCGGCAAGACTAAAGTTTAGCAACAGAATGATTGCTATGGTTTGAAAACGTTGCATAAAAGTTCGTTTTGAAATTGTTATTGTATCATTATGGTACAATAGTAGTTGCTTTCTTTGCTTCGTCAAAATATTTTTTAAAATATGTTGTAAAAATCGACGAATCACTACGAAAATGGCCATTTGATACCTCCGTGTTGTGTAAGTCGAGTACTTTTGCTGGCTATTCAATTAATATGGAGCACCTAGAAGAAGCAGCAATCTTTTTATCCGATGGCAACCATCTGTTGCCACAGTTGTCTATAGATTGTGTTGTTTTTGGATTTCATGAAGCGCAGTTGAAGGTTTTGCTGTTGAAATTTAAAAATTCAGAATACTGGGCACTGCCTGGTGGATTTATAGAACAGGAAGAGGATTTGGATGCTGCGGCACAGCGCATTTTACAGGAGCGAACGGGGGTAAAGAATATTTACCTGGAGCAGTTTCACGTTTTTGGAAAGGTGGGGCGCAGTTTTCCGGAAATGCATAAAAATCTTATGAAGGCTTCCGGCCTTGAAATACCCGATGCACACTGGATTTTCAAGCGTTTTGTGACTGTCGGTTATTTTGCCCTGGTAGATTTTTCCGAAGTGGTTGCCGCGCCTGATTTGTTTTCCGAATACTGTGACTGGTTTGACATCAAGGCAATTCCGGAGCTCATTTTTGACCACAACGAAATTGTACAGAAAGGATTGGAAACCTTGCAGCGTTCTTTGGATGAAAAATTGGTGGGATTCAAACTTTTGCCCGAAACCTTTACCATGGGCGAATTACAGGCGCTTTACGAAACCATTTTGGATCGCCCGGTGTTACGCACCAATTTCCAGCGTAAAATGCTGAGTTTGCATATCTTGGAGCGGGTTGAAAAGCGTTATTCGGGCGGTGCCCATAAAGCACCATTTTTATATCGTTTTTTGAACAAAAATAGCGTGTAACCGCGTTTGTTGATGCCTAAATATTTGTTTTTACTTGTTTTTATTTGTTTGGTGCATGGTTTTAAAGCACTTCAAGCACAATCAATCACCGAATTGGAGGCTGGATTAGCGGCTAGTTCCGACCCTGCCGTACAGTGGGATTTCCATTATAGACTCGCCCGCAATTACCTAATCGACCAGCCAGCCCGTGCAATTACCCATGCGGTAGCCTGCCAACAACTCGCCGTTACCCTGTCCGATCAGAAAAAGACCGCCCAAGCGGCCCTGGTTTTGGGGGATATTTATGCAAAATTAAAACAAAACGACAAGGCGATCGTCGCGTATACCCAGGCTCAAAAAGCAGCATTCGCCCTGGGCGCGGCGGATATTGAATTAAGCGCAGTTGATAACCTGGAAACCTTAAGTGTGGAAAATAAGTATTTTGACCAGGCCTATCTGTGGAAAACAGCCCGACAACGCATTTTGCAGGCACAAACGCGGTTGCTCAACGAACAACAGAATTTGCGCATTTCAGACCTGGAAAACGCACTTAAAGACGAACAAAACAAACAGTTGCGCTGGATTCTGCTCGGATTATCGGGCTTTGCGTTGGTCTTTTTTGTAGCCTATAATATGTTACGGCGGTCTGGTCGGCGGGTAGCCGGTGAACTGGCCGAAAAAAACGCCTTGATTGAAGAAAAACGCCGCCGCAGTGAACAGCTTTTGCTCAATATATTGCCCCGCGCGGTAGCGGCCGAATTAACGGTACGCAATAAAGTAGCGGCGCGGCGGTATGAATATTGCACAGTCATGTTTGTCGATTTTGTCGGATTCACCAAAATTGCCGAACAATTGAGCCCGGAAGTACTGGTGGAAGCGCTCGATCATTGTTTTTCCCAATTTGACACCATTATTGGACGCTATCGTATTGAAAAAATAAAAACAGTGGGAGATGCCTATATCTGTGCCAGTGGATTATCAGACCGCAATGATCATCCGACTGAAATGATCAAAGCCGCGCTTCAAATGCAATCTTTTTTACAAC
This sequence comes from Saprospiraceae bacterium, assembly GCA_027488935.1. Taxonomy (GTDB): domain Bacteria; phylum Bacteroidota; class Bacteroidia; order Chitinophagales; family Saprospiraceae; genus M3007. The sequence continues at coordinate 14,876 of JAIYAP010000085.1, read as the reverse complement.
AATTTGAATTGAAACATGGCGACCAGCGTTTCCAATTCAATGCCCGTATCGGCATTCATTTCGGACCCGTTGTTGCGGGGATCGTGGGCACTAAAAAGTTTGCTTATGATATTTGGGGCGACACCGTCAACACTGCCGCCCGCATGGAAGCAGCGAGCAGTCCCAGGCAGATCAATGTAAGTGGTGCCGTACAAGCCGCTTGTGCCGACGAATTTACTTGGACATATCGGGGCAAAATTGCCACAAAAAACAAGGAAGAATTGGATATGTATTTCGTTACGGTACAAACGAATGCTTAAAAAACTTCGATCCCACTACTTTTTAAATACCCCATTCGTAAAAACGCCGTGCTTATCCATCCCGAGTCGATTGGCATAAAATGAAAAAATGCCGCCTATGGCACCGGTTTTTATATTAAAATTGGTTAAAGTGAACAGGCCATCTCGGCATTCGTAGGTTTCCCATTCTTTCGCGTTTACCGAAATTTGACCAATGGCATAAAACCGCAAAGGGGCGTTGGGATCCAGTTCGTACACGCCCGTGAGCGGGACACGCGCGAGGTTAGATTTATTAAATCCTGCTAAAACCAAGTGAAATTGGTGTTCAGTGGCATTCGAATCGATCCAACTCAAATTCACATGTAGCGAAAGCATCATGTTTTCAGGCGCTTCGTCAATGAGTTGTACGCCTTTTGTCCAAAAAGGTTCCGTACTCATGAGGGCCTCTTTTTTCAAAATATCATCATAATACCGCCACATCAGCAAATTGGCGCTGATTGGAATATTCAGATCGTTGGGATTCAGCCGCTGCTCTTTGTTTAAAGAAACAGAACGCACCACGAGGGTGCAGGTTGGGCAAGACAAATCAAAACTGTCATTGGGTGCCGAAACCACCAGGGTTGCCTGTGCAGGTAAGGTAAAACACAGCAGGCAAAAGAAACAAACGGGCAAAAAATGCATTTAAACTGTATTTTATTGGATTAGTTTGTAAAAACGAGGCGTAATATTAACGTGTTTCTAATAACGTGAGGGCCTTTTCCCGAATGGTTTGCCATTCTGCGGCCTCACTTTCGGTCCATTCCGGGTCGTTTTTTTGGATGGTCGCAATAAGCACATCTAAAAATAGAGAAAAATCGGCGGTTTGATACTTGCTGTGGTTGTTGCTGCCCGCGATCGATTTGAGTAAATCACCCTTTTCGTCAATGTCCAACAGTACATCAACGGCCATTTGCAACATGGCTGATTGCCTTTGTTTGCCCAATTGACTAAAATCACTTTGTGCGGGCGTATGTTGTGCGGTGAATGCTTGGTAAAAATCGCGGATCAGGCTTTTGTTCACGGCCATACTACGTCGATAACTTTGGCGCGCCGGGCTGCTGCGCGGAATATCAGCCCGGGTAAAAGGATGCAGCGCGCGCAACAATTGATGCAAATCCCGGTAGCGTTCGGCCGGGTTTTCTTGCAATAACTGCTGCATGACTCCCACCAGGTTTTTTGAAGCACTGATTTTTAAATCGAACGTTTCTTTGGGTAATTGATTGAACTTGGCACGACGATAATCTGCTTTGGTAAATTTTTTGCGCGATTCCAATATTTCGTACACTGTTTCTCCTTCAAACAAGTCCTTGCCGGTCAACATCTTAAATCCTAAAAGTCCAAGGGAATACTGATCAGAGGCGCACATGGCATTCAAATCCAGACCCCTGCCATCCTGACGCAGCAATTCCGGGCTGCCATAACGACAAACATCCAGGTAACGGTTAAAAGAGTGTTCTCCGGTTGTCACCCGATGCAAGTCGAAGGGCGAAATCATAATCTGCCATTCATCATCAATGTATATTTTGGAGGGCCGCATGTTCGTGTGCAGGATCCGTTTGTGCCGCAAATAGTCCAGTGCATCGGCTAACTGATACAACCAATCTACTGCCTGTGCTGCTGGCCTCGGGCCGGTTTTTGCTATTGCATCCGGCAGGGTAGTGCCATGTACGTATTCGGTAATTACAAAATATGGATAGGTGTTCAAATCCTGATCAAGCAATTTGATCACATTGCGGTGGCGTAAATCTGCCAATTGCAAAATTTCTGATTTTGTATCTCCCTCTAATTCACCTGTTTTTAAAACAAGGGCAATGGCATGCCGCTGGGTATCTACATTGAGGAGCCGGTACACGATGGAAGAGTTCCCCTCGATCATTTGTTGTTCGCGCATGTATTGTTTGGGGCGCAGACGCAGGTCTAAGATTTCATGTACGATGGTATCCCGGTTTTCGAAGCTTTTAAAAATCTTTTCACGGTCGGTCATGTCAAAATAAACCGACATGACTTCTCGCCGGAAATCGTCGAGTTGGGTCTGAAAACTCATGCGAATGCGGTTGCGCTCGATGTTGGCTTCACTGCCCACGGTCGCTGCATTCACCTGGTTTTCCATAAAGGCGTACCGGCTTTTATTTTGGGCCAGTTCCTGCCGTTCCAATTCACATAATTTTAAAAATTCTGCAAATTGCGAAAATGCTTCGGCCAATTTCCCATTGGCAATGAGGTTTTCAATGTTTTTTTCTGCCATTTGATTGGTTTATTTATGCAATATTACATCAAACGCATTGTTTGAATGGCAGATCAACATATAATATTTTTTTACGCAGGATGCTTTAATAGTCACCGTACACAAAAGCCTGTTGTCCATCATCGGGCCAACGGGGTATCACCACCCAAAAGCCGGAAGGGTGTAATTCGGGTATATGGATGAAAAACAGCCAATTATCCTCTATTTTTTCTCCATTGATAGGGTTGTTGTCGCCCATTTCTGTGGGTAAAAACTCTAAGTAGGCCGTTTCCAAATAGGGCTGCAACTGGTGGGTAATAGCGGCGCGGTATGCTGTTGGTTCGTCGAAATTGAAAGCGGGGATGTCATCTTCAAACTTTTTAGCAACAAGGTTAAATACCGATTTTTGACTAATATAATCGTGCAACACGGTATTTAGAGCCTGTCGGAACAAACTTGGAATCGAACGCCAATCGGGGCCAAATTGTGTTTGTTGGGCCAGTGCATCTTCCTCTGGGAGCGACCATTCCAGGGAATTCAGGCCAAATTCATCGTTTACGATCCGTTGAATGATTTCAGAAAGCGGGCGGGTATCTTCTACAAAACAACTGTTCGAGGCAGCATCGCCATCGTTGTTTTCGCGTGTGGCCGTTACCAGTATTTTAAAATTGGTTTTTGACAACATCTCAATGCCGAATACCCACTCATAGTCCATGGATAAAGAGATATTTTCAGGAATTGGGAACTCGGCGGTGCCGGCATCGCTTTGTGCGCGGTAATCCTGCGGAATCAAGTACATTTTTCCGGCATCCACATAGGCGCGTAAATAAGGTTCGGCACCTAAATCAGGATCAATCCATACCTCTTGTTTGATAAAATCATGGAAGGAAAAACTACTTTCGGCATTAAAAATACCCTGCATAACAGCGGCAAAAAGCGCATTGCCAAAATTTTGTTTGGGCACTATTGCCTGCTGTTTTTCTACTTCGGCAGCATCAATTTGCCAGTCCAAATGGGTAAAATCGGCGTATTGTTGGATAATCGTATTGCTTAAATCATCGAGGCCTGTTTTTTTAGAAAAATACCCCTTGCTGTGCTGAAAATTGCCTTGCCGACCCACAAATGCAATAAATCGAACCGGTTCAAAATCAGGTGTTTGAAACCCAAAAATCCAAAATGTTTCGAAATCCAAACCGTCGGGCAATTCAAAACCCAAGCTTGCCTGCGCGGCTGCATCGCTGGGAATTAAAAACAAAGTACCTTTATCAAAATAGGATTTTAGCACCTTGGCCGAATTTTGTTGATCCGCGTAAGCCAAATCGCGGCGACCCACACAACCGGCTAAACTCAAAGTGCCTTGGTTCCAATTTAAAAATGCTTCCACAGCGCCTTTTAATACCACACCAAATAAGCGATTTTTATCCAATTGCTCCTGGATTTTAACCGTTTCAGGGTCAATTTGCCATTTTATCTGGTTCAAATTGTATTCCATGCGCAAAACACGTACGATGGTTTGCTCCAAAATATTGGTACCTTCACTTAATTGTCCACCCAACCAGGTAGCCGCCTCTGTACTAAAAGTATAATGATCGAGTATGTAAGCCAAGGTGCGGCGCTCAATATCCGTCACTTTGCCACCATCCATCGCACTTTGATAAATTTGTTGAGCCCCTGCAAGGTTTATCTGTTGATCACTTGCAAGCGCAATCAAAGCATCGGCTGCCTTCAGGAGGTCTGCCGCGTATCGAATTTTATTGATTATTTTGTAATAAGACATGCGCGATTTGTTTTAAGTGTTTGTAAAACAAATGTATCCTCCTGCGTGGGCGTGTGCATCAAATCGGATATTAACTTTGTTTAAATTTTGCGGGTGTGCGTACATTTGCCCTTCAAAATTTAGTTGTCTTCCACTATGCGTCAATTTTTTACATCAAAGCCCAATCATCTGTGGATGATCCTGTCCGGATTTTTTGTCACCAATGCCCTGGTGGCCGAATTTATGGGGGTGAAACTGTTTTCGCTCGAAAAAACATTGGGTTTTATGCCGGTCAATTGGTCGTTTATGGGCCAGCAGCATCTGTCTTTTACCCTTACTGCAGGGGTTTTGCTTTGGCCGGCGGTATTTATCATGACCGACATCATCAATGAATATTATGGTCGGAAGGGCGTGCGGTTGCTTTCTTATTTAACCGCTGGATTGATTTCTTACGGGTTCATTATGGTGTTTTTTGCCTTACAACTGGATCCTGCCGATTTTTGGCGCACGGCCCATATTAAATCCAACTGGTCGCCGGAGCAACAAGCTGCCATGCGTGCCCAAGTAGGCGATTATAATACGGCTTACACGGTGGTTTTTGGTCAAAGTTTGTGGATCATCGTGGGTTCCTTAATTGCCTTTTTGGTGGGACAAATTGTAGATGTGGGCGTTTTTCATGCCATCAAGCGTCGCACCGGCGAACATCGTATTTGGATGCGTTCGACAGGAAGCACCTTGGTTTCACAATTTTTAGATAGTTTTGTGGTTGTTTTTATTGCGTTGTATATTGGTCAACAGTTGCCTTTTTTACAAGTTTTGGCCATTTCAATCATGAATTACCTCTACAAAGGCACCATGGCGGTACTGCTCACACCGGTTATATATGGTGTACACGCCCTGATTGAGCGCTATTTAGGCGTGGAATTGGCAACCGAGATGAAAAAAGTTGCCCACGAATCTTAACATCCTCATTTTTAAAGCATTTTGCTTGAAACCAGAAATACTGTACGAAGACGAATATATGTTGGTGGTCAACAAACCCGCCGGTTTATTAACCATTCCTGATCGCACTGGAACCCAGGATAGTGTACTCAAATGGCTGATCCAGCATTATGGTCATGTGATGACGGTGCATCGTTTAGACCGCGAAACGAGCGGTATTTTGTGTTTTGCCCGCACCGAAGCTGCGCACCGGCACCTCTCTATGCAATTTGAACACCACACGGCCGATAAATTTTACTTTGCCTTGGTAGATGGCGTTTTGCACCATGAAGAGGGCGAAATAGACAAACCCATCGGCGAACACCCGGGTATTTCGGGCAAAATGGCCATTGTACACCAGGGCGGCAAAGCGTCGCTTACTTTTTACCGGGTTGCCGAGCGGTTCAAGCGTTTTACCCTGGCTGAAGTATTGATTAAAACGGGCCGCACCCACCAAATTCGGGTGCATTTCAACAGCATCGGCTATCCCTTGGCCGTAGATGCTTTGTATGGCCGGCGTGCAGCGTTTTTATTGTCGGAAATAAAAGGCCGGTCTTATAAATCTGGCAAATTTAGCGAAGAAGAACGCCCGATTTTAGAGCGCACCTCCCTGCATTCGGCCCGATTACGGGTAGATCATCCCCATACCAATGAACGGATGGAATTCAACACACCTTTACCCAAAGATTTCAATGCCTTGCTGACCCAACTCCGAAAGTGGGGAGGATAGTAACCACGGAGGTGACACCTCGGATGGCAACCTCGGGAGGTGGCACCTCGGAAGGTGACACCTCGGGCTTCAACTAGGCGAGTGCTTCTGGCATCTCCACCAACATCTCCCACAAATCTTCATAAGGGATAATTTCAACGGCCAAGGATTGTCCTGCTTCCTGGGCGGGCAGGCTGTTCAGTACCGCCATTTCCTTCTTGATTTTGCGTTCGGCGCTGGCTTGTTCGAATTCAATTTTGCCCAGGGCGAGCAGCATATTCGTAAAACTGGCGCTGCGACGATTTAAATCATTGTCTAAATACCGTTTTCGATATTTTTCAATGGCATCCACCGAACGACCGTACTCCTCTTCATGGTCCGATCCTTGTGCCAGGCTATACAAAAGCGGCAATAAAAACAGCGGAATGTTCATGCCTTCTTTATCGCGGTCAAAGATTTCAAAATCATTATTAAAACGCACCATTTTAAAGGGGCCTGTTATTTTTTCTACGGTTTTAATATCCAGTTTTTTAAACTGAACCAACAAATGCAGGTAGCCACCATATAATTGCCAACTATCGCGTACATTACCTGTTAGGGTGCCTATACGTTCACTTTTTCGCACCAAATCATAGATTTCCAGTGCTTTTTTGTAGTTTTTAGCATACATACAATATTGAAAATAAGTTTCCATCAACCGAAACCAGTTAAAGCTGCTTTTTTCTATCAATTTGAGGCAGTAGGCAACAACGGCTTCTCCTTCCTGGTGTTCGAAAATACGCAGGTGCGTGAGGCAGCTTAATTTTTGAATGGCAAGCGTAAACAAGTCTGTCCGGTTGGTATTCTTCCGATTTTGCAAGGTAATTAAGGCGTTATCGGCCAATTCAAGGGCACTTTGGCTGTCGTTTTTAGACATAAATTTCAAAATACCAATCAGATAGGTATAATTATAAAACTGAGACGTATCTACTTCGGTAGTAAGTGGCCACAGTTCTTCAAAGTATCCATCGGCCATATTGTAAATTTCAAGATTAGGCGAGCGCTTATTGATATAATAATCGATCAGATTGTCATAATAATCCAGGGCCAGCATTTCGCGCCGGCGCTTTAATTCATATTGTTGGTGCAATTCGGTGAAATAGGCATGGTTCGATTTGTCGCCCACCGAACGGGCATAACGCATGCGCAGGAAGCGGGTTATTTCGGTTGCCAATTCAATAAACTCATACTTAATGCACTGTTCCAGGGTCTGGTGCATGAGGTAAACGGCTGCCTTGTTGGCTTCTCGCAGCCGCAAAATATTGGCAGAAGCAAAATCCCGGTAGCAATTATACAGGGCTTTTGAGCGCTCGTTAAACATCGGCTGGTTTACATCAATAAACAACGCGGTATTGATCAACTGTCGAATGAGCTTGTTGCGAAGTTTCTTATAGTTCTGGTCTTTTTTTTCATCCATCCCAAAAAAATACAGCGCGGCTTGTTCATCGGATTCAAACTTCTCAGATGCGATCCGATCATACAATTCTTCCGTACGGCTTTCATCCTGACCAGGATTCCCCAGGATTTCGATGTTTTTCACCTTGTTACGATTTATGATTTTTATCAAATCTCGGAGCGCCTCGAATTCCATATAATTTCAAGTTATGAAAAAGTTGAACGTAATAACCACTGTAAATGATTATATTTAAGCGCATCTGCCCGGATCGAAATACGACAAACTGTCCTTTTTTAAATATGACGAGTGTCCCATCTTTGCACCGAAGTAAGCACAATACCACAAAAAAACAAACAAATTTGAACTTAATCAAACGCCTCGAACACAAAAATCAGAAAACTTAACCCAAACAGTCTCATGAATTTGCAGTAAGCAAGCTGGTCTTACAAAAAAAGCACAAACACTAAGCAACGATTGCTCCGTTTTAGGGATTTTCCCGAAAAATGCGTCGTTCTTAAACTTTTTTTGTCTTTTTCGACCAAAATTGCAGGCCAGCAGGTTCTACAGAAAATCCTTCGGTTGTACGTTCATTGACCTTTTGGGTGTCCAAAAGTGCCAAAAGTCAGTGTCTTGCCTCGATCTGCCCGGATCGAAATGAGACAAACTGTCCTTTTTTGAACCTTGGAACCGAGTGATCTTTGTATCAGAAATTTTGACTAACATCTAAATCTGGTATAAAATGACAACGATCACTTTGATTCTGAGCCTTTTACTCACTGCCTTAGGTGGCGCTACTTCCAGCACTGAACCAACTACGGGCACAAGTTCTGAAATTTCAAGTCAACAACAAGGTACCAACTTCATTATCACGGAAGAAGGTATGCCTTAGTGGTTATACATACAGGTAATTGCTTTAATCTTTAATCCTTTAATCCGCAAAGCACCTATGTCGCACCGCAGCATGGGGGGCTCCCGTTTTCCTTAATATTGCTTTTTGTTCAGTTCTAAACGGCTGCAATAGCCGGGGCGTCACGAAACACGCTTCCCGTTTAATCTCCATCGTGTATATTCCTGTGAGCTGGTGATCGTCTTCGTTCTGTCACCAGCTCACCTCCCTTTCCTTCAGTGCTGTCTCCCTAAGCGCATTCGAAGGAAAGGTCTTTTAAGAACAAAACATTAAGAAAAATCTTTATTTCCCCAGCATCTTTTTTTATTTGAAAAAATATGTATATTTGCAAATGCATTGTTATTTCTTTACTATAAACATCTGCTGCCGGGGCGTCACAAACACATTCTCCATCCTTAATCTCTATACATTGCCTCTTATGAACCGGTGATCGAAGCTGAACGATCATCGGTTCATGTTTTTTAAAAAAAAAGCATACTTAATTTGTGGTTTTAGGTGCTAGCATTACATTTACGCTACCTAATTTCCCGAATTATGAAACATATGAAAATTAAATGCGCCTTGTATATAGGTGTCCTTTTCCATTTTATTTCTTGTAACCAACCAGGTTCTAATGTAGGTGACGCAAAACTGCATGGACCGCAGCGATTTGAAACAATGACCACGGCACAAACCGGGGTTTCGTTTATCAATGCGTTGGTTGAAGATGCCCAGGTTAACTACATGAATTTTAATTATTTATACCTGAGCGGTGCGGTAGGCGTGGGCGATTTTAACCAGGATGGACTCGAGGATCTGTACTTCGTGGCAACCCGAGGCAAAAACAAGCTGTTTTTAAATAAAGGAAATTTCCAGTTTGAAGATATAACTGATAAATCGGGTGTAAGCATTTCAGAAGGTATTAAGACCGGGGTAAATATCATCGATATAAACAACGATGGATACCCGGATATTTACCAGTGCCGAACGGGGTTTGCTCCAGAAGGTAGAGGTAATCTGTTGTTTATCAATAATAAAGACCTGACATTCACCGAAAAATCTGCCGAATATGGGCTAAATACCCCTTGCGCTTCCAATGCCGCTAATTTCTTCGATTATGATCTGGATGGCGACCTAGATATGTATTTGTTAAACCATCCGGTTAATTTTAGGTCGGTTGCTGATGTGCGTTTGAAGGAGGTTAATGGAAAACCAGTACGACTGATCGCACCTGATGCAGCTGATATCTACACTTCCGACCGCTTATACCGCAACGATAAAGGCCATTTTAACGATGTCAGCAAACAAGCGGGTATTCAAAAACGCGCCTTCGGACTTAGTGTTACGGTAGCCGATTTTAACCGCGATCACTTTCCCGATATTTTTGTAGCCAATGACTATGTAGAGCCTGATAATCTATATATTAACAATAAAAACGGCACTTTTACCGATCAAATCGATTCCTACATGCGCCATACCGCGCATTTTTCAATGGGATCAGATATGGCAGATATGAACAACGACCTGCTCGACGATTTGGTTGTTTTAGATATGGCACCCGATGGTAACGAACGGCAAAAAATGAAGGCCAGCGTGATGGTCAATGAGCGCTATTATGGATTGGTAAACTATGGATACGGCCACCAAGTTATGCGCAATATGTTGCAAATCAATAATGGAAATGGCTCATTTTCGGAAATCGGCTGCCTCGCAGGGGTATCCAATACGGAATGGAGCTGGTCGCCGCTTCCGGCCGATTTTGACAACAACGGATGGCGCGATTTGTATATTTCGAATGGTATCCGACGGGAAGTTACCGACCTGGATTATATGAATTTTACCATTGATTCTGTCATGAAAGCAGGTGGAAACATCGAAAATGCGATGGCATATGTCGATAAAATTCCTGCCCAGGAAATACATAATTATATGTTTCGTAATAAAGGCGACCTGACTTTTGAAGATGTTTCTACCGCCTGGGGATTTGGCGAAAAATCGTTTTCCAACGCTGCCGTGTATGTCGATCTGGACAATGACGGTGACTTGGATATTGTCGTGAACAATGCAACCGAAGAATCTTTTCTTTACCGCAATAAAACCAAAGAACTGAATGAAGGGAGTCATTATTTGCAAATAAAATTAACCGGTCCGCCTCAAAATATCGGGGGTATTGGTGCTATCGTAAAAATCCAGACCGCCGCCGGTGAACAAATTATAAATGCTAACCCGGCACGAGGATTTCTTTCTACATCAACCTCCATCCTGCATTTCGGATTGGGAACTGCTGATCAAGTGCAAAGCCTGCACATCCAATGGCCGGATGGGAAAGGACAAATGCTTCAGAATATAGCAGCTGATCAACGGATTACACTTAAATACCAAGACGCCCAAAAGGTGCCGGATATTTATGCAGATAAAACGGCAGTTGCCCCATTGTTTGCAGATATTACCGAGTCAAGCACCCTGAATTTCAAACACAAGGATAACGAATATTTTGATTTTAACCGCGAACGCCTGCTGCCCCATAAATTTTCTAACCAAGGGCCTTGCATCGCAACGGGAGATGTAAATGGCGATGGGATGGAAGATTTTTACGTTGGAGGTGCGTTCAAAACAACCGGGGCCTTGTTTTTACAAGATAAAAAAGGCCATTTTACACAACAAAAAACGACCACCTTTGCGCGTGACACGATTTTTGAAGACACCGATGCCTTGTTTTTTGATGCCGATGGCGATCACGACCTTGATCTATATGTAGTGAGCGGGGGCAATGAAATGAGAACTAATTCAACCAATTACCAGGATCGTTTTTACCTGAACGATGGCAATGGGACTTTTCAAGAAGCGCCTGCAGGGACCATTCCCCAGGAAACGGAGAGTGGCAGTTGCATTACCGGATTTGATTATGATAGAGATGGTGATATCGACCTGTTTCTTGGCGGACGTGTGATTCCGGGTATATACCCAAAAACACCGTATAGTTCCATTTTTAAAAACAATGGGGGCAAATTTTCCCTGGTTACCGACCAAGTAGCGCCCGAATTTGCAAAAGTAGGTATGGTGACCGATCTTATTTTTGCCGACCTGGATAAAGATGGCCTGGAAGAAATGTTGGTAGCAGGCGAGTGGTCAGCCATAGAAGTATTTAAAAATAATGGGGGAAAATATACCAAAGTCACGGCTCAATTCGGACTGGACCAGGTCCAAGGCTGGTGGGAATGTTTAGTCGCTGCGGATTTGGACGGCGATGGCGACCAGGATCTGGTGGCAGGCAATGTTGGCTTGAATACCCGTTATCGTGCCAGCGCCACAGCGCCCATGCATCTGTATGCAAAGGACTTTGATGGCAATGGCAGTATCGACCCAATCATGACCTGGCCTGAAAATGGCAAAAATTATCCGGTTGCCTTTCGCGATCAGATCATCAAACAATTACCGGGCCTGAAGAAAAAGTTTGTGCGCTATGCCCCTTATTCTAAGGCTACCATAGAAGATGTTTTTGCCCCCACCGATCTTAAGAGCGCGCAGCATTTGGAAGTCAATGAATTACAATCCTGTATTTTTATCAATAATAATGGCAAATTTACGGCCCAACCCCTACCTAAAATGGCACAAATGGCGCCAGTAAAAAGTATCCTGCTGTTGGATGTAGATGGAAACGGCAGCCTGGATATTCTGCTCGCCGGGAATGACTACGGTATCGAGGTAGAAACGGGTAGATATGACGCAGGCAACGGACTTGTTTTGCTCAATGATGGAAAGGGCCAGTTTGCGCCAATAACACCGCGCAATTCAGGTTTTTGGGCCACCCACGAGGTGCGACACTTGGCGCCCATCCAAATGGCCAATGGTAAAAAAGGTATTTTGATCGCCAACAACAATGACGCGCTGCAATTGATGGAAATGACAAAAATGGGTGCCCATCAATAAAAATCTGTTAGGCGCGGTTTTGTAAAAACAGCGCTACTGTATCATGATTTTACGTGTCCATTGAAAATCCGTGCCTTGTATTTTTACCAGATACACACCTTTGGGCAATTGTAGCGCTTCCACTAATGGTTGGTTGTTGGTGGATTCATATACCCGTTTTCCATGCAAATCAAAGATGGTAATGGATTGCAAGTCGTTGATATTCAGATCTTCACCCATTTTTAAAGCAAATTTTCCGTTGCTTGGATTGGGGTAAATTTCAAATCCATTTGCAGTTTTTACGTCATCTGCGGCGGTAGGAACCAGGCAAGGAACAAACCCATTGTAGGTACTGGTGGTCGTGGTGGTTGGTGTAATGAAGTTAAAGGTGTACACGCCATTGTTGGTCCAACTATAATTTACCGCATTATTCTGGCCATTGCGCACATAATTGAGTTGAAAACCGCTCGGGCCGGTGGGTACACAATTGGTAATCACCGCACCTTGCAAGGGTGTTCCGGCTGGACGAATGGGGTTCGCCGACGCCTGCGGGATGATTTGTAAAGTATTGTCTTCCGTAACCTGGCCAACCATATTTCCAATCATATACGGTGCATTTTCCGAACCGTGGTAATGGTACACCCCGTTGGACCCAAAGTGGCCGTGGTTGGCATCCAAGGCGTTCATCGGACTGCCATCCGGTTCCTGTCCCGCATATACGGCAAAACCATCCAACGCAAATGCAATCGGCACAATATCAACCGATTGGCTGTCTAAATGCAGCGGGGCGGTGTGGTAATGGTAATCATCAGCACGGCCGCAATGTCCGCCATATACATCCAATTGTCCATCTAATTTGGCATCCACCCCTGTATTGGTGTAGGGGTTAAAAATGGCAACTCCATTGGCTGCAACCGCAATGGCGCCGCGTAAAAAATGTTGCGCATTGACAGGCACCGGCGTCGCTGCAAGTACCGGATTGAGCGGAATACTCCAGGCATTGGCCCCAATATAGCACTGTGGAATGGGCACTTGCTGCTGCCAACTCGTAATACCGCTCATCATCGGATGGCTCGGTATGCCTTTTGACTCAACGTAAAAATAAGTATCATCCCAACGGGTATTGACGTCCGGCTTGAATGGAATAAAGGCCGAATCGATATAGGCAGGATCGGTGCCAAACAAGGTGGCCGCCAACTGAGATTTGAAACCATACAAACCGGCCATAGCACATAAACTCAGGCTCGCCAAGGCTAATTTTTGATGTTGGGCAGGTACCCAAACAAGTCCCAAAAACAGGGCAAAACCTATCCCAAAACAGGCGATTACGTTCCAAACGCTAAAACAGGGTGTTGCAGGCAGGGTAGGGGCCGCCTGCACTATTTCCTGGTTTAAATGTTCAAAGTGCTTGTTTTTCCCCATTATAAAATCCTGATCTGCTGCCGAAAAAGCGCTTATCGGGTAGTGTAGCACCTGATGGTGTACATCTTCCAGGTAAACTTCATGGTCCTTCATCATCAAAAAGGAGCCTGCTACGGTTTTCTTTTCTGCCGGGATAAACCATTTTTTGAGGGAAACGGTTCCAGGATCATGGCCATGCGCCCAGGCACTTACCGTGGCGCAACAACATAAAAATAATATTGTAAAATTTTTCATATAAATTTATTTGCAGCGTGAAGATGGAGCAACTATTGCTTGATGAAATGTTTGACGCTGGTTTTTTGCGCTGGTCCATCCATGATTTTTAAAAAATAAACGCCTGCCGGCAAATGGGCAAAACTTTGACGTTCAATTTGTTGGCCGATATATAAAACCTGGCCCTGGGCGTTAAACAATTGGTAATTGGTGGAAGTCTTTGCCCCGTGTACCGAAATCCTGTCTATCATTGGATTGGGATAAACGGTCCATTCCGAATCTAATATCGGCATCAATGGTTACAATATCGCTGCCATTCAATGCAGCCAAAGCGGCGCTTGCATTAGCATAGGTAGCGCCGGTGCAGGGATTGTATAAATTGGAAGCTGTTGGAAAAGCGGTATTGGTAAAATTAACCTCCGCAGGCACCGTCCAAACGGTGTTGTTGGTGGCGGTGATGGTGCCTTGGCGTGCAATTCGTCCGCCCGTGCAGGTGTATAAATTGCCGGTCGTGGCCGTGGCAGCGCCTTGGGTTACTGCGCCGGTGCCCGTGTATTGGGCCATTAATGGCATGGAGCAGCCCAATAACAGGGCAAACATCAGTTTTTTCATAATCGGCAGAAGGGAAAATAATGGGAATATTGCTGTCTAATTGTTTATTAGATGCTTTTTTTTGTCGTAACCTGCGGTTGTTGATACCAATTTGTACAAATTTTTATAAATGCGTGACCTCTTCGAAGTCATGTGTTGTGGGTTATTTTGTATTTTTTCTACAAATGCATGACTTCTCCGAAGTCGGGATGGTGTTGCGGTTTTGTGTTTGTTTCATCTACAAATGCACGACCTCTCCGAGGTCGTAATGTTTAAATTGCCGTTTTTTTTTGCTACAAAGATGCGACCCCGCTGGGGTCGTAATGATTTGTTTTTCAGGTTAAGGACCCCGGTGGGGTTGTAATTGATTGATAATGAATAAATTCATCACTCATCACTCATCACTCATCACTCATCACTCATCACTCATCAC
>JAIYAP010000016.1 GCA_027488935.1 Saprospiraceae bacterium | reverse complement strand
TCGGTAAAGCATTTACCGAAATAGTAGCAGAAGAAGTTGCGGTACAGCCATTTGCATTCGTGACCGTAACCGTGTAGGTTGTAGTAGACGCCGGTGTTACTGGGTTTGCAGCCGAGTTAACACCGTTGCTCCAGGCATAAGAGGTGCCACCGGTTCCAGTCAGTGTTGCCGATGCGCCCGCGCAAATAATGCCGTCATTATTGATAGTACCCGAAGTTTCTGCAACGGCGATGCCTGGTGTGGGCAGTGGATTGACTGTAATGGTGCTCGAAGAAGTTGCGGTACAGCCATTTGCATTCGTGACCGTAACGGTATAAGTTGTAGTAGACGCTGGCGTTACTGGGTTTGCAGCCGAGTTAACACCGTTGCTCCAGGCATAAGAGGTGCCTCCGGTTCCAGTCAGTGTTGCCGATGCGCCCGCGCAAATAATACCGTCATTATTGGCCGTGCCCGAAGTTTCGCTTACATTGATACCGGCAGTAGGCGGTGTGCAAGTACCTGGTGCCGTTGTAACCGCAACAGATTCTGCGCTATTCATGGTATTATCCGAATCGCAAGAGCAACGTGTTTTGATGCTTTGCGTCGGACCAGTTTGTGCGTAAGTTGGAAGGGTTGCTGTCCAAGAGCCGCTATTTACCTGATATTGTAAAGTGGATCCTGCTGGACAAGGCGTACCCGCTGGGGCCGTAATCACACCGCCCGAAACCGTACAAGCGCTGGCGCAAGTGCTGTTGGTGATGGATACGTTGGCAGGTGCGCCAGAGAACGTTGGGCAGCTTGCGGGTGGACAACCCGTGCCACAATTATTTTGTGTACCTGTTCCGCTAAAGGTTGAAAGATTTGCACAGGTAAAAAAAGAACCAGGTGCACAGTCGGCAATGGGTACCGGAACCCAAGTGCCTGTTCCCAAATCAGGAGGATTGGGTGCCGAAGTAAAATTATTATAATGCACCAAGTAGGTCTGCGGCCCAGCACCACAACCTAAATCTGTAGTTATTCTTATCTCCCAGCGGTTATTTGTCGAAGACCATACGACACTTAATGGGTTACCCCCATTTGCGGTTACCCCCGAATAACTGTTTCGAACAGGAGACCCAGTAGAAGAAGCAAAACTCAATATAGTGCCCGGTGTCGGATCCAAACAGTCACCATCGTCTATGACGGTAATGGTGCCTGCAGCAGCTTGAGGCGCAAATGCCAAACCGCGGAAAATCGTGTTGGTACCTGCAGTTGCTAAAGTGGTCGCTGTAGCACCTGAACTTGCACCAGTATCGGTCATTTTTATCAAACGATTCAATGTAGCTTCTGCAGTCGTCGCATATACAATCGGATTTGCGCCGGAAAAATCAGCGGTAACACCGCGTGTTCCTACAGTAGAACCAGAACCAGTCGCTAAAGTGTATGCTAAAGACCATACACCAGCGCTAAACGTCCATTTCTGAATACCGCCGCCGTTTGCAATGCTCCGGTCGTCCGCAACATAACAAATAGTGCCTGCTGTATTAAAAATAAATTGAAAAGGACTAGGAGAGGTCCCCACTGTAGTATTGATTACGGTTGTAAGTGTTTGACCGCTTGTAACTGGCAAACCAGTTCCCACCTGAAAAATACCTGTTGTAGCAGGCGTTCCAGCCGTTGAGCCAGATGACATATATAAATTGCCATTTTGTACAAGCGTAAAGCGGTTATTTGCTTTAGCATTTTGCACGGTTGCAGTGGCAGCAGCCGTACCAAAATAATTAGTTCCATCATTTGCACCAGATGCCCAATAATTATTAGTACCATTCGAAGCAGCACTGCGTATATTATTGCCGCTAAAAAAGGTTGAACTGGTTGCAGCCCGAGTGAAGGTTCCAGCAGCATTTACCGTACCAACGGCACGGTTCGCAGCGGCAGCAGTAGTGGAAGCAATGCCTGCTGTGCCTGCTGGTGCAGCATAACCACCAAACACCAAAAATTGCCCATCTGCTGAACGTGAAAGCAAACCTTCAGAGGTAGCGGTACCACTCAATACCATTTGACTGCCGCCACTGGAAGGAATTGTTACCGAAGTTCCGGCAACACCCGCAGGTGTAAACTCTTTCATGAAAAAAGCAGTACCCGCATTGGTTAAAGCGGCACTGCCGTCTCCAACCTGAAGTACAACCAAATTACCTGAAGTAAATTGACCGAAAACCAATAAAGGGGTGCTGAAAACCAAAGCCAACATCAACGTTCGCAAGCGCGAATGGATCTTGTTCAAATTTGCATGATGCCGCAGGCCGGCAATAGCGTAAATTTTTTGCATAAATATTATTTTAAAAAAGACGGTGCAATTTTTAACAAGCCTTCCGCCTAATACGCATAAAATAATACCACACAACACCCTGTCAGGATGCATTTGCTACAACGGCTTGCTTTTTAATAAAACAAAACCGAATAACCATAGGTGAGAAAAGAGACAATCCTCTATATTTAAAGGATTTTACGCCAATTATTTAGACTAACAAAATGGCGTTTGCACTTTACACACGAGTATTATTACAGGAATATGCGATTAAACGAAAAACAGTTTTCCAGTGCAAATCTTGGAAATCCTTCTGATATGCAATGTTAAGTTTTCCGTATTGACAAACTTTTTACAAAAAGTGTAAGACTTTCATGCAAAAAAGTATGCCCAATGGCTAATAATTACCTGATTTGAATCATCGGCCTAACCGCACTATCCATCGCAGTAATCACTTTATAATATAAAAGTCTGGTCGGACTCGTTTTTCCCAAATCTTGCGTTTGCAATTGGAAACGGTTATAACCCGCTCCAAAACTTGCTTGCTGACGATGTACCAGACGGCCAATTTCATCATATACCTCTAAGGCAACAGGCGCATTTGCAGATACTGCTGGTAAATTAAAGCCAATGACCGTCCCATTTTCAAACGGATTGGGCTGGTTTTGATACAATTCAAATCCTACACCTTGTATTATATAGGTGTCGTCCTGCTTGAACCGAAGGGCAATTGCATTTTTACCCGGAAGCACGCTGGAATATTCTTTTGCATTTTCAAACAAACCATAAGCCTCTGCGCAGGTAATGGCATTGGAAAGATGTAAAAAAGCGCTCAATTTTCCGGCACGCGTGGCCCGAAAATGCAATACAAATGCGGCTTTTTCATTTCCATCATAAGAAACGGTCAACATATCTCGTTGCGCTGAAACCAAAGCGGGCAAACCAAAATTGGCAAGTTGCATGCCCATACCCGGCTCCAAATCCAGAAACTCCAAGCCTTGAAACTGCAAGGTAAACTGCAAGCCCATTACCCTATCCATGGCCTCCAACCGTAATTCAATCGTTTGGCCGGCCTCAAATGCCTGATCCTGCAACTCAAAATATAAAGTGCCCGATCCCCGATCCTCACCCGGCCCCTGCGCATTGGCAATGGCCGTATTATTCACATCCCCCACCTTAATCGCAACAAAATCAGCATTCAATATATCCCCATTTACCCCCGCAATCTGCTTTTTATCGGGATATGCAAACTGAAACGGATTGCTCGGATTGGGAAACACATACGACTTATCGACAAAACGCCAACTGGTATTGGTCGGCAAATCGGAATAAATGCCCAAGATCAACTTACGCAACTCTACAATATCAAAGGTGGTAATCGAATTGGAATTGTTGGCATCCGCCGCAATCATCTTGTACGGACTATCCAAGGTCTGAAGCCCCAAAATATGCTTCGAAATCAACACCAAATCATACGTCGAAACCCCATTCAACGGGTTATCATCTTTATAAGGGGTCACCTTCACATTGGATCCCAACGGAATGGCATTAAAAGTATAATTACCCTGGGTATTCGATTTGGTATTAAAGGTAAACCAGGGAATCCCAATCCCATTGCCGATAATATTAAGGTTCCCCTGATCCAAACCGTCGCCCAACTCGGTTTTTAAAGCCCCACCTACTTTGGCGACATTCAGCAACGGGCAATATAGATCATTGTCTTGCACCACCACCGTGGTTTCACAAAAATCGGCATTCCCGGTTTGGTCTATCACCCAAAGTTTTACTTGTTGGGTGCCTAATTCCTGACAATTAAACGTCACGCTGCTCAAAGGATTACCCAATCCATCCACCGGAAAACCAGGGGTAGCATCAGACGATTTCCGCACGGCAATCTTCAATTGATTGACCGGCGTACAATTGTCTTCCGCATATTGCAAAAAGTCGGAAGCCCACAAACTAATCATTTGATTCGGCATGATATTGACACTCAAACCATTCAAACACACCACAGTCGGCTTTTTACAGTCTTTTATGGTAAAATCATACGTGCAGCTGGTCTCATTCCCACAACCGTCTTCCACAAACCATTGGATTTTATGCGTGCCATAAGGTAATTGGGGCACTACCCCCTGCATCACATTGTTCCCTACCGCTGGCAACAGAATGGGTGCCTGCACATTGTCAAAACGCACTTTTGCCGTAACCTCCGGACCATCTGCAACCCAATCCAATCCAAAACGGTATTGCTGATTGATAGGTACCGGACGTTCATCAAATGCGCGTGGCTGTCCACCTGTATAATTCACATTGCCCGCATTGCCAAATTGCACATTATTAACGCCCGGCAAATTGGCACTGCTCACCACGGTCTCCTGGGTGCCATCGCCATCCAAATCCAAAAACAACAGATACCGGAAACGAATATCGGCACCCGAACAAGCATCGGTTGCTGTGATCGACAAATCAGCGAACCCTTCACACAAATTATTCAACCCATTGCTGGGGTCATACCAATACGATTCATTCCACGATTGCGCGTCATTGGCTGTTATATCACAATAGGTAACGGGGGTGTTTGGGCATTGCGCAACGGGATCCTGCGTATCAATAATTTTAATGATCTGCTTATATTTATAACAATTCACATTCGGATCATAAAACACCGAATAATTGGTTGCAACCGGATCACTAGCCTGCACTTTTACGGTAGTCGGACTCCAGGGCGCCAGGGTTCCAAAAGCCGAAACAACCGGTCCGGGCAAATTGGACGGATGGTTTTCGATGGCATTCGGGTTGGGATTGGGCACCTGCACACAATTCAAATTGGGGTTGAACGTACACCAATTGATAATCGTCCAAGTGCGCTCTATTTTAAAACAAGCATCGGGAACTACCGTAAATACCTGATCCTCAAACGAAACACCCAGTAATTCGCAATCTTCCCCAAAAAAACTGGGCGCACCATAATTGCCAGTTCCATCACATACACTCACCAATACATCGTTCGGAAAACGCACAAAATAATCCTGCGCATATTGCACCACCACCCGTTGCGTACACGCGCTACTCAAACCATTGCAATCAAATGCCGTAAAATTGCGCTGTATAGTCCCCTTATTACAAACGGTATCAAATAACGTATAATTGGCGTTGTGCGTCAAGCCTTTTACCCCTTGGTAAATTTTCGTATTATCCAAACAACAATTGTCGCTCACCACCGCATTGCCATACAAGGCCAGACTAGGGTCGAAATTGGAACAACTTACGGTTACATTAGCGGGCGCCGTACAAACAGGTTTGATCTTATCATCCACTACAACCTGCACCATACAATCATTGGCATGCTGCTCCTGGGTCGTTAAAGATACGCTCCCCGCCCCCACGGGCACATCATACACGCGCAAAACCACCGTAATGGTATTGCCCACATCAGAACAGGAAAAAGTAATCGCATCATTAAAACTACTGCCACTCATCCGACGCACCTTAAAATACACGGACCCACAATTATCGTAAGAACCATCATCAAAGTTGAGCGCGGGTATCACCGTTGTGCCACTAGGCCCCAAGGAAACCTGGGTCAATTGATCACAAACCGGAACGGGCAAGGTCAAATCCTCTAAGCGAATTTTAAACGAGCAAGTTCGGGTATTGCCACAATCATCGGAAGCCGTGTACACGACCGTATGGTTGCCCAATGGCAAACAAGGGGTAAATCCCACATTGCCCAGGGTATCCGATTGTTGCAAGTTATTCCCCGGAAAATCACTCAGGGTGCCCGGCACGGTGTAGGTACCGATGGCCTGGTTATTTATATCAAAAGCACTTACGACAGCCCCGATCCCGTTGATGCGGGCGCAATTGTCGGTTAAAATTACATTGGGCAAATCAATCGTGCCACAACAAACATATGGGTCGGTCGAAACGGTTAAATTAGCCGGACAAACAAAATCTGGGCCCGCACCGTCTAAAACTTTGATCAACTGGGTATAATACACCGGATTTTGGGCAGGCGGAAACGGATTGATCGGCAAACACCAATCTACCATCGTCCAGGTGCGCAATATCCGAAAGGTGCCATCACAATCTGGCAAATATTGGTCGTTGTAAATGGCTTGCATTTCACAATACCCCGGATCTGGATAAAAATTCCAATTTATCCCCAATTTATTTACAAAAGGCCCGCCGGTGATGGATGGATCGGTGTCCACATTGGGGCCACAAGCAATCGTGTAATCAGGCGGATACTGCACATCATCAATATGCAGCCGTTTAAAATATATATATTGAATGCAAGTGCTGCTGTTGTTCCAGGAATCCTTGGCGGTCCACTTGCGGCTTACATAAGCACTCAAATCATTCACCCCGTTAAAACCTTGTCCACACGGAAGGTCTACCCATACATCCGTATATGTCAGGGTGTACGTGGAACAATCGACGACTGTTGGAAAAGCAGCAGGAATATTCAGGGTATTCTTGATGTAATTGGGGTCATACTTGACGATTGGACAAAACAGCGTAATGTCTGTACAAGTCAGCAAAGGGGCCAGTTTATCCTCAATTTTTACACTGCCAACACAGGTATTGCCGCTGCCCAGGTGCGTAACGCGTGCGCTATAGGTATTGCCCAAATCGGCAACCGTGACAGTGGCACTGCTCCAGGGACCATTTCCATAAGGCGCGATCCGATCTAATGCTACTTCGTAATCGTCGTAACAAGGATAAACGCCATCCAGCATATCATCGGGGGTTACCACACTTTCGCAATCGGCATCGAGCGATACATTGACCAGGTTGTTGCAAACCAGCGCACCGGAAGTAGCAACCACCTGCACGGTTTTACTTATTTTTTGAATACAACCCGGATCATTGGGCCCCGACGACTTGGGGGTGCCGCCATCCACGGTGTATTCAATGGTGTAGGTACCAAGCCCCGCCCCTGGATTAAACTGAGTTGCAGGAGTGCCATTGATGGTAAATCCCTGAGCCACAATATTATTATCGCCTGGAATACCTACTAGGTTCACTGGATCGGAATATAAACAAAAAGGCCCGGATAACGCAGCCCCAAAACTTGGATTGGGATAGGAACAGGTATTGCCAATGGAAAGTGTGGTACCCAGTCCATTCGATACGGTTATCGAATACCCCATTGCATCAATATGGATGCCTTTTAACTGATATACATTGGCGCCCAGGTAAGTGAGCGGGGTGCCTACGGTTACTGCAATTGGAGGGGCAGGGGGGACCGGACTATTGGCCTGATATAAACCGATCACTGCGGAAACAGTCCAGTTTTGGTTGGCAGGCGCATTTACCTCAATGGTTTCATCAAATTGCCCATTGAGCAGGTTGGTTGCATTGTTTTTACAAACACACGGATCGGAAATGGAGGCATTGCATGCATAAGCATTTACGGTAGCCAGCCCAAACATGTTGGTAGCACAATTTCCTTGCGTCTGAATAGCAGAGACCACATAACTGCCCAAAACAGCATGTACTCCAAAACTTAAAGGACCGCCAGTACCCTGTATAGGAACTCCGATATTATTGTTATTCAAACGCAACTGATACAAGACGTTCAACTGCGAACCACTGAGCCCAATCAATACGCCCGGATCGGTGCCGCTGCAATAGGAACCGCCGCCCGTAACATTGAACGTTTTGGCGCGTACTGCCGCCAGTGCATATATAGTATAGGTGTCGGGAATTAAAACCGGGGTGGTAATGGTCCCTGCCGTCAAATTGCCACTCACTGCGGCTTGCCCAAGATTGACCCAATCCGTGCCATTCCAGCCTGCTACACACAAGAGATTCAAGCCATTAACCCATTTATTCAAACTATCGGAAGCGTTCCAACTGAAGGTAAGCGCAAGGGGAGTAGCGCCCTCCACATTGGTAAACTGGATGGTACTTACTACACATAAATCGGGTGGAAGGGCATAAACGTCCGTTGGTGGAATATTTATATCACCATCAGGCCGTGCATCCAACAACAAGGGATACAGCAACTGCAAGGAAAGCGCGCAATAAAAGATCAATCTTTTCATGACAAGCGTGCAAGTATAACCAGGAAGTCTGCCAAAAGTTGACAAGCAATATAATACCACAAAATACGGATAAAAGCAACAACGTATGCTGAATACTACCGCATAATTGCAAAAGTAAACAATTGCCATGGCAAATCCCAACGAAACACGGCATTTGAAGCATTTGAGCAAATGTTTTAATATTTAATGTAAAAAAAGGGAACAAGAAAATTGAGTGCTAGGCTTGTTTGCTGAAATCAAAAAGGCTGTTCTCCCTCGAGAACAGCCCATTTGATCAACATAACATTTTTTAAGCATTAAAGTCAACTGGATTAAAGCAAATGAAGCGATTATAGGCAGGAGCAATCGTTATGGATGTAACGACTAAAGCTAGGGGGGATTAAAATTAAACGATCATCCAATCGTCTGTCACTTTTACCTGTTGCAAGCCTGGATTAATGCGGTAAGGAGCCAAAATGTTTCCTAATTGAAGCAAAAGAAACACTGGTAAAAGTATTGGCTCCTCACCAGAAGTGTACGTCCATCCATGTGGCGTACTACGAAGCGTGGTTTCATGCTGGTTTTAAAAAACTGCATGCATATCCTGCCTTGTACTTTTACAGTAACACGGGCAGTAACTTGAGGAACATGTTTGACGTTTTAAAAGAAATACGTATTAAAAAAAGATTGTTCATAGTGTTTTTTTGTACTGCGACCTCCCCAATACTTTGCGTGTTTGTCTAATTTCTGAACAAAAATAAGTAGTCTCTATAGGTCCCACAAGGTCAATTTTCACGGTTGTGATTTATAAAAAAAACAGGCTTGTTTAACAATTATTTATACTATATTATTGATATTCAACAATTTAAGACAATAAGATTTCTCAGAGAAAACGCAAAATTTGCCAAAACCAAGGTTGTTTGAACCCGAATTTTAACTACATTTTAATGTTTTTTTCTAATACACCCATTGAAAAAAGCCGGAATGCACTTTTGCATCCCGGCAACTCAAATTGACCTTAATATTGCGTTCTTAATATATTTTTACTAGCACCCGGTTACCCGGATTTGCCTTAAACCAATCTTTAAAACCACTTCCTGCACTTTCTGCCCATTGATTGAATTTTGTATAAGCCTGGTTTACAGGGATTTTTTCTTTTGGATATGGAAATGATTCAGGAATGTTAATCGCCCAGGGTAAGTTATTGGCGGTCAGGTATGTTTTACCCGCATTAATATTCGTATCATCATCGGCGGTACCAAACAACGACATATCCGCCAATTCAGTCGGCAACTTGCCCGGCAGATGTACTTCTCGACCACGTTCCCTATTTACCATAATAAACGGGTTATAGGGCGCATAACCCAAATCTGAACGCAAAATTGGTTCATTAAAAATCACATTGACCTCAAACGTGTACGGTTCAATCAATGGTTTATTTTCTTCTGTATTTACAAAACCGCCATCGGGAGACGGCATGATTCCAAAACCATTGTCAAATGCAATGATTACAGCATTACTCGAATTGGCTTCTGTTCCATTCGAATTAAGCGTAATGTAACTCTCGGTAAGATTCGTCCCGGTTACACTCAATACTTTAGAGGCTGGTATCGGTAACTCAAAGGCAAAGCCATTTCGGAAGCCTGCACCCATTGCCCTTAATGTAAGGTTAAATTTAATTTGAATGATCTTACTCGCAGCATTTTGGCGCTCCTTAATATTGTAATCGATCACCATGTCATTCAAATCATAGTCCCCTTTTGCCGGAAAAAAATCTTCAAAAGATAACGTATTTTTTCCATTCAAAGAGGGGGTGTAAGTCTCAAATGCATAACTCGGATCATTGGGCTCCAGGTCTGATACATCCGGAATACCATCTCCATCCGTATCTGTACCCGCAACACTTACTTCCTCCATGTTTTCCCGGTTGACCGCCACAAAGGGTGTAGCCGTCACATAAAATATGGCATCGTTAAAGTCGTTATCACCACTTGGGCGATTCAAGTCTTCAAAACTCAAAAGCAGCAATTCACGGTCTTGGTCAACCAATTGTACTACGTGGCTGCTCGCTTCAGTGGTCGTAAAGGTGTTGAATTCGCGGTTCGAAAACCGGATCTGACTGGAAGCATCACTAACGCCGGAGATGCCGGGCGACCAACCATCTGGCACCAAAAAATACCCGATCGTGGTTCCTGCTGGAAATAACCCTAAATACACTTTATCACCCGTATGCAAGTTGCCACCACTGCCCGGTAAAGAAAGATTCGGGAAAATAATCGTTAAGGGGCCAATGTCCTCTACCGAAGCAGGTGGATCGTTGGTAGGATAAGTATAATATCCTAAAGCATTGCGATAACCCGCACCCTCTGTTACAAAAGTGATCCATACTTCGGCTGCTGCGGTAAGTACGGTATTCGTTTGGGTGCCATTCGCAATGTATTGCGGATTGTATTGGGGAACTGGACGCCATTCTGGCAAATTAACATTCACCATGTTCAAGATGTCCTGATTTACGATATCGCCCTGTGGTTCCAGGTAATTCGGCACACCGCTGCCATCAAAGGTACCTAAATAGGTAAATACGGACCGATCTGCTGCCCCTTTAGTCGGCTTGGGCCGCTCTGTCGCATGATCCGAACGATCCTTAGCTTGGTTATTTGCCCCCAATACTACCTCAAAATTATTCGCACCTACTAATGGAAGGTTGACTTCAGGCAAACCAGGAAAACTTGATTGTACAAGCAATGCAACAACCGAATTGGACACATCAAATGTTCCTTCATAAATCCCATCCGCGCCAATCCAACCCATCTGTAACAACACAGGATGGATACTATCTTTTTCTAATTGGTAAATTTGGACCGGCAAATTGGTCATTCGATTGTCCGTATTATCTACCGCTGAAACACGCAAATGACAGGTTTGGGTCGTCCCATAATTGAACCCATCCGGCACAACCAACTCATCCATGGTTTTGAGTTCAACGGGTTTATCTGCAATGTCATCCATAGGGTTATTACAGGCGGACAACATTAATAAGAGCATTAAAAACGGAATAACGACTTTCATGAATTGGCATTTAAAATGTATGAAATGATACGCTGCTAACGATCGGAGGTATACATCCCCCCTTGTGCGCTTCAGCAAAGCAAAATTGCAAAGCATTCATAGTGCCTGGATTGTTTTTTCTGAAACCGGTAGGTTTTGTCCTGTTTTGAGGTGGTTATGCCCGTTAAACTAAACACCCACCTTAATAAATTTTATCCGGCGCTAAATACCCCGGATTGTCTTGGAACCAGTCTGGATAAAAACCGCCTCCACTTTCAGCCCATTGATTAAAACGCAAATAGGCAATATTTATAGGTACTTTTTCAATTGGATAGGGAAACGAAATTGGAAAATGCAAAGCCCATGGTAAATTTCTGGATGTCAAATAAGTCGCCCCTCCACTTGAATTGGAATCGTCATCCAGGGTACCAAACAAACTCAAATTGGCTAAATCCGTAGGTTGATAACGCGGCAAGTGTACTTCTATCCCTCTGTCGCCACGCGCAATCAAAAATGGGTTGTAAGGCGGCAAGCCTAAAGTTTGACGATTAACAGGCTCGGTAAAAATGATATTCAATTGAAAATCATAATATCCAACATTGGTTTGATTTTTCTCCGTGTTCACAAACCCTCCACCCGGTGTGGATAATAAGGAATAGCCATTGTCAAAGGCAATGGCAACTGCCCTGCTCTGACCCGCTTCCGCTCCATTGCTGCTTAACGTAATATAGGACTCCGTCAAAATACTGCCACTAACACTGCTTATTTTATTAAAAGGTACATTTAAATCAAACCCAAGTCCATTTCTGAAACTCGCACCCATAGCACGCAAACGAACATCTATAAAAATTTGTACAATTTGATTGGCAGCATTCAGGCGTTCTGTTACATGATAATCTACTACCATGTCATTCAAATCATAATCACCTTTTGCGGGCCAAAAATCTTCAAAAGCAAGCGTTCCCATGCCGGTTTCGGTCGGACTGTAAGACTCAAACGCATAAACAGGATCGGTAGGATTGCGGTCAAAATTATCTGGTATGCCATCCCCATCTACATCTACGCCTTGACTGGTTATTTGAACCAAATTATTTTGATCTAAAGCACTAAAAGGCAATACCTTAACCCCTATTACAGCATCGTTAAAGTCATGATCACCCGATGGACGGCTCGATGCTTCAAAGCCCATTAATAACAATTCCCTGGCAGCATTGAGGAGCATGACAGCATGTGCTTGGTTTGCAGGATCTGTAAAGGTGTTCAAAGCCGCATTGGTATACCGCACCGGATCATCCCCGTCTGTCACCCCCGGGACACTTGGATCCCAACCATCCGGCACAACAAACCAGGCAACGGTTGTTCCAGCCGAAAAATTACCCAGGTACACTTTGTCGCCCGTGTGCAAATTGCCTCCACTGGATGGAAAAGATAAGTTTGGGTAAATAATCGTAAGGGGGCCGGCTTCGCTTACATTTTGAGGTGGATTATTGCTTGGGTAGGTATAATATCCCAAAGCATTGTTTTTTCGGGATCCCTCACTGATAAAATACACCCAAACTTCGGCGTTCTGCGTCAATGCGATATTCGTTTGTGTGCTACCTGCTATATAATCAGGATGATTTGTAGGTACAGATTGCCCCTCGGGCAGGTTGGCCGAAATTAATTCCAGCACATCCTGCCCGACATTTTCCCCACTAGGTGTTAAATAAGTAGGTACGCCAAGTGGGTCAAACCCACCCAAATATGTGTAAGTATTATTGCGGTCGTGTATAGCAGCAGGACCCCTGGGTTTTTGAAGGGCGTGATCAGAACGGTCGCCCGCCTGATTATTTTCACCCAATATGACTTCAAGTGTTTGTGCGTTGTTTACCTGAATTTGTACGCCAGGCAAGCCAGGAAACAGTGTTTCCAATGTGAGTGAAACAATGGAAGGCGCTAAATTTAGCGGAAGCGATAAAATACCAGAAGGGCCTATCCAGGCACTCATCAGATAAGTCCGTTCCGTACTATCCTTTTCCAATTGATAAATATCTACGGGCAAATTGGATAAGGTGTTTTTATTATTGTCAACGGCAGACACCTTTATCGTAAGGTTGTGCGTTGTCGTAAAATCAAACCCTTCAGGCACAATGAGTTCTTCCATATATTTACCTTCCACGGAAATGGTGTCCGATGGTAAATGCAAGCAGGAAGAAAGGAAAAAACAAATTCCAAACAAAATGCGTGTGTAAGACTGCATGGTTTTTTTTTGAAACAGTAAATTACTTGGGATTAAAACGAAAGATTATACGTTGGCCGATTGTAAGGCTGCCATCGGAGTTCTGACTAAAATCCACAAATCAAGAAAAAACGAATACCGACGCGCATACTCCACGTCCAAATGCTTCCGACTGTCGGCACTTACCCCTTTTTTGCCGCGGTCTGTTACTTGCCAATAACCTGTAATACCGGCTGGTGCCGAAAACCGCTCCACAGCCTCATCGGTGGTAAGTTGCTCGGCTTCGTACACCGGCAGCGGACGGTTTCCTACCAGCGACATATCACCACGCAACACATTGATCAACTGGGGCAATTCGTCCATGCTGGTGTTGCGAATAAAATGGCCCACCTTGGTAATACGCGGATCGTTGGTGATTTTCATGAAAGGCTTTTCTTCAACTTTCTTGGCATCCGCAATCAACTTTTCTTCCGGAATCCAACCCTCATCCGAAAACAACATCACACCAGAGGGCGCGGCTTCTACCACCTGTTTAGGTGCCGCCGCCGTTTGCGCATCATACTGGTTCAAGTGCTGCATTTTAGCCAGCAATTGGTCCGAATTGGGCTTCATAGACCGAAATTTCAAAAAATTGAACACCAGATAGTTGCGCCCAACCCGTTTGGAACTGTAAAAAACGGGCGCGCCTGGCGATTCCAGTTTTAAAGCGATGGCAATACCGAGCAATATGGGACTGATCAGGATCAAAATGATGCCCGATGCCACGATATCGCTGGTCCTTTTAAAAAAATCATAAAAGGGTTTGGATCTGTTCGTAGTCATTGTGATGATGTATTATTAAAAAATCGCGCGTTTTGTAAGCTTTATGAAAGGGAAAATGGCGGCGTTTTCACCTTGCTACTAGGCGCAGGTGCTTGTGGCTGAGCCGATTCCGTTTTTTTTTGCTCGCTGCGTTGCAGTAAGTTTTCCAAACGTGCCTGTAATTCGGCCGGGTGAAAAGGCTTCGCCAAAAAGTCATCCGCACCTGCTTCCAGGGCAGCCAAACGGTGCTTGCTTTCTTTCAAGCCACTTACGACCACCAATGGGCAATCGGGCATGAGCTGCCGCAAGACCTTGGTAAGCACCAGGCCCGACATCTGTGGCATATCGAGGTCGCTTACAATGATATCAGGTAAATAACCCTTGCGGATTAGATCGATTGCCTCCTCCGGATTGAGACAACTGGTTACCCTGTATTGCTCGGCAAAAAACAAGGAGAGAAAACGCGTCATCATGGGAGCGTCATCTACAAGCAATAAGTCAGGTTTTTGATTCATGACAAAAACATTAAGCAGTGTTTAATTTGAAATGCACGTATAAAACAGGTCAAGAAACATGCATGCGTATTGCATACAGCTTGTTGAAATTACCAGTCTTGATCAATTGAATTTCCTCGCTGGGAGGACATAGTGCTTACAGAAAATGACAGTCTTCGAAGGGGGGATAAAAAATATGAAAGACTAAAAATCGATTAAAGATAGGTCTTTTGGAACAAATAAAACAAGCAAACAAGTTAAATTTTGCTTATTTTATAAAATTTTCAACCGATTCATCAGCTCGCTTTTGTTGGCTCGACTAATCGGGATGACCGTTTTGTCAATTACCAGCGTATTTTCTTCAATGTCTTTGATTTTAGAAAGGTGCACAATAAAACTGCGGTGTACCTTTAAAAAACGTGGATCATTGAGTTTTTCGTCGATGGCTTTTAAGGTACCATGGATGATGTGCTGCCCTGCAATGGTTTTGATACGCACATAGTCTCCTACGTTTTCAAAAAACAAAATATCATCGCAGGAAACACGAATATACCGACCATCTTCCCGAACAAAAATTTCATTCGCTTTGGCCAGGGCCTCGGCGGTATTTGCCTGGTTGGTCTGACTAGCTTCGATGGCTTTCAGGATAGATTGTTCGAAACGCGGCAAAGAAATGGGCTTTTTCAAAAAATCGACGGCCTTGTATTCAAACGCTTCAAATGCATAATCTGAATTGGAGGTGGTAAAAATCACCATCGGCATCACCGGAATGCGGTCTAAAAACTCAATACCCGACATTTCCGGCATTTCAACATCCAAAAAAATCAAATCAATGGCTGTATCCTGCTCTTCTTTTTCCAAAAATTCAATGGCATCACTGGCCTTTTCGAAAGATCCCTTCATCTCAAGCCGTTCATGTTTGGCACACAAACGCTCGAGGCTCTTTCGGGCCATCATGTCGTCATCAACAATTATACATCGAAGCATGTTTTTTTGATTAAGTGAAGCAATTTTGAAGTGCCGTAGCATTGGGTTTGGTCCCTCGGTGTTTAAAAACAGCCAAGATCCTTGTACCAAACCTATTGTGGTGGCGTATGAGTTGGATTAGAAATGATTTTTTTCAATTTACTGTATTCGTTGTCGATGATGCGGGTGCCTACATCAAACAAATTTTGCACCTGCATAAACATGGTATGCAAATTTGCTTTGTTGGGCTGGTTCTTGGCACTTTGCTCCATTTGCTCCAACGCCTTTTCCAGTTCACTCAACCCCACCATCCCAAAGGACGGTTTTATCTTATGCAAAAGTCGTGCTACTTCTGGCCATTTTTCTCCATCAAGCAAAGGTTGTATGCTTTTGAATTCTTTCGGCACATTATCCCGAAACGCCTCAAACATTTCAAACGCATAATCAAGATCGTCGCCATACATGGTTTCCAACAGCTCGGTGTCCAAGCGCTTGTCGAAAGTAAATTCCTGCGGAGTGGGCATATTCGTTTCTATTTCATTTGAGTCGATATACAAGCAGATTTTTTCAAATAACTGCAAGGGTTTGAATGGCTTACTCAAATAATCATTCATGCCGGCGAAAAAGGCTTTATCCCGCTGCGAAAGCATGGCAGATGCCGTAAGCGCAATGATGGGGGTTTTATTGTTCAGGCCAGGCAAGTCCCGAATGGCTTGACAGGCCTCGTAACCATCCATTTCCGGCATCTGAATATCCATCAACACAAGGTCATAATGGTCTTCTAAACACATCTCGTATGCCTCCCGACCATTATGGGCAAAAAAGTGCTCAATATTCCACTTGCGCAATAAGGTGTCAATATACTTGCGATTCATCGCGTTATCTTCTGCCACCAAAATGCGTTTTCCATCCGAATTGAGCTGCATTTGCTCCATAATCGGGGTATTCTGCTCGGCCACAACCCCCGTGTTCAAATACGGTAAGTTTATGTAAAACTGAGTCCCTACCCCAAGGGTGCTTTCAACCCGAATACTACCGCCCTGCAACTCAACCAATTGCTTGGTAATTGCCAAGCCCAAACCTGTACCGCCAAATTTGCGCCGCGTATCGCCATCTACCTGCCGGAAAGTCTGGAAAATCAGATCATGCTTCTCTGGCGGAATTCCGATGCCGGTATCATACACACAAAATTCTACCCACATCGGTGTTTCATGTGGCTCCGACAATATTTTGGTTCGTATCCCAATTTCCCCTTCGGCCGTAAATTTCTCAGCATTTCCGAGCAAATTAAGCAAAATCTGGTTCAATAACAAATCATCTCCCAACACCAAATGGGTAATTCCCGGATCTATATCGGCCTTCACCTCAACCGATTTGCTTTCCATCCGCAATTGCACGGATTTTGCAAGGGTCTGTACCAGGGCAACCAAATCAAACTCTTTCTCCTGGGCCTCCATTTTACCTGCCCTGATTTTCGATAAGTCAAGAACATCCGAAATCAAGGTACGCAACATCTCTGCGCTGTTCTTTAGGATCGACAAATACTCCTTTTGCTCTTCGGATGGGTCGGTATCTATCAGCAAATGCGCCATCCCGATGATCGCATTCAAGGGTGTCCGAATTTCGTGGCTCATATTGGCCAAAAACTGTTTTTCAGCCTCTTGCGCTTCCTCTGCGCGTTTTTTCGACTCCTCCAGCTCGCGGTACAAGGTTTTTTGCTGGGTAATGTCGTAATGGATGCCAATACTACCCGTAACCGTACCATGGATGTTGATAATCGGCGCCCCAGAGATCATCGCCCACATCAAATTACCGTCTTTTTTAATGATCGGCACCTCATATACGCCTGCATTACCTGCCAAGCGATCAACCGCTTGCTGTTGCAATACGGGTAAATACTCCGGTGGCAGCAATATTTCTGTGGCCATTTGACCGCGTAACTCCTCCGGATCATACCCCAACATGGCACAAAAACGCGGATAAGGCAAAACAATCCGACCATCATTGTCCACCTCCATCAGTCCCAATTCCATGTTCTCAATGATCCGCCGGTATTTATCTTCACTATGACGCAGGGTTTCATGCGCCTGAACCTCATCGGTTACATCCGAATAACGCCAAAGATGCCCCAAATAATCATTTCCTTCAAAAATGGGTACATAAGTGCGCCGAAATACCCGGCCATCCGCCAAATCCAACTCCTCGTCGGTAACCAACTGCCTGTTTTCCAACAATTCATCAATCCGTCGTACAAATTGCGCAGGATCAGCAAATAAATGCTTGTTTACCTCGGCCGACTGTGTACAATCCAGCCCCCGCATCATCTCAGGCTCCACCGGAATATTAAACAGATCACAAAACATTTGATTGGCCAACATCACCTTCCGATGCTCATCCTCCAACAAAACCCCCGAATCCAAATTCGTGATCAAAGACCTCAAACGTGATTGTTCCGCAATATAATCATGGGTACGCTCCGCTACCGTCTGCTCCAAACTGCCGTTCAGGTTGCGCAACTCCTGGTTGGCATAATACAATTCAAGGGCTTTCTGCTCCATGATCGCTTCTGCCAGTTTTCGAGCCGCAACTTCGCGCTCTACCCTTCGTTTTAATAACTCCAATGCTTCCATGCTTCTATTATCCAATCCAATCGCTATATTTGGGTGATGGTAAACCGCACACTCGAACCATCTGCCTCCAAATTTTCGCGCTCAATTTCAACTTTTTCTCCAAAATGATCAAAAGCGGAACGCATCAAACCTTCCGCAAAATCGGCCATCTTGCGCTTTGAATGGTAAATCATTTCCAAAACATTGGGTGATAAGCGCCTGTTTTCAAAACGAGGCAACTCTGCATCCGGATACAATTTGATCACCTCAACATGAATGTAATGTTCAATACTTTCTAACAGCTCAAACCCGCTTTTTACCCCAGTCAAAAAATGGCTGTAACCATTGCCCAAAATTGGAAAAAAATGGATACCATATATTTTTAACAAATCTGGAACGGGGATGTTCGTGTGCTTACTTAAAGCAGTGACCAATTGAACTATCTCGGAATGTTCGTAGGTGCCAATGTTCGTATAAATACCCTTGGAAGGTAAATTACTTTCAGTTATGATCTGGTCTACCATTTCGTAGCCAAATTTAGCCTCCACCAAGTTTAAAAACTCGGTAAATACGATACCTTTCATAAAATGCGCGTGTTAAAGAATGCCAAACGTTGATGTTTTGTTATATTAACAAATAAAGCGCCAAAAGATGTAACAACACCGATTTTTACATTTTTTTATACGCCGACTACATGAATTTTCTTTAGCGCAACGCTGTTCCGAACCCCTTGTAATACCGCCATACCGCATGTAGGGTACGAACCCCACTCATCGGTATACGCCGCAAAAAGTACAATCGCCCCGAAATGGTGGTAATAAAAATACCCAACGTGGACGCAAGTGCCGCACCAGTCACCCCCATCCAACGTACCATCACCCACAGTAGGACCAAATTTACAATTAAACTGAAATTCACCATCCTGAAATTCCATTGGGGCTGACCCGATGCATCTAAGGCCAAGCCCAACAACCGCCCCCAAGGCTTCGCAAGCCCAGCGAGGACCAATATCCGCAAAAACGTAGCCGCCTCCGGATATCGGTCGCCCGCCAGCATATACACCAGGAGTTCTGCTCCAATGAACGTACCCAAGGTCAGTGGAATCGCAATAGATAATAATTGTGCGGTCGCTTCTTCACATTTTTGGGTCATCGCCGCCATGCCTTTCGAATAATACTCCGCTGCAATTTTTGGAAATATAGACTGTGATACCGCATTTAAGGGCAAATCTAGCCAGGTAATCAAACGGGTCGCTATGTTGTAGGCCGCCAAAGCCGCAGGTGTCGCCACAGCCCCTAACAACAATACATCCACCCGCTGAAACAACATCGAACTCAAATTGGTCCCCAACCCAAATCGACCATACTGCCAAATCTGTCGAATCCAATCCCAACGCACCCGAATCGCCATCAAAGCCCTGATTATGCTGTTTTTACGCAACAAAATCGTACATACAAACGCGGGCACCTGCAGCATCAACAATACCCAGGGTGTAAGGCCGCTGTACACAAAAAAATAGGTCAAGGCAAACGCTAAATACGAAATGCCGAAGATCCAACTGCCGCGCAAAATACCGGCAAACTCCATGCGCGCCATTTGTACCGCATCAAACCACCTTAATATCGCAATCAGTACGCCAATACCGATATAACTGCCCAATAAGCCCGGCAATTCGGGCAACAGCCATACCTGACGCAGCGCGAAGCCAATCAGGGCCAAAATCACCGACGAGCCCACACTAAAAATTAAACTCAAACCCAGGGCCGACCCTCCGATTATGGACTGCTCGGAAACTGCATGCTTGGCAAAAAAATTGACCAATGCCGCCTGAATTAACCCTACCCGCGCCATTTCAATAAACGAAATTAAGGTCAAAAACATGGCCCAACTGCCCAACGCATCGGGCGTAAGACAACGTGCCGCTACCACAAACTGAAGTACGGCAAATGCTTGTTGTACCAAACTCGCCATCAGCGCATGGTTGCCCATCACTTTTTGCACCAATTTCTGAATTGCTCCTAACTTCATGTTCTTTTGTCCGTCTTGTTGCTAACGCACTGCTTAAACAACTGGTTTTAAATCATTTACAACTGGTTTGCCAGACACCTGACCTGCTTTTTGCTTGGTCCGAATCAGCCGTGTGTACAAAGCGATCGTTTCTAAAGCGATTTTTTCCCAGGAAAACTTGGCTTTTACAATTTCCTGACCGCGTTGCCCCATTTGTGCAGCCTCTGCCGGATGATCATACATCCAGTTGATATGCCCAGCCAATTCACTGGGAACATCCATCGTGGTCAATAATCCGTTTTCACCATGCGTCACAACTTCGGTAATGCCGTCAATACGCGAGGCAATCACCGGTTTTTTACAAGCATTGGCCTCTAACAATACGATGCCCTGCGACTCATGCCGCGATGGCAATACCAGCGCAAAGGACTGCTGAATCCACCCAAATACACCCGCCTGATCCAATACGCCCGTAAAATGCACACGGTCCTTCAAACCTGTTGCGGCAATTATTTTCTCCAACTCGGGCCTGCTCGCACCCGCACCAATCATCACCAGGCGAATGGATGCATGCACTTGCTGCATGGCTTCAATTAAAGCAAAAACACCTTTGATCGGTACAATGCGACCAATAAACAATAAGGTGTTAAAACGCACATCCGGGGCCGTTTCGGGCAATTTAGGCACATCTACTCCATTTGGAATGATGTAAATCGGGGTCGCATCGGTCGGATGAATACGGTCCAACTCATCGCGCATTTCCTGGCTCACCACAATATTCGCGTCCGAATGGTGCAAAGCGCGGTGCTCCAGTTTGGTTGCCCAACGTTCATGGTAACGATCCGACCAACTGCCTTTTACGCCCTGTGTAGCCCGGTAGTTTTCAACGCCAATGAGCCCGTGAAAAGTGGTAACAACCGGGACTTGTACCTGACAACCCGGAAAAGCAAAACCACTGCGGCCCTGCACATGCACGATGTCATACCCGGCTGCGTTCCGTTTTAGCCAGGCTTGGGTGGCTACACTAAACGCCCATTCTTCGGCCCATTTGGACAAAAAAGGCAACTTGCGCCCCGGAAAATAAGGGAGCCGAATTAATTGAATGCCTTCCCGCATTTCACGCTGCTCGGAACCTAAAAATCGGCCCGATGTAAGGATATGCACCTCATTGCCAAGCTTTTGCAGCCATTCCGACAGTTTCCAGGTATGGGTTTGAATACCACCGGAAACCTCGGGCGGAAGGGCTTTGCAGATAAACAGAATTTTCATGTTAAAGCAATTGTCGATTAATCGTAAGGTTGCTCCCCATCTTTTTTGGGGATGGCATCGCGCCGAATCAATTCATTTTTTCCGGCATTGACACCCAATAAAGCACCCAGCACAAAAAAAATCATGATAATGTTCCAAGGCATTCCTTCTCCCATAACGAACTGATTTTAAAGCGAATATTTTGTGTTAGAAAATCAAACCGGCTGCTCCGGATTGGTATGAATGACGGTTTTGGGCGTGACAATGAATTTTTTGCGCGCCTCTTTCATGCGCATCATCGCCCGAATGGTTGCCCAAAACGCAACCGGTATTTGCAACCACAAATGCATGTTTTTATAAGCAAATACAAAGCCCGGCAAGGCAATGGCATAACTCAACACATTGGCCACCAAAGCAAAAGCCCAGCCCCACACCCAAATAGATCCAGCCATTGCGTTCAGGATCATACCGATAAACAATAAACCAGGCAACAACAAACGCGGCGGAAGCGCCATTTGAATCGATTTATTGAAAAAATCTACGTTGCCGCGCAAAAGCGCCGGAATACTTTTGGGCAGATTCTGTTTTGCAAAATCGAATTGCGCAGCAATCCAACGACTTCTCTGACGCGCAAAAGAAGCCGAAGCACTCACTTTTTCATCGTACACGATGGCCAGCTCGTCGTAGGCTATTTTTACGCCATTTTCTGTGCAGTACAACTCCAGGGCCTTGTCAAAACCTCCCACCACATCAATGCCCGACATGGCTTTTTTGAAAAATGCGTACTCAAAGGCCATGCCACTGCCTGCTAACCGAGCAGACAAACCCAATACGCGATGGCCGCGACAAAGGATATGGTTGTTGGCCGATTCACTCGCAGCATCCAATAAAGCCATGCCTGTTTGCTGGTTTTTAGCGGCTCGCTGCCCTTGTAACACGCGTACGCCCTGGTGAAAATGATGGTTGACCCGTTGTAAAAAATCAGGCGCCATCACATTATCCGCATCCAGGATCACCGCAATATCCGGTTCAAAAAAAGGAGGGGGGCTGCCTGCGCTTCCTACACCGGCAGCGGCCCCCTGTTCAAAATTTATGTTGTGCACATCGTTGGTCGATGTATGCAAGGCAACATTCAGCGCCTTGCTCTTGGTGCTCTTTTCAAAATGTACTTCTGTAACCCCAACGGGCAATGCGCGCAACTTTTGAAGGGTTTCCGGCTGCAATTGATCGGCTATGACCTCCACCCGATATTGTGCGTGCGGGTATTGTTGCTTGAGTGCTTCTCCTGCCGTGTGCAGGATTACAACATCTTCCCGATAGGCCGGAATAAAAACTTTGATCTTCAGAAAATCGCCCAAATGGCTGTCTAAAGGGGTTGGAATTACCTTCACCGGACGATAAAAAATACCCGCCACCGCAAAGGTCAACTGGTAAAGCGCTCCCCAGCCCAAATAAAGCAGGAGGAGTAAATTGAGTACCAATACAAACGTTGTCATAATAAATGAAGCATAAGGATTTACTGTTTATGGAAATCCATAAACTATAAAAAACTGAAAATCAGCACTTTAAATCAATTGTGTTTGTCGAAATGCGGTGCCATGAATATCAAGGGGATACTGATACCCATCAAAATACCGGTTGGTAACTGACTGTACACCTGGTTGCCGTAACTGGCAAACATGATACCCGTCATACCGCTATACAAACCGGCAATTTTAACCCGAAGTACGGGGTCCTTGAGGTTCCAGACGACCTGACCTCCTTTTCCAACGAACCACCCGAACATAAACAAATGCAAACAAATCCCGATAATGCCGGTCTCTGCCCATATTTTCACATAATAACT
The DNA here is from genome assembly GCA_027488935.1 of Saprospiraceae bacterium. Classification (GTDB taxonomy): domain Bacteria; phylum Bacteroidota; class Bacteroidia; order Chitinophagales; family Saprospiraceae; genus M3007. Next base: position 40,653 of record JAIYAP010000016.1, on the reverse strand, counting down.
GTCTGTGGCCGTATTCGCCAGCAAACTGTTTGGTTTAAAGCGAAAACCCCAATAACCTGCCGCCCCAATACCCCCCCCAAAAGGTCGGGTAGCCAAGTGGCGGGCAAAAGTGCGCTGATTTTTCAACCGCACCTGAAAAGACGCATCTTCCGGGTCCATGGCCGTCCGCATCCGCTTTACCTGCTCTACACTTTGAAAGGCTTTGGTGTATTTTAACACATAAAACACACTGCCCAACATGGCCAGGCCTAATATCAAGATTTTAAAGTTCTTACTCACCACCAAATAGGTCACCGCTCCCAATGCAGGCACTGCCAAGGCCCCCCGCGTACCCGATACCGCAAAACCAATGAAACAAAATATGGCCCCTGTTCCGTACCAAATGCGTTGTTTGGTAGATACCGGCCCCAACGCGATAATCGCACACACCACAAAAACATGCGCCTGGGATGCACCAAACTGCCCAGCATCCGAATAAAACGAAAATACGCGCAATACGCCAGCCAACATATGCGTGAGCGCAAAACCATCTACATACAGCCATTTCGCTTCTGCCTCATCCACCCCGGTAATCATCTGCCGAAACCCCCAAGCCGTTCCAATGAGCGATAAAATGATGGTCCAACTCAAAAAACGGTCCAAGTAACGCTGCTCTCGGTATAACATAAATACCAGCCCAAACGACAATACCTGGTAAAATCCATTCCCCCGCATCGCATAAAACCAACACTCTACCCCATTCATCTCCGGATTGGCCAGCTCCAGGATAACCAGCCCATACCACACCATCGCCACCATCATCACGTCATTTCTTAAAGGCGACCAATCGGTATCCCTGAATTTTTTAAAAAACAGGGCGAGCCAGCCTATAAATAAAAACCCATCCATCGCTAATCCCCAAGGCGCTACAACATACCGGGTAATGCCCGCCGAGAAAAAACCCACAATCATCGAACCATCCAATGCGGCCCCCGGATTCATCAACAGAAATGCCAGAAAAAAAATTACGATCGGAATCGCAATCAGTACAATCGCAACCATCATGCCGCCCTTACCAATCAATTTGCCAATCATAAATGCAAAAACCGCATACGCTATAGCCTGAACAATCCACCAGAGATGGTTGTCTATAAAGCGTTTGATTAATGGATTTGCAAACATGCTTGTCAGCCACATGGACGTTCAAATATAAAACAGGCAACTGAATTTGTGCTAAATTTTCGGGAATCGGTAGATTTTCTTCGGGAATTGGTAGAAACGATCCTGATTTTGGTTTCTTAAGCCAGGAACATTCGAAGATACTTGTTCATCATGCCCTAACCAAAAACTGGGCCACAAAGCCCTACATGACAGAATCCTGGAAATCAATATGCAATTTCGTCAGATATAAGCCAGAATGAAACTAGGCCAAAAACAAAAGCGCCATCACCGAAATATCGGGATGACGCTATTTTCTTTGTTTGAAAAGTGCCCGGGACGGGACTCGAACCTGCACGGCCGTGAGGCCAAGGGATTTTAAGTCCCTCGTGTCTACCATTTCACCACCCGGGCTTTTTCATGTTTATCTTGCACTGTGAACACCTTGCAAAGATAGGCGACTAAACCTGAATTTGCAAGCAGCTTTACATTGCTTAAAATAAAAAAGGCCTGCATTGCTACAGGCCTTTTGAGCGGAAAACGAGACTCGAACTCGCGACCCCGACCTTGGCAAGGTCGTGCTCTACCAACTGAGCTACTTCCGCATTTTTTAAGACAGAACCGTTGTTTTGTCGTTAAGCGGCGGCAAAGATAACAGCACCTAGTTTAATCAGACAAGTATTTTGGTGAAAATTTTTAAAATAATTTTCACCAAACCACCTAACACGTTCTATCCCAACCATTTATTCCAATTTTCTTTTGTAATAAAAATACGTTTCCAACTGTGCACGCACCGGAATATCCGTACTAATCTTGCGATACTCGTTCAAATTGAACCGATCAATATACCGCGCTTTAACGTTGTCATTCAACTGCAATTCCAACATTTCCTTGATCTCCGTTTTCAAATCCGGATCATACACTGGAAAAGTAGTTTCTATCCGATAGGTCAGGTTGCGTTCCATCCAATCGGCACTAGACAAAAATATACGCTCGTCGCCGCCATTGTGAAAAACAAACACCCGCGCATGCTCCAAAAACCGATCGACGATACTGATAATTTCAATATTTTCACTCATGCCGCGAATGCCCGGCACCAGACAACAAATACCGCGTATGATCAAACGAATTTTCACCCCCGCCGTAGAAGCCTCGTACAACTTCTTAATCATGTCCTTATCCTCCAAACTATTCAACTTAATCACCATTTCTGCACGCTCATTACGTTTGGCAGCATCAATCTCGTTGTCGATCAATTTGTACAGTCCCGGCCGCAAGTTGAATTTACCCACCAACAAATGGGAAAACTCCTGCTTGGGCGGTTTGATGTTTTCCAAAAAGGTAAATACCGTGCTTACTTCTGAAGTAAGCCGCGGATCGGCTGTAAACAGACCAAAATCACAATAAATCTTGGCCGTTTCTTCGTGGAAGTTGCCCGTCGATAGGTAGCAATACAACTTGGGCTCCCCGTTTTCAAGCCGCCGTATCAAGGATAACTTGGAGTGCACCTTCACGCCTGGAAAAGAATAATGCACCCGAACGCCCGCTTTTTCCAGTTTTTCGCCCCATTCCAAATTCGCCGCCTCATCAAACCGGGCTTTAATTTCTACAAAAGCCGATACCTGTTTGCCGCGTTTACCGCTTCCATCAACGCAGCCAAAATCCGACTGTGCCGCGCCACCCGGTATTGAATCACCTTAATATGGGTAACATTCGGATCAACCGCCGCCTTTTCAAAAAAGTTGATCACCCCTTCGTACGATTGGTACGGGAAATGCATCATTTGGTCTTTTTCCTGGATTACCGCAAACGGATCATCTGCATGGTACAACGTGGGGTGATGCAAAGGGGTCAATGCCTTATTCTTCAAATACGACATCTCGAAATCCGGAAACTTGAAAAAGTCGAAGTTGTTGTGGTAACGCCCCTCCGGCAAAATATCGTTTTTACCCAACTCAAACGTCTCCTGCAGGTGCGCGAGCAGGTGCGCAGGCATCTCCCGGTCGTACACAAACCTGCTGGCTGGACCAACCTGTCGCTTTTGCAAGCTGGATTTAATCTTTTGAACTAAATCACCCGAATATTCATCGTCAATGTACAACTCCGCATCGCGCGTTAGCTTGATCGAATAGGTATCTTGTACCTCATACCCCGGAAACAACCAGGAAATTGAATTCCGCACAATATCATCCAACATGATGAGATCATGATGACCCGGCACAGAAGGCAATTTTACAAAACGTGGCAATTGATCTGAAGGAATCTTCACCAAAGCATATTCACTTTCGGCCAACGGACGCTTGCGCAAACGCAGGTGTACCGCCAAATATAAATGCGCAGTAGCCAAAAAAGGCCGTATCCGATGCTTCACCAACAAAACCGGCATCACAAACGGCAATAAATTGCTGTGAAAATAATTCTCCACAAACTGCCGCTGCTCTGCATTCAACTCCAGACGACGTAATATATTGATGTTGTGCCGACGCAATTCCGGCACAATCTGACGTTGAAAAATCTCTGAAACTTCCTCCTGTTGCCGATTTACAATCATATGAACTTCGCGCAACAAGGCACGCGGGTCAAAATCCAACTCCGCTTTGGTCTTTTTACCTACCTTTTTCAAGTTGCGAATATTGGCTACCCGCACCCTGAAAAACTCATCCAGGTTGGATGAATAAATGGCCAGGAACTTCAAACGCTCCAGCAAAGGCACCGCCGTATCCTTGGCTTCCTGCAAAACGCGGTAATTAAACGATAACCAGGAAATATCCCGGTGAATGTAGGGTTGATCTGTCATATAGATTTCAATGGACTAAATAGCCATTAGGCGCGCAAAAGTGCAATATTTGGGGTAAATATTGCAAGATAAGTTGAGAAAAGGTTGCTAACATACAATTATTTAATGTGCAAGCCCTCTTCAAGGCCCTAAAATTAGACTTGTTGCTGCAGGGCGTTCCAAGACAAACAGAAACTGCCGCACAAGTTACCTCGTGCGACAGCCGTAATAAACCAATCTGTAAATTGTGTTTGTTATTGGTTTGCCCTTTTTTATCTTCATACAATTTCCTGCTTTCCAAAAAACACCACGCACCATGCACCGAATAACTTACCCGTATAATTGCCCTCTTTTGATGGTACAAAAATGGGGATCCATCCCGCATGAGGTCGGTTGCTTTCGTTTTTTGGCAGGAATTGTTCTGGAAATGGTGGCTTTAGGCCTTGGAAGGAAAAAAGAAAACGGATCGGGGCGAATTAAATACGCATGGTGCTTACCAGCCGATCGGCGTTTGGAAAGCACCTGAAAGGGGGGAGGCGAATTAAACAAGCAAGGTGCTATACCCGTTAAAACTATTGGCGGGGTGACTGAAAAAGTCGCCCCGTCAATAGTTTTAACGATCCGCAGGAAATCTGGAAAGATATCGGATAAAAATCGAAATCTTGGTTTATTTCAACTTAGGTGATCAACCTGAAAAACCAATCACCACAAACCCACACCGGGGCCACAAACCTGAAAACGAATCATTACGACCCCAGCGGGGTCGCATCTTTGTAAAAAAAGCGCCCCAAAATTGGAGCGCTTCTAAAAAAAACGGTGCGGGAAGCGGGAGTCGAACCCGCACACCCGTAAAGGCGTACGCCTCTGAAACGTATGCGTCTACCAATTCCGCCATTCCCGCAGTAATAAGTAGTAAAAACACAAGCGTTTTGCAGTTTAAAAAACCATTCAAAGCCTGCATTCTTTCAGAGCGGGTGCAAAGGTAAGCGCGATTTCTTTTTTTACAAGTATTTTTTTCAGATCTTTATTTTTTTTCAATTTTTACAACCGACCTTTACCCCACTTTCCAATACCGCGCCCGCCGTAATCCCATTCCTTTTCAGACCCGCAACGGGCTGCTGATGCCGCATTCCCGTAATTTACAATAAACTTATGACGTTTCTACTCATTCAAACCGCTTTCATTGGCGATGTGATCCTGGCAACCCCACTCATCGAAAAAATCCACCGTTTTTATCCCGGCGCACAAATTGATATGCTGGTCCGTAAAGGCAATGAAAGCCTGTTACAAGAACACCCCCTGCTGCGCAAATGCCTCGTTTGGAATAAAAAAGACGGAAAATACCGCGCTCTTTGGCAAATCCTGCAAGAAATCCGCGCAGCACGCTACGATTATGTCATCAATTGCCAACGTTTTGCAGCATCCGGTTTCCTGACAGTTCGGTCGGGTGCGCGCACAACCATTGGGTTCGATAAAAATCCGCTCTCTTTTTGGTTCAAACACCGTATTCCACATCAAATCAACCCCTCCAACGAAATTACCCATGAAGTAAGCCGCAACCTGGCCCTCATCGAACGCCTGACCGATGCCTCTTTTGAAAAACCTGCGCTGTACCCAAGTGCAAAAGAACTTGCCCAGGCAGCCGCACTAGCAGGCCCCCTACCCTACGTTTGCATTGCACCGACTTCTGTGTGGTTCACCAAACAATGGCCCGCCCATAAATGGATTAACCTGATCCAACAACTTCCCCATAACCATACCGTGTTCCTGCTTGGCGCACCCGCCGATGTGGATGCCTGCCAACATATCCTGGAACAAGCCAAGCGACCAAACGTGCGGAATGTAGCCGGACAATTATCACTGCTCGCCTCGGCAGCCCTGATGAAACACGCCCAAATGAATTATGTCAACGATTCGGCGCCCATGCACTTGGCCTCGGCGGTCAATGCACCCGTAACGGCCATCTTTTGCTCAACCATTCCGGCATTTGGCTTTACACCCTTGTCCGACCATAGCCGCGTAATTGAAACCAGCGAAGTCCTACCCTGCCGGCCCTGCGGATTACACGGCTATGCAAAATGCCCAAAAGGTCATTTCAAATGTGCTGAAACCATTGAAATAAACGTGCACTAAAACCAAGGAACGGCGGTTTCCACAAGAAAGCGGCGGCATATCACAAGAAAGCGGTGGTCTTTTTAATTTTTTTTTGAATTTATAAATATTTCGATGCTTTGCATTTTATTCGCCTTATTGCTAAGTAAACAACAAACAATTTCATAAAACAATATAAATTACATAACAAAAACGCCTTTTTTTTACAAAAATGAAAACGCCAAAACCCCATTTTGGCCCTGAACTTTTGATAGGGGGTAGCGCAATTCAAAAATATTATCCCATCTTTGCATCATCAAGTACGGAAAACGCGAGGGAACGGTTGCACAGCCTGTAAAAACGAAACAAAAATAAAGTTTAACGGTTTTGCAGTACATACAATAAAAGTGCGCATTTTTTCGTTTTTTAAAACCAACCATTTTTAAAAACGTATAATCCAAACCTAATAATCCAACAAAAAACCAGATCTGTTTTTACTTCGTACGTTTTAAAAACAGGTTTATGACCAAGCAACTACACAGCGTTCTAAAAACAACGCACACAAAATATAAAGCTCGAAAGAGCAAAGATAACCGAAGGCGGGGGCCCTCCGGTCCTTTCAAAGGAGAGAGGACGGAGGGCTGTTTTTTTTAGCCCGTTTTTCTGCCTGTTTCTACCCCACCCCAAAGAAAAAGAGCCTCCCACGCACGCGCAGGAGGCTCTTTTTTTATGCAGTATTAAATCGTCTATACAGACATCGGGTCTTTTTTATCCGAATCAATGCCATACTTTTTCATAAATTCCAACACAGCCTTATCGGTAACCTTGCCGTTGCGGTGCAACTGACGCACAGTCGCAAATGCAATGTATTTGGCGCTAATCTCGAAGTAATCCCGCAAGTTTTCGCGGCTTTCGCTCAAGCCAAACCCATCCGTACCAAGCGCCACAAAGTTGGCGGGCATCCAGGGCGACAACTGTCCTGCAGTTACTTTCATCCAGTCGTTGGCACTCACAAATACACCTTCCTCGCCTTTTAATGCTTCTTGGATGTAAGGCACTTTTTCCGTTTCTCCCGGATGCAGCATATTCCAGCGTTCGCAAGCTACGGCATCGCGGTACAACTCATTCCAGGAAGTAACGCTCCACACATCGGTGCTCACGCCTTCTGCTTCCAAAATTTCCACGGCTTTCAATACCTGATCCATGATCACCCCGGCACCAAACAAATGGGCTTTTACTCCTGCTTTGGCTGGCTTTTTCGCCGATTTTTGATATTTGTATACGCCTTTGATAATGCCTTCCTGCACATTTTCAGGCATTTCGGGCATCATAAGGTTTTCGTTGTACAAGGTGATGTAGTAAATTTTGTGCTCATTGTTCATGTACATCCGGCGCAAACCGTCCTGCACAATAACAGCAAGTTCGTACGCAAAAGCCGGATCATAACTGATCACACTCGGCATGGATTGCGCAAGCATCAACGAATGTCCGTCCTGGTGTTGCAAACCTTCTCCGTTCAAAGTCGTCCGTCCTGCTGTTCCGCCCAACAAAAAGCCTTTACACATCATGTCCGCGGCCGCCCATACCAGATCACCCACACGCTGGAAGCCAAACATGGAGTAATAAATGTAAAAAGGAACGGTTGGAATGCCATGTAGTGCATACGCCGTGCCCGCAGCCGTAAAGGATGCCGTTGCGCCGTCTTCATTGATGCCCTCTTGCAGGACCTGACCGGTTTTCGATTCCTTATATTTTATCACCGAAATGCCGATTTCGAGGGCCGTGTACAACTGACCTTTCTGGTTCCAGATTTGGGCAGAGTTGAACAAGGGCTCCATCCCGAACGTTTGGGCCTCATCGGGTACAATTGGTACGATATATTTGCCAATTTCCGGGTTGCGGATGAGTTGGCTCATGATATCCACCATCGCGCCGGTAGTAGACTGTGATTTACCACCCGCAGCACTGCCTTTCATTTGTTTGTCAAAAATAGACAATTCAGGCACGACAAAAGGCGCATGTTCCTCCGAACGCTCAGGCAAATATCCACCTAAGGCCTGACGGCGTGCATGTAAATATTGGGTTGCCGGATCATCTGGTCCCGGGAACCAGAATGCGCCTGCCTTGGCTTCCTCATCGCTGATCGGAATACCGTACCGCTCTTTGGTTTCTATGCGGCTGTCATCACTCAAATCTTTGGTTTGGTGCGCCTTGTTTTTACCTTCGGCTGCTTTACCCATACCGTAGCCTTTCACCGTTTTTACGATCACGGCAACAGGTTTGTCGGATTGCACTGCACGGGCATAAGCGGCATATACTTTGCGCACATCATGGCCACCGCGGCGCAAGTTTTTAACATCTTCATCCGAAAGATCGGCCAACAAGGCGGCAATTTTCGGGTCGTTGTTCACGATTTTGGCACGAATGCCGGCACCGTCGAGGTTGGAAATTTCCTGATATTCCCCATCCAGCAAAGCATCCAGGCGGGCCAATAGTATACCGTCTTCATCTTTGGCAAATAAAGCATCCCATTCAGTTGCCCAAATGACCTTAATTACTTCCCAGGAAGCGCCATAAAAGTGCCGTTCTACTTCTTGTATAATTTTGCCATTGCCGCGCACGGGTCCATCCAAACGCTGCAAATTGCAATGCACTACAAACACAATATTATTGAGGTTTTCGCGGCTGGCCATACCAATGGTGCCATAAATTTCTGGCTCGTCGATTTCGCCATCTCCAATAAAATGCCACACTTTACCGCCATTTTCAGGCTTTAAACCGCGATTTTCGAGGTATTTCATAAAACGTGCCTGATACACCGCTGTCATTGGCCCCAGTCCCATACTCACCGTAGGCGCCTGCCAGAATTCGGGCATGCGGCGTGGGTGCGGATAACTGGACACCCCGCCCAGGGTTTCCTGCCGAAAATCGGCAATGGCTTGTAAAGGCAAACGACCTTCCCAAACCGCGCGGGCATACACTCCCGGTGAAGCATGGCCTTGAAACATGAGCAAATCGCCGCCATAATCGGCCGAGCGCTTCCGCAAAAAGTGGTTGAACAACACTTCCAGCATCGTTGCGCAAGCCGCAAAGGTGGCTATATGTCCGCCCAATGCCAGGTCTTTGTCCTGCGCTTGCAGTACCATGGCTTGCGCATTCCAGCGCAAAACATTTTCAATGCGCTGCTCCATGGCACGATCCCCCGGGTATTCCGGTTCAGAATCCGGTCCGATGGTGTTCATATAAGGTGTATTGAGCGCAGCACCACCATTGGCAACCCCTTTTCGGGCTAATAAGTGGCGTAATTGCTGAAATAAGGCCTCAGTGCGCGCAGAACCATGCGCTTCTAATACTTCTTCTAAAGCATCGAGCCATTCATCCTGCTCCAGGTTCCAGTCGTCGGGTTGGAATTGTTCTCCCATAAATATGATAAAAGTTGAATTCACGGCAAAAATAGGCGATTACCCGGCGATTACAACCTGATCTTTAGGAAAAGGTTTGAAAGAAGTGAAAAGGGTGCATTTTTAGCCGTTTCTTTGCAGTTGAAATGAGTCATCTTACCCGAATTTCTTCCCTTGACGGCGTGCGCGGCCTGGCAACCTTAATGGTTTTGTCGAGCCATTTTCTATTTCAGGAACAATACGGCACCGCGTGGTGGTGGAGTTTGGGCCAAAGTGGCTGGTTGGGGGTCGATTTGTTTTTTGTGCTATCCGGCTTTCTGATTACGGGTATTTTGCTCAAAACGAAAGGGCAAGCCAATTACTTCCGCGGATTTTACTTCCGGCGCGCCTTGCGTATTTTCCCGCTCTATTATGCGGTGTTGTTGTATTCAGTTTTTGCGATTTTGGTCATCGATCGGCAACCCGAGCATTTATGGGATGGATACAATTCTTTAGCCTGGTTATTCGCCTTTTTGCCCAATGTGGCGATGGCATTAAAAAATGGCTGGTTGTGGCAAACCAATTGGGCGGGCTTGAGCCACCTTTGGTCGCTCGCAGTAGAAGAACAGTTTTACCTTTTTTGGCCGCTGGTGGTATGGCTGATGCCGCGCAAATGGCTTCCGTGGCTGTGTATTTTTTTGTTGGCCATCGGTACAAATGTGCGCGATTGGACAGATGTAGTGTTTGGTCACAAATGGTCGGAAGCATCGTATGTATTGCCTTATTGCCGCATGGATGGCCTGGCTGCGGGTAGTTTGATGGCCGTGCTGGTGCACAACGGAAAAATTAAATTCAAGGGTCTCGAACAAGTGATTGTGCGCGATTTGACCTTTATATGCCTCTTGGGCTTGCTCTATTATATGGTGGCGGGCGATTCTCAAGTGCGCGGCACGTATGCAGCCTTAACGTTCGCAGGCTTTGTTTACCTGGCTTTATGCGAGCAAAGTATGGTTCGAAATCTGTGTGAAACCCGTTTTTTGCGGCATATTGGCATGTACAGTTACGGTTTGTACGTTTTTCACCAATTATTGCGCATGCCCTTTACCTGGTACATCCAGGAACCGCTGCTATCGACCGGCTTACCCTTGTATGCGGTACAAATCCTTTATATGCTATTGGCTTTCGCGGCCACGTACGTATGCGCGCGCATCAGCTGGGTATTGATCGAAAAGCCCTTTCTCGATTTAAAATCAAAAAAAACAGTTTAGCGCTGTAACAAACTGGATGGGCGGGCGTCTTCCCTTTATATTCGCCACAGCAATTGGTTTTAACAATCAGAATAACTTGCAAAACCTGTTGCGGCGGCGTATAGACGCATGAAAGACAAAAACACCTTTTGCAATTTGGCTTGCGCTTATGAACTGGACGATCTTCCAACAACAAGTATTTCCAATCCGACACAAACTATACCGGTTTGCGTTGCGGATTACCGGAAATACCCATGAAGCGGAGGATATTGTGCAGGAAGTACTCGAAAAAGTATGGAAAACGGAGTCGAGTCAATCGGAAAATGTGCAAAACTGGGAAGCCTGGTGTATGACCCTGACGCGCAATCGGTCGCTGGATAAAAATCGGTCGCGCAATGTACGCCGTACGCAAGCGATCGAAAGTACGCCCGACCGGCCAGGACAAGATGCAAACCCCGAACAGGCACTGGAAGGCCAGGATGTTGTAGCCCATATTCGCCAGTTGATGCAGGAATTGCCCGAAAAACAACGCCTGGTCATGCACTTGCGCGATCTGGAAGAGCACAGTTACGAGGAAATTGCCGAAGTGCTGAATATTAGTCTGGATCAGGTAAAAGTAAACCTGCACCGCGCTCGAAAAACCATCCGTGAAAAATTGATTGGTATTGAAACCATAACAACATGAACTACGCACAAATTGCTGCCTTACTCGACAAATACTGGGAGGGCGAAACCTCCATCGCGGAGGAACAACAATTAAAACAATACTTCCAAGCAGGGAATATTGACCCGCGTTTGCAAGCCTTCGTGCCGCTTTTCAAGGCCATCGCAGTCGAAAAAGCAATTGCGTTTCAGGGGAATGTTCCCATGCAAGTGCGCACCCGGAACCTTGCTTGGCGCAATTGGACAGCGGCTGCCTCGGTTGCACTGATTATTACAGCGGGCGGTTGGTGGATCTTACACAAACCCGTTGAAAATCAAAACCTTGTGGTAGTTCCAACGCCGATTGAAACACCTGTTACGCGCATAAACACCCTTCCTGACACCAATACGATTAAACCCGTGCCGGGACTGAAACGCAAGCCTGGAATCCATAAACGATTTAAAGCTGTAATGGCCAACCGGGAAACGCCTTTAACACCCCAAGAACGCGCCGAAGCCGAAAAGGCATACGCAGAAGTAAAAGCAGCCCTCGCCTTGGTGTCCAGCAAACTCAACAAAGGACGCACGGAGGCAGCCAAAAACCTCAACCACCTCGAAAGCCTCGATAAAGTTTTTAAAAAGAAAAAAGAAACGACCGGATAGGCGTTTTTACCCACTTCACTGTTCAATAAATTCAACAAGCGATGAAAAAGTATCTTTTTCTGCTGCCGGTCTTGTTCCTCGCAGCCATTCAACTCCATGCCCAAAACGACGCAATTACCCGTTTTTTCTCCAAATACAGCGAAGACGAACGGTTTACCACGGTTTATGTCAGCCAAAAAATGTTTCAATTGGTGGCAAAAGTGGAAACCGACGATGCCGACTGGAACAGCATGCGCGAAGTAATTAAAGACCTCGGCGGCCTGCGGGTGCTTACCTGCGACTCTATCACCGATGGGGTTCAGTTGTACAAAGAAGCCCTTTCCAAGGTACCACAAAATGAATACAGCGAACTGCTCACAGTGCGGGACGGTCAGGAAAATGTACGCATCTGGATAAAAGACCAGGGCAGCATCATCAACGAATTGCTACTTTTGGTGGGTGCGCCCGACGAGTTTGTGCTGCTGAGTTTTGTCGGTAAAATAGACCTCGAAAAAATCGGATCCCTGTCGAAAACCCTGGATATTAAAGGCGCTGAACACTTAGGTAAAATCAAAACTAAAGACTAATCCCTTGATTATGAAGAAATTATTGTTTTGCCTCATCCTTTTCCTGCCCGTTCAGTTTATACAAGCCCAGGATTACCACCTGTATTGGAAGTATAAAGATTATGACGGTGCCATTTCCGTCAGTGTACCGGGCTATTTGGTGGATATTGCCTCCTGGTTTGTAGAAGAAAAAACAGAGCGAAAAGCGTTACGCCATATTAATAAGGTGCGCGCACTTGTTTTCGCAGAGGACAACCCGAGTCCTGTGACCGCGTTGGACCTTCAAAAATTCAAACGCAAAGCAACGCGACGCCACTTAGACGAATTATTGACCATCCGCGACGGGAAAACCCATGTTCAAATTTGGGGCAAAGAACGCCGCGCCGTATTACGCAAATTGGTGGTTTTGGTGCAATCGCCCGAAGAATTTGTACTGTTAAGCGTAAAAGGTCATATTCGGATACAGGATTTGACCAAAATGATGGATAAAGTACAAAAAGAGCACAAGGAGCACCCTGAAAAAATGGATATGATCAGGATACCGGTTAAAAAGGTGTAAAAATAAACATGTGTAATCCCGAATTTTGGTTTTCACCAGAATTCGGGATTTTTTTGCATTACTTTAAACATTCAAAGATCACAAGTCAACACCCTGATGAATTGAAAGAACCAATGCCAGGAACAACACCTTTAATTTAAGTGCGTTTGCCATGTGTATTTTTGGTTTAAAATTCAAATACCTTATAATCTCTTAAATTTAAATTAATTTTTTTTATATTTATCTTTACTCTATAATAATCATCCTCGCTAAAACCTTCGTTATGCATATATTTTTTAATATAGTATTTTTTTAAGTAAGGATCAATAACAAGTGAATAAACATTGAATCCGTCTTCAAAATTCATGTAAAATTTATCATGCTCATAATAACACTCAAGGCAACCCATTAATGCACTTCCCTTAATTAGGTCTAAGGTAAGTACCGCTTTTTTTTGCGCTAAATCAATCAAAACTAAATCACTGTTCCACCCAAAAGATCCTTCTCCTCCTGAAAATGACTCTTTACTAAGTAAGAACCTGCCATCCGACGAAACATATACTCCACCAATGACCTTCAAACGCCATCTTCGCATTTCTTGGCCTAAAGCATTTAGTAAAACAACCTCACGCATTCCACCTAGTGAAACTTGTTCTGCTGTACCAGTATTGTCCTCATCTGGATCGGAAAAATAGAATTCGATAATGTAATTTACGATTACCATATTTTTATTTTTAATGCTTGCGAAGACCTTTTCAACAGAAGCATAATTAGGTAAAAGATCATCAATCTCAGATCCCTGAAATTCCGGGTTTAGTTTAAACTGGGATAATAAATTTATCCGCTTGTTCCTTGAAAGCCCCCTCAAATCGTAAATGCGTTCACCATTCGGGTTCGTGGATAAAATCGGGTAATCCAAGGCATAAAACGGGTTGTTTTGCATCAATTCCTCCGAAGTGATTCGAGTACGTACCTCGCCTGTGCGTTTGTTTTTAAAAACCAGGGTAAATGCACCTTCTTTGCCGTTAATTCTACTGATTTCATACGCCGTATCGGCCGTAGTATTTAAATCAACCGGAATATCGGATGCTTTGGAAGGAGATATCTGAGCATAAAGGGGAATGCCCATCATTAAGTAGAAAAAAATCATATTGCTCCATGGCAATCCAATTTTAAAGAATAAATTCATGTGAAGAAAAATTAAACCAGGATTTAAATGGATTTTAAGGATATATCTGAGGTCTCCTTCAGTCCCGTGTAAATGCGTAAGTTTTATTGACGGGGCGACTTTTTCAGTCACCCCGTCAATAAAACTTACACGCTACCACAAATTCTTGATAAAATCTTAAGCATCAAAAAGATCGCGCGTAAATGCACGAATGATTATGCGTTATCCTGTAATCTCTACTGTCGGGGTGACTGAAAAAGTCGCCCCGACAGTAGAGATTACACATTACCACGTTTATCCGGCCAAAAAACTCAAGAAATCGAACCAATTATACAAGGCACATCATCCATAACAACTAAAGCCTCCTTTCATCTCAAGTAAATGCGTAAATTAAATTGACGGAGCGACTTTCTCAGTCACCCCGCCAATTTAATTTACACGCTACCACAAATCCTTGATAAAATCTCAAGCATCAAAAAATCATGCAATGTTAATCTTCATCATCCCCATCAAATTTGCGGGGCGGATTATACCCGGCATCTTCCATGGTGTCGTTATCCGGCTCCCAATCTTCTCCGCTGGGTGGACGTTTGGCTTTGCTACTTACGCCGCGCACTTTATCGGCCACAGGTTTAGGGGTATTGCGCTCCTCTTCAGGACCATCCGAAAACGTATCAATGCCCGGGCCGTTGTCGGAAACCGCATCGCGACCAGAGTTGGAATTGGCAATGTTTTTGCCATCGATGCTTTTGGTGGCGTGGGGTACCAGGCGCAACCGCTCTTTGCTGATCAGTTGCCCGGTAACGATACAAATACCATAGGTTTTATTTTGGATGCGCAACAATGCATTATGTAAATCAGTCACATAACGCTGCTGACGCAACAACATGCGCTGCAGCATTTCCAGGTCTGTATGTGCAGTAGAATCGTCATACCAATCACCACCTTGCTGATTAAACCCATTTTCATTTAAATCAGTAATTTGTTGATCCGTGCGCCCTACTTCTTCTTTTGCCAAGGCGAGTTTGCTTTCAATGAGTGCTTTAAACTCCTGCAACTCCTCGTCATTATACCGCAACTTCGGTTCGTTTGACATGTTGAGGCCAATTTAGTGCGTTAAAAGATGTGTGCGTAATGTTTTGTGGTCGCAAAATTAGACCAAAAAAACCATTGAATATGAAGCGAAAGAAAAAATTTAATATTTCCTTAAACGATTTTAGCCCGAAATAAGACCAACTTCGTTGTATAGCCGACGAAAATCTTATGTTTCAGGCCACAAAGGTAAGCGCAAAAATTTAACTAACTTTGCACCGCACTAAATACTTAACCAAATTCGCCACATGGTTGAAACCAAATCTGCGCCAAAACGCAAAAAAACCGATCCCCAACCACCCACTTTTACCACGGAGGAAGTATTAGCCGATTATCGCATCTGTTGTATCAGCAGGGAAGCAAGTATCGTTGCCCGAAAAGAGGTACTTACCGGACGGGCTAATTTTGGCATTATCGGTGATGGCAAGGAGCTAGCGCAGGTAGCCATGGCCAAAGCCTGGCGTAAAGGCGATTTCCGATCGGGTTACTACCGTGACCAAACGCTGATGTTTGCGTTGGGCTTATCCTCCCTTGACGAATTTTTTGGCCAATTGTACGGCGACCCGGCCAACGACCCTTTTTCCGGTGGCCGCCAAATGAATTGCCACTTCGCTACCCCGTTCGTGGATGCCGAGGGCAACTGGACCAACCACATTGATCGCTATAATATTACGGCCGACATTGCCCCGACTGCAGGGCAAATGGCCCGCGCCTTAGGTTTGGCATTTGCTTCCAAAAAATTCCGCGCACAACCCGAATTGTGTAAAACCTTGTCGGTCAATGGCAATGAAGTAACGTTTTGTACCATTGGCGATGCTTCTACTTCTGAAGGCGCTTTTTGGGAAACAGTCAATGCTGCGGGTGTGCTGCAGGTTCCCCTCGCCATTTCGGTATGGGATGACGGTTATGGCATTTCGGTGCCCAAAAAATACCAAACCACCAAAGAAAGTATTTCCGCTGTATTGGAAGGCTTCCGCGCCGAAGCGGACGGAGCAACAGGCATCGATATTTACACTGCCAAAGCCTGGGATTATCCGGGTTTATGCCAAACGTATCAGGATGGCATCGAATCCATGCGCGAAACGCACCGTCCTGCACTGTTTCATATTCAGGAAGTAACCCAACAACTGGGGCACTCCACTTCAGGCGACCACCGCCGCTACAAAAGTCCGGAACGCCTGGAATTTGAAGAAGCATTTGATTGCAACCGCAAATTAGCCGAATGGATTATCGAAAACGGCTTAGCAACGCAGGAAACCCTCGATCAAATCAAGGCCGAGGCCAAACAAGAGGCGAATGCAGCCGCTTTACGTGCCTACAAACATTACCATGATGCCGTTACGGTTTTACGGACCCAATTAGATACACACCTGGAAGCGGCTAAAACAGCCCACCCGGAAGTAGCGAAAATTGCTGATTTGCAGTTAAAACTACAACAAAAACGCGATCCACTGCGCTATGAACTGGCCCAAACCGTGCGCCGCGCCTTAATGAGCCTAAAAGGCAAACAATCGGCTGCCAAAACCCAACTGGAGGCATTTGCCCAACACGAACTGGCAGAAGGTGCGCGTATTTACAGCGACTTTTTGTATTCCCATAGCCCCAAAGCACCCCGAAATGTACCCGTTGTTCCTGCCAAATATGCGGATGACGCTCCTTTGAAGGATGGGTATGAGGTATTGAATGCCTGTTTTGATTATAATTTTGAAAAATACCCCGAACTATTTGCCTTTGGAGAAGATGTGGGCCATATCGGTGATGTGAACCAGGGCTTGCGCGGCATGCAACAAAAATACGGCACCGAGCGTGTGTTTGATACCGGTATTCGCGAATGGACCATCATGGGACAAGCGATCGGGATGGCCATGCGCGGCTTACGTCCAATTGCCGAAATACAGTACCTAGACTATTTATTATATGGTCTTGCACCCCTTTCCGACGATTTGGCAACCCTGCGCTGGCGTTCCAACAACCAGCAGGCAGCACCGGCCATCATTCGTTCGCGTGGACATCGCTTAGTAGGTGTGTGGCATGCGGGTTCGCCCAGCGCCCTGATGTTGGGTTCCCTGCGCGGCATGTGGGTGTGTGTACCCAGGAACATGACCCAGGCGGCAGGTATGTATAATACACTCCTGCAAAGTGACGACCCGGCCATTGTAGTGGAAGTTTTGAACGGCTATCGTTTAAAAGAGCGGCTGCCAGATAACATTGGCACCTTCACCGTACCGCTCGGACAAGCCGAAGTATTGAAAGCAGGCACTGATTGTACCATCGTAACGTATGGCGCTTCCATCCGAATCGCGGAAGAGGCCGCCGATTTATTGGCATTACAAGGCATTTCGGTAGAAATCATTGATATTCAGACCCTTTTGCCATTCGATTTGAGCGCTGTTTGTGCTAAATCCATCGAAAAAACCAACCGCGTACTGTTTTTGGATGAAGATGTACCCGGCGGTGGCGCGGCTTATATGATGCAGCAAGTGCTGGAAGTGCAAGGTGCTTATAAATACCTGGATGCAGCACCGCTTACCCTGGCAGGCAAAGAACACCGCCCTGGATATGGTCAGGATGGTGATTATTACAGCAAGCCCCAGGTAGAAGATGTTTTTGATGTGATTTACGCGAGCATGCGGGAGGCGGATCCTGGACAATTTAAATTGTAGGGGATTTTATTCCCCCCACCGATAAGCCCCCTCCAACTGCAAACCCGCCAAATCCAGCACCCGATCCACCACGGTAGCCAGGACGGCCTCTATGCTGTTCGGGTTTCCGTAAAAGGAAGGTACAGCAGGACAAATGATGCCGCCCGCTTCCGTGACCGTTTTCATATTGTTGATATGGATGAGGTTGAGGGGTGTTTCGCGGGTTACCAGGATGAGCCTGCGGCGTTCCTTGAGCACCACATCGGCTGCGCGGGTAATTAAATCATTGCTGATACCCGTAGCGATGCGCGCGAGCATCCCCATTGAGCAGGGGCACACGATCATGGTATCGTATTGCGCCGAGCCTGAGGCAAACGGCGCATAAAAGTCTTTTTTGTCGTAAAAATCGAAGGGGTAATCTTCAAATTGTGGTTTTCCTACTTCCAACTCCCAGTTAATCACGGCGTTATCGGACAAAACCACCCCAACTGCGTCCCATTGGGCTTCCAATTGCTGCAATTTATCGAGCAATATTTTGGCGTATAACGCGCCGGAGGATCCTGAAATAGCCACTACTATTTTTTTCATGCTACCATAACCGCTCCGGCGCGCAATTGTTTATTTCCCAAAGCCAATGCCCCGACGGTGGAACATTTGCAGTTTGTCTTTATCAAAAGTGAAGGTCGCCACATCATCCAGGCGGATGGAGTGGTGATCATCCTCGGCACCACTCGGTAAGGCCGCAATGCGTAAGTTTTGATTTTTAATCGTTTCCATCACCACCTGGCGCACCGTGCGTGCATTGCCGAAATATTTATCACGGAACTGGTGCAAGAAGGCCAGGTATTTGCCCAAATGCTCCCGCGCATCTTCTTCTACCCGATACTGCTCCTGTTGGAACATATACAAGGCGATTTCCAGCAATTCTTCCGGTGCATAATCTTCAAAGCGCAATACTTTGTCGAATCGGCTGGCTAAGCCCGGATTGGCTTTCATAAACGCATCCATGTTTTCGGGATAACCGGCCACAAAAACAAAAAACTCGCCCCGGTGGTCCTCCATCCGTTTCAGCAAAGTTTGGATGGCTTCATCGCCAAAATCACCTTGCGAACCCCGACCAGAACTGGTGAGTGCATACGCTTCATCGATAAATAATACGCCTTGCATGGCTTCATCAATACGCTCGGTGGTTTTGATGGCCGTTTGACCCACATATCCTGCTACCAGGCCCTGGCGATCGGTTTCGACCATATGGCCGCGCTCCAGGACGCCCAAGGCTTTGTAAATCTTGGTCAAAATACGCGCCACTGTGGTTTTACCCGTACCTGGATTGCCCACAAACACGGTATGCAGGAAGAACCGACCCAAAACATCCCGACCGGTATCCCGGTAAAAACGCACCAGGTTCACCATTTCCCGAATATCCTTTTTCACGTTCTGCATGCCAATCAAACTATCAAGTTCATGCAACGCTTTCAGGAGCAGATTTTCATCTACTGGAATATTAGGTAATGGGCGTTTATGTATAACTTGTACTTTATCAACGTCTTCCGGCAGAATAACCGTAAGTGCTTCCGGAGCAAGTTCGCGGACTTTTGGGTTGGCCATGACGCGCAAGCCCAATTGAATTTTGGCTTTATCGATCAAGTCGTGTACAAAACGCGCATTGCCAAACGAGCGATCGCGGGTACGGAATGCTTCGGTAATAAACTCGTCGATGCGGAATTTGGCTTCCAAGCCCAGCATGACTTCTTTTTCGCGGCAAGCGTAATCGGCGATGAGCGAAAGTTCCTGCGGGAGGTAATCCTGAAACTCAAAAGTCAGTTTAAAACGGCTGCGCAAACCCGGATTAGAATCCAGGAAGGTTTTCATTTCTTTCGGATAACCCGCTACAATTACCGCGATATCGCCCGGACCATTGGAGAGTTCTTTTACCAGGATTTCAATCACTTCACGGCCAAAATCCTTAGAGTCTTCGGCAGAACGCGCCAAAGCGTAGGCTTCATCAATGAACAATACCCCGCCGCGGGCCATTTCAATCGCGTCTTTTACTTTCGGTGCCGTTTGGCCGATGTACTCCCCGACCAGGTCGGTGCGATCCACTTCATGCACATGGCCTTTGGTGAGCAGGCCCATTTTTTTGTACAGGCGGCCCATCATTTTGGCGACCGTTGTTTTGCCGGTGCCCGGGTTTCCGATAAATACAGAATGCACATTGATTCCGTCTTTTTCGCTGAATCCCTTTTCTTTACGAAGTTGTAAAAATTGAATATATTGTGCGTGTTCGCGCACCTTCATTTTAATATCGTTGAGGCCGATGAGCGCATCCAGTTTGGACAGCACCTCTTCAAACGATTCGGCATCTTCTTCTTCGGGTTGCAGGAACACCTGTTGGCCTTTTTCGGGCAACCAGACGCCGTTGGTGCCTTCCTCCCAATCGTTGTTCACTTCAAAGGGCATCACTGCCAGCAATTGGTCCATAAACACAATTTCGGCGGTATATCGGTCATTGCGCCAGGATCCTTTTACGTTGGAGCCCCAGCCTGCGGTGATTTTCACGCCATCATCCCCTTTATCGACGCGGTGCAGGCGCACCACCTGGCCTTTGAGTTCGCGGGCATCGTTGTAGAACTTGATGAACAGTTCGCACTGCCATTGTTTGCTGAGCAACAGATTTTTAAGCGTTACTTCGGCGTAGATATAGCGGGTTTCTTCGCCGTTAAAGCGCCGCATATAAATGCGCTCAAACTCGGGGGTATCGTCGTAGGGGCCCTCGTACATGCGCAGGGAGCTGATGGCGCAGTAGGGATTGTCGCTTTTCGTAAAAGCCCGGCCAGCATCTTCCACATGAAAATGCTTGGTAGATACTTTTTCGCCTTCAATCCAGGCTTCCCACACATAAGCGCCTTTTTTCCAAAATACACCTTCTTGTTTGTTGCCCCATCCTTCGCGGACATACCCTACGGCATCATATTTGCTCACCTTCCGACGAAATGGGAGCACGCAGATTTCTTTGCGTTGCTTTTTTACGGCATAGCAGCGAAGTTCCACGTTCACTTCCCAGTCCTCAATGTCGTAGTACTTGTTGTGAAAAGACAGTTCGGCGTAGATGTAGGTCGTTTCGTGGCGGTCAAAGACCTGTCGGTATTTCTTCTTATTGTCGGCAAGCCATTCTGTTGAGGCATAGATCTTTAGATCCCGGAATTTCCAACGTTTGAATTCCGGCGCCTCGAAAGGTGGTTGCGACTGATGCGTTCCAAATTGCATATAAATCCTGTTTGTTTTGGGGATTTGAGGCGGAAAATTAGGTTAGTTTTTTGGATTCGGCAAATTTGTTTTACATTGTTGCGACAAATACACTTTTTTTATAATCACGGAGCAAACAGCTTGCTGTACATGGTTGAAACCGTTTTTTGTCGCATTGCGTTCACGCTACCTAAAATTTAACTTCATTCATCAAAACCTTAACCCATGAAAATCAGGCTTCATTTTAAACCACTTATTGGCCTAGGCATCTTACTCCTGCTTGTATCAGGAATGAGTAGTTGCAGGGTACATAATCATTTTCCCTTATCTTTTTATGGTGTCAACCACTTAGACAAAAGTAAACTAAAACTGTACTTAATAGATAATGAGCATGTACTGACAAAAGTGTGGTCCATGAATGCGGTGGAAACGCACAAAGATGAAATTAGCTGCCGATTAAAGCCCGTTCCAGTAGCGGAAGCATCTCAGGTTGTGCTCATCAACAATAGACAGGATGCGGAAGATAGCCAAAACCATGTTTTCTTTTTCGCGAAACCAAGTTTAATCGCACAAGTTGACGGCAAAGATTCTGTTACGTTTGATTATCATGCCCTTGAAAGAATTTCCGTCGTGGAAAATGACGGAGCAGCAGCCGCCAATAAAATATTAGAAAACCTTGCCATCATCTTTGGTGTAGCATTCGCAATCATCTTATTTCCACTACTATTAGTGTTGGCCTCTGGAGGATAGTTTTAGAGTCAACGTAAAGTGGTTATGAAAACAGCTGGCTTCTAATCCATTGAAAATCATTTTTTATCCATCCATCCTTCAAATTCATTTAAATCGGGGTATAACATTTAATCATAAACGCCTAAAATACACATGAAAAACTTCATTTTACTACTCCTTGTTTACCTTGGATGCCTGTGCGACCTGCATGGGCAGGTACCTGCTATTTTTGATTATGAAAACAAACCTTATCCGCGTTTTCAACTCATGGGTGGCACCAACACCCAAGTGCGCTTTTCAGACGACTTTGTCAGATCGGCCACCTGGTCACTTTCATACAATGTTAATAATTTCAATCAAATAAGCATTAAATATAACAACATTTATAACGCTTTTGACAAAAGAGATATTTATTTATATCAAAATAGTTATGAAATCGGCATTGATAATAAATTCTTTTTGCATGGAAAATTATCCAAGTACAAGAGTAATTATTACTGGGGATTGGACCTGCGAAAAGGGGTTCGGAGGTATAATCGAAGTTACGGAGATGTAACTGGTTATTACACAGAGCGGACAAGAACCACTAAAATCATGGTTCAATTTGGCAAACAATGGCGGATAAATCATTTGGTGTTTGATATTGGATTACCGATTGGTTTTGAGTTCGCAAGTACCATTTCCGTTTATACTGGCAACACAAACACCAGTACGAAAACCGATAATCCAATGTTTCTTTTTATCCCCTCGCTCAAATTGGGGTTTGCTTTCTTTGAAAACCATAAAACGCATTGAAAAAACTAAACATAGTCCGATGAAACACAAATTTGCCCCCCTACTACTTACCCTAACCCTTTGTTTTTTTGGTCGCTCCAGTCAACTCGTCGCCCAAATTGCTCAAATTTACGACTATGAGCTGGAGCAACGCGACCATTGGATCATACTTGTGGGCGTGGGTGAACAAATTAATTTTGCCGATTTTATCCCCATCAAATCACTCGCCATTTCAGCAGAACATAAGGTTTTGCCTTTTAGTTATCTTGGATTAAGTTACAACACCATTTTCCCAACATTTGGCAGACAAGATCTGGAAATTGGCAAAGGCAGCTATGAAATAGGCATTACGGGGAAGCATTTTTTACATGGGCGACTGACAGGGCGTCGAAGCAACTATTTTGTTGGCTTTGAAGTGCGCAAAGGGATCCGGTTTGTCAATGAAACCTTGTTTTACTTCCCGATTGTATATACCGAAAAATCAACCTACAAAACCAATAAGTTTTTGGTCAAATTCGGACTGGAATGGCACATAAAATCCTGGGTTTTCCAATGTACTTTGCCTTTTGGCATTGAATCGGCCAAGTATCGGGTCAATGATTTAGATCCGGGTACTACGCCTACTATTACAGACACCAATTTTACCATTGCGCCTGGCATCCTGATGGGCTTTACATTTTAAAACACGCTCCTAACCATGTTTAACCGCAATTATTTACCTGTAAGGGTTTGGGCATTTGCCCTTATTTTGCTTTTCTCCCAATCAGCATGCCGTTATTACCAGGCATCGCCCATTTCCATCAACCGTATACAGCAACTAGACCGCAAAAAGGTCAACTTATATTTAGTTGATTCAGAAAATGTACTTTCAAACGCATGGCGTTTAAACAACTACAGTTGCCGAAAAAAAACAATTAGTTGTAGTGCAGCGAAATTACCTGCTGCAGAAATTAAGCACGTCATTCAAACAAACTCAAAAAAGGCAGCCGTGGAAAATGGCCACAATGTTTATTTATATGCCAAACCTGAATTGGTTGCTGAAATTCAAAAGGGAGACTCTATTCAAATATTTGAATATGAACAGCTGGATAGAATGATCGTGGTGGAGCCCGATATAAAAAAATCCATCAATACTTCCGTGCTTGTTTTCCTGGTAGTGCTCCTGCGGTTAGGGGGAGGTGTCTTATAAGTTCGTACCCAGTTGCCTGTTGAGGAAGAGAAATCGAGTCGTGGATTTGGGTAAATGGATTAAACTTTCATGCCAAACACCTGTTTTGATATTGTAATGCTATCTTTGCGGCGTTTTTGAAAACTACCATGGCTACAATTCACTTTTTTTTTGAAGATCCAACCATACCTGCCAAAACGGTAACAGGTAATTATGTGGATCAATCGATTCTTGAAATTACCGAAGAACACGACGTACACCTCAACCACAACTGCGGCGGTGTATGTGCCTGTTCTACCTGCCACATTTATGTTGAAAAAGGCGCAGACTTTATCGAAGAAATATCGGATAAAGAAGAAGACTTTATTGACCGCGCTACCAATCCAAGACTGGAAAGTCGGCTCGCATGTCAGTGTATCCTGCTCGATGAATCGGCAGAAATCAGCGTTACCATTCCCAACCAGAGTTGGATCATTGGCCACGAGCATTAATCAGGGCGTTTGCGATTGGCTTTTTTTACCGCATAAAATATAAGTGCCGTAAATAAGCCAATACCTAAAGCTAAATAAGCCCAATTGATGCTACTTTTAAATACCGCTAAAAAGATAATACCTACCATTAAAATGGTGGGCACTTCATTGAGTGCGCGGTAATGTAAATGGGTAAAGGTGGATGTTCCTGCCTCCAAACGGCGTATATGTCCTTTACAATAATGGGTATAACCGGTTAAAAGCACTAAAAACCCCAGCTTCGCATGCAACCAGGGTTGTTCTAGCCATATGGGTTGCAAACACAACAATATTACCCCAAAAGACCAGGTGATTACCACCGCCGGTTTTAGGATGATGTTGTACGCCTTCCATTCCATCAAAGAAAATTGCCCCTGAAGGAGCCGACGCTCCTCCAGGGGTTTATCATTTGCTTCCGCATGGTACACCATAATCCGCACCAGATAAAACAAACCGGCCATCCAGGAGATGGCACCGATTAAGTGTAACGCTTTCGCAGCGGCGTACCAATGGATCATTTAGGCTTCTGTGTTTTGATAGGCTTCGATCGGCGGACAAGTACAAACAAGGTTGCGGTCGCCAAATGCCTGGTCGATCCGACCAACGCTGGCCCAAAACTTGTAACCTTCGTGCAAATATGGCAGTGGATGCGCTGCTTTTTGGCGGCTGTAGGCATGTGACCAATCATTGGCAGTCACCATGTCGATCGTATGCGGCGCATTGTGCAATACATTATCGTGTGCATCGTATTTACCTTCCGCAATTTCGTCAATTTCCTTTCTGATTTGCAACAAGGCATCGCAAAAGCGGTCCAATTCTGCTTTGCTTTCGCTTTCTGTTGGCTCGATCATGATGGTTCCTGCTACCGGAAACGACAAAGTAGGCGCATGGAAGCCATAATCCATCAAGCGTTTTGCAATATCCTCCGCACCGGCCACACTTTTAAATGCACGCAAATCGACGATCAACTCATGCGCTGAACGGCCATTTTCACCCGTATAAAGGATTTGAAAATCAGATTCCAAACGGGCTTTGATGTAATTTGCGTTTAAAATGGCATATTTAGTTGCATCGGTTACGCCCTGCGCGCCCAACATGCGGATATAACCATAAGAAATCAACAAGATACTTGCGCTTCCCCAGGGTGCAGCACTTACCGCTGTGGTACCCTCTACCCCACCCGATTGTTCGGCAAAAACGTGGTTCGGCAAATAAGGCGCCAGGCTCAGGTTGCAACAAATGGGTCCCATGCCCGGGCCACCGCCGCCGTGCGGAATGGCAAAGGTTTTGTGCAAATTGAGGTGACACACATCGGCACCAATGGCAGCCGGGCTCGTTAATCCCACCTGCGCATTCATATTGGCGCCATCCATGTACACTTTGCCACCAAACTGGTGTATAAAATCGCAAATTTCGACAATACTCGTTTCAAATACCCCGTGTGTGCTCGGGTAGGTCACCATCAAACACGCCAAGCGATCGGCGTATTGCAGGGTTTTTGATTTCAAATCGGCTATATCAATGTTGCCACGTTCATCGCAAGCAACCACCACTACTTCCATACCGGCCATGACCGCGCTGGCGGGGTTGGTACCGTGGGCGGAAGACGGGATCAAAGCAATATTGCGGTGGCCTTCATTGCGTGCGAGGTGGTAGGCGCGAATGATCATCAACCCTGCATATTCACCCTGTGCGCCCGAGTTAGGCTGCAACGAACAAGCTTCAAAACCGGTTATTTCACACAAATATTCCGATAATTCCTGGATCATCTGCGCATAACCCAAAGTTTGATTGGCAGGTGCAAAAGGATGGATATTGGCAAATCCTTCCCAACTTACCGGAATCATTTCGGTCGCCGCATTCAATTTCATGGTACAGGAACCCAACGAAATCATGGAGTGCATCAAGGATAAGTCCTTGTTTTCCAAGCGTTTAATATAGCGCATCATGTCGCTTTCCGTGTGGTAGGAATTAAACACAGGATGGCTCAAATAGGTACTTTCGCGTTGTAAAACAACCGGAATTGCCTGCGTGGCTGGTGCTGTTACGCTGCCTGCTCCAAACACCGCTGTAATTGCGTCCAGGTCGGCTTGCGTAACCGTTTCGTCGATTGCAATTTGCAAACCAGTGGCATCATAAAAAAAGTTGATACCGGCTGCTTCCGCTTTGCTGCGAATTTCCTGTAACTGATTGTCCGCCAATTCGATGCGCAGGGTGTCAAAATAATGTGCATGTTGTGCTTTAAACCCTTTTGCTTCCAGACTTTTGGCCAGTCCTGCCGCCATTTGGTGCACCATGGTAGCGATGCCTTTCACGCCAGCGGGTCCGTGGTACACCGCATACATGGCCGCAATATTGGCCAGTAATGCTTGTGCAGTACAAATATTGGACGTTGCTTTTTCGCGGCGAATATGTTGTTCGCGGGTTTGCAACGCCATACGTAAGGCGCGTTTGCCGTGTTTATCTACCGAAACACCGATGATACGTCCAGGAATAATGCGTTTAAACGCTTCCGAACAGGCAAAATAGGCAGCATGCGGTCCGCCAAAACCCATCGGTACCCCCAAACGCTGGGTATTGCCCACTACACAATCGGCACCCCATTCGCCGGGTGGCGTGAGCAGGGCCAAACTCAAAATATCGGCAGCAACGGCCACATAAGCGCCATTTGATTTTGCCTTTTCCGTAAACGCGCGATAGTCTTCCACTGCACCTTCACGGTTGGGATACTGCAACAACACCCCAAATACTTTGTCAGAAAATTCAAAATCACGCCAATCACCAATGTGCAATTCGATGCCTTGCGGAATGGCACGGGTTTTCAAAATATCAATCGTTTGCGGGAAAACCTGATTGGATACCAGGAAAATATTGGCTTCCTGGCCCGATTCAGCCCGCTTGTTTTTTTCTGCATAAAACATGTGCATGGCCTCTGCCGCCGCGGTACCTTCATCCAGCAAACTCCCGTTGGCAATCGGCAGTCCCGTCAAATCGCTCACCATGGTTTGGAAATTGAGCAAACTTTCCAAGCGGCCTTGGGCAATTTCAGCCTGATAAGGCGTATATTGTGTGTACCAACCTGGATTTTGGAATACATTGCGGAGCACAACCGCCGGCGTAATGGTCCCATAATAGCCCATGCCAATATAACTACGCACGACCTGATTTTTTTGGGCAATGGTTTTGAGTTCCTGCAAATATTCAAATTCAGAAACAGGCGTCGGGAGCGACAAAGGTTTTTTTAAGCGGATCGCGTCTGGTACCGTTTGCTCGATCAAAGCATCCAGGGAATCGACCTTTAAAGTGTGCAGCATTGCTTTGGTTTCCGATTCGCTGGGGCCTATGTGCCGGCGAACGAATTGATCAGGATGTGGGAAATTGCGCATGTGGTGGGTCTCCAATGATGGTAAAATAAATTTGCTTCAAAAAAACTGCGCGAAGGTAAATATTGTTTGCTTGCTCCAAAGCCTATTAAAGGGATAGAAGCATGTTTTTTCTTAAAAATCAGTTAGTTCGGAATGATTCTGAATTCGCACCTTTGCCTCGACGCTTTTTTTTGTAGATTTAAGAACAAAAACGAGTAAAGAAAGTTTTGACTGAGTAAAATATGATAGAACTTCAATCTGATTCATCTGATTTAAATCGATTTTATCCCGCCAAACTGCTGCTGTTTGGGGAGCATGTGTTGCTGTTGGGTGCCCCTGCGCTGGCTGTACCGGCCCCGTTGTTTGGTGGTCGCTGGGTGGAATCGACCGATTCAGATGTACATCGGGCACATTTGCAGTCTTTTGCCGCTTGTGCTGCATTGGCTGAAATACCCGATTTGAATCAGGCTTTGTTGTTAGATTTGGTAGAACGCGGATTGAAATTTGAGTCTAATATACCAACCGGGTATGGATTGGGGAGTTCAGGAGCCTTGTGTGCGGGTATTTATGACCGATTTTGCACCAAGCCTATTTCCGAACCGGCGGTATTGAAACCCTTGTTTGCCCAAATGGAAAATCATTTTCACGGGAGCAGCTCTGGCATTGATCCGCTGACCAGTTATTTGAACACACCTATATATATTGTGGAAAAAAACCAGGTCACCGCCTTGCCGGATGCTGCCTGGTCAGATGGCCCGATTGTTTTTTTGCTCGACAGCCACTTACCCCGTCAGACCGGTCCTTTGGTGCAATGGTTTCTCCAACAGCAAGCAGATCCGGAGTTTCATGCGGTTATGCAAACACAACTATTGCCGGCCCATACAGCGACCTTAAATGCCTGGTTGGCGCAGGATTACAACGGCTTTTGGACGCACCTGGATCAACTTTCACGTTTGCAATGGACCTATATGCCGCCGATGGTTCCTGCCAGTGTGCGTGCTTTTTGGCTGGACAGTTTTGACCAATCGGAGTTTCGGCTCAAAATTTGTGGGGCTGGCGGGGGCGGATTTGTGCTCGGTTTTGCTAAAAACAGGGCCGTTTTAGCAAAAATTCAAGAAAAGTTTGACCTTGTTTTCCCCTTCCAAACGCAGGTTTTATAATGTCCAATTCAACAAAAATACCGAGGGCCGCAAAATGGGTGCTGGGCATCATGGTGGTGCTTGCACTTACCCGCGATTTGATCAGCAATGGCATTCCCTTGCGCTGCCAAATTGCAGGGCAAACCTTTTATCCGGGTCTGCGGGTGTTGTGGAAATCGCCCGATGCAGTGTTTGCCCATCCGGTGCTGGATTCGATTCGAATTTACAAGGCCTGGAAAACGTTTTCGTATGATGTTGCGCCTGTTTTTGCGCCCATTGCTTTCAGTGCGGGAGAAAAAGACAGTGCGCAATTGGCCAAGGCACCGGGTTGCGTTCAGACTTTTCCCAACCGCCAATTCCGGCATTGGTTGGGCACCGACGAACAAGGGCGCGATGTAGCATCCGGCATGGTTGCGGGCGCGCGGGTGGCCATGTTGGCAGGTTCGGTGGCCATGAGCCTGGCCTTGTTGCTGGGGCTACTTTTGGGCTCGGTGGCTGGATTTTATGGCGATGATCGCTTGCGGGTACGCGCGGGCGTGTGGTACCTGGGCGGGATAGGGTTGGTGGTCGCGTTTTTATTTGCATTTGTACAGCGACAATATGTATTACGCTTTGATACAAGTGGTTGGCAATGGTTACAGAGTACAATTGTCTTTATTGGTATCAGTTTGCTATTTCGTTTGTTGGGTGTATTATTGAGTAAAATACCCTACTTTTCCAGGGTGTTGTTGATTCCGGCCGATATGCTCATCATGCGTTTGGCCGAGTTATTTAAAGCATTGCCCCTGATGGTGTTGTTGTTGGCATTGATTGCGATTTTGAAAACGGAACATACGTTTTGGATTTTGATTGCGATGATTGGCATTTTTAGTTGGCCGGACCTGGCGATGTTTATCCGTGCAGACATGTTGCGGGTGCGTGCACTGGATTTTATTGCTGCAGCGCGCGGCATGGGCTATCGGGAGGCATTTATTTTATGGCGACATGCCTTGCCCAATGCCATGCGTTCGGTGCTTATTTTGTGTGCATTCGGATTTGGAGCCGTCATATTATTAGAGGCTTCCTTGTCTTTTTTGGGGTTGGGGGGACCGTCGACAGCAGGGGCATCCTGGGGTAGTTTTTTGGCCCGGGGGGATGTCGGATTCCGGTATTGGTGGATTAGTTTGCCTGCCGCCTGCGCCATTTGTGCCACTATTTTGTCCCTCAACAGCATTGGAGAGGCATTGAGTCGAACGCGAAAAGACTAGATATAAACGTGTGTCACAACCAATTTCCACCTAAAAGTGTTTATCCTCTGGTTTGCATCTTTGGGCAATCCAATTTTTGTTCCTAACCAAATTTCTCCACCGCTAAGCAGCAGTCAAAAACAACGCAGATTGAATTACCGGGCATCCAATATGTTACGCCAGGACCATTTTTTAATCATTTTGATTGGTCTTGCCTTGTTTCTTCCCATGTTGGGAGCGGTTCATTTATTTGACTGGGATGAAATAAACTTTGCGGAATGTGCCCGGGAAATGGTGCTGAGTGGCAACTGGTTTCGTCCACAAATTGACTTTGAGCCTTTTTGGGAAAAACCGCCCATGTTTATCTGGTTTCAGGCGGTAAGCATGCAATTGTTTGGTATCAATGAATTTGCGGCGCGTTTTCCGAATGCGCTATGTGGTTTGCTTACCTTACTTTTGGTGTATCAAATTGGGTTGCGTTTGCACGATCGCATGTTTGGCTGGTTGTGGGTACTGGCCTGGATCGGGAGTATTTTACCGCATTTGTATTTTCGCAGTGGCATCATTGATCCGTGGTTTAACTTGTTCATCTTCGCGGGTCTATACGGGTTTATCGAGTTTCGCTGGCAGTTTTTTTGCAAACAAGGCGACGCGTCTTTTTGGGTGCGGTACCGGCATTTGTTGCTGGGCGGCTTGTCGCTGGGATTGGCCGTATTAACGAAAGGACCCACCGCTTTTTTGATTGCCTTTCTGGTGTTGGGGCTGTATTGGGCGCGCTACCGGTTTAAGGGCAAGGGGTATTTTCAACACATGGTTTTGTTTGGCTTGGCGGCGCTGGTTGCCCCTTTAATTTGGTTTGGCACCGAACTGATTTTGCACGGCCCCTGGTTTATTTCGGAGTTTGTTACCTATCAAATACGCCTGTTTTCGACCAAAGACAGCGGACACGGCGGCTTTTTGGGCTATCATTTTTTGGTTTTATTGATTGGTTGTTTCCCAGCATCTATTTTCGCCATTGTCAATTTGTGGGGTGATCGGCAATTGGAAGACGAAATGTTAGAATCGTCTACCCTGGATTCCTGCAAACGCTCGGATTTTGGCACCTGGATGCAAATTTTATTCTGGGTCGTATTGATTCTGTTTACGATTGTTCAAACCAAAATAGTGCATTATTCTTCCCTGGCTTACTTCCCGATTACCTATTTAGGGGCGGTTACGGTGTGGCGGGGCTTCCGTTGGAACTATTTTCCTAAAATTTCCATGATTTTGATGCCCACCCTGGCCATTTTGGTCGGTGGTGCGGTGGCTGTATTGCCGTGGTTGGGCAACCATGTAGATGCCTTGAAACCACTTTTTCAAAAAGATGCGTTTGCCTTGGCCAACCTAGACGCGCATGTGCATTGGTACTGGTTTCAGAGTTTGCCCGGATTCGTGTTGATTGCTGCAAGTTTGGGTTCCTTGTATTTTTGGGTAAATCAGCGATCCTGGCCCAGCGCGCAGTTGCTGTTTACCGGCGGCGCTATTTTTACCGCAAGTACCTTAGTATTAATTGTGCCCAACATTGAGGCCTATTCACAACGCGCGGCTATCGATTTTTACGAAAGTAAATGCGAGGAGGATTGTTTTGTACGCACCGTAGGTTTCAAGAGTTTTGCAAATTTGTTTTATTCCTGCAAACGGCCCGTTTTTGGTGACCAAAAACAGGATGAATATGAGCAATTAGCACACGGAATACCCACCAAACCCGTGTATTTCGTAGCAAAAGTGACCAATCTGGGCGAGTTGCCTACCTTGGCGGATTGTCATGAGTTGTACCGGAAGAATGGATTTGTGTTTTATAAGCGGGAAATGGGGCGGTAATTACTTACCGCATAATCAACACCTTACCCAAATTTTGCACCTTGTCCTCATAGCTTAATTGTGCAAAATATACACCGTTTGTTAACGAGGCAATATGCAACTCCGCTGGGTTTTCCAATAACGTTGTCGAAAGCACTACCCTTCCCAGTAAATCCGTCAAGACAAAAGTGCTATTTAATTTAAATTCAGGCAATTGCACAGTTAAATGTTCGGAAGCCGGATTGGGATAGATCAAAACACCTTCCAAAAAATGGGAAGTTTGTGTTCCGACTGTTTTTACTTCCAGGGTTCTGCACATGGTATCGCAGCCGTAGCTATTGCATACCGCCAGGCAAACCTCATACGTGCCCGGTGCAGTAAACAAATGCACCGCATTCGTATCGACTGATTCATTTTGGGAGGAGGTTGGGTCACCGAAATTCCAATGCCAACTGACCGGCCGATACCAGGAATTATCGGTAAATCCAATGGACAAACCTGAAGTATCGCTTACATCATACCGCCACCAGGCAAGCGGTGCATGTACGATGCCCAGGGTATCACAAGGACTACTAAGGTCAGCACCCAGCCGATAATTAGGAAAATGCGGGATTGTTGCATTGGATTCATTTTCAAAATGAACACCTGCTTGTACTACCTCGCATGCAATACCTTTGCGATTAGGGTATCGGATGTAATGCCCATCGTACGTCCATGAAAACGGCATGATATAAATCCGGCCATCCATCATAAGGTTCATTTCAGAAAAGCCAGGAACCCCGTTTTTCTGAATGGCCACGGTATCGCCAGAACTTCCAATATCCTGAGCCCAAAGGTCATACTGTAAAATGCGTGCCGAGGAACACACGTATAAAAACCGGGAATTGGGTGAAATGGCGGCACCTCCCCCAAAAGACCAGCGCTCCGGAAATGGTATTAATAAGGGGTTGGATAATTTTCCACTGCAACGGTTGAAGTCAAAAATGCGGATGCCATTCCATGCATCAAAATCTATATATTTTGTACCATCCGGTGTAAAGAGATTTTGGCCACCGCCTTCATTAAAAAAGCCCGTTGCTTTGTAACCAATACGCTGTGTATCAATTTGGGTAAAACCCTGCGGTCCTAATAAAGCACGGTGATAGGCGTTTACCGTATCCTCTTGCGCCATTACCCACCAGTCGCGCCCATTTCCATGCTGACAGGCAGAAACTTCTTGAATTCTTACACCCTTCCATAGTAACTGATTTTTTTGAATCACTTTTCCTGAACCACTATTTTTCCGCATATCGACAATACTGAAATAATATTTTGGTAAAAGTAACCCAGCTATATTCGAATATTCCATCAACGTATGAATCAAATAAAAAGCAGAATCCGTTTGGATGGATGGAAGGCCAATCATTCCACTAATACCTGGATAACCCCTAAAATAGTAATTTTGTGCTATTTCTCCCCAACTTAAACTATCGCCATTTTCAATCAACTGGAATTTGTTATTCACAACCCGTATCCCATTGGAATAGCACAAAAAATTACCTTTTCGGTCCGATAAGGTCGTATTTGATTGGCGCATGCCGGTGTTTCCAGTAAACAAACTGATGGTAATGGGCACATTATTAAAGTTTAGCAAGTTGCTTGGCACTTCATATAAGCCATTATAGCCCGTACCATTTACCCAGTGAGCGTCGTGCAATTGGCAAAAGGATAAAATGGGTAGAAGGATTAGGCTAAGGATCAGGTAGGCTTGTTTCATGGCTTAGAAAAAAATCCTGACGACGAAAATTCGTCGTCAGGATAGGTGAATTGTATATTATCTGTTGATCAACAATTTTCCAATTGTATTATGCCCACCAGGCGCTACAATTTGGGTGAAATAGATACCCGAGTTCAGTCGACTAACGGAAAAAATTGTACGGTTTGCCGTAACTTCTGTTTCCATCACAATCTGTCCAGTCAAATTCATCAAGAATAACTTTGTGCCGGGAATAAGTTCTGGCACATCCAATGTAACCAGGTCCGATGCTGGATTGGGGAAAAAAATAACGCTATGGTCATTTAGTGCATTTTGCTTCAATGACCTTTCAGTATCTGGAATGCAGGAACTTTCTTCAACTTTAATTCCAGTAATCCAGTGATAAATACTTCTAGCGTCATATACCGCCCATCCGCCATACTTAGGACAAAGTTTGGCTATATTAAATAATTGAGCCAATTCGGAACTAGTTACATCTATATCTGGAATTACTTTTTCTAAAAGTAATTGATTTACAAAACGTTGGTTTTGTTCCCAAGGCTTTAAAGAAATTATAGCATTGTTTTGGCTAAGCAAATTTGAAACTACACCAGAGGTTCCTTGATTTCTAATTGCCATTAGATGATCCAGACTATCCTGAAGCAATTGAAAATTGGTAAGCTTGTCTATACGATAAGATATCTTATTTTCACGTAATGTGGGAGAAAGGGTTGTATCAAGTAGTATTGAATCAATTCTTGCAATATCCACAATACACAAGTGAATTGCCTTCGTTATGGTATCAATTATTGCAGCATTTGCACTATTGGAAGATTCGTAAAGGTGTTCAATTCCTTGCTTAACTTCATATAGTTGCCCAATTGGTTGACTTTGTTTTGCACTTACAAAGTTTGTAACCGCAGTTTCATTATTTGCTATTCCAGGGTTATCCTTTACTTTTCTGTACAGATAATCCTCCATAAGCCACAAATAACCTTCAGGCGTTGTATCTGGAAGCCCTAATTGCTGGGTAGCAATTTTACGATCTAGTGTTGTTATCTTTCTAATAATCGTATCGGGCGCTAAATTGCCTTCCGGGCAATTATAATCATCCCAAAAAGCAACTCCAAGAGGGAACCAATCCACAGGGGATACACCAGGCATCAATGCAAAACTCGTTGGATTT
Organism: Saprospiraceae bacterium; assembly: GCA_027488935.1. Taxonomy (GTDB): domain Bacteria; phylum Bacteroidota; class Bacteroidia; order Chitinophagales; family Saprospiraceae; genus M3007. The sequence goes on along the minus strand of JAIYAP010000016.1, from coordinate 5,816 downwards.
TGGGTCGAGGGTGAAGAAGGCACCCTGTATGTAGAGAGGCCTACCTGTAATTTATCTCCAAAATGTCTAGCCCCTATATATCCACTGTTAGGTTCCCAGTCACTAACCCATACATTGCCATTGCTATTGGGGCCATTGTTCTGCTCATCAGTTGAAGCGTCGGCGTCGTAAGTCAAGCCATAATCATGATGGTATAAACTATTAAACCTAACTCCATTGTCGCCGGTTTTACACACACCAGAAAAATGAATCCCTTCAGAAGTAAAGGATGTTATATTATCAGTTAATGATACTCCAGTAGTATTTTTAATCATAAAAGCAGTAGAAACATCCGTTTCTCTTCCCAGCATTTTATTACAATCAATGCGGATATTTTGGCTTCCTTCAGTCAAAACACCAGTTACATTGTTTAATAGTCCAAAAAGCTCAGAATCCATATCATTAAAGTATATTTGAGCATTCTTCATGTTAGAAAAATCAATATTTACTATTTTACCATCTGGTTCTACAAATGGATCTCCGTAAAACTTATTTTTTGAAACCGAAATACTGGGGTTACCCATAAAATCAGTAGAATTTACTTTATCTAACCAGATACACCTCCTAACTCCTGAACTTGAATTACCTACAAAGAATGTATTTGATTCTATTTTGAAATAATTCTTACTTGTGGGGCTAAAACCTAATCCCTTTATACCATATTCTTTAGAGCGTATGGCACTAGCCGTTATAGAAGAAAAATCGGATGAATTGATTGGGTCAATTATCAAACCTTCATATAACCTAAGATTATATCCATTTATCTGAACATTGTAATTTCGGAAACCAGAACTTTTGAAAAACGTTTTAGGTACATTGTTAGAAAGAAAAATTCCAGATGAATTACAGCCATAAAATTTATTATTCGCATCAACGTTTCTGTAGGTATTGTAAGGCCTCAAGTGTATAATTGAAATGCCATTTCCAGAATATTGATTTGAGTTGTATCCAATAACAATATTTTTAAATTCACAACTATTTATTTCAGAACTAGATTTTCGCAACACTATCCCACAACAAAGGTTCTCAAAATAGTTAACATCGAAGATATTTAATATAGAATTTTGTAAATAAATACCAGCCAAAGGACGCTCTATTGGTGAGTATGCTAATGATCCAAAATTTTGAGAAATATAAGAATCCAATGATATGCTCGGAAATGCAGGTGCCATAGGCAATGAATTATTTCCCTGATACGGCCCTGCAAATGTATTACCTTTTATTCCTTCATTTACGAAAGGTGAATTGCCTGAAAAGCCAATCATATTATTTTCAAATCTAGATCTTTGAAGTTCTATTCTAGCTCCTGAATTATTTTTTATATTAACACCAATTAATGCACCTGTTATTTTCGAGTCTAAACTTCTTAGTTTTCCATTATTTTTAACTTCAATTCCTTTCCAAATTCCACTCTGTTGAGAGCCTGAAATGGCATTATGTACTACTGTTGCATGCAGTAAGGTTAAAACATTTGTAGTTAAAGAATTGTTCTTCCCAACGATCAAAGATGTTCCAGGGTCCATACAAACATCACAATTTGCAAAAACTTGTGAGGGTTTATCAAATTCAATACTACTTGAAATGTAAATTTTCTTACCCACAATGACATCATTCAATAAATTAGCCAAATTATTACACCCAACTAAAGTAGTTGCAGGTAAAATAGAATTAAAAGCCCCTGGCTCGCCAATGAAAATCCCTTGTGTTTTCAAAATGTAATTTTGTGCATAAGTTGTAGTACTACCATTGCACGAAATAACATGACTTACTGGAATCTGTTCTCCAAGGTAAGAATTAACGTTAGAAACAAAAAATGAAACTGTTGCTCCTGTTAACGTCTGATTCATGCCACATGATCCAATACTCCACTGATGCACACAGTTTGAACAACTCGTAGCAGTAAAAGTCAATCTTAATTTACAATCAACAATTTGTTCGGTTACTGAAAAATCAGCACAAGACTCCCCTTCTTTTTGTGCGTTCAAATCACAGCAATAAAGAAGGTGAAATGAAAGAAAAAATTTGAAAAGAAAATTTTTCATAATATATAAAAATTTAATTGGTGACAGACACTAACTAACAATGGGTCCCTAAAGATTACTACTACATCTGAATTCAAATTTAAAGGCATTTTGATCAAAAAGTCAAAAGAAATCTGCCTAAACACCTAAACTTAATAGTAAATTCATAATACGAGCATATTCTTATCTTATTTCGTGGCAAAAGTGACCAATCTGGGCGAGTTGCCTACCTTGGCGGATTGTCATGAGTTGTACCGGAAGAATGGGTTTGTGTTTTATAAGCGGGAAATGGGGCATTAGGAATTGGCAACCACAGATTGCCCAGATTAACACAAATTTTCAAGCAATTATAAATCAAAAAAATCTGTGTTAATCCGTGTAATCTGTGGTGCGTAAAGAAATCCGTGGTAATCCTACCCAAGTTTCTCCAACTGCTCCTTCAATATCTGAATCCGGGCCAGGCCGTCCGCCAATTTTTTACGCTCATTGTCTACTACTGCCTGTGGCGCCCCGGCTACAAAACGCTCGTTGGACAATTTGCCTTCAATGGATTTAACAAATCCTGCCTGGTACACCAATTCTTCTTCTATTTTTTTGCGTTCGGCCACTACATCAATTTCGAGGTTCAACTCCACGAAATATTGCTCGGTGCCAACGATGAAACTTTTGCTGTTCGGTGCTTCCGTTTCGGTAAAGGAGAAGTCCGACAATACCGCCAATTTCTGAATCAAGGGCAATAAACCCTTCAATTCGTATAAACTGCGGGCCGAAGCACTGTTTTGTACCTGTACATTCAGCGGTTCCCGGGGTTTGATTTGATGTTGATTGCGCAGTTCTCGCACTTTGGCGATCACTTCTTTGGCCGTTTCTACCTGGTAAATCAAATTTTCATCCGGCTGCCCGCCTTTCGGATAAGCCTGCATCATACAATCATCTCCGGGCGCTCGCTCGCGCAACTGATGCCAGATTTCTTCGGTAATAAACGGCAAAAACGGATGCAAAGCAATCATCAAATCGCCGTATAAATCCAAAGTAGCCTCATACGTTTGGCGATCAATCGGCCGTTCATACGCCGGTTTGATCATTTCGAGGTACCAGGAACAGAAATCATCCCAAATAAAGCCATACAAAGACATCATGGCCTCGCTCAAATGGAACGTATTGAAATCATTTTCGAGGGAACCAATGATTTTGCTGAATTTTTCCCGCATCCAGCGCACCGCCAGGGCATTGGTTTCGGCAATTGCTTGACTTTCAGGCTGTTCGATGATTTCCCAGCCACGTACCAACCGCAGGGCATTCCACAATTTATTGGTAAAATTGCGGCCGTTTTCCACCATTTTCATATCAAACAACACATCGTTGCCCGCAGAAGCGCAGGATAACATGCCGTAACGCACCGCATCAGCCCCGTGTTCGGCAATAATTTCGAGCGGATCGGGTGAATTGCCCAGCGATTTCGACATTTTCCGGCGTTGTTGGTCGCGCACAATGCCCGTGAAATACACGTGGCTAAACGGCTTTTCACCCATGTATTCATAACCCGCCATGATCATCCGCGCCACCCAGAAAAAGATAATTTCGGGAGCCGTAACCAGCACATTGGTCGGGTAATAATATTTGATTTCGCCTTCTGGTTGACTAAAACCATCAAAAACACTGATCGGCCACAACCAGGAAGAGGCCCAGGTATCGAGCACATCTTCTTCCTGACGCAGGTCGGCGAGGCTCAACGCGGAGTTGCCGGTTTGGGTGCGGGCAATTTCCAGGGCTTTTTCGGCCGTTTCTGCCACAAAAACAGCGGTTTCTTTGCCACGGGCATCGTTTACCAGGTACCAAGCCGGAATGCGATGGCCCCACCACAATTGCCGACTCACGCACCAATCGCGCAGGCCATCCATCCACGAACGGTACATGTTTTTCATGCTGTCGGGATAGAACCGGATATCTTTATCTTCCACCGATTTTACCGCAGGTTCGCGCAAATCGGTCATTTTTACAAACCACTGCAGCGACAATTTAGGCTCCACCACGGCATTGGTGCGCTCCGAACGGCCAATGCTGGTTTGATAATCTTCAATTTTCACCAAATTTCCGCTCGCTTCCAAGGCCGGACGAATTTGTTTGCGGGCTTCAAAACGATCGAGGCCCACCAGCGGCGTGTAGGTGCATTGTTCGTTGATGCGACCGTCATCGTCGATGGTATCAATCACCTCCAGGTTGTAACGCAGGCCGATTTCATAGTCGTTCGGGTCGTGCGCAGGCGTAATTTTCAAAGCGCCGGTACCAAATTCCACATCCACATAATCGTCGGCAATGACCGGAATCGGGCGGTTGATGAGCGGAATGAGCACATTTTTGCCCACCAGCGCTGCATAACGCGGGTCGTTCGGATTTACACAAATTGCCACGTCGGCAAAAATCGTTTCCGGACGCTGCGTAGCGATTACAATGCCTTCGGTGGCATCTTGCGCACCTTCCATGGCATACTGAATATAAAACAGTTGCGATTGCTCCTCTTTATGCAGCACTTCCTCATTGGAAAGCACCGTTTTGGCCACCGGATCCCAGTTGACCATGCGCAAACCGCGGTACAATTTGTCTTTTTGGTATAAATCCACAAACACCCGGATCACATCGTCGTAATAGCCTTTGTCCATGGTAAAGGCCGTGCGTTCCCAATCGCAGGAAGCGCCCAATTTGCGCAATTGCTGCAAAATGATGCCTCCGTACTTGTCTTTCCATTGGTAGGCGTATTCCATAAACTGATCGCGGGTCAAATCGGCCTTGCGCAAGTTCATATCTTCCCGCAACCAACGCACCACTTTTGCTTCCGTGGCGATACTGGCGTGGTCGGTACCCGGCACCCAGCAGGCATTTTTGCCATCCAGGCGGGCTTTCCGGACCAAAATATCCTGAATCGTATTGTTCAGCATATGGCCCATGTGCAGCACCCCCGTCACATTCGGCGGCGGAATTACAATGGTAAATGGTTCACGTTCATCGGGTACAGAGCGGAAATAGCCCTGTTTTTCCCAATATTCATACCATTTGTCTTCAGTTTCGGACGGTGCGTAACGGGTCGATAGTTCCATAGATTCGGATCGTAGCATGTGTGCAGTAGTTCGCCTCAAAAAATCGGCTATGAAGGAAAGCGCAAAAATAGGAAGTTCAAACAGGAAAAACGGAATTTTTAGCGCCGTATGTTTGTTGGGCAATTATGAACAAGGAATTATTAAAACAGGAAATCAGTTATCGCACCGCCCGATCCAGTGGTGCGGGCGGACAAAACGTGAATAAAGTGGAGACCAAAGTGGAGGCCCGGCTATTCATTGCGGACTCGAATGCCCTGACGGAGGGGGAAAAAGCCCGGATTCAGGAAAAACTGGCCCGACAAATCTCAGCAGAAGGCGTGTTGGCAGTAACCAATCAAACGGCACGTTCTCAACTCCTCAATAAAGAAATGGCGGAAGATAAATTGATCAAAAAAATAGAAACCGCCCTGATCGAAGAAAAACCGCGCAAAATTACCCGCGTACCTGCATCCGTCGATCGCGCACGGGTAGCCGCGAAGCGTAAAAACTCCGAAAAAAAGGCCAATCGGAAGGGGGGATTTGATTTTAGTGATGAGTGATGAGTGATGAGTGATGAGTGATGAGTGATGAGTGATGAATGATGAATGATGAGTGATGAGTGATGAGTGATGAGTGATGAGTGATGAGTGATGAGTGATGAGTGATGAGTGATGAGTGATGA
>JAIYAP010000042.1 GCA_027488935.1 Saprospiraceae bacterium | reverse complement strand
GAGTGAGGAGTGAGGAGTGAGGAGTGAGGAGTGAGGAGTGAGGAGTGAGGAGTGAGGAGTGAGGATTTGAATAAAATTAAAATAATGGGCTCGTAACCAATAAGTTACAAGCCCATTATTCGTAAAAACAAAATTTATTTCAACAAAAATCAAAATTGAAACACCCAATTTATCACTCATCACTCCTCACTCCTCACTCATCACTCATCACTCATCACTCATCACTCCTCACTAACTAATACCCCTTGTTCTGCTGGATCGAACCATCGGTCAAATCGACTTCGGTTTGGGGGATGGGCAGGAGTTCGTGTTTGTTGGCGATGAACGGTTTGCCGACGGCGGTTAGGACAGATTGGGCGCGGCCCCAGCGGGCTAGATCGAACCAGCGGTGTTGTTCCATGGCCAATTCGACGCGGCGTTCTTTGTAAATTTTTTCGCGCAGTTCATCTTTTACGATGGTGGTTACGTCTGGCAGGAAAAAAGTACTGGTTCCGCGGGCGCGTTTGCGAATTTTATTGAGGTACACCAAGGCCTCGGTGGGTTTGTTGTTTTCATTGAGCGCTTCGGCGGCCAACAACAAAACATCGGCGTAGCGGAGTATCCGAATATTGCCTGGACCATTGTCTTGCAAACCCGGATGGTTGGGCACCCAGGCTTTTTGATTGAACCGTTCGCCTACAATTTCGGGATTGTCTTGCACCTGGGCGGAACCATCGGGTAATACTTCGCCCACATATAAAACGGTGGCTTCGCGGCGCACGTCGCCTGGTTCGTAAGCAGCAACCAAATTATCGGACGGGCGGTTAAAGCCCCAGCCTAAGTTGGGAACACCCCGCACCCCTTGCACCATATTATAAGGTGAAGCACCCGGGCTGGCGGCTTGTTGGGTCGGCAATGCAGCAGCTTGAATTTCAAAGATGGATTCGACGGCATTTTCGCCAACCGCCAGGAAATTATCCGTATACTTTGGCAAAAGGTCGTATTTGCCACTGTTGATGATTTCGAGGCAGTATTTTTCTGCGTTCACAAAGTCTTTTTTCACCATATACAACTTGGCGAGCAATCCTTTGGCGGCGCCTTTGGTAGCACGACCGAGGTCATTCGCGGCATATCCGTCTTTTTCAGGAAGCACTTCGATGGCTTCTTTGAGGTCGGATTCGATTTGTGCATAAATCGCTTCTTTGGGTTGCCGGGCCTGGGCATAATATTCATCGGCTGTAAGCACTTTGGTAACCAAGGCCAAATCGCCAAACCATTGCACCAAAAGCAAATAGCTGTGGGCACGCAAAAACTTGCATTCGGCAATCAGGCGATTTTTCAAGGTCGCATCCATTTCGATGGCCGGGATATTTTCGATAGCCACATTTGCACGTGCAATTGCTTGGTAATAACCACGATATGCGTTCGAAAAGTACGAATTTGTTGCATCGAACGTAAGGCCATCAACTTCAGCGGCGGGTGGCTGGTCGTTGGGAGTAGAGCCTTTGTCGGCATCATCGCTGATGATATCGGTGATACCAATATAGCCCAAGCCGACACAATCGAAAGAACGGAATTGGTTGTACACCGCATTGGTAGCCTGCACGGCATGATCGGCGGTTTTAAAATATTGGTCGAACACCAATTGACCGGTTGGCGTACGATCGAGGAAATCTTGTTGGCAATTGGTTTGCACCAGCAAAAGGAGCAGGAGGGCAAAACTGATTTTATAGTTCATAATGCGATTTTTTTATGTGAAAGGAGGCTTTTGAACGTTTAAAAGGTCACATTCATACCGAATATCAAGGTTTTATTCATTGGGTAGTTCAAGTTGTCAATCCCCGCTTCGTAAACGCTGTTGTTGGGAAACTCGGTGCTGTAACCGCTGTAATTTTGTTTGGTCCACAAATTCGTGCCACTTACATATACGCGCAGGCGGGAAAGGTGGATTCGGCTTAATACATTTTCCGGCAGGCTATAGCCCAAAACGACACTACGCAGGCGCAAGAAACTGCCATCCCCGATCAGGAAACTCGACATACGATAATTGTGGCCACCGTTGGTAACGCGGGGCGCTGTTGCACCGGTGCTGGTTTCGCTGGTCCAGCGATTATCGTAATACACACTTTCCCAATTGTACACACCGAACCTTGAAGTTGCTTTTGCATTGAGTACCCTGTTTCCTTTTACGCCAAAAAAGTCGGCGTTGATATCAAAGCCTAAAAACTCCATTCCACCCGAAAATCCATAGGTAAGGGTTGGGATTGGGCTACCCAGGAACGTGCGATCCTTTTCTGTAATCACCCCATCGCCATTTTTATCGGCAAAACGCAGGTCACCTGGTTTTTCGGTTCCAATTTTGGGCAGGGTATTGAGTTCGGTTTGGTTTTGGAAAATGCCCGCTACTTCATATCCATAGTAGGAACCAATGGGTTGACCCACCACCGTACGGGTAGCAAAGTCGCCGCTGGGCAATTGGGCGGCAAAAATTTCCGAACGGCCCTGGTTTAGTTTCATCACTTCATTTTCAACCGTCGAATAGATGATACCGAGGTTGTAGGCAAATTTTTCGCGTTTTTCGCGCCAGTTTATAGAAATATCCCAGCCTCGGTTGCGCACTTCGGCAGAGTTAACGACCGGCGCACCCAAAGACCCCACATAACTTGGAATGGGCAATTCGGCGAGAATATCATAGGTAAAACGGTTGTACCAGTCTATTTCAGCGCTTAATTTACCTTTAAAAAGGGCAAATTCGAGGCCCATATCGGTTTGCGTGGTGGCTTCCCACCGTACCGAAGCATTGGCATATCGGATGAGCGTTGCCCCGGAATAAATTTGCTGATCAGGGCCGAATACGGCATACAATTCATCTTCAATAAACCCTAGTGATGGGTAGGTTTGGGTTTTGTCATTGCCCACGATACCCCAGGATGCGCGGAATTTGAGGCGATCAAACAATTTTTGGCCTTGTAACAATGGTTCTTGAATGATGTTCCAGCCAACGGCCACGGAAGGGAAATAGCCCCATCGATTGGATTTGGAGAAACGGGAGGAACCATCGGCGCGCATCGAGAATGTAAACAAATATCGGTCGAAAAAAGTAGCGTTGGTGCGGAACAGATAACTCAACATGGCCCAATCCGAACCACCTTCTCCATTTGGCTGGAGGGTATCATTGACCACATTGCGGAAATTATCGGTGTATTCTTGCATGGTTTGTCCACCCAACACATTCAGATGCATAAACGAAAAATCCCGGTCATACGTCAGGGTATTTTCCCACAGCCAGGTATTTTTGCCCTCTTTGCTAAAACTGTTGCGGTTGAGGTTGTTCAACTGGGATGCCGACACCTTATAAGTAGGCTCGATAAAAGTCACTTTTTGCCGACGGCGATCCAAACCAAAATTGCTTCGGAAGCGGAGACTTTTTAAAATCTGCACATCCGTATAAACACTTCCTACCCAGCGGTTTACGCGGCCCCGCCAGTTACTTTTATAGAACAAATCGGCGGCAGGATTAGACAATGCCAAGCCGAAAAAGGTAGGATCTGTAAACGCGCCCGTGCTGTCGCGCTCACCGAATACAGGCGGCATGCGGTAGGCAGCACCGGTTACGCCACCGAGCACCGTTTTATTAAGTTCGCCAGAGTAGGCGATGTTTGTACCAATTTTCACCAAACGATGGATGGGATATTCGCCATTAAAACGAGCGGTTCCGCGTTCGAAGCCGGTTTTTTCCAGAATACCTTGTTGGTTGAAATAGTTTCCAGAAACGTTGTAGGTCAGTTTTTTCAGTTTGCCCGCAATACCCAATTGCAAATTGCCCATGGGGGCAGGGCGGTAAATTGCATCTTGCCAGTCGGTGCCTTCTCCAAGTGCTGCAGGATTTTTATAGTATTGTGATTTAGTCAGTTCATTATACATCTGGGCAAATTCCGAGGCATTGACCAAGGGTACTTTGCGGGCAATTTCCTGCGAGCCATAGTAGGAATCGAAGGTAACAACGGCCTGTTTACCATCAGAACCGCGTTTGGTGGTGATGATGATGACCCCGTTCGCGCCGCGGTTGCCGTAAATTGCAGTGGAAGATGCATCTTTCAGTACTTCAATAGAGGCCACATCCTGCGGGTTGAGGAAGGCGATGTCGTCGAGCAACATGCCATCTACGACATAAAGTGGGTTGGCGTTGTTGAGGGTACCGGTACCACGAATGCGAATTACTGCACCCTTGCCGGGTTCGCCGCTTACTGGGCTTACGTATACGCCGGCAATTTTTCCTTGTAAAGCCTGGTCGACCGAGGCCGTTGGAATACGTTCGATGTCTTTGGCTTTCAGGGTACCCACCGAGCCTGTAAGGTCACTTTTGCGCTGTGTGCCGTAACCTACCACGACCACCTGGTCTAAGGAATTGAGGTCTTCACCCATTTGAATGTCTAAGGTGGTTTTGCCATTCAATGGAATGGATTGCGAAGCATACCCGGTGTAGTTAAAAACGAGCACCACCTTGTTGAGGTCGGCTACGACAAAATTAAACTTCCCTTCAACATCCGTTACAGCCCCAACATTAGTACCCTTTACAAAAACACTCACGCCAATCAGGGCTTCCCCGCTTTGAGCATCGGTCACCTTGCCTTCTATTTTCGACTGGGCTTGGGCCGACAAAACACATAGCCACAACAGACTAAGGAGTAGTAATTTCTTCATACAATCATAGAATTTGGTTAATTGCCAATTTGACGTGTTAAAATTATGCAAAAAAGGGCGTATGGAAAAGAAATATGACCTCACCATGAATACACCACATCGAAATTAAGTACATTTTTAACACAAATGGGGTAAAAAAGCATGAATTTCGTGAAGATGCTGCCCGGTTAATAAAAAAAGGACGCACAGGAGGCTTCCAATTCTAATTTGTCGAAAGTTGTAAAAAATAAGAATACATTCGGCCAAAACGATTTTACCGAAGTTAAAAAATAGTCTTACTACGACGAAAAGCACATTTTTCTTCGCAAGAAAAAAACCTTTTTTGCAACTAATTGTACATTCGCAGGCGATTCTGGAATGATAAATGCTAGATCATTCCTTTTTGATCTAATCCATGCAAGCCAGAAGCCGATGTTTGCATTCTGATATTTTTCAAAATTTCTCAAATCCAGTACCTTACTATGACGCAATTCTTACGCGTGTTGTTCTTGCTTGTCGTACTGACGAGTGCAACATTTTCCTTTCACCTTTCAGCACAAACCATCCAGGGCGTTCCTTACGTTACGGAAAACCCAGCGCTCAAAAAATCGCTGACCTATTGGGATGTTTACCAAATAGATGTAGATGCTGTAAACGCCAAAGTAAAAACCAACCCTGGATCAAATGCGATTTTTGATTTGCAATTGGGCATGCACCAATGGAAGCTCGACCTGGTTGCGAGCGGTGTCATTGCTTCCAATTACCAATTGCAAGTACTTTCCGAAAAAGGACTTCAAAAATCCTATACCGCTGCCCCCAAAGCCCTCAAAGGGTATGAATTGAATGGCGGAGGAACGGTAAGACTTACGGTTAATAAGGATTTTCTCTTTGGTTTTGTACAAGAGGGCTCCAAGCGGTATTATATAGAGCCATTGTACTATTTTGACCCAAGTGCTGCACGCAATTTGTTTGTAGTATATGATATGGACGCGGTAATCCGGGATAATGATGCCACTTGTGCCGTGATCGATGAAGGCATGGAATTGAAAAAACTCGTAGAAGATGCCAAGGAAACACATGCGCAAAATGGCGCAGAATCGATGGCATGTTATCAGTTGGACCTTGCGATCGCCTCGGATAATTCGATGTTTACTAAATACGGTTCGGTTGCAGCCGTTGAAAACCACAATACGGGTGTAATCAACGATGTACAAAACGATTACCTCGGCAGTTTTAACCACGATCTTACCTTTGTGATTGTTACGCAGTTTGTTGTAACAGGCTCCGATCCATGGACGAGCTCTCTGGATGCCGGTGCGCTGTTGGCAAGTTTCCGTACCTGGGGTAATAGTGGTGGTTTTGGCGTTCCTTTTGATTTGGGTGAGCTTTGGACCAACCGCGATTTCACAGGTGGTACCGTTGGTATTGCATACTTAAGTGCTGTTTGTAGTAGCTTTAAATACCATTGCCTGCAGGATTTTACCACCAACTCCGAGTTGTTGCGCTGTATGACTTCCCACGAAATTGGCCACAACTTTTCTATGCAACATGATGGAGCCGGTGCTTGTCCGCCCAACTTTATCATGTGTCCTTTTGTATCGACTGCCAACACCTGGAGTAACGGATCATCCAATTCCTTTAATTCCTACGTTACCCCACTGATCAACAATGGCTGCCTTGCCCCTTGTGCACCGTTAGCCACCGCTAATTTTACCTTCAGTCCCGATCCTGCCTGCCAGGGCCAGGCCGTCCAATTTACGGATCAGTCTACCGGTTCAGTTACAAGCCGTGCATGGACCTTCCAGAGTGGTAGTCCTGCAACTTCTACCCAGCAAAATCCGGTGGTTACCTGGAATTCACCGGGCACCTTTAATGCGACCCTCACGGTCAATGGCAACTCTACGATTACCAAACAAGTGGTTGTACAGCCCTTACCAAGTGCCAATTTTACCTTTACGGTGAGTGGCCTGACCGTGACCTTTACCAATTCTTCTACCAATTCGACCGGCTATATTTGGGATTTTGGCGATGGTACTTCAAGTTTTGATGTAGACCCTGTGCATACTTATACAGATGCCGGAAATTACACGGTTACGCTGATTGCGAGCAACAACTGCGCCTCTGCCACGCGGGTAAAAATTATCAATACGGCCCCAACAGCCGATTTCAGCGCCTCGCCAACGAGTGGTTGTACGACCCTGTTCGTCACCTTTACCAACGAATCATCGAGCAATGCAACCACGTTCAACTGGCAGTTTCCGGGCGGTAACCCAAGCAGTTCCAATGCGGTAAATCCGGTGGTATTTTATAATATTTCTGGCACCTACCCGGTTACTTTGACCGCTTTTAATGCTTCTGGAAGTGCGGTAGAAACCAAAACCAATTTTATTACCGCGCAAACCACCCCAATTCCTGGCTTTACCTTCAGTAACAATGGTTTGGTGGTAACATTTACCAATACGACCAGTAACGCCACCTCGTTCTCCTGGAATTTTGGTGATGGAACAACCAGTACCGTAACCAGCCCTGTGCATACTTATGCGGTGGGTGGCACTTACAATGTGGTGCTTACCGCCACCAATGATTGCGGTACCACAACGATTACAAAAGTAGTCACCCTCGCGACACCGCCAGTAACCGCATTTACGGCAAATCCAACCAGTGGTTGTGCTCCATTGGTGGTTAACTTTACCAACCAGACCACCGGCGCAGTAAGTTATCTGTGGAATTTCCCGGGCGGCACACCGGCTACTTCTACTGATACCAATCCAACCGTAACATTTGCCAACCCAGGTACTTATACCGTTACCCTCACTTCAACCAATGTAGGTGGAACCAGTACTGCTACCCAGGTAATCACGGTAAATGCCGGCCCTAATGCCGGGTTTAATAACACGATCAACGGATTGGTGGTTAATTTCACCAATACCAGTACGGGTGCCAACACCTATAACTGGAACTATGGCGATAACACCAGTTCTACCGATACCAATTCGGTGCATACTTATGCCAATGATGGGGTGTACCTGGTTCGCCTGATTGCTACAGGCGCCTGCGGAATTGACACGTTCTTTAAAACAATCACGCTAATTACACCGCCTACTGCCAACTTTACAGGCACGCCTACCAACGGATGCGCACCCCTGACGGTTCAATTCACCAGCACGGGTTCATCCAATGCAACGGGTTATAAATGGCAATTCCCGGGCGGTACCACCACCAACGACAGCATTGCCAACCCGGTGGCCGTGTACCCAACTGCCGGAATTTATTCGGTAACACTCATTGTAAGTAATGCTGCCGGAAGCGATACGATCACCAAAACCAACTACATAACTGTTGGAACGGTGCCAAATGCCGCATTTAACACCAGTGTAAATGGCAAAACGGCCACTTTCACCAATACCAGCACTAATGCACTGAGCTATAGCTGGAACTTTGGCGATGGCGGAAACAGTACGGCAACAAACCCTAGCCACACCTATACGAACGATGGGGTTTACACCGTGGTGCTAACTGCAACCAATACTTGCGGAACCAAAACCTTTTCGCAAGCGGTGACCATTGCAACACCGCCAGCAGCGAATTTCACCGGTACACCAACCAGTGGCTGCGTATCAACGACGGTACAGTTTACCAACAGTTCATCCGCTAATTCAACGGGATATGCATGGAGTTTCCCAGGAGGCACCCCATTGAGTTCGACCGTTGCCAATCCAGTTGTGGTGTATAACACACCCGGCACTTATAATGTAACCCTGATTGCAAGCAACCCAACAGGCAGCGATACCCTGATAAAAACAAACTTTGTTACCATCGGATCTACGCCCGCTACTTCGTTTACCAGTGCAAACAGCGGCCTGACGGTTAACTTTACCAACACCAGCACCAATGCAAGTACTTATAGCTGGAACTTTGGCGACGGCGGAAACAGTACTGCGACCAACCCAAGCCATACCTACACCACGGATGGAACTTACACTGTTGTTTTGACGGCTACAAATGGCTGTGGCACTACGACTTCCAGCCAAACCGTGGTCGTTACATCTTTGCCAACGGCTGGCTTTGCGGCCAATGTTACTGCCGGTTGTGCGGCTTTGTCCGTTCAATTTACCAGCACTTCTTCTGCCAACAGCAGTACCTACAACTGGGAATTCCCCGGCGGTACCCCAAATACTTCCACACAACAGAACCCACTGGTGGTGTATAATACGCCCGGCGTGTACAGCGTAACACTCACGGTGGGCAATGCGGCTGGAAATGCCACCGCAACCCAAAACAATTACATCAGTGTTGGTACAGTTCCAACTGCCAATTTCACCGCAGGGGTATCGAGCAATATTGTAACCTTTGCTAATGCATCGAGCAATGCCCTGTCCTATAGCTGGAATTTTGGAGATGGTAACACTTCTGCGATTGCCAACCCAATCCATACTTATTTGGCAGATGGCGTTTACACCGTGGTGTTGACTGCAACCAACAGTTGTGGAACAACGACGGCCACCCAAACGGTGACCATCGCAACACCCCCTACTGCGGCATTTAATGTAAATGAAACGATTGGATGCATTCCATTTGTCGTGCAGTTTAACAATACGTCGAGTGCCAACGCCACCAATTTCATCTGGAATTTCCCCGGAGGTGAACCTGCAACTTCCACCGAACAAAATCCGAAAGTTACCTGGAGCCAAGAAGGTGTGTTTACGGTCACCCTTACGGTGAGCAATGGATCAGGCAGCAGCACGACCAGCACCAACTTCAGCGTTGGAGCCCAGCCAGCTCCAGCATTTTCATACCAAACCAGCGGTTCGACCGTTACGCTTACCAATACTTCAACCAATGCCTTTTCGTACAATTGGGACTTTGGCGACGGTCAGGTAAGCAATGCGACCAATCCAACGCACACCTATTCGGCGCCTGGCGATTATGTTATCACACTGAATGCCGCAAACGGATGCGGTACCGTTTCCTTTGTACAAACAATCAGTATCGCAGGAGAAGCGCCCGCAGCTGCCTTCAGTGCGGGTGAAACCAGCGGATGTGTACCCTTTACGATTACATTTACCGATCAGTCGACAGGCAACCCGACTGCATGGAACTGGAGTTTCCAGGGCGGCAATCCACCTTCATCGAGCTTGCAAAACCCAACTGTAACCTACAGTGCACCAGGATCTTTTGGCGTAAGTTTGACGGTGGTGAACCAGTTTGGCAGCAACGATTTGACCCTTCAGAACTATATCCAGACCCAAGGATTGCCAGCAGCGTCGTTTAACTTTGTAACCAATCAGGGTGCAGTTGACTTCAATAACTTCTCGTTCAATGCGAATTCTTATAGTTGGAACTTTGGAGACGGTTCTATTGGCAGCACCGAAGCCAATCCTACGCATGTGTACACGACCTCTGGTACGTACACCGTTGAGTTGTCTGCGATTAATGCCTGTGGTGCCAGTACCTTACAACAGGTGGTAAATGTGGTGATTACAGGCACGCAAACACCTGTTTGGCTGGATCTGTTCCGCGTGTTCCCGAATCCAAACAATGGGGCATTTAGCGTAGAAATGAAAGGCGCTGCCAGTGATGAAGTAGAATTTACGCTCTTCAACACCTTGGGCAGCCTCATCAAACGTGAAATTGTAGATTACAGCACGGGTAATTTGTTGCACGCTTTCCAATATGGCGACTTGCCTGCGGGTGTGTACAACCTGCGTGTGCGTTCGGGCGAACAAACGGCTTACGTACAGATCGCGATTCAATAAGCATCTTTGCATTAAATTTAATTGGGCGGCTGTTTGGGATTTTTCCTGAACAGCCGCTTTTCTTTATGAATACTTACCAAAATTAGAAATACCGCTCTAATTTTGCCGCCATGCGACTTCCGGGAACATTTTGACACGGAAACGCATTTATGCAGTACCCAGTTTCATCGTACAACTTTACAACGTTTTGACCAACAACGACTTTCTTTCCGAACTTGCATGGCGCGGACTCATCCACGATTCGACGCCCGGCCTCGATGAACACCTCAAATCGGGTATCGTAAAAGGCTATATTGGCTTCGACCCAACCGCGCCCTCGCTCACCATTGGCAACTATGTGCAAATTATGCTGCTCACCTTTTTACAACGGAGTGGACATCAGCCCGTGATGCTCATGGGTGGCGCAACTGGACGTATTGGCGATCCCAGCGGCAAGGATGCAGAACGGGAGTTAAAAACATACGACGAACTTGATCATAACCTGAAATTCCAAGTAGAACAGGCCCGCAAACTGCTCAATTTTAATGCCGATACCCCCAACCACGCCCTGTTGGTCAATAACTACGATTTTTATAAGGACATGAACGTCCTGGATTTCCTGCGGGATGTGGGTAAATACTTGACGGTCAATTACATGATGTCGAAAGAAAGCGTGCAACGCCGCTTAGAATCGGGTATTTCCTTTACCGAATTCAGCTACCAGTTGTTGCAAGGGTACGACTTTGTGTTGTTGCACCGGCACCACGGCATTTCCCTGCAAATGGGCGGCAGCGACCAATACGGCAACATCACGGCGGGCATCGAGTTGGGCCGCAAAATTGACGATCAAAAATTATACGCCGTCACCACGCCTTTGCTTACGAAAGCCGACGGTACCAAATTTGGTAAAAGTTCGACGGGCAACATTTGGCTCGACCCGAATTTGACCTCCCCTTACCGTTTTTACCAGTTTTGGATCAATGCGGATGACCGCGATGTACCCAAGTTTTTGCGCTATTTTTCCTTAAAAAACAAGGAAGAAATTGAAGCCTTGGAAGCGGGCAATGACATGCAAAGTGTAAAACGCATTTTTGCCGAAGAAATCACCCGCCGCATCCATGGTGAGGCGGAATATCAGTCGGTTTTGGCGGTTTCTCAATTGTTATTTGATCCGAAAGCCGGTCCTGATACTTGCCGTAGCCTCGATTTGCGTTCTTTAGCGCAGGTTGCGGAGGAAATTCCTTCGCCAGAAGTACCGGCCAATGTGGTACAAAATGAGGTGGATTTATTGGATTTTCTTTCAGAGTACACGGCGATACTTGGCAGCCGCAGCGAGGCCAAAAAAGCCATCCAGAACAATGCAATTTCCATAAACAAGGAAAAAATCAGCAGCCTGGATTTCAAAATCGGTGCTAAGCATTTGTTGCAGGGTCAGTATATCATGGTAGAAAATGGCAAAAAGAATAAATATTTGGTGCGGGTAGTAGCCTAAATTGGAGGTAGGAGTCAGGCTCCATGCTCAATTCCTGCCTCTTTCATCAAATCCATTCCTAATTTTCGAATAGATTCCAGCACTGGAATGGTAAGCGCTCCAAGGGGTGTAATCGTATATTCAACCTTGGGCGGCACCACGGCGTACACTTGCCGACTGATCAGGCCATCTGTTTCCAATTCGCGCAATTGGGAAGTCAGCATTTTGTCCGTAATGTGATTGATCGACTTTTTTAAAGCGCCATACCGCATGGTTTTGTCCTTCAGCCTCCACAGGATGGGCATTTTCCAGGTGCCGCCGATTCGATCGAGCGCAAACTCTACCGGGTTATAGTACACCTTATTATTATGGATAAAATCGGGCATGGCTTGGCTTACTTTCCAAAAAGTGTGTATCAGACGAAAGGGTAAGTATATTGGCAAAGATACGTGAAGCCTTCAATTTTGTGGCATCCTTTTTACCATTTTCAGGTGGAACAGGGCGATGATGCCCCAGCATCGGATGTAATATTTCTCTTGCACACAAAATTGAACATTAACCATGCGCACATTTCCGATTATAATTGCCCTGTTCCTTTTTATTTCCCTTTCTGCTTTTGGCCAGCACAATGCAGGTAATATGGGTAAAATACTCATGATTGCTTCCAACCCTTCCGTGAGTGCCCAAACAGGCTGGCCCATTGGCGTTTGGTATGCCGAATTGGCCCATCCTTATTGGGTGTTTTCAGAGGCAGGATACACCGTCGAAATTGCCAGTCCGGATGGCGGCGAAATCAAGTTTGACGGTTTTAGCGACCCCGAAGATGCCAGTCAATATGCCGCTTTTGACTATATTTCACTCGGATTTAAAAAAGATCCAGCCAAAGTAGCATTGACCAAAAACACCTTGAAACTCTCGGAGGTAAAACCCGATGATTACAAAGCCGTTTTCGTTTGTGGCGGACAAGGCCCCATGTACACCTTCATCGACAACAAGGATTTACACCAGTTTTTTACCAATTTTTACCTGACGGGCAAACCAACGGCTGCGATTTGCCACGGCACTTGTATTTTATTAAAAACCAAACTGCCCAATGGTAAATTTTTGGTGGAAGGCAAGCGCTGGACGGGATTTGCCGCCAGCGAAGAGCAATATGCCGACAATTATGTAGGTAAAAAAATTCAACCGTTTCGCATTGAGGATGAAGCCCATAAAATGCCCAATAGTCGATTTGAAGTGGGCGCTCCTTTTTCGGCTTATGCGGTGAAAGACGGCAATTTGATTACCGGACAACAGCAAAACAGTGGGGCAGCAGCGGCCGAATTGGTGGTGAATGCCCTTGAAAAAGACCGGGCGCGCTACCCTACTTATGTGCTCGTACACGGTGCCTGGGCCGATGAAAGTGCCTGGGGATTTGTGCGCAATCAACTTGCCTTGCACGCCAATGTAGTTGTGGTGAATTTACCGGCACATGGTATTGACTTGACGGCTGCCAGCAAAGTACATCTTTCGGATTATGTACAAACGGTGGTGCAGGCCGTGCAGGCGCAAAAAGGCAAAGTAATTTTAGTGGGCCACAGTATGGCAGGCATGGTGGTTTCGCAGGTAGCCGAAAAAATACCCGCCAAAATTCAAAAACTGGTGTATGTTTCTGCGTTTTTACCTAAAAACGGGGATGATTTATTGAGTTTGGGCAAAAAAGACAAGCCCAGCGTGGTTGCTGATCACTTGTCGTACAGCGCCGATTATTCGGAAGCAAGTATTCAAAAAGACCAAATTGTACCCGGCGTTTGTGCTGATTGTCCGTCATTCATGCAGGAGATTTTAATAAAATACCACAAAGCGGAGCCCACAAAACCGTTGGGTGAAAAAGTAGTGCTTACCGCGCAAAACTATGGGAAGATACCGAAGTATTATATTTCAACTACCCAGGACCAGGCTGTGCCTTATTCCTTGCAACAGATCATGGTCAAGGCGCATGGCGGCATCAAAAAGGTGTACGAAATGAATACGTCTCATTTGCCTTTTGTGGTACAACCGCAAGTATTTTTGGATATTCTAACTAAAATACCTTAAAAACACTTCCATAAAAACATGATAAAACAACCTGTCATTTGGGTACTTTGTTTGCTTTGGTCGGTGCATGTACACGCCCAATTGAACGAAAGCGATACGTTGAAATTGCAGTTACGCATCAGCGTGAATGGCAACTACCAAACTGGTAATGTATCCTTGCTTACCCTGCGCAACCGATTAGACTTTTCGGTATCGCCGCTAAAAAACTGGGTGTTCAAATCGCAAAACAGCAGTTTGTACCAGGCTTTTTATGGTAAAAAGGCTGATAATGATCTGTTTAGTCGGAATTACCTGTATTACAAACCCAGCACGCCGGTATATCCCTTTGGCATTGCTTATGTTTCGTCCAATTTTCGGCGGCGGGTAGATTTTCGGTATTTTGCAGGCCTGGGTTTAAGTTGGCAAATAGTTCGGAAAGCCAACCATGTTATGAAAGTTTCGGCGAGTTCCGTTTATGAGCATAACCGTTTTAATGGAAGCCAATTTAACGAAACGCGATACAACGGCTCGAATAAAATACAACTGTGGCGCGGCACTTGTTACTTGGGCGGGTGGCATTATCTTTGGCATCGACGCTTGCGTTTGTATTACGATGCATTTTGGCAACCAGGCTTAAATAATGCCAAAAACTACCGCACCCAAGCTGATGTTGGCGTAGATTTTCAAATTTGGAAAGGCTTATCTTTCAATGCTTTATACACTTACACTCATGAAAATGTGGTTGTTCAAAAAGTGCTGGAAGATGATAAAATTCTTACATTTGGATTGGCTTATCGTTACAACTTACCTAATCGTAAAAATTAAATAAAACCAATGAAAATCACCATTTTAGGCGCAGGAAATGTCGCCACCGCTTTGGCAACGCGCTGGCAAGCGGCCGGTCATGCGGTTACGATTGGCGTACGCGATCCGGCTTCCGAAAAATCGCAGAAAGCGCAGGCTGCTTTGCCGGATATCCCGTTTGAAAGCATGGAATTGGCAGTTGCACACTCGGAAGTAGTTGTGCTTGCTACCCCACCCGATGCCGTACTCGCATTAAAAGCACTATTGGACCGTGCAGCAGACAAGACCATCATTGATACCACCAATGCCGTGCGTGTTCGTCCAGAGCCCTACCCCACCGCCTACCATTTTATAAAAGCAGAAACCAAGGCCCAACAGGTTGTAAAGTGCTTTAATTCAACGGGTTTTGAAAATATGGCCAATCCGGTGTACCTCGGTGAAGGCATAGATATGTTTTGCGCAGGCGACGGTCAGGAAGCCAAAACAGTGGCACGCCAACTTGCTTTAGATGCCGGTTTTAGCACCTGCTGGGACTTCGGAGGCGGTGACAAAGTAGAATTATTGGAAAAATTTGCGCTTTCGTGGATTAATTTGGCCATTATGCAGGGCTTTGGGCGGGATTTGGCTTTTAAGGTGGTGCGGCGTTCATAAATTGTTATTTGGTTAGTTCCTATAAACGAGGTTTCGCCCAAGCAGGTCGGAACCTCGTTTGCATTTATTATATTTTTGCATAAAATATTATTTACATTTGTGTGCTTGCTTTACTTTATGCAAGATATACTAAACGCCGCCTGAAAGGCTGCATTCATTGTCATGCTGAGCGCTGATTGTCAATGATTTAGGCCGAAGGCCATGCACAAAACAATACAGCGCGAAGTATAATACTATCAATATAACCGCCACACAACGGATAATGGATCATTTTGCAAAAATTCTGGAAAACGTAGATGCATTCTTAAGGGAAGGAAAAACCGAGGAGGCCCTGGATTTGCTGCTCGATGCAAAAGACAAATTAGATCCAAACACCTACAGTGATTTACTTATTTTGAAAAATCGATTTTATATTGCAAATATAGAAAAGCATAAAGGATTGATGGATCAGCGGGAATACTTGAGGGAATGTAGCAATATAAGTAGTGCTTTGTTATATATTTCAAAACAAATACACCTGCCTACGTTACCGCCTGCCATAAAATCCAAAAAGCAAGGAAAAGTGTTGTATGCTGTTCCGAACTCCATGCCCCTGAACCTGGAAACGAAGTGCATCATCCGAATTGCTTACAGCGAAGAAAATATACGGGAAAATATAGACAACCACGATCAGGCGAAACTGGAAGATATTAAAGTATCACAAATCATGGAAGTGGCGCTGATTGATCGCAGTGGCGGAACAGATTTTGAAATTCGGACGTTGAACAGAACCGATCAATACCTGGAACTAGATGATTATTCGGAATGGATATTTTTTGTAAAGCCAATTGTTACGGGAACAAGAAAATTATACCTCAAAATCAGTACGGTTCAGAAAATCGATGGAGAATCGATGAAAAAGGAAATCGTACTAGAGCGTGCCGTGGAAGTAGTTGCTTCTGAGCAATTTATGATGACCAATTTACACTGGACAGATTCACAAATTGTGCTATCCTCTCAAAAGGAGTTGGATCTTTTTATTGCGTTTAATTTTTTAACCCAATCGCCTTTGGTTCGAAGGACGCTCATTGTGCTTTTTTTTATTTCACTAAGCGCAGGAATGTACGCACTAGTGCAGCATTTCGATTGGAGTCAACTGTTGCATCCAGCCCCCAAACGCATGGCAACTTCTACACCGATTATTAAATCAATCGTGCCCAACGATACTTTATTGGCTCCACCACCAAAAGAAACACCGATACCAGCAGTTGCCGTGAAACCCAACCGCGTAAAACAAGCGCCCAAGCCGCTACCAATGCCTATTGCACCGGAAAAACCAATAGTGCCTGCCGAAAATAATTCTATCAGCAACATAACCTATACAGCCAAGCCTAAGCCAGATAAAAAACCTGCCAAAAAAAAGTTCGATGTAAGTTTGAGTATCATGGACCAATTGCTTGTAAAGGACACTGTAACGTTTGGCCAATCGATTCTAATTACCCTGCAAGCATCGGGCATTAACGCGAAAGATCTGGCGGTGTACAATTCGCTTGGGAAACAGTTGAAACCGATGGCAGTGGACGGCAGAATGTATTACTTTGAACTGCCCTACAGCAAAGCGTCATTTAAATTACGGGTATATGATTTGGGTGCAAAAATATCGAAGGAACGCGAATTTAAAGGAAATGCCAATAGCAAATGGTATGTAAAACGTGTTTTAGGCTCCAATTCAGGTGTAAAAGTTGATTAGCCATCCCTCGCTTAAAACTGGAGGAAGAACATACTTTTTAACGAATCACTAAGGTGCATAAATCACGCGTTTCCGGATACCTGCTCGATGTTTTGTGCATTCGCATAAAATCGCTCCATCACAAAAACATGGGGTAAAGTAATCGAAGAAATAGACAATAATATCGCAAACGGATAGGAAAGCGGCGCGATACCCAAATGAATCATCCCGAATAATAAGCCCGCACCCACAAAGGAAATTAAACTTAGCGGCAACAACTTCAGCAAAAAAGGAACCAACTGCAGGCGCTCCGAATTGGGGTAAAAATGGTTGTATTCCGACTGAAACACTTTAAAAGAGTGGATAATAGTAAAAAACAAGGTAAATCCGATGATAAAATTAGTCAAGTACGCCAAAAGACAAATCAAGGCCAATAAATAGAATTCGATTGCAAAAGCATTTGTACTTAAAATACCTTTAGCAAGCGCGCGCAATAGCAGCGCCAAACAAACCAAAATACTCCCAACAAAAAGACCCATAATCCACGCCTGGTTGATTAAAACCTCAAAAGCGTGCAAATCCGGAATACTTAACGTCAGTTCCTTCAAGGCAGCCGTGTTGAAATATACAAATGACAGGATCACCGCCATTCCCCAAAAAAAATACAACACGTTGGCCAGCCGCCAAGGCGCTTTCAAGCTTTCTACAAATTGAGATTGCCCAAAATGGTACGAGGAAATGGCCAAAAACAGGCACAACGAAAATGCTGGAAACAGCAGCCAACAAACCACATTTAAAACAATGGCTCCCAAATAATAGGCATAAAACCGAACAGGTGACATGCTCGACTTTTCGAGAAATAAAATATTGTCTATCGCACCATGGGGTACGCCAAAAAACAATACGATCCCCATGGCCACCACCGCTTGGGTCATATCAGATACCTGGCCCAACAAAGGATAGGCGGCTAAGAGCAACAGGAAGATGAAAATAAAGGAAAAATGAACTTTTGTCATGATCTTGAAAACAAAAGACGAACACAGAAAATTGTCAAAATTGAACTGGGCCGATTATACCAAGTTTTCACTTGAAATCGGCCCAGTCCGGGGGATTACGAGCCTAATTAAGCGGCTTTAGCAGATGATTTGATAGCCAGGCTATAAATCACCAAACCGAAACCGATTTTATTTACGGCATCTCCAATATTATAGATCAAATCCATGTTGCGTACGTCAATTACACCACGCAACCAACCATCAGTCTCAATGGCCATGTATCCGATTGGGTAAATTGCCCAACCAACCAAAACGAACCAAGACAAGGCATTAAATGCTGCTTTCAAGTTCGGATCGTCGGAATTGCCTGCCAATTTGCGTGCAGAACCCAACCATACTTCATACAGGATACCAACATAACCCACGGTAGAAATGATACCCCAAATTACGCTGCTGCTGCGGAAGGCTGTTTCGCCGAGGTAACCTGCTACCAGCATTACCAAAGAGTAGCCGATCATTTTCCACAGAAGACCGATTTTAGCGCCGAACGCTTTAAGGATTAAATAAAACTCTACACACATCAACGGAACAGTAAGGATCCAGTCGATGTAACGGAATTGGGTTGGCGACTGACCAGTAGTCATCCACACATCGCGCATGTAGTAGTAATGCACCGAAGCAATCATGGTGATGAGGCCCGCGATCAACAAAGACGTTTTCCATTTTCCTTCAACTTGCTGACGCTCGAAGAAAAAGAAAACGGACGCAGCGAACATCGCCATGTAACCGATGAAAAAGGTGAAACCGACATAATCATTGGCTGACAGGCCGGCAAAGAGCAGGGTAGTGAATAAAAGCGAATTCATAAAAAACATAAAATTTGGTTATTGGCTGAAGATCCAGCCGATCAGCAAACAACTTAAAGTAATTTTGGTTCAAAATTTTGCAATAAAAATAAAAATAAAAATTTACATTAATAAAAAAACTATTCATATTAGGATATTCATACCATTAAAAGGAATGCCCTCCCTAACAACGAGTGGTCCATCAGGTTGCTCCAGTGTGCTATTTAAACAAACTATAAATGCTTTGCCTGGATTTTTTCGTTATGCCAATTTCAAACAAACACCCAACTTATCCGCTCCCAAATAAACAAAATACCTTATTTTTCTCCCAATATTACCAATCTACTACGAAAACCTGTCCGTCATGCCCAAAATCTTGATTTCCTGCGCTTTTTTATTGCTGACCCTTGCCCTCACAGCACAATCTAATCCGCTCCCCCCCCAAATCATCCTGCAACTAAAAGGTGCCCGCATGGCTGATCCAGCCCTGGCCATAAAAGGCAAAACCGGCAATGCGCAAGTTGATCAAATCAGCCAAACCCACGGCGCCACCCGTGTACACGCCCTACACGCAGGCAAGCGCGATCCCAAATGTTGGTACACGATTACTTTTCCTGAAAATGTTAACCTGGAAACTATTTTGACGGCTTACCGCCAGATCGAGGCCGTTGAACTGGCCGAACAAGATCATATCGGTGCTACCCAAGGCATTCCCGGTGTTGCTGCACCGGCCAACATACCGCCTGCTACGGTCCTGCTCACCCCCAATGACCCTTTCTATTCCCGTCAATGGGGCCTCTACAATAACGGCTCCTTCACCTTGTCGGCCGCCATTTCCGGAGCCGATATTGACATGGAAAAAGCCTGGAATATCACAAAAGGCGATTCAAACATCGTGGTATGTATCATGGACAGCGGCATCAAACGCGATCACCCCGAATTTGAGGGGCGCTTATGGGTCAACCAGGCTGAAATTCCGGGCAATGGCATCGACGACGATCAAAATAACTATATCGACGACGTAAATGGATGGGATTTTGCCAACAACGACAACAATCCCACCGACGACCACGGACATGGAACCAATGTAACTGGGATCATTGGCGCCAATGGAAATAACGGTATAGGGTATGCCGGGGTCGATTGGAACTGCAAACTTATGTCCCTCAAGGGCATTAATAAAGACAACTTCGGCTATTACTCCTGGTGGGCAGAAGCCATCACGTATGCCGTAGACAATGGTGCGCGGGTCATTAATTTGTCCGTCGGCGGCAACTCCTACTCTCCGATCCTGGGCAGCGCCATCACGTACGCCCTCAACAACCAGGTAATTTGTGTGGTGTGTATGATGAACGGCAACACCAGTTCCGTTTTTTATCCGGCCGGATTCCCAGGGGTGATCGCAGTAGGCTCCACCAATCCCAACGATTTTCGCACACGCCCCTTCTTCTGGGCCAACAACAGCGGTAGCAACTATGGAAACCATATAACGGTTGTAGCACCAGGCAATTACATATATGGCCTCAACTACTTGTCCAATACCAATTTTGATACTTACTGGGGCGGTACTTCGCAGGCAACGCCGCACGTAACGGGCCTGGTTTCCCTCTTGCTGGCGCAAAAACCAGACCGGACACCCGATCAGATTAAATCCATCCTCACCACCACTGCGGAAGACAAGGTGGGCAAACCAACAGAAGATATACCCGGATGGGATGAATACCACGGCTTTGGCCGCATCAATGCCTATAAAGCGCTTAACCTTGGTGTGTCATCCACCACGACACCTATATTAAATAGTACCCTCCACATTACACCCAATCCAGCCATTGGAAGTTTTCAGGTAACCCGCCAAACTGCCCAGTCAGGCATGTGCAGCTTGTACGACAGCCAGGGCAAATTGGTGTTTCAAACCAAATTAGACCAACAAACCACTTTTGATCTCCAGACAAACTTGCCCAACGGACTCTACTGGATGCGCATCAAAACCGCCGAAACCCTGGAAATGGGCAGGGTAATGATTCAACGATAAACTAAACTTGTTGCGGTGGGAAGTTGACGATAGGCTGTTTTTGTCGTTTTACGCCCCACCGCAACAAGTCTGCTTAACGCCACATTTCCCAAGCTACTTTGCCCAGTTCCTCGCGGGCATCGGGATGGGCAATGTCTATCAATGCCTTGGCACGTTGTGGCAGGTTTTTGCCGAACAAATTGGCCACCCCATACTCTGTAACCACGTAATGCACGTGGGCACGGGTAGTTACGACGCCTGCACCCTGTTTCAGGAAAGGCACAATTTTGCTTTGCCCTTTGGCAGTGGTGGCGGTCATGGCAATAATCGGTTTTCCGCGATCCGACAAGGCAGCCCCACGAATGAAGTCCATTTGTCCTCCAACACCCGAGTACATGCGCGACCCAATTGAATCAGCGCAGATTTGTCCGGTTAAATCAATTTCGATGGCGCTGTTAATCGCAGTAACCTTCGGATTTTTGCGTATAATAGAGGTATCGTTGGTGTACGAGGCTTCCATCATGCGCACCAGCGGGTTGTCGTGGACAAAATCGTACAGGCGGCGGGAGCCAAACAAAAAAGTAGACGTAATAATGCCGGTTTGGCGTTTTTTCTCCTCCCCGGTGATGATGCCTTTTTCTACCAGGTCGATCACACCATCTGAAAACATCTCCGTGTGAATACCCAGGCGGCGGTGGTTACCGAGCGCCGCCAATACCGCATTGGGAATAGAGCCGATGCCCATTTGCAGGGTCGCGCCATCTTCCACCAAATCGGCGATATGTTGCCCGATTTGTATTTCTGTCTCGGAAGGATCCGCATGGATAATTTCAAAAAGTGGGTTTTCGCTCATGACCACCGCGTGTAACCGACTGATGTGGATAAAACCATCGCCATGGGTGCGCGGCATATTGGGGTTAATTTCGGCAATCACATATTTAGCCGTTTGAGCCGCCGCCAAACTACAATCGACCGACACCCCCAAACTGCACCATCCATTGCGATCGGGCGGCGATAAGGTGAGCATAGCTACATCAACCGGCAAATGCCCTTTCCGGAACAAACTGGGCGTATCACTCAAAAAAATCGGGATGTAATCGGCCATTTCGGTCGGCATCGCAGCCCGAACGTTCCCCCCGATAAACAAGGCATTGGTAAAAAACGTACCCGCATATTTGCGGTCAACGTATGGCGCCGGACCTTCCGTGTGCAAATGAATCAGTTCAACTTTCGATAATTCGGCAGCGCGCTCCGTGAGGGCCTGCACCAATAACTGGGGCGCGGCGGCGGCTGTATGTACAAAAACGCGGTTGCCGGGCTGAATCACTTTTACCGCTTCGGCGGCAGATACAAACTGTTGCATGGTATTTTTATGTAATTCGTCAAATAGATTTGTTCAAAAAGTTGCTTTCTTTAGGAATGCGTTGCAAAGGTAGGTCCAACAAAATAGTACCGAAGCTGATTCCCGTCACCCTGGGCGCTAAATTGAATCGGAAAACGATGACTTCAATTACCCAATTTGTGCCGTGTTTTTTTGTACTTTTACCGCACACTATTCCCTTCGATTAAATGAACTTTTTCTGGCTGTATGACCTCCCGAGTTGGCTTTTTGCAATACTCTGTATCAGCTTTTTTATCATTTTCGCTGTTGCAGGCTTATTTATCTTGCGTCCTTTTATTTCCCGAAGAGTAATACCACAAGCACATAACGATATTGTAAGTTATTTCATGGCAGGCATGAACGCCATTTACGGCATTACCTTGGGTTTGATTGCAGTAGCAGCCTGGGAAAACTTTGCCGACTTGGACGATACCGTTTCAAGAGAAGCAGCGGCGTTATCGGCATTGTACCAGGATGCACGCATTATTCCAAATCCCGTGGGCGATTCGTTGCGCGGGGCCTTGCGCGAATACACCCGTTACACCATTGAAGAAGCCTGGCCCCAGCAACGCAAAGGTATTTTGCCCATTGGCGGCACTGCACGACTCACGGTTTTTCAGAATATTTTGCTGCATTTTGAACCAAAATCAAAAAATCAGGAAATCATGATTGCTGAAATTTACCGGCAATTTAACCACTTGATCGAAATAAGGCGCATTCGGCTACAAGGCACGGATACCGGATTGCCTGCTTCCGTTTGGTTTGTGATCTTCTTTGGGGCCATGCTAAATATTGTCATCACCTGGTTTTTTGTCACCGATAAATTCAGGGTGCACTTGTTAATGACCGCATTGTTTGCCGGATTGCTCGGCTCGCTTTTTTTCTTGGTAGCAGCGATGGACAACCCTTTTCGGGGCCAATTTGGGGTAGGCCCAGAAGCTTTTGAAATTGTTTACGATAACATGAAACGGTAGATTTAAAACCAATGGTAAAAAATTACGAACTCCCGGAGGAAACAGGTTGTATCTGGATTGATATTGAGCATCCTGAAGTACAAGAATTAGAAAAACTCAGCGATCAGTTCAAGTTGCACCACTACACCTTGCGGGATTGCATGGAACCTGATCACCTGCCCAAATTTGAAGTGCTTGATGATTTCAACTTTGTCATCATCCGCGTATTTGCCGCCGATATAGACGATCGTGGACATACGGCACAAGAATTAACCAATAAAATTGCGGTGTTTTTTAATGATAAAGTGCTGATTACCATCCACCGCCGCAGTTTTGACTTCATATCAGAAATTTATAATAAATATATTCCAACCAAGAAAATCAATACGATTTCTGAAATTTTTAGCAAAATTCTATGGTATGGCCTGCATTCCTATGAAAAGCCGGCACAATTAATTTCCGACGAAATCGATGAAATTGAAAGCAGTATTTTTTTACAATCCATTCAGCCACAGCAGATGGAGCATATTTATTTCCTGAAACGGAAAGCCAGTATTTGTAAAAAAATGTTGCTGCAAACGACCGATATACTCAGCAGGCACCATGCCACCAAAAACGATAAAATTGTCATTCAAGATATCAAGGACTTGCACCTGCGCCTCATCACCCTGTTCGATCAGGCCCAGGAAGATGCCCACAACTTATCCAATGTGTACATTTCGCTTTCGGCCCAGAAAACCAACGATGTCATGAAACTCCTCACGGTTTTTTCGGTGTTTTTCATGCCACTCACGTTTATCGCCGGTATTTATGGTATGAACTTCGAAAACATGCCCGAACTGCGCGCTAAGTACGGCTACCACATCACCATTGTTTCGATGCTGGTGATATCCCTTGTCATCTTTATTTGGTTTAAACGAAGAAAACTAATTTAATTTTTACTTAATGTCTCGTTTCTAATTTTTACATAGCCGACTCATTAACTTTATTGCATCCTTTCATTTGATCAATAAAAACAAATATTATGGCTATTCAAACACTCTCCCCCACCCCGGAAGTATTTCTGCGGGAATTGCAAGAAGCAGTAAGTACCCTGTTGTATCCCAGCGAATCGGATATCGAAATCGTGGTACACCAATTTACCCAAGACCAAATTGGCGAGCGCTTGTCTGCTACCGACATTCAAAAACTGTTTTTCCCGGATGTGGAATCCATGGATGAATTAGACGTGGATTACGCCATGATGGAACGTACCGATATGAATGGCTACACCAACTTTTTCCGCCATTACATCGACAAAATTACCCAGGCACCCAGCGGCGAAATCATTTTTTGGGAACCTGCGCACCGCGAACGTGCCGACAAATTCCGCAAACTGAGCACCCTCCTGCTCGATAACATGCTACACCAGCGCTGGTTTAAAATGAATAACAACGGCGCAAGTAAAAAAGGCATTTTCGTGGGTGGTCAATTGGTTACCATCACGTTCAACGACGAAACGAATGAGCTGACAAGCACGCCTAGCGATTGGTTTATCCTAACTACGCACACTATAGAGACTTAGGAGATATAGAAGAAAGGGGTTCCACAGAAAAAAAGGGGTCACGGAGTTACGCGGAGTTATGGAGGTGCACAGAGTTTTTCTCCGTACACCTCCATAACTCCGCGTAACTCCGTGGAACCCCCTTTTTTTCTCCGTGCACTCCGTACCTCCGCGTAACTCCGTGGCCCCCCTTTTCTCTACCTCCTACAACACCACCACCTTGGCAACAAACACCCCAAGGCCAGTCTGTATCTCCAACATATAAATACCTGCTGCACAAGCATTTGTGTTAATTTCGACTGAAGCAGCATTTTGAATACGCACCGGACAATCCACCGCAACACCATCCAACTGGATCAAACGGAAGGTCGCATTTTCAAATACCCGTACATCTTTGGTTTGAACCATCAGACGATCAGATACCGGATTCGGGAATACGCTCAAAGCAGCATCCAGCAATGGGTTGTTCACACCAACTGTCAAGGTAGTAAACGTAAACGGACCTACCCAGCCACTGTTGCCCGCGCCTGAACATGCAGCACGCAAGTAGTAATCGTACGATTTGTTGGAAGCCAAACCATCCAGGATATAGGGCGAAGTGATACCTAAGTTTTGTATACCAATACCCAGGTCGAAACCGCTCGGGCCCCATTGCAAATCATACCCTACCCCACTCGCGGCATCCCAGGTAATGGTACCTGCACCGGTGCTCAAATTCGTTGTAGCAACATTGGTTGGCGCAGTACAAGCACTGGTGCGGAATGTGTATGGACCAAACCAAACACTTTGCAAACCACCAAGGGTACAACTGTCGCGGATGTAAAAATCGTAAGCAGAATCGGCATTCAAACCCGTTGCATTGTATTTTGCAGCCGTAATGCCTTCCACATAAGTACCTTCCCCTAATTTGAAACCAACCGGACCATAGGCAATATTGGAAAGATTTTGCACGCTGCCCCATTCTATTTCAATAAAATCAAAACCGGCATTCAACAAGCCAACGGCACCCTGGAAAGGACAAATGCTGGTGAAATCAGCCGTTGCCAAAAACACTTCACGGTTGCCCGCGAAAGGTGCTTCCAAAACATCGGTGCCTGTGTTCAAATTGCCCGTGTAAGCCGACCAGGTAAGATCCGCATTGTTGCTGCGTACACCAAAACCAAGAATCGGTTCTGCCGAATTCGCCAAATTGTTGCCGCTGTAATTGAAACTGCCCGTGTAACTTGCCACCTCGGTACCAAAAACACCCCAGTGATAATCGCCAGAAAGTACCAATACATTGGCCGGAATGGTGCTAATTTCCAGACTATCAACACGGTACAAATGCATACCTGCTGGATTGTCCTGTACATTACCTACCTGCATCACCCCTTGCTGTGGTGCCTGCAAACTCAAAGTCTGGTTGGTCCAGACGCTCGGATATGCGTACACGCTCGCTTCGCCCAAAGCCGCGCCAGAACGCACGCGGTCGATCGCAGGCGTCATATTAACCAGGGTACCCTCCAAATTGGTCGCACTTTCGTCTTTAGAAATCGCGCCTGCAACTTCATCCAGCCGATAGTAGGCTACCAGACCATTTTCTGTGCCCGTCAATTTGCTGCACATTTTGCTGCGAATTTCATCTTCCGTACGTGCTACCTTCCAGATGCGTACTTCGTCAACCTGACCATCAAAGTAATAGTCTTCATTGTCGTCATGGTAAGCACCAATCCGCATATCGATTGGGTCAAACTGCCAACTAATCAGGCCCGTTTTGCTTTGTTTTTCGGCTAAAACGCCATTTAAGTACATCCGCATTTCGGCACCGTCATACACACCCGCCACGTGAATCCACTGGTTGAATGGAATTTCAGCGCCCGGGTTATTGTCCCATTCATTGCCGCCCATGGTTTCTGTTTTGCACCGAAAACGCAACTTATCATTCACATAAGAAAAATCATAACCCGATTCATTGCTGCCATTGTCTTGCGCGAAAGACATAAATGACTCCCATTGCTCGGCCGTGCGTGCATAAATCCAGCCTTCCACGGTTACCGCCTCGGTGGTTTTTAAAACCGCATTGTTGGCATGCACCACATAGTCATTCACCCCGTCGAAGTCGATTGCCCGACCTGCACCGGCAACATAACTATTGCTTACACCGTCGGTTACAACGACCGAAATGATGCTGGTATCTGCCGTACAAGCACCCGCAGCCACCAAACGAACCTGATACGTACCCGCTTGCGTATATAGATGCGATGGGCTGGAAAGATTGCTAAAAGTGCCATCGCCAAAACTCCACTGGTAAGCAGCCGCAGCACTGGAAGTATTGGTAAAATCAACGTTCAAGCCAGCAGCAAAGGTGCTAAAAGCAGCAACCGGCACCGCAAATGCACCGTTTGTCCAGCTTACACCACCTACCAAAGTGCCTTCTGTGGCATTAATCACATCCACCGTTTTCGTGCCGCTGCCTTCCCCAAAAGTCCAATTATTCAACAAAGCACTATAATTCGGGTGTTGTGCGGTTACTGGCTGGCATTTCCAGTTATTTACCGTGGCACTATCGAGCGCAATGCTCCAAATACGCACCTCGGCAACTTCGCCCGGGAAATTGGTAAAATAAGTACCGGTACCATCCTGTCCGATGCCTAAAAACGGTTGTGGAGAAGTCACATCGCCCGAAAATACCGTGTTATTGGTTTGCAACAACTGGCCATCCTGGTAGATGCGCTTGGCGCCATCGCGGTCGAACGTAACCGTGAGTGTATGCCAAACATTGTCATTGATTTTACCGCCATTGTTCAAGTCAATACGGTTGGTACCGTCGCCAATATTGAATTTCCAGGTTTGACCATCGGTTTTACCCGCAATAACAAAACCCTTGTTTTTACCCGCATTCCAGTCTTTATCACTCAAAATAGACGGATCTTCTGGCCAACCCGCGGTCCGAACGCGCACTTCCAGACTGAAATCTTCAATCGTACCAAAATTCAGCAAATTGGGAATTTGAACTTGTCCGTCGGTGCCATTGAACAACAATGCCGGGAAGTTCTGGCTGCGCACCAGCAAGGGCAAACAGATACAAAGCAGGATAAATGTAAACCTGTTACGAGTCATAAGCGAAAAAAAGCAAAAAGGTGGAAAGATGTCAATCAAAAAGGCAAAGGTAGAAAGGACCTTAAAAAAGCAAATCTCTAAGAGGTTAAGGCTTAATTAAGTTTAGACAACATGTTAAAATTCCTAAACCCAGAACCAAACCGAAACGATTGCCGTTCTTTAGTCAAACTGACGCATTCATGAAAATTAAATTTCTTATCCTTTTACTGCTCCCTACCACCCTGGTAATTGCTCAAAAACCGGCTGAATATGCAGATAATCTTTCCACCAAATCCATTCTCGACCTCCAGGAAGCCATCAAAGCCAAAATGGTCACGGTAGACTTTGAAAGTGCGGGCGGCTATACCGGAGCAAGCATGCAATTTACCTGTAAAAACCTGATTAACAAGCCCTTGCGCATTCGTATCCCCCAAGGACAACTGATTGCTCCCAAGGATAGCAGTTTGCAAACCCTCGTCATTGCGCAGGAACAACTCCTCAATGTAAGCGTTAAAGTGCCTTTCATTGGCAAATTGCGCACCTTCTGTACCGAAGCAGGCGACCTTTCGCCCGGCATCGGCGACAAATTCAGCCTGGCCGCCATGGCGCCCGACCGTTTGTGTAAACTCTTAAAAATGCTGACGGAAAAAGGCAAATTGGAGCAAGAAAGCGCCCAGGCAGCCGTGTGGAGCGTATCCAACGGTCGGCATCTCGGCGGCATCAGCGACCAGGAGGTAAAACAGTTCGCCGCCGAATTATTGGGAAAAACACCCCCACCCTACCATATCAAATATAAAGTAACCGAAGCCCCCCGCCAATTGGCCGACAACGGAAAAGCCCTCGTCATCGAAAGCAATTTCCAGTACACCCTCGAAAAAGACGATAAACTGTCGCTGATCCTATACGACAGCAACAACAAACAAATCAAAGTACTCGAAAAAGATGCCCCCGCAAAAGCCGGCGAGCACCGCAGCGGACTCAAAGTAGAAGTCTGGAACCTCGATTCCGGCAAATACTATTTGCGTTTGAAAAAGAAAAACGGAGCGGTGGTGAAGGAAATGGAGGTGGAGTTTTAGTGATGAGTGATGAGCGATGAGTGAGGAGTGTGGAGTGAGGAGTGTGGAGTGAGGAGTGATGAGTGAGGAGTGATGAGTGATGAGTGATGAGTGATGAGTGATGAGTGATGAGTGATGAGTGATGAGTGAGGAGTGATGAGTGATGAGTGATGAGTGAGGAGTGATGAGTGATGAGTGATGAGTGAGGAGTGAGGAGTGATGAGTGATGAGTGATGAGTGAGGAGTGATGAGTGAGGAGTGATGAGTGATGAGTTTACTCAATGTCAATCACAACAACCCCACCGGGGTCCAAAAACCTGAAAAACAAATCATTACGACCCCAGCGGGGTCGCATCTTTGTAGCTAATTAAATGATAATTAATCCATTCCTACCTCGGAGAGGTCGTGCATTTGTAGAAAAGATCAATTGGTAATTAACCCATTATGACTTCGGAGAAGTCATGCATTTGTAGAAAAGATCAATTAGTAATCAACCCATTATGACTTCGGAGAAGTCGTGCATTTGTAGAAAAGACCAATTGGCAATCAACCCATTATGACTTCGGAGAAGTCATGCATTTGTAGAAAAGATCAATTGACAATCAACCCATTATGACTTCGGAGAAGTCATAATGGGTAAAACCGAACCTGAAGATGGCGCGCTGGACTGAATTTCGAAATAGGGCGTTGCGTTAAAAATCACACGCGATGACTGGCGCGCTGCACTGAATTTCGAACACCGAACACCGAATTTCGAAATAGGGCGTTGCGTTAAAAATCACACGCGATGCCCGGCATTTCCCCCACTTCGGTGTTCGATATTTAATTTTAATTTCCCGCTTCTAAAAGCGCCTGCGCAATCCGAACGGGATCACCGTACTCAAATGCAATACGGTGGATAACCGGAGACGTGCTTTGCTCCAGGCAATAACTATACGTTTTATCATAATATTGAAGCGCAATACGTGCTGCCGTGGCAAAATCATCGCAATCAAGTGCCTCCATGGCTGCTTTCAGGTGTTGTCCGCCCAATTTTCGGTCAATTTTGTTAAAAGCTTCCCGCAACGCAGCCTTATCGACCCCGACATAATCCGACACCAGGTTTTGGATACGCGCGTCATCTGGCACCTCAATATTATACAACGGTGCCGATTTGATTTTGGCCCAAAAAGCATCGGGGATAAACACCCGGCCGATGCTGCGGCTTTCATTCTCCACCCAAACGGGTTTGGAAAGATCCTGGGCTGCCAAGACCTGGTAAAAGTTGTTTTCAAATTGTTCCACGGTAGGTTGAGGCGGTTCGCCAATCGTCCCGAAAGCCGAGCCTTTATGGTGTGCAAGGCCCTCCAAATCAATTACTTGTGCGCCCATTGCTTGCATCGCGTGCAAAATCTTCGTTTTGCCAGAGCCCGTTTTCCCGCCCAACACCAGCAGCGACACAGGCAATTG
Source organism: Saprospiraceae bacterium (assembly GCA_027488935.1). Taxonomy (GTDB): domain Bacteria; phylum Bacteroidota; class Bacteroidia; order Chitinophagales; family Saprospiraceae; genus M3007. Next base: position 16,638 of record JAIYAP010000042.1, on the reverse strand, counting down.
CTCAAATTGTTCGCGCACAAACTGCCGATAAGCCTTATACCCGCCCGTGAGCGTAACGACATCAAAACCAGCCATTCGCAACAGCCAGGACATACTTTGACTTCGTTTGCCGCCCCGCCAGCAATGCACGGCTAATTTGCGATGCGGTGCCAGCGCTTGTGCCTGCGCTACAAAACCCGCCATTTTGGGTCCAACCAACTCCAAACCCAGGTGCAACGCAGGTTCCGGCCCCTTTTGTTTGTAACAGGTACCGACGGCCGCCCGCTCTTCGTCCGTAAACAACGGAAAACTCACCGCTCCCGGAAGATGCCCATGTGTGTACTCGCCCGGTGAGCGGACATCCAGCACCACCCGATCCGACTGTGCGGCCAAAAAATCTGATACCGATACAAGTTTTTCCATGGTCGGCAAAGGTACGTGTTGGGGGTTAGGAAAATACTATGAAAAATTAAGCAAAATAAAATAGTTCTATGATCAATTTATTGTGATTTTTCCATTTAACCCAACCAAATCGTTCCGTACCATGATCTCTAAAACGTACTTTTAGCCAATCACCTTGAATCAAAACAGGCTCAATAAAATCGTCATCCCCTACTCCTAATGATATTTTATGCGCTGTATCATTATTCGAATCAAGTAAGGGATTTTCAGTAGGATTAAACCCAACAAAAGGCACTTCCGTGAGGATATGTTCTTGCCAAGTTTTAAATTTAAAACGTGTATCATTTTTATCAATGTAGGCTTTTTTTAAGGTATTTTTCGCTCCAATACGTATCTCAAATTTACTCGAATCCACGTTGAAACAACTAAAAATCAAAAGATAATTTTCAGGTTTACAGGCAAATGGCTCAACCTCACTCAAGATTTTATAGGTATTTCTATTTTCTCCAAATAAAAACGCATATATGAATGCATCACTTGAATCTCGTATTTGGATAGGTACGGTATCTCCATCCACCGCATCAAATGTAAGTAAACCAATAGATCCATCTATGGTGTCCGAAATAAAGGCAGGTATTAGGTTATTGCGTACAATAACTTTATGATCTGATTTACAAGATATCAACACCGCTTCAATTAAAAAAACGGAAGCAAAAATTAAAAAAGTAGTGAAAACCCGAGGAAAATTATTCATATTTTTAAAATTTATTACCTAATTTTGGTACATAGTTTCGGAGGGCGGGATAAAATGACGGATTGAAGTGTCTGGTTTGTAATATAATATATAATGTAGACCATCCTGGCAAGCATAATAGATCAGGTTTTCCTTTAATCCAACACCAATGTAATAATGATTTCCTTTTATTTCATTTTTCATAATGCTTTCTTTAATACTTACCACTTCATTCGAAGCACCAATTGAATCCTGATATAAATAAGACTTATCTACAGTTATAAAACTTAAAATACTATCAAGATAATATTTACTATCGGTGATTGGATAATGGCCATGCATTGAATAGTATTGCTCTAATCCATTTTTAATTGTATCAATACATCTCCTTGAAATATTTAGTTCAAGACCTTCATACCATTCAAGCTTGTTGACATTTTTGCAATGAAATACAGTGTAAATCGAAAAGCAGGTGATCAAAGTTAAAACCAAAAGCAATTTTAAGGCACTTCTTTTCATTTTAAAAATCCTTTTTAATGATCTGGGCTTTTTAAATTCCACATATTACATCATTAACGCCCATATACACTTCATTGTTTAGTAAAAAGCGCCTCTTTCTTATCCATTAAACATCGCATCGAGTTGATTACAGGTAACTTAGATCCAGATGTCAAGTACCTTGCAGAACTAAAACGCCAGCCAGCACCTAACATCTTCTAACCATCGACTTCAGTCGGAGGACAGACGCAGCGCTGAAACACATCTAACCTCTTTGCAAATATAATATGCTGTTCAATACATCTGCTAAAGTATTGATCAGACCCAAACCAAGCGCAACGAATCCTTCAACCTTATAAATTACAAAGCCCTGTTTAGTAAACGTAGATTAAAAGGGGCAAACCCTGGCGCAATCGGGGACAAATGCTTTAATAAACCGTAAAAATCAAAGCATTCGATGTTTTTTCTTTAACAATGCTTACGCCACATTCAGATATAATGTCGGTAAACAAATACAGATCACCAGGCGTCGCTGCTTGAACCAATTGTTTAACAGCATCGCTGAAATAAGGTCCGATATTTTTTAAGCGCTTTGGTTTTTCATCCTTTGAAATTTGCATAACCGTAAAGGACAATACTTTACAATCTGAACAATAACCCGTTAATGAATGATCCATGGTAGTTTTTAGAAACGTGCTTTCTACTAATTTACGGGCTTCCAATTCACCACTTTTTTCATGTAGCCCATTTAGCGAGGCAATGGGAGCAGGGAAATCCAGGATAATAAACCTTTGTTTTGCTAATAAATGTCCATGACCATCTTTAACTTCGATCCAAACCTCTGGCATTTCAACCGGGTTTTCTGGGTCTAAAATAGGCTTTAAATTGGTAAAAATATAAATATCACTGCAACTTTTTTCTTCGATGGTTGCCGGACCTAATAAAGAAATGGTGCAAGTGTCCATTAATATTCCTGGAATACTGATACTCAAATAGTTGGAGCCGGGGTACAAAAAATGATGCCTGTGATTTTGCACGACCATCGTGGTTGGACAATCAGCGGCATCTTGTCCTTGTAAAATCTGAACGTAAAAAAACACCAAAAGGGCTAATCTTACCTTTTTCATCATCCGATTATTATAGCCTACGCAAAGTAGTTTTGAAAACAGCGGTCTTCTAATCCTTTGAAAATCAATTTTTACCCATCCATCCTTCAAATCCCTTTAAATCCGGGTCTAGAATTAAATGGACCATCAACGAAACCAATCCGGTACAACACCCTGGTATATGAATGAATAATGCATGACCTGCGTATCATACAAAACAACCACTTTACGGGGCAAACCTGATACAGGATCATAGGATGTTTGTTTAACCCAATTTCGGTTTGCCTCAATATTAAGCCCGTCTGGTACCAAATCAACGTTAAGTTCCACGTACCGATTGTTTAATTTTATGAATTTAGGCACGGTAGTCGATGCAGTCTTACGATATAAATCCTGCATTCGGTCGGGCAGATAGTTGCCGGGTGGCGCGTTTACAGGTAGCATCTTACTTCGATCAACCAAGGGATCAATAGAAATACTGTCAAACAAGGGGGTTGCACATCCTCCTGTATAACTTAATAGGGCCCGCATAGCTCCTTTTCCAATCGGAGCTAAATGATAACCGATCAAATAGCCAGATGGATCATAGATAAATTCCCCTCTTAAAGTATCCGGCTTCACAGAATCCCCCTTGATTCCCCAAATTTGATCATAATACAAGGGCAATTGCTGCGCATTGTAAATAACGGTATCGACCCGCCAAAACCGACTTAGGCGTTTTTTATAAAAATTAAACTTTTTGCGCACAAGACGTTCATTTTCAAACAGATACATGACTTCTTCTGATGGTATGTAATTTAAGTCAGTTGTATGTTGCTTGTAAGCAGTCCGCCTATGTTGAAAAGTCTTGTTGCCCGCGTACGTAAATTCATTCGTAACTTCCACATCCTCCGTGATAAATTGATCCCGCACCATTCTAAAAGAAGCATCAAAAGAGGCATAATATCGTTCGGTTGTATCGGATTTGTCCTCTTTTTCAAGGTCCCTAAAAACACCCATACATTCCACAAAATGAACACCACCTTTTGCCAAGGATGCTTGTTTAAACAAGTCAGGATGGATTTTAAACGCAGGCATTTCATGCATGGGCTGTTGTCCAATGGCACAAGCGTTTAAAAAAATCAGCCAAAGCCAAATGGAAGATTTTAATTCAGGCGCTTGGAACATCTGGTACTTTACCTTTCTCATCTTTGTTTTCAGATTGGAGTAAAAATAGCGCTGTATTTATCCGTGATTGCAATGTCCGCTTCCCCACCAGCACAAGCCTACAAAGTTAGAAAAATTGGGGCTTGTGTGCGTTGGTTTATTGCGGCTGCGGCATAAAAAATAGGACTGTAATCTTTCTCCTCGCTTACCTGTGCTCTAACGCTTCAATAAACTTATCTGTTAATTTTTTGAATCCTGGCTTACTCTCCCCCCCTGGATCATTCAAAAATAAGAACAATGACCGATCGCTTTTATAAAACCTTGCTTCCTCCGATATTGCAAACCAATCCAAACTTTTTACTTTATATTTTTTTACGGCTTTTAAAATATTTTTTATTTGGAAATCATAATCAAAGATGAATTCATAAATAGTTACGAAAACAACAGTTCCCAGGTCTGGATCTCCATCCTTAATTGCAGCCACTTCAACACAATTGTAATCTTCAATGGATTGGGTATACCGCGTTTGTGATTTAAATTGTTTTTTTACTCTATTTAACCAATATCTTTCCGATTCTAATGTTTTAATATCTTGATTTTCCCAATGAAAACCACTTACCGTATCGGGCATAAAAGCCATTTTACTCAGGAAGCAATCGTCGTCGTCGTCCAAGCGCAATGTTCGACGAATATCAGTACTTTCTTGTGCAAACGAAAACTCACAAATTAACAAGAGCAAATAGAACAAACGTCGCATGAAATTTTTGTTTTTGTTTTTGGATATTCAGAAATAATGCCATTATACTGCCTGCTTCATAGATTTGTACAAAGAAACCCTAGCAATTATTTTTTTTCAATCTGGGCAAAGTAACATACACGAATTTCCTTTTTAACTCCTGCACTATCGACCATTACAGAAAAACAATTTCTAAGGCGCTCCTGATCTTTAAAAGGTGACCAAATGGGCAGTAAAAATGCAAATTGTGCTCCCCTTTCGAGTTGCATAATTGTATCAACGGGTGGTGTGAAAATGGTTGACACGCCCTGAACAGTTAAATCTATTCCAATCTCTTGAATAACATCTGGAAATATACAATACAAGTTTCCACATTTAAGGTTAATCAAAGGGAGCGAAATGGTATTATATAGGTTATTCTCGATTTTGGCAAAAATAAACTTTCTAGGTTTATGGTATTCAATACAACCCAATATTTCAGGGTCTTCGATTTTTGACTCGTCAATCTGCTCATAAGTCAACCGATAAGGTGGTATAATTTCCCTTTTGAAATTATAGGTACAATGCACCAATAAGATAAACACCGGGAAAAGAATAATATATTTTTTCATTTTTATACCCAGATTTAAATGGATTTGAAGAATGGGTGGATAAAAAATTGATTTTCAATGGATTAAAAGCCAGTTATTTTCCTAACCAATTTGCGTTGACTATAATGGTTATTAAAATTTTGGTCTGGCGATCGAGGGTTTGGGCATCACCGTAGTTATAACCCAAGATGTCAATATCCCCAAAATTGCAACAAAAGTGAGATTAAACCGATTAAAGCGCTTAAAAATCATATAAAAACAGATTTATTATTTCTAGGTGCGATTTGGATTCTGTAATCTTTTGAATCAATCTCTTATTGTTTACCGGATTTGCAAATACTGGCCTCCATTGTTGATCTAATTTTTCCGAAATGAATTCTTTTAAATCGTTTAAAGAAATATGTTCATAATCACTGAATGTCAACGCTATCTTTATAGAACGTCCCTTCAAGAGCGGGTTATAACCCCAAAAGTATGCCCAACCGGTTCGTTTGGTCTCCAGAACTGTGCTTTTGCAGCCATTTTGATCAATAAATATTGCCCCATCGAATAGCGTTGCAGATTCAACTCCTATCCGATTAATCTGATGATCGGTAGCCTGAATTGTTTTTTCAGTGGGAATAAAAACTAAGGAAGGAAATGCAATCATATTAATACTTTATTTTAACCGAAAGTTCAAGTTTGTGGGTACCATAAAACAAAGATGTTTTAAACGAGGTTGGGGTTGTATGCTAAACTATTCATGTTCAATCTAATACAACGTTTGACTGCACACGTACGACTAATGCCTTTTTTTATGACCAACTCTTTTTCTTAGGTCTGCGAGGCACCACTTTTTCCAGGTTTTCTTCAATCGTCTTTAATTGAACATCACTAAAAAACACCCGATATGATGTATGCAATCGATATTCTAAAATATTATCAATATAAATGCATAGTACATCTTCTATACGTCCACGCCCAACAAGACGTGGCTCTATTGAAAATGATACATGTTCATATTTATACACATTTTCATATACTTTAAATTTATGAAAAAACCAAATCAACAAAACATCATCTTTGAATGAGATAAGATAAACCCCTTTTCGAATAAAAATCAGAAATAGGTTAACAAGGTTTAGTAAAATAAATAAAAAAACAATCAATGAATTTGAGTAAAAACTAAAAATCCAAATAAAAATATTTAAAAGAACAAAAGAACCAATATGTGTACGAACAATTGATCTATCCTCAATTGTTAAAACTTCACGATCATTCGTATCAATCATTGGCAATTTAATTTTAAAATATTAATAATTTTATGTGAATCAGAAACCCACTCTGGCTTACCAAGCCCTTCCTGCAATTTTATGGTTATCGTTGGTCACATTACCTAAACCACCGTAGCAGCTCATGCCACGATATTCAATACTACCCCTTCCTATATTTCCTGATAACTTCTTTTTTGGTCATACCGCGTGCATTCTTTTTTTTGATATAATACCGATCATCCAACCCACTTTTTTTAAAAAAAATGGGCACTACTACCACTTTGCCAGTTTTATCAACAAACCCCCATTTTCCCCCTTCACTTATAAAATGTTCATTTTGCCTAACCTGTCTACAATCAACACAAAATTCCGCTAAACCATTTTCAAAAGGCTTCACGAAATCAAACCTTGGATTAATAATTATATTTCCATCATCATTGGCAAAACCAATTTTCCCATTAACGACGATTCTGTACAATCCTTCCACGGAATAATCGGGTCCATTGTCATATTCGTAAATTTTAAACAAAACATGCTCGCTTTTATCAATCAGGCAGAAGCCAAGTTCTTTGGTATATACAATTGCCTTGTTTATAAAAGTATCGGTTAGGCACATGGAATACTTGCCCATTTCAATTTTAACGATTCCATCCTTATCCACATAGCCGCATTTTTGATCCAAAGAATCACATTTCAAATACCAATCATTCAAATTTTGGCTCGTAAGATCCATTGCAATGAAGAAAAGCGGGACAAATAGTAGTTGTTTCATATCATTCTGTTGTAGGGATAAGCATTTTCGGTACCTGATTGGGCTTGCCATGGTCCTTCCATTTCTAAACCGAAGTGGTACCGATTCCACAAAGGTCGCCTGACCATTTGACAAACTACGGATCATGAACTAAAAAAGGCTCATCCGTGACAAACTTATTATATATAATCGAAAAAACGCTTGTGTCCTGTTCGCTTAGATAACGCACTTCAAAGTTAACCATAGCACCTAAATACATATCGTTATCACCAAAAACGATCACATACACTTCTTTTCCTTTTGGCAACCTACTTGACTCGATCACCTGTATTTTTAATGTCCCCACGGTACAAAATGCCAAACCACAACCTTTAGACTTGGTAAAATCTACCACAACTCCTTTTAGCATCCAGGTCTCCCCATCCACTAAAGATGGTTTCGCAATATTTACCGGAACATTATTTTTTGTCCCCAAATTAAACATGGAATCTACCTCGCTTGGGGTTAAGCTTGGAAGGCTGTCGATGTCTATAGCCTGGTTTGATTGGCTATGGATCAAGCCAATGCTTAAAATGATCATAATGCCGATCCACAAAAGTTTGAAAGTCCTATTTTTCACTTTAGTATGTATTAATGAACGCCTAACTACCGTTCAAAATTATAAAAAAACGCACCAAGATGCAAATCCTATTAGGGGTGCAGAAAACCATTCAATCTGCTTTTCCGCATGGCACTCCGTTTAAAGTGTAAAAGTTATGAACTAAAACTTTCTTTACTTATTTTGGTACAGCGTTTCAGAGGGTGGGATAAAATGACGGCTTAATGTGTCAGGTTTGTAATATAATATATAATGCTGACCATCCTGGCAAGCATAATAGATCAGGTTTTCCTTTATTCCAACACCAATGTAAAAATGATTTCCTTTTATTTCATTTTTAATAATACCGTCTTTAACACTTACCACTTCATTCGAAGCACCCAATGAATCCTGACGTAAATAGGCCTTATCTACCGTTATAAAACTTAAAATACTATCAAGATAATATTTACCATCGGTGATTGGATAATGACTATGAATTGAATGGTATTGCTCAAGTCCATTTTTAATGGTATCAATATATCCCTTTGAAATATTTAGTTCAAGTCCTTCATACCATTCGAGTTTGTTGACATTTTTGCAACGAAATACAGCGTAAATCGAAAAGCAGGTGATCAAAGTTAAAATCGAATGCAATCTTAAGGCACTTCTTTTCATTTTAAAAATCCTTTTTAATGATCTTGGCTTTTTAAATTCCACATATTACATCATTAACGCCCATATACACTTCATTGTTTAGTAAAAAGCGCCTTTTCTAAGCCAATATACATTGCATCAAATTTATTACAAGCAACTTAGTACCAGGTTTTAAGTACCCTTCCAAGGCTGAAACCCCCAACCAGCACATCTAACATCTTGTTTCCTCCGACTTCAGTCGGAGGACATAAGCAACGCGAAATCACATCTAACTTCTTTGCAAATATAAAGTTTTGTTCAACGCATCTGCTAAAAAACAGCTCAGGTTTCTTTGCTATTTTGAAACAAAACGATCCTCTGGCGCTATCATTGCTACTCTAACTGAAGACATCTGCTTTTCAACTTGTGGCCCCCAAAAGTAATTGTTTATTATTTTAATAAACCAAAAAACAATTCAAATACCTTCGAGTGTCTCGATCTTTACAATTATCGAAAAATTTAGTATATGGAATATTTATAGAAATATTAGTTATTCTACTTTTAATAAAAAAGGAACCAAAAAGAATTTCGGTTTTTTGGGGCTTTATACTAACACATTTAATATCGTCCCCATAACATGGGATAGATTCTAACATTGTGGAGTCTTGACGTTCTTTGTAGAATATCTTTTCAAATGCGATAAAATCATTATTATAAACTGGAATATATAATATTGAATCACTTTGATTCAATAATTCAAGTACAAAGCACCCTGTATCAAGGCCTTTTATTCCGTTTTTTTCAAAGGATTTAATATCATTATTATTTACCCTATTATATCTTATGAGTTTTAATTCCTTAGGTTTAAACAATACATTATTATTATTTGAAAACATAAAGCTTAAAGCAATGATTGCAGTCAAGGCAAATAGTAAAGGTTGCAATTTATTTTTGAACATGGCTTATTTTTAAAATTTGAAAAGTAAAAGTCTAAGGATTTCTTTTGGGCATCAATTATAATCTCAGCGTTTCTGATTTTTTCAGATGGGTATTTAGGTATGTTGGCCCAATGGCCGTCAATGTTTAAATGTTGCTTGCTGTTTAAAGCGGACAAACAAAACGATCCTCTGGCGTGCGGTAACTGCGCGTACCGCATCACATGGATAGGAAGGCCAATGGGCAGATCCCAAAACTATGCAGCGCGAGGCATAACTCTTTTAAAATAACTGATAAGCCACACCGAGCAGGATTTCTCGAACATACAAATATCGATAGCCTGGGAACCCAAGTTTATATTTGTGATACGCTGAAATTCCGTGATAATACCGAAAAAAAGGTTGAATTTTTTTAAAACGCACAGATGCGCCCAAAGATGCCGTGTAAAAGTTTGGGTTTGCAATACCTTCAGGATCAGCAAAGGATTTATTTATAATTGAAGTATAATCCCCACCTAAATCAAATTGGAATCGTTTAATAAGGATTCCGGCATAAAGTCCCCCAATAACCCCTGTTTGCTGGAAAGTACCCGTAAATGAACGCTGGGTATAGGCAAAACTTTGAAAACCAGTCCTTGCTCCAATACAAAAATGGGTGCCGATCTGATAACTTAAGTCTATACCAAGCCGGTAAGAGAAGGCTGCATTATATAAGTCATTTGGCGCAGGAGTTCCATCATGTTTTATTTTGGGGGAGTTGATCCCTCCGGCTGTTTCAGCGGATAAATGCAATTGGGCCTGCAAATGGATGCAAGCCGTAAACAATAGAAGAAAAGTTGAAATGATTTTCATCTTATAAAATTTAGTTGTTAAAGCCGACCCTAAGCGAATCACTTAAGGTCGGCAATCGGCAATTATTTTAATTCAAATTTATTGTCCACAACTTGCAGATGTACTTAAACCACTGTCATTCGCAGTTGCAGAAAGACTATGCCTTTCAATGCAAAACGATCTATTATTATAAATGGACAATGGAAGACTTGTAAACCCAAAAAGCACTGTTCCATAATCGTATTTACATTCATTACCTGTAATAGGAATTGAAACATTATGTGAAAAAGACTGGTTATATACTACATTTGATCCGCCTTGATAAGGTGTGAAAGTCGGGCCTAACCATCTCATGGTCACATTTCCAGTAAATGACCAGGTAGTTCTTTGACAAATACTCCAGCTTCCCCGTTTGAATCGCCTACGTTGATGGTGCAACGAAATGTTGTAAGTATAATTGATCGAGCTAACATATGCATTGATTATGTTACTATAAGAAGTGATAGACTCATCCATAATAAAAGATTGTGCTTTCCTAATCCGCTTCAACTCTGATGAACTAGTAACAACAGGACAATCTAATACTCGGGGACAATCACATCCACCTCTATCATCAACTTCCGTCGTATGAACAAAGACCCCATTGTCTTCATCTGATTGCTTTGTGGTAATTGCAGTTTGTAATTTTGAGAAATCAGCATCCTTAATTGAATAGATGTAGTTTTCATCAAAATGGATTAAAGTTGAACCGACTAAAAAATTCCCATCTATATTCAAAATCCAGCCATTCGTTATATATGGTAAAAGTGGTTCAAAATTATTAAAGCTGTCAACTGTCATTTTTACTTTCCCAGTGTATGCTTGAGGAAGAGATGCATTACAGTCATCTGATTCACAAACACTTTCTTTAAGTGCTTTATTGTAAAAGTACCTAATTGACTTGAAGCCTAATGAATCACTCCAAGAAATATTCTGATCAATGGTACTTCTTTCCAACTTTGCCCTAATTGAGTCATAAACACTTAAACTGCTAAAACGAAGCAACCCATTAACAACTGAAACCGAGGGATAAAGGTCTGAACGATCATCGCCAATACCTACTGGTGGTGTTTGTTCAATCTTGTAATTGTACTCTGGTTTTAACTCAGCTTTTTTACACTCAAAAATAAAAAAGCAAAGCAAAAATAAAAACAGTCCTTTTAAAATGGAATGATTTAACATAAATTTTGATTTTTGTTCCTCAAAATTTAAGAGTTTAAGGATTCCTCTTTTGTGCAAAATGAGCCGAAGTTTATTGATCAATTTTTCGTAGTACAAAGATAAACCTGCTGTTTACTACCATTTCGCGTCTTTTCGCATCAACTCAGGTTTTTTCGCATACATTCGGGTAGGTTCAATTTTTACACATTAAAAAATCCACCAAAAACGACCTTTCGTTCATGGTGGATTTGCGACATTTACCAGTTTCGCAACCAGCTTCTTACCAACCTAATTTGTCAAGAATCTCACGTTTTAATTTCGGTGGGATGAGTTTACGCGGTACTACAATACCTGCCTCCTTTAAAAGTTTTTGTAAGGTAGTCAGACTGATCCCCATTTCCTGCGCAAGCTGCTTTTTGGTACAGGGCTTGTCGGGATCAACAAGCAGTGGTTTTTTAAAATCCATCTGGCAATTTTTAATGTTTAACAAATTGGCAAAATAAACAGCACTCCCACAGCTGCTCACCGCAACGTATGGAAGCAGATTAAATAAAAAAGCAATATATTTTCAGATGGAATTCTATGGAATGTTTCGAGTACAAAAATATAAAATATAACGCGATCTGCAAATTAAATAAAATCAATCTGACTAAAACCGGCATTTTCCGCCGCACTTGGTCAACGTACATCTAGTAGCCCCCGACTTCAGTCGGGGGAGGCCCCGAACCAGCCGCTGCATCCACAACAACTGATTCGAGGTTATCCGTATGCCAGGCAACAAAGCGCCCAGGCAACCAACCAATTAGTGCGTAACTTTTGGCTCCATTTCTTTCGCCTGCGCCACCCAACTTTCTACTTCGTCCAAACGAGGCGTGCGACCTGCGCGGCCTGTTTCTTCGTTAACTTCTACCAATTTCGCATGCAAATTGGCAGGAACGCGGTTGCGCAATTCTTTTACGGTATCGACACCCGCTTTTTCCAACAGATCGGAGAAATCTTCGGCAACGCCTTTGATGCGGAATAAGTCAGCCATGTTCACCCAACGCAAAATGTGCGATTCTGAAATGCCTGTCTTTTCTGCCAACTCGGAACGACCTTTTTTAGAAGCGCCCAACTCGAGCAGCTCTTCTACAGTAGAAATGTTCAATTGTTCGAGCATGGTGCCGGAATGGACTTCACCAATCCCTTTGATTTCCATTAATTTGTAAGCCATTTTTGTTCAATTTTATATGAATAGTTGTAAGAATTCGGGTTCCGGGAGCGAAATTAGGCTGTTAAGTCCACTTTCTGCGCAAAATCAATAAAAAATTCCATCGCTTCCGGATTTTTCATCGCATCCCGATGAAATGCCTTGTCCAACGGCTTCCGTTGCAACACTTTTTTGACCGGGGTTTCCATTTTTTTGCCCGAAATGGTGTACGGAATATCGGGCACTTCAATGATTTCATCAGGTACATGCCGCGGACTATACTCGGATTTAAGCAGTTGCCTGATCTTTGTTTTTAATACATCATCCAAGGTCGTGCCAGTTTGCAACACCACAAACAAAGGCATGCGGTCGCTGCCGTCGGGCTTTTCTACATTGATGATCAGGCTGTCTTTGATCTCCGCAAGCTGGTCCATCGCCCTGTATATTTCGGCGGTACCAATCCGAACGCCTTGCCGGTTCAAAGTCGCATCTGAGCGCCCTAAAATCACCACGCCATCGCGGGGCGTGATACGAATCCAGTCGCCATGCCGCCATACCCCCGGAAAATGCTCAAAATAACTGCTGCGGTACTTCGACCCATCCGCATCGTTCCAGAAAAACACGGGCATCGAGGGCATAGGTCGGGTGACGACCATCTCCCCAACCACATCGGTGGGTACAGGTTGACCGTCTTCATCCCAACTTTCCATCGCACACCCCAAACAACGACACTGGATCTCCCCTTCATATACGGGCCACAACGGATTGCCCCCCACCCAGGCCGTACACACATCGGTGCCGCCCGCCATGGAAGAGAGCCAAACCTCCTTGCCCAAATGCTCCGATACCCAACTAAAAGCCTCCGGGGGCAAGGGCGAACCCGTCGAACCAATGGTGCGCAAGGTTTGTAGCTTAAATTGTTGCGCGGGCGCCAATCCGGCTTTCCGACAACTCATCAAATAAGGCGCGCTGGTTCCAAAATGATGAACGCCCGCTTTTTCGGCCAATTCCCACAATACCCCTAAATCAGGATATCCCGGACTGCCATCGTACAACACAATTGTTGCACCCGCCAACATAGAGGCCAGGGTAAAATTCCACATCATCCAGCCGGTGGTGCTAAACCAGAAAAAGCGCTCGCCCGCATGTACATCGTTGTGCAAATGCAAATATTTCAAATGCTCCAATAAATTGCCGCCATGCCCATGCGTGATGGCCTTGGGTACCCCGGTGGTACCCGACGAATACAAAATCCAGATCGGATGCGCAAACGGCACGGCCTCAAATTGCAAGGCAGGTGCGGGTAAATCTGCGTTGACAATGTCCGACCATTGTACCACCCGATCGGATGCAGGTAGTTGAGCCTCCGCATCCAAATAAGGTATCCATACGACCCTTTCCAGGCTGGGTAAAGCATCTATTATTTGGCTAACTACCGCTTTTTTATCAAAAGATTTGCCGCCATACGCGTATCCATCCACGGCAAACAATACTTTCGGCTGAATCTGGGCAAAACGGTCTACCACGCTGCCTACCCCAAAATCGGGTGAACTACTCGACCAAACCGCACCAATCGAAATGCTGGCCAAGGCGGCAATCACGGCATGCGGGGTGTTGGGTAAAAATGCCGCCACCCGATCGCCCGCCTGTACGCCTTGCGCGCGCAGGAAGGCCGCTACCTGTGCCACCGAATGCTCCAATTCGGCCCAGGATATGGCAGTAAGCGCCTGCCGCTCACTTTGGAATAAAATAGCCGGATGGTCGGTTTGGGCTTTGCGAAAAATATGCTCGGCATAATTGAGCGTGGCCCCTTCAAACCAGCGGTAATGGGGCATGTCCGTTCCTTGCAGCACGGCCGTGTACGGATGGTGGTGTATTACCTCAAAATATGCCCATTGACTTTCCCAAAAATCGGCTACTTCTTCAACCGACCATTTCCAAAGTGCCTGATAATCAGCAAAATGCAACCCTTTGTGTTCGGCAAGCCATTGCATGTAACGTGCAAGATGGCTGTTTTTCAACAGGGCGCGAAAGGGTTCCCAATGGATGGGAGGCGTGGTGTCGCTCATATTGTATTTTAAAAAAATTGGATTTAGGCTTACCAAGTTCAGTTTTTCACACATTAATCATGGTACAAGCGCTCGAATCCGACTGCTTCCAGATAATTTTACGGCGAAAATCCGGTGATTCTCGCAAAACAACGAATGTTCCAACTTAAATCTTTAAAAATGAGACACATTAAAATTCTGTTGCCCCTCTTTTTACTCGTTTTATTGAATGCCTGCAGCCCAGCGAAAAAAACGGTTGCTGCATCCAGCGCGCCTGCGGGCGACGACGGTAAAATCGAAATCGTTTTCCTGCAAATGAACGACGTGTATGAAATCACGCCCAACGCATCGGATAATGTCGGCGGATTGGCACGGGTAGCCACCCTCCGCAAACAATTGCTGGCCAAAAACCCGAATACCATCACGGTGATGGCAGGCGATTTTATCAGTCCTTCGGTTACCGGCACCCTCAAATATGAAGGCAAACGAATCCGCGGCAAACAAATGGTGGAAACACTCAATGCCCTTGGCCTCGATTGGGTGGTATTTGGCAACCACGAATTTGATTACGACGACCTCAGCGATTTGCAAGCCCGCCTCGATGAGTCTAAATTCAACTGGCTCGGGGGCAATGCACGCCTCAAAAATGCAGACGGCACAAAACAATCGTTTTTTAAAAATGTAAACGGTCAAAAAGCGGCTTGTCCGGACAACACGATTTTGAACCTCAGCGATGCCGATGGCACCAAAGTAAACCTGGGCCTGTTCGGCGTGTTGATCAACACGGGCCGCAAATCCTGGGTGGAATACAGCGACTACCTAGCCAACGCAAAAATGAGTTACGACGGCTTCCAGGGCAAAACGGATATTATCCTCGGACTAACCCACTTGGCCATCGAAGACGACAAAATTCTGGCGGGTGCCTTGCCCGGTGTTTCCCTGATTATGGGCGGACATGAGCACGAAAACTCCCGCAATGTTGTTGGAAAAACGATTATTGCAAAAGCCGATGCAAATGCTAAAACGGTGTATATCCACACGTTGCGCTACGACAAAAGAACACAAAAGACAACCATCAACTCCGAATTGCGCAAAATCGACGCCTCCATCCCGGAAGATCCCGCAACGGCTGTAGTAGTAGCTAAATGGGAAAAAATCAAAATGGAAGCCCTCGGAAGTGCCGGTTTTGATGCCAATGCAAAAGTAACCGACTTGAAAACACCGCTTGATTGCCGCGAAATCATCATCCGCACGCAGCAAGCGCCAGTAGGTGAATTGGTCAACAAAGCCATGCGCGCAGCGGCTACCCAACCGACTGATTGCGCCTTCTTCAACAGCGGCTCCATCCGCGTGGATGATATCCTCACGGGCACTTTGGCCGAAATTGATGTGGTACGCATGCTTCCTTTCGGCGGCGGTATTGCCGAAATTGAAATCAAAGGCAGTCTCCTGCGCAAAACATTGGAAACGGGCACCACCAACAAAGGCAGCGGTGGTTACCTGCAACTGGGTGGCATTCGGTACGACGAAGCCACCAAACAATGGCTCATCGCGGATAAAGCCATCGAGAACAACAAGTTATATAAAGTGATTTTGCCAGAATTCCTGCTCACCGGCAACGAGCAAAACATGGGTTTCCTCAAAACCAAAGCAACGGGCCAAGGCACCGCAACGGATAACCCGGATATCCCCGTGCTCCGTACTGCCAAAGCAGGCGACAAAGCGGATCTGCGCTCGGATATTCGCCTGGCGTTGATCGCGTTTTTGAGGAAATAATGGAATCGTTCCTTTACGGATGGGGCGACTTTTTCGGTCACCCCGCCCGTAAACATAAACCATCCCGAATTTTGGTGGAACCCAAAATTCGGGATTTTTTATCCATTTTACCGAACACGCAACAAAGCGGAAACATTTGCGTAAGATATTCGACCTCTAGCGAGGTCGTGCGGAAAAAATACCATTGGGCGTTGCTACAAATATTTGACCTCCAGGGAGGTCCGTGCCTTGCTTTTGAGATTCCAGGAAATG
>JAIYAP010000022.1 GCA_027488935.1 Saprospiraceae bacterium | reverse complement strand
TAAGTAGGTGATTTTTCATACCACAAAATTATATTGCAACTTTTGTTAATTTTACAAAATTGAGCAAAATGAAAAAAATTAGCACATTTCCTTCAAAACCACTTCGCGTTGGCTATAAAGATCAATTTTTTTGGGTAGCTTCTGATGGGATTTTAAGTTCAATTTTTAGCGAATGCTTCCAATGTATTAATCAAGAATGCAATGAATCTGTGATGGTTATTGGAATAAAATGTGTTGAAGAAAGAGGCTATGAATATTTTGATGAGGAAGGCCTTGAACTTGATATTCCAATGCCAATTCTTACTGTTAAAACTACAATTAAGCATATAGAGCCACCAATTGACCTTTTTAAGATTCCTTCGGGAACACCAATAGTTCTTATTTATGAACTCAAAAAAGCATTTAATCTTTTTTGGGCTGATAGTGATGCATGTGCAAATAAAATAAGAATGTTTACGGAGTTGCTTCTTAACGAATTAAAAATTCCTGCGGCAAGAAACCTACATTCTCGAATAGAAGACTATATGCAGAAGAGCCGTAATACTAAACTTATCGGTCTCGGGAATAAGCTAATGGCAATAAAATGGATTGGAAATCAGGGGAGTCATTCAAATGTTGGATTAACATCCCAAAATATGATTGATGCTTTTGAAATTTTAGAAAACATACTGAATAAAATTTATGATAAATCAGATAAAGTTATAAACCGAAAAGTCAAACACATTAATAAAAATAAAAAAATATTATAGCCTTAAAAGCAAAAGCGCGTCCATCTTTTCAGACCAACGCGCCTTTGCAAGTGTGCGTAAACGTATGTTTAGAACTTCTTAGGTCCGCTTTTTCTTGGCGGCCCTTTTTTGTCAAATTTGTTGAAGAAACGGTCTTCTTTGCCCGGTGGCTTTTCTTTCCGGCCATCGGCATCATCCACGCGGAGGCGGCGGCCATTGATGGTAAATTCAGCCAGTCCCTGACGAACTACGGTTACATAAGCGCCATCCAGATCGAAGTGCATGTACGAACGGTTGAGGTCAATATGTCCAATAGAGGTAGCAGGAACGCCGAAAGAGCGCGATAACAACTTGATAAAGTCTTTTTTGGATACACCGTCCATTTCACCTACATTCAGGAACAAACGGTTCATGTTGCCGTTGGTTGCTGTGCCGGGTGTAGTGGTGCGGATACCGCGCTTGTCGCCGCGTGGATACACATTGATATCTGGTGCGTTGCGGTAGTATTTCAAAAAGCGGTTGAATTCCACACTGGCGAAACGTTCGATCAGATCTTCCTTGCTGAGGTCTTTTAATTCCTCCATGATCCGTTCCATAAACGGCGCAATTTCTTCTTTTTGAACTTCTTGTGTATGAATACCTTTTACGATGTGAAACAACTGCTGTTCGCACACTTCGTAGCCGGTCGGGATCATTTTTTTATGAAACGTCGCCTTTGCTTTGCGTTCAATTTGCAGTACTTTCTCTTCGTATTTGGGTGTCACGATGCTGATCGAAATACCCGTTTTGCCTGCACGACCGGTACGGCCGCTGCGGTGGGTGTACACTTCGATTTCGTCCGGTAAGCCGTAGTTGATTACGTGGCTGATGTTTTGAACGTCCAAACCCCGCGCTGCAACGTCGGTTGCAATGAGCAATTGCAGGTTGTTTTCACGGAAGCGCTGCATCACGCGGTCGCGGTCGGCTTGTGCCAGATCACCGTGCAGGGCATCTGAATTATAGCCATCGCGAATCATTTGTTCGGCAACTTCTTTGGCTTCCACCTTGGTGCGCACGAAAATCAGACCATAAATACCGGGATTAGCATCCACCACGCGTTTGAGCGTAGCGTAACGGTCATCGGCACGGCACACATAGTACTGATGCTCAATGTTTTCGTTAATTTGGTTGCGTTTACCGGTGCTCAGTTCCTGCGGATTATTCATGTAATCCTTGGCGATCGAACGCACAGCATCCGGCATGGTAGCAGAGAACAACCAAATCGATTTGCGGTTGAGGGCAGCGCCGAGGATAAAGTCGACGGCCTCTTTAAAGCCCATGTTGAGCATTTCGTCGGCTTCATCGAGCACCACGCGCTCAACGGCATCCAAACGAACGGCTTTGCGGGTCAACAGGTCCATTAAGCGGCCTGGTGTGGCCACGATAATTTGAGCACCTGCTTTAATTTGACGGATTTGCGTTTCAATACTTGCGCCGCCATACACCGCGACTACTTTATATTGACGTGCAAATTCTGCGTACTTTTCCAAATCACTGGCAACTTGGACACAGAGTTCGCGGGTAGGGCACAAAATCAGTGCGTGAACTCCTTGGTCCTTCGGATCAATTCTTTGTAAAAGTGGTAAACCAAATGCGGCGGTTTTACCAGTTCCCGTCTGGGCTAAGGCGATAATATCCTCATCTGTCGTCAGCGCTACCGGGATAACCAACTCCTGGACAGGGGTTGGGGTTTCAAATCCCATGGAAGTAATGCCCTCTAACAGATCATCATCGAGGCCCAGTTCTTTAAATGAACTCATTTATAATTGTGATAATGAGCCGAATTGATAACTCCTTTATGCACAAAGAATTCGACTCGAATGAAATAAAGTGCAAAGTTACAACTTTTTCGCCTGTACGCACGGAAAATTGGCGTCCGGCAAATAATATTTTGTTAATGACCTGAATTTTACCTTCAAAAGGAATATTTGAGCGGACCTAAAGTGTGCCGGGCTACCATTTTCATTTGGCATAGTATAAAATATGCGTGTTTTTTGTTCTTTTTTAAAATTAAAAGAAATATTTTGTTTGATCGCTTTATTTTGTCGACTTATTTAGAACACTTCACTTTGAAGCATTTTTTTTTCAGCATCTGCGTGCTCGGGTGTTGTTTGTTGTTTTCTACGCCTGTTCTGGGGCAATCGCGCTTGGCCGATTCGCTGGAGCAGCTGCTATTGACCGCCCCACCCGACACACATCGGGTAAGTATGTTGTACGACCTGGCCTGGGAAATCCTTGACAATGAAACGGATAAAGCCGAGCAAAAACTTTGGGAAGCCGTAGCGCTGGCCCAAAAAACAGGTTTTAAAGCCGGCGAGGCCAATGCCTGGAATGGGCTGGGCAACGTGGAAGAAATCCGGGGTAATGCCCCCAAAGCGATTACATATTATGAGCAAACGTTGCAATTGCGCACAGCCTTGGGCGATGAAGCGGGGGTGGCACGTGTCAATAGTAATATTGGTAAGGCGTATGCAGGGATAGGTGATTTAGAGAATGCGCTCCTGTATCAACGTCAAAACCTGTTTATTTGCGAAAAACTAAAGGATGCCAACGGCATTGCCCGCGCGCATTTGGCGCTCGGCAACCTCATGCAGGACATGGGTTTTTACCCGGAAGCCTATGAGCAAGTGAACCAATACCGACAATATGTTGAAGATACCGGAGATATAGAAGGAAAGGCAAGGGCTTACACCTTGTTGGGGCATATCCGGTTTGAACTGGAAATGCTGGACGAAGCGCGCAATTATTATGAAAAAGCGCTGAAAGTACGCGAATCCTTAAGAGACAAGGTATATCTAGCCGATGCGCTGAGTGATTTGGCCAATGTGTTAGATGAACTCGATACGACCAAAACAGGCATGGCGATCCCTTATTATATGAAAGCCTTGGTTATTCGCACCGAATTGGACGATCAGTTGGGCATTGCTAACATCTACAATAACCTTGGCGATGCGTACAAACACCTGAAAAAATATGAACTGGGGCTGTATTATTTGAATAAGGCATTCAAATTGCAAACGGAATTGGATGATCAGCCCGGATTGATGGAAACCTATAATACGTTTGGGGATGTATTATATGGTATGGGCGACATTCAGCAGGCGCTTGGCTATGTCAAAAAGTACTTCGAAATTGCCCAGGCGATCCACGATGATAAATTTGTGCAAAGAGGTTATAAGGATTTTGCAAAAATTTACGCGGCCATGGGCGACTATAAAAAAGCTTTTGAATACCGGGTATTGTATGATGATTTGCGATATAAACGTCTTGATGAAACTCGAGCAACGGATTTTGAGCGCAAAGATGTGGTATTTTCAGAAGGCCGCAAACAACGCGAACTTGAACAAAACCAGCATCAATTAGAATTACAAACCGCCAAAATCGCCCGCGCCAACATCATCGGCATTGCCCTGATCGGCGGCGCGCTCGCACTTGCCATCCTCGTTGCCCTGCTTTTCAACCGCAGCCGCATCCGTGCCAAAGCCAACCGCGAATTGGCCGCCAAAAATATCACCATCGAAAAAGAACGCGCCCGCGCTGATAACCTGCTCAAAAACATCCTGCCAGAAAAAACGGCTGAAGAACTGAAACTCCACAACACGGTGCAGCCCGTGCGGTACGAAAGCGTATCCGTGTTGTTCAGTGATTTCAAAGGATTTACGACCATTGCCGAATTGGTTACGCCGGAAGACCTGATCCGCGAACTCGACGAGTGTTTTAAAATGTTTGATGAAATTGCGGCCGCTTACCGCATCGAAAAAATCAAAACCATCGGCGATTCGTACATGTGCGCGGCGGGACTACCCGAAGTAAACGAAACCCATGCGGTGGATATGGTGCGGGCTGCGATTGAAATGCAACGCCGTTTGCACCAATTGATGCGCCAAAAACAGGCGGAAGGCAAACCGGCTTTCGAAATGCGCATTGGCATCAATTCGGGTCCGGTGGTGGCGGGCATTGTGGGCAGCCACAAATTTGCCTACGACATATGGGGCGATACGGTGAATACAGCGGCGCGTTTGGAGCAAGGCGGTGTGGTAAATAAAATCAATATCTCGGAAGCGACTTACCAATTGGTGAAACACCGTTTCGAGTGCACGTACCGCGGAAAAATGGCCGCCAAAAACAAAGGCGATATCGACATGTATTTTGTGGAATACGATCTGACTACTGATACCAGCGGGTAGGATCGCCAAAATCATAGTCCAGGAAAATTTCGTCCAGCATGGGCTCGGCACCGGGTTTGTAGCCTTCTTTGAGGTCGTATCCGTATAATTTGCCCAAATTGTGCCAGTAAAGCGCTGTAAAACCGCCCCGGGTATCGCGTACAATTTCATAAAACGGCTTATTCAGTTCTTTTTCGATCATTTTGATGAGCACTTTCCCCTGGGTTTTGGAAAGTTGTTTCATCTGCTCTGTAAAATCCTCTTTCAATTCTTTGTGTTCCTGGCGTATGAAGCGTTTGCGTTTGCGCCTGCTCATGTCCTGGGTTTCGTTCGCAATTTCGTCGTACAAGGCAATGGCTTGCAAGGCGTACGGATACACTTTGCGCGCGGCATATTTATAGCGGTTGTATTGGTTTTGCTCGTCGAGGTCCTTGTATTTACGGGGTTGCCAGATGCGCACCGGCCGCAACGACATATCAAATATGGTGTCGCCATTGCTTACCTCCATGCGCGCCCAGGCACCTACCGGGCCCGCACTGGTGTCGGGCCGCACTTGTGCAAAGGCGGCGACGGACCAAAAGCAGCAGGAAAGGAGGAAAAATAGCCGGTAAGTCATACTTTTTTAGGCAATGGATAAATGGTGTGGTATAAAACGTTTTGGCGGCGGTTATGTTACGTGAGGGGGTGAAATTGCATGCAATTTCGGTTTGGTTAACGGTTGCTACTTTCTGGATGTCGGGTTTTAGTTGTCTTGTATAGATTCGGAAATATTGCAAATGTATTCGTTTTAGGCTTTGGGAGGGAAACCTGCCGAATGCGAGGAGAGAGTAATTGAGTGCCGGGAAACCAAAAATAAAATGTGCAATTTTGTTAAAACTTGACCATTTCCATTTTTGGACCATATTTTTTGCATTTGGTGCATACATTTGTACAGATTCAAGCATGTTTTATTATTAATATTTTTCTTCCTATGCGTACTTTCTACAAATTCATTTTTTTATCCTTCCTTAATATTTCAACCTCCCTCGCCAACGACACCCTTTATGTAAACATCAATGCTACAGGGCTTAATAACGGCACCTCTTGGTCAAATGCATTTACAAGTTTAAAATTGGCCCTGAATAGTGCCCAATATAATGATCAGATATGGATCGCAAAAGGCATCTATACACCTCCTCCCCCACAATCCCCTTCCGATGGGGAACCATTCGTGATTCCGAATGGCGTGCAGATTTATGGCGGGTTTGCAGGTACTGAAAGCTCCTTATCGGCGCGCGATATTGCCTTGAACGAAACGGTGTTGGCCCCCCATCCGATGTATCCTTATTTAATTTCTTATATTCCGGTTGCGGATACTACCACCAGCATCAATGGCATTACCTTTAAAGACGGATGGTTTTCAACTTTATTCCAGACTTTGGGAGGCGCCATCTATATGAAAAGCACCGATCCATCGATGCCGGTTTATGTGGACATTTCGGATTGTAAATTTTACAATAATACAGCTTTTAAAGGCGGGGCCATTCGATTGGAAAGCAAAGGTGGAAGGGGCGGCATCAGCCTCAAAAATTGTATATTCAACGGCAATGCTACAGACAACTTTGGCTCGGCAGGTGGCGCTGTTTACCTGGAATGTGGAGAAAATCCTCAGTATCCTGTTACCATTCAGCAATGTACATTTACCAACAATGAATCATTTGATGACACTGGTGCCTTATACTTTGAAAGCGATGACACTTTAGCAGAATTCATTTTGCACGATTGTTCTTTTTTAAACAACAACTCTAATTTATCTGGTGCCTTTAGTTTTAAGTGTAAAAAATCAAAGAAAACAAATATTGAAAATTGCCTTTTTAAGGATAATAAAGGTGGCACTACCGTAATTACAGGAGGTGGCGGCGGTGCGGTATATGGGAGTGATTTGGTTTTCTCAAGATGTTATTTTCAAAATAATAGAGCACTTAGGGGCGGTGCAGTCGCTGGATCCAAAAACAACTATGTAAGTTGCGTATTTATAAAAAACAGTGCCTATTACGGAGGAGCAGTTGGATTTTTTAATCCTAAATTATATAACGGAATAAACAAATTCTACAATTGTACTTTTTATGGCAATTATGCAGTAAAAGGATCTGTTTTTGTATCACCTATAATTAATATAGACTCTATTTTTAATTGTATTTTTTTTAATAATAAAACAAGAGATATCTCAACCATATTTTTAACACAATATGGACCATCTAATGTATATATTTCTAATTCACTCATGGACATTGCAGATTGCAATGCCTTTATTTCCAGTATTGATGTTATATACGGGCCTGACACGATTACTTGCGGTCCCAATAATTTGTACCTGGCGGATCCATTATTCGTAGACACTTTAGCCGATAATTACGCCTTGAAAAGCTGTTCTCCTGGTATTAATTTCGGAGATTTATCGGTGTTGCCTGCTTTTATCAGCAACCTCGACTTAAATGGAAATCCAAGGGTGCTTGAGTTGCTTCCGGATGCGGGCGCTTTTGAGCAGGAAATGTTTCGCATGCAGGTTTTTGAAACCATAAAAGCAGAAACTTTGGCTGGCAACAACGATGGCGCTATCACGCTAGATTCCATACAGGGTAACAATGCGCCATTTTCAGTGCTTTGGAGTACTGGTCAAACGGGCATGGAAATATCCAACTTATCAAAAGGCACTTATCAGGTCACGGTTACCAATACAGAAGGTTGTGCCGCTACCTATCAATATAAAGTGGATTTAAGCACATCAACGGCCGATCAGCAAAATGCTTCCGATCAAATTACCGTTGGGCCAAATCCGTTTAATACGCAAATTCAGGTAACGCTCAATACGTCTTTCCCGGGTTCTGCTCTCAAAATGTATAATCAATTGGGTGACTTGGTATTAGATCAGAAATTGTCCTTAGGGGGCAATACATTTTCAGTGGAGGGTCTGCCGACGGGTTTGTATTATTGGGTGTTTCGGGGATATGGGGAAGTTATAAAAACGGGTAAATTGGTTAAGGTGAAGTGATTCGTTTATGCCAATCGCGCCGTAGGGTCAAGTCGCGACTTGACCCTACGGGGCAATCACAATGTAGGGTTAAGTCGCGCATTGGTTTAAAGATGTGCATACTGGTGCTTATTTCAAGGGTCAAAGCTCGTTTATCGCTTTAATAAATCATCCAGCGACGCCTCGCGCCGATCCAGATAAATCGGCCTGTGAAAACGATCGAGCCTTTGAAGCAGGTACAGTAATTGCCATTTTTCGTCTTCTGTCAAATCGCCCGCAACCAGCTCGGCTACCGCGCGAAGACGATCAAAAATTTGAAACAAAACGCCCCGCCCCTGATCGGTCAGAAACAAGGATTTACTTCGACGGTCTGCCGGATTGTTCTTTTGTTCAATCAGGCCACTGTTCAGCAAACGTTTGATGACCTCCATGCCTGAAGTCTTTTCGTGGATATTTTCTTCGATTAACTCAATTTTAGTCAAACTGCCTTTGTCCAATAATACTGCCAAATAACTGAAGTCATCCGGGGTGGTCAAAGGGGTATCTTCCACTACTTTTTTCAGGTAAATGCGCGCATAACGTCCGAGGAAACCCACCAACCTGCTGATACTAACCTCCACGGTTTCTCCCGGAACAGGTATTGCTTCCGACTGAACAGCGCTGCCGTTAGGCGCTCGATCATGCGCCAGCCGACGGTTTAACCAAGTCGCAAAATGCAGCATATTGCGGGATTCCGGATCGGGGTGTTCCCGCTCAAAATCCTCTGAGTACTGCATTAAGGTTCGATAAAACGGATACATTGCCGACCGATTTTTGGGCAGCGTTCAATTTGAAATAAGGCTGCTTGCTTGTTAAACTAAAGTGCAAAGATAAGGTTGTATTTGTACGAAAACAATCAATTTTTTGTTTTTAGAATTTTTTCGTCCTAAAATATTTGCATTTTAGGACGATATCGTTCTATCTTTGTGCCGTGATATTTCGCGCTGTATTGTTTTGTGGATTGCCTTCGGGCTAAACCATGCAGCACCAGCGCTCAGTATGACCGCAAATGCTGCCTATAGGGCGGCGTTTTGTATCATTCAGCATTGTATAAACATGAACCATTCTGACAAAAAAGTTGTAGCCGAATTACGGGGTGCTAATAAGGAATACAAAACCGGCGATCAACTCATTACCGCTTTGTATCCTACTGATTTTCAGTTGCTTAGTGGCGAACTGACCCTGATTATCGGACCCTCGGGCAGTGGCAAAACCACCCTGCTCTCGCTTTTGGGCTGCGTTATTTACCCAACCAGCGGCGAGGTGTTGGTCGGTGGCCAGTCGGTAGGGCAACTCAACGAACATAAATTAGCCGAATTACGCCTGCAAAACATCGGTTTTGTGTTCCAAAGTTTCAACCTCATCCAACCGCTCACAGCCGAAGAAAATGTAATCCTCCCGCTCCAGCTGCAGGGCGTCCCAGCCACCGAAGCCCGGCGCCGCGCCCTGGAAGCGATCGAGAAAGTAGGCATGAGCGATCGCCGCAAACAACTGCCCAAAATGCTTTCCGGCGGCCAGCAACAACGTATTGCCATCGCCCGCGCCCTGGTCACCAACCCGCCCATGATGCTGTGCGACGAACCTACGGCCGCGCTCGATCCACGTTCCGTCGGCATCGTCATGGAAGAACTGAAAATGCTGGCAGCCCACGGCATCGCGCTGGCGGTTGTGACCCATGATATGCGGCTCCGACCTTTTGCCGACCGGATCATTTATGTAAACGACGGCATTGCTTCTGAAAACCCGCCCGCTGACGAAACAGGGCACTAAACGCTCATTTATAACAAACGCTAATCGTCTGAGATGTTGGCCACTGGCCATGCCTAAAACGTTGCTGCGAAAAGTATCCAAGCATAAACAACATGAAAAAAACATTTTTAGGCTCCGGCCTGCTGCTTTCGCTCCTGCTATGCGCCTGCGGCAAAAAAGATGATAGCAGCAAAAACAACCTTGCTACACAAGATTCCCTCAGCCGTGCCAACGCCTACCAGGGCGCAGCGGCCAACGTACAACAGGTAATCGGAATCGGTAAAGTGGAGCCCGAACAGGATATCATCAAACTCGCGGCCAACGACGGTGGGGTGGTTGCACGCATCGGCGCCCGGGAAGGCGATCTGGTAAAAGCTGGCCTTACGATTTTGGAGTTGGAAAGCACTGTCGCACAGGCCAAACTCACACAGGCCCGTACCCGGGTGGCCACCCAGGAAGCACAGGTACGCAACGACGAACGCGCCGTGGCCGAAGCGGAAACCAAACTGACGAACTTACAACGCACCCTGACCCGCGTGCAAAACCTGTACGCCAAAAATGCGGACACCGGCGAAAACCTCGATAATGCCCGCGCCGACGTAGACCTGCAAAAAAGCACCATTGAACGGTTGCGCAGTGCCGTACAGGTAAATCGGGTACGCCTCGATGAAATTAAAAGCGATATCGCCATAGCCGAACGTGAACTTGCGCTTAAATCCGTGAAAGTGCCGGTAGCCGGTACCTTGCTCAGCATGGATGCCACGGTGGGCAGCGCGGTACAGGCGCAACAAAGTTTTGCCGAGCTGGCTCCGGCCGGTCCGATCATCGTGCGCTGCGAAGTAGATGAGCTGCTTGCTGATCGGGTACGCATCGGACAAAAAGCCGTGATCCGCCAGATCGGACTCGACAAAACCATTGCTGAAGGCGAAATCGTATATACCTCACCCCAACTGAACAAAAAATCGCTGTTCAGCGAAACAACCGGTGAAAAGGAAGACCGTCGGGTGCGTGAAGTTAAAATACTGCTCAAAGACCCCAAGGGACTGTTGCTCAACAGCCGGGTTGAATGTGTAATTAATGTCCAGTAAACCAAAAAGTTATGTTTAAAGTAGCCATTCGTTTCATCCGATACGACAAGGTCAAAAGCATCGGCGTCATAATCGGTATTGTGATCAGTACGTTCCTGATCGGCCAACAATTGGGTATCGCTGCTTTCCTGACCGGACTGATGTCGGCGCTGGTAGATAATTCCGACGGCGATATTTGGGTAGTGGATTCCAAAACGCAGGACGCCAATTCGCTGGGCAAATTCGATGTGCGCAAGGTGCAGGAAATCCGCAGCATCGAAGGCGTCAGCACGGCCTACGGCATGGTGCTGGCTGGCGGAACTGCCACGTTTTCAAACGGAAAATCGGCGCCGGTTACGCTCATCGGTTCGGAAGCGCCCGCGTTCGCTGCTGGCCCCACGCCACAAAAGATCCTGCAAGGGAACACCGCTACCCTGCAGCAAAATGCTGCGGTTAGCGCCGATTTTTACGATGCTTCCGTGTACGAAACCACGCTGGAGCTCGGTATGCAGTTTGAAATAAACGGCAAACGCGCGGTGATTGGGGCCATAACTGACAACCTGCGCGGGTTTGCTGGCAATACCATGTACACAACGATCGAACGGGCGCGCTATTTCGGCAATGGCAACGCGTACGATATTTCAGCCGTGATTGTTGGTGTAAAACCGGGCTATTCCGCAGCGCAGGTACGCGACAATATCAACCGGCATATTTTCGGGGTTCGGGCTTGGGTTCGGCAGGATCTTTCCAAATCTACCGTCAACTATATACTCGGTACCAGCGGCATCGGGGCCAGTACCGGCACCCTCGTGTTATTTGCCATTATCTCCGGTTTTTTTATCATCGGCCTGACCATGTACTCCTCGGCCCTCGACCGGATTCGGGATTATGGCACCCTGAAAGCCATCGGCGCCAGTAACGGTTATGTGCGCGGATTGATCCTTACACAGGCGGCTATTTTTGCCATTGTGGGCTTTGTCATCGCCTACGCCTTGCTTGAAGGGTTTCGCATCGGGGTGCGCAGCGCTGGCTTGTTGTTTTCATTTTCGTGGCAGATCGTAGCCGGTATTTTTGGAGTCACCCTGTTTATTTCCCTTTTTGGGGCTGTTTTTGCCTTGCGGCGTATTACCGGATTGGAGCCTGCTGCCGTATTCAGGGGGTAAATTTTTATGTCGGACCATTAAATGATTTAAATAAAATGCAGCTCAAAATAAAAAGTACCCTGCTGTCGGCCTTTTGTGTAGTCGGCCTTTTGAAGGGTCAAAATGTTCAAAATTTAAGCCTCCAGTCGGCTGTCGCACTGGCACTGGAAAACAAACCGGCCTTGAAGAGCCTTGATCTTGATGCGCAAATTTCCACAGCAAGGGTGGCAGAAATTAAACTAAAAAAACAACTGCAAGTCAGTGGCAGAGCGGATATACAAATCAATCCGTTGCTGCCAGCCAGCGTAATTCCAATCGGCGCGTTCAATCCGACGGCGCCTTCTGACGCCACGACGACGGTGCGCTTTGGTACCCTTTGGCAAAATACCGTTGGCTTAAACGCATCGCAAACCCTGTACGACCCGTCTATTTCTGCCCAAATCCGGGAACAGGCATTTCAAACGCAGCTATTGGAAGCACAACGCGCCCAAACGGCTGTAGATATTCAGGTGGCGGTCACCCGCGCCTATTACGGGGTACTGATCAGCGCCGAAGAAATTCAGTTTGCCTTGCAGGATTCTACGCGCAGCCAGGTTTTTTTAAATGAAGTAAAAAACCGCAAAGAAGGCGGCAAAAGCCTGCAAACGGATGTGAATCAGGCCCAAATCAACCTGAACGCGGCCACCCTTAAACTGGCGCAGTTGCGCCTGAATCAGGCTTTGCTGCGCAAGTCACTGCTGTACCAAATGGGCCTCAACCCCGATCGTTATGCGGAAATACAACTGTCGGAAAACCTGAAAACCTTGCTACAACAACCCGAAAACATTTCGAATGGGGTAGACGGTGGCTTCCGTAATATTGAGCAAAATCGCCTCGAAATCAAGCAGTTACAATTAGATAATACCTTGCAGGGACTTAAAATTTCTACGGAAAAAACACGTACGGCGCCCAAACTCACTGCTAATGCTTTTATCGGCGCCAACAATTTCAGCGATGATGTTCCTTTTGTAACGAAAAACGCCTGGTTTGGAAACGGCTATGTGAGCCTCAACCTGGCAGTACCCATTTCGGAGTATTGGCAAATGAAAAAACACTTGCCGCAATATGAACTCAAACAATTGCAAAATGCGCAAAAAACAGCGGATTTGACGCAGCAATACCGCAATGAGTATGAACAGGCCCGCACCAATTTACAGGGTGCGCGTTTAGCCCTCGATACCCGCGAACGCGACTTGGCTTTGGTGCGTGAAAACCTTGATTTGTACAAAATACGTTTTTCGGAAGGCGTTTTGCTGGCTTCTGCCGTCACGGATGCCGAACAGGCGCTTCAACAAACGCAGTACAACTACTTGAAAAGCGCTTACGACGCGCTCGTTGCAGCGCTGGAAATGCGCAAAGCGATGGGTGAAATAAAGCCTTGATCGTCAATTTTTAACGCACTAAAAACTTCGGCGCCGTGAAACTATTTCACGGCGCCGAACGCATTTATAGATGGAAAATCCACAAAAAGAAATGAGTCATCCTGAAAAAATCGGGATGACTCATTTTTATAAACCCAATCGCGTTGTACGGTCAAGTCGCGACTTGACCCTACCGCGATCAATTAATACCGATAATATTCAGGTTTGAACGGACCGGCCACTGCCACGCCGATATAATCAGCCTGGTGTGTATTCAGTTCTTCCAGTTCAACGCCGATTTTCGCAAGGTGCAAACGCGCCACTTTTTCGTCGAGGTGCTTCGGCAACATGTACACTTTATGTTCGTAGGCACCGGCATTTTGCCACAGTTCCAATTGCGCCAATACCTGGTTGGTGAAGGAGTTGGACATTACGAACGATGGGTGACCGGTACCGCAGCCTAAGTTCACCAAACGGCCTTCTGCAAGCAGGATGATGTCTTTGCCGTCGATTTTGAATAAATCAACCTGTGGTTTGATGTTGATTTTGGTGTGGCCGTAGTTGGTGTTCAACCAAGCCATATCAATTTCGTTATCGAAGTGACCGATGTTACACAGGATGGTTTTGTCGGTCATCATGCGGAAGTGTTTTTCCGTTACGATGTCGCAGTTGCCGGTTGCAGTTACCACGATGTTGGCACGTGGGATTGCATTTTCCATTTTTTTCACTTCAAAACCGTCCATCGCGGCTTGTAAAGCGCAAATAGGGTCAATTTCGGTCACAATGACGCGTGCACCAGCGCCACGCAAAGAAGCAGCCGAACCTTTACCCACGTCGCCGTAACCAGCAACAACGGCCACTTTACCAGCGATCATGATGTCGGTAGCGCGGCGGATAGAATCCACCAAACTTTCTTTGCAACCGTATTTGTTGTCAAATTTAGATTTGGTCACCGAGTCGTTGATGTTGATCGCAGGCAAAGGCAGGGTGCCTTTCGCCATACGTTCGTACAAACGGTGAACACCTGTGGTAGTTTCTTCCGAAATACCGCGGATGTCATTGACCAACGCCGGATAGCGATCCAACACCATGTTGGTCAAGTCGCCGCCATCGTCGAGGATCATGTTCAAAGGCAAACCGTCGGTAAAAGCGTGCAACGTTTGCTCGATACACCAATCAAATTCTTCCTCATTCATTCCTTTCCACGCATACACGGGAATACCGGCGGCTGCAATGGCTGCTGCGGCATGGTCTTGGGTAGAGAAAATATTGCAAGAAGACCAGGATACTTCAGCGCCCAATTCCACGAGGGTTTCGATGAGCACCGCAGTTTGGATGGTCATGTGCAGGCAACCTGCCACGCGTGCGCCTTTCAGCGGTTTGGAAGCGCCAAACTCTTCGCGTAAGGCCATCAAACCTGGCATTTCGGCTTCCGCCAACTCAATTTCTTTGCGTCCCCAGTCGGCCAGGGCAATGTCTTTTACTTTGAATTTTGGGTGCGATTCAGTTGCAACTGCCATAATGTAGAATGTAAATGAGCAAGTGAGTGAATGATCAAAAGAAGAAATTCTGGGGTAAAATGGGGGTTCTAATGCCTACCAAACAACCGAAACGAAATTTCGTTTGGTTTAATCGACAAATTTTGCGCCGCAAAGGTACAGTATTTGGTCTTTTTTTTCGAATCCTTCTGCAAAAATTGGCCGCGCGAAGCATTTTTACCCGTTACCTTCGCGTTTGAACTTCAGTTCGTCTACCCTTTCCTGAAATTCTGCAAGCGGATTATGAAAAAATTGTTCCTACTCGATGGCCACGCGCTGATTTACCGTGCCCACTATGCCTTTATTACCCGACCCCTTATCAACTCTAAAGGCTGGAATGTTTCGGCCATTCAAGGGTTTATGCGCACCATGTGGGACATGATGCAAACCGAAAAACCGACCCATATCGCCGTGGTCTTTGATCCGCCCGGCGGCACCTTCCGGCACAAAGAGTTCGAATTGTACAAAGCCAACCGGGAAGCACAACCCGAAGATATTACGCTGGCCATTCCGTGGGTAGAAAAAATTGTGCGCGCCATGCGTATTCCGGTCATCACCGTGCTCAATTATGAAGCGGATGACGTGATCGGTACCCTGGCCAAACAAGCCGAAAAAGTAGGGTATGATGTATTTATGGTCACGCCCGATAAAGATTATGGTCAATTGGTGGACGAGCATATTTTCTTGTACAAACCCGGCCGCCAAGGCAACGAGGTGGAAATTATGGGCATAAAAGAGGTGTGCGAAAAATGGGGTATTCAGCGGGTGGATCAGGTGATTGACCTGCTGGGCTTGATGGGCGATTCGGTGGATAATATTCCGGGTTTACCTGGTATTGGCGAAAAAACGGCCGTAAAGTTGCTTGCTGAATTTGACAACATCGAAAACTTACTCGCCAATGCCGACAAACTAAAGGGCAAACAACAAGAAATTGTAAAAAATCACGGCGAAAAAGCCACGCTTTCCAAATGGCTGGCCACGATTGATATCAATGTCCCGATTGAATTCGACGAAAAACATTTTGAAATCGAGCCCTTCGACCGCGAGGCGCTGCTCAGTATTTTTACCGAACTTGAGTTCCGCTCGCTGGCTGATACCATTTTAAAACATCCCCTGGGTGGCGGACCACAGGCAAGTCCAAAACCGGAACCAGGCGCTAAAAAATCGACCGCCAAGCAAGCTGATTCCGCACAAGGCGATTTGTTTGCCAACGACCCCGCTGCACAACCCATCGAAGGCGGCATTCATGAAAAATCGGGTATAGCCCACCGCATTGCCGATAAAAATATCCAAAATGTAAACCATACTTATCATTTGGTGGACACCGCGGAAGGGCGCGCTGCCTTATTGGCACAACTGCTGGCCCTTCCAAGCGTTAGTTACGACTCCGAAACCACGGCTTTGGATGCAACGCAAGCCGATTTGGTGGGTTTTTCCTTTGCCCATCAGCCGCATGAAGCCTGGTACGTGGCCATTCCAGCCGATCGCGCGGAAGCACAGGCCATTGTGGAGGAGTTTCGGCCCCTGTTTGAAAGCGAAACCATCGAAAAAGTAGGACAAAACCTGAAATACGATGCCTTGGTGTTGCGCAACTATGATGTGGAATTGCGGGGCGCTTATTTTGACACCATGATTGCGCACTATTTGTTGGAGCCTGATTTGCGCCACAACATGAATTATTTGTCGGAAACCTACCTCAATTATGCCCCGGTAAAAATTGAGACCCTGATCGGCAAAAAAGGCGCGCAACAAGGTACGATGCGCGATGTGCCGCTCGATTTGATCAAAGAGTACGCTTCAGAAGATGCGGATATTACCCTGCAATTGCGTTTGCACCTCGAACCTAAATTGGAAAACAGCGGCCAACATTTGGTCAAACTTTTTCACCAGGTAGAAACGCCGCTGGTAAAAGTGCTGACGGATATTGAACATGCGGGCGTACGGATTGATCCGGTGTTTTTGAAAGACTACTCGGGCGTTTTGGCCGATAAAATCGTTATTTTAGAGAAAAAAGTGCTCGAAACAACGGGCTTTACCTTCAATGTATCCAGTCCAAAGCAGGTGGGCGAGGTGTTGTTCGATCGGATGAAAATTCCGTATCCGGGTAAAAAAATGAAAAGTGGCCAATACAGTACCGACGAGGAAATTTTATCCGAACTGGCGGCTGAATACCCCGTTTGTGCCGATATTTTAGAGCACCGCACCTTGATGAAACTCAAAAGCACCTATGTGGATGCTTTGCCGGCCTTGATCAATCCGCGTACGGGCCGAGTGCATTCTCAATTTAACCAAACGATTGCTGCGACCGGGCGCTTGAGCAGCCAAAACCCCAATTTGCAAAACATTCCAATTCGTACCCTCGAAGGTCGGGAAGTGCGCAAGGCGTTTATCCCGCGCGATGCCGATCATGTGTTGCTTTCGGCCGACTATTCGCAAATTGAATTGCGCCTGATTGCTGAAATTAGTGGCGATGAGGCGATGCTGGATGCGTTTCAGCGCGGACTCGACATTCACACGGCCACAGCGGCACGGGTGTATGGCGTTCCGATCGAGGAAGTAACTTCCGATCAGCGCCGGGCTGCCAAAACGGTCAATTTTAGTATTACGTACGGCGCAGGGGCTACCAATTTATCCAACCAGTTGGGCATCAAGCGCGCGGAGGCTAAAGTATTGATTGACAATTATTTTGCCCAATACAGCGGGTTGAAAAACTACATGGATAAAACGGTGGAGTTCGCGCGCGAGCACGGATACGTAGAAACCCTGCTCGGCCGCCGGAGGACCTTACGCGACATCGACAGCCGCAATGGCATGATGCGCTCGATGTCGGAACGGATTGCCGTGAACACGCCGATTCAGGGCACCGCTGCCGATTTGATCAAAGTAGCAATGATCAATATTCGGGAAGCCATGCGCGCAGGTGGGTTTCAGTCCAACATGATCCTGCAGGTACACGATGAATTGGTGTTTGATGTACGGAAAGACGAATTAGAGCGCCTGAAGCCCATCATTCACGAAAAGATGACCACCGCGATCCCCAATTTGAAAGTCCCGATTTTGGTGGAAATGGGGGTTGGGGATAACTGGCTAGAAGCCCATTAATTGACGGCTTCTACCCGGTAACCATCTTTGCGCAGCAGGGCAATTACGCCTTGTGGTCCGCCAAGGTGTCCGGAGCCCACGGCAAAAAAGCTGGGTTTTTCGCGCATATAGCGGCCCATGACGGGAATCCAGTTGCGGTTGCGTTGGAGCAACAGGATTTCTTCGTAGTTGCCCATGTCTGACTCCTCGCTGCCGATGAGTTTTTGCATGGCCGTGATATCCTGGTCGTAGTACATTTTGAGCATTTGATCCAGTTCGGAGTCGCCTTCCGCGCTGGCGCTTTCTGTACGGAGCGCATCGACCAGCATTTTTGCCTGGGCCTCGTACGGAATACTGTCGAACAGGGACAATTGGTAACTGGCCGTTTCCAATCCACCGGTGAGCAGTTCTTTTTTATTGGAAAGTTGGTACAATTCCATTTCAACAGAAGTCATATTGGCAGCCGTACCCAGGCCTTCTTCGTCGCTGCTAATGATGGTGCTCAAAAACATCGGCTTAAGGCGTTCAAACATACCCGTTGGTAACCCTTTGGTGCTCAATTTTGATTTTACAAAGGCATAATCTTCGGGTGAAAGCAGGTCCTTCAGGGTTTTTCCACCCGCCATGAACGACTTGGTGACCATGCTCATTTGAGCGCCAAAATTGGTCATTTCCTTCATGTCAATTTCAAAAACCAGGCGTTGTGCCGATTCCAGGGCTGCTTGGGCCGATACCGAGAGTTGAAACTTGTCTTTCGGAATCACGTGGATGGTACCATATAAATAGGACGGTTTTTTCAGGCCGTTGGCGCTAATTTTCCACAACAGCGCTTTTTCGGTAGGAACCAGCTGATCGGGGGTGTACGCAACTTTTTCTGCCGATTTACATGAGAAGATGCTGAGGGCGGGCAGTAACCAAAATAATATTTTTTTCATAATGCGGAATCTGTTCATGTTTGCTGCACAAAACTGAGGCCATGTTAGGCAGTATGCCGTAATGCCTGTGTTTAATCGTATAAAATTACATTTCTTTGCGCAAACCATTATTGTAACCATTTGCGTCTGTCAAAATGTCATTGGAAAAAAGGCGTGGTGTACACGCTTCATTTTTTGCTCCTGTTCCAAATGGCGGGCTGGATACTGCTTTGGCAAATGGCCCAATCCAATGCTCGACAACAGGCGGCGTGGCAAATGGCAAAAGACGTAAAATCACTGGAGCATATTCAACTATCCATGGATGCACTGGCCGCAGCGCGGGTTGGTCGCAAGGAAATTCGGATAGATGGTCGGCTGTATGATATTCATTCCCAACGTTTTTTTGCAGATTCAGTTCACTTAGTGGTGTATCGCGACCAAGCGGAGGAATCCATTTTAAACAAGATTGGGTCTTATTTTAACAGTAAAGATCCCCAATCGGGTGCGTTATTTCAGGGTTTATGGAGCAAATGGGCTGGTTGGACCTATCTCTTGCCCCTTGTTCCGAGGCTTGAAATGCCCAAAGTAGCGGAAATTTGTCCGCTGCCAACTACGCACTGTAATCGTCTGGCCATGCCCTACCCGGACTATCCAGCTCCACCTCCCAAGCAGCAGCACTTCGCAACCTTCGGCTTTTTCAGGCCAATTTAATTCAAACGCTGTTTTTTAACTGATACACGCTGTGTGCATAGGAGGAGCATCAGGCTTTCGTCCTGTACGCTACCTGCGTGCCGTGTGCGTGTATGCCATTCAAAAACATGAAACAAATTTATATATCACCTGCTTTCAAAGCAATTTTCTTGTGCTTGTGTGTGGGCGGGTTGTTCCAACCATTACAAGCACAAACTGATTCTACCCGGGAAACCGTTTCCATTCGGGAAACCGTTATTTCGGCCAACCGTACCTCCGAAAATGTGGGTAATGTGGCCCAGCAAATCAATATATTAAGTCGTGCTAAAATAGCACAGCTCAATGCGCAAACCACGGCCGATTTGATTCAAAATACCGGATTAGCTTTTGTGCAAAAAAGTCAAATGGGCGGTGGCAGTCCCGTTTTGCGTGGCTTTGAAGCCAATCGGGTTTTACTGGTGGTAGATGGGGTGCGGATGAACAACGCCATTTACCGAGGAGGGCATTTGCAAAACATTGTTACAACCGACCAGGGTTCATTGGATCGGGTGGAGGTTTTATTTGGTCCGGCTTCCAACGTGTACGGTAGTGATGCACTGGGCGGCGCCATTTGTTTGTACACCAAAAATCCGGTGTTATCCAAGGGTGGATTTAAAACAACGGGCAGTGCATTTACCCGCTATGGCAGTGTGAACAACGAAAAAACCGGTCATGTAGACTTCAGTTTGGCGGGCCGTCGCTTCGGTTCATTGACCTCCTTAACGTTCAGTGATTTTGATGAT
Organism: Saprospiraceae bacterium; assembly: GCA_027488935.1. Classification (GTDB taxonomy): domain Bacteria; phylum Bacteroidota; class Bacteroidia; order Chitinophagales; family Saprospiraceae; genus M3007. The sequence continues at coordinate 223,860 of JAIYAP010000022.1, read as the reverse complement.
TTGCGCATGGGGGAAAAAATTAACGGCGACAGTGCTTTTGGGCTGCGCAATTTTTACATCGAACGCATTGGCGGCCGCGATTCTTTGGTGCGCAATTCCGATCCGTATTTACAGAAGTTTTCGGGTTACCAGCAGTATGATTTGGTGCAAAAATTCCTGTTCAAGCCGAGTGACTGGGTAAGTCATGGACTCAATATACAATACAGCACCTCTTCTGACATACCGCGTTACGACCGGTTGACCGACCCCAGAGGTGCAGGACTGAATACGGCGAGTTGGTATTACGGCCCACAAAAACGCTTGATGGGTGCTTACCAATTTAGTTTGCAGCAAGCGGGCTGGTTTGATCAGTTGGATGCCAGTTTGAGTTACCAAAATATTGAAGAAAGTCGGCATACCCGCAATGTAAACCAGGCCAACATCACACACCGGATTGAAAAACTGGATGTTTGGGGCTTTTTGGTACAGGCACGGAAAGCCTGGGGCAATAACACTTTAAATGTGGGCTTGGACGGCCAATACAACGATGTGAACTCCACCGCTACCCGCGAAAATGTAAGTACCGGTATTATTCAGTCGGGCAGTACCCGTTACCCCGATGGCGGCAGCAAATTGAGCACGGCGGCCTTGTTTGCCACCCACCGCTGGGCACCTGCGGCAGACAGCAAATGGTTGTTCAGCGAAGGAGCACGGGTAGGATTTGCCCGTTTAGATGCAAAATTTGTAGACAAAACGTTTTTTAAATTTCCATTTTCGGAGGCCAAACAGTCCAATCCGGTGGTATCAGGCAGTATTGGCGTTGTGTATGACCCGATGGCGCAAAGTGGCTGGCGGCTTGCCTTCAATGCTGCAAGTGGATACCGGGTGCCCAATGTGGATGACCTCGCCAAGGTATTTGAAACAGGTGATGGATCGTTGATTGTGCCCAATACGGATTTAAAACCGGAGCAAAGCTATAGTTTTGATTTGAACATAACCCGCCACTGGAACGACCGCCTGCACTGGGAAAATGTGTTATGGGCAACCTTTTTGCGCAACGCAATTGTAACCGATGTTTTCCAGTTTAACGGGCAGGATTCTGTGGTGTACGACGGGGTAAAAAGCAGGGTATATGCGCCCCAAAACCAACAGGAAGCGCGGCTTTGGGGCTTTTCGAGCAAGTTGGAGGTGGATATTACCAGCACGTTAGCCGCTTATGGATCGGTTAATTACACCAAAGGTCGGGTACAATTAGAGGCTGGTGGCGACGGTCCGTTGGATCATATTCCGCCGGTGTATGGTCGTTTGGGATTGCGGTACCATACTAGCCGGTTTAATGTAGAAGCATTTACCTTATTTAATGGTAAAAAAGACATCAAGGATTATTTGTTGAATGGGGAAGACAATGAGCAGTATGCACCAGCAACGGGCATGCCCGCTTGGCAGACGTATAATTTGCGCGGAGCGGTGCATTTTGGGCAACATTTTACTTTGCAGGCGGGCATCGATAATTTGCTTGATTTGCAGTATCGGACCTTTTCTTCCGGGATCAATGCGCCGGGACGCAATTTGTTTTTAACGTTACGGCTTCGTTGGTAGCGGGGTTTGGCTAATTTTGCCACCAAAGAAACCTTATGCGCAAAATATTACCTACTGTTGAAGCCTTTGTTGCCGGTATTCTTGCCGGCAACAGGGTGCTTTTAGCGCAAGCCATTACGCTGGTGGAAAGCACCCGCCAAGAACATATTGCGCTGGCCCAGGAAGTGATTGGGCAATTGGCAGCGCATCAGGAACATGCAAAGCCAACCCTGCGTATAGGCATCACGGGTGCTCCGGGTAGTGGGAAAAGCACGTTTATTGAAGCCTTGGGCATGCATTTGGTAGAAAACGGGCATAACGTGGCGGTTTTGGCTATTGATCCCTCCAGTTCCTTGCGTCATGGCAGTATTTTGGGCGATAAAACGCGGATGGAGCGTTTGTCGGCGCAGGATCGGGCATTTATACGGCCTTCTCCGGCGGGTGATGCACTGGGCGGGGTGGCGCGCAAAACCCGGGAAACCATTTTTTTGGTAGAAGCCGCAGGTTATGATACCGTCTTAATCGAAACCGTGGGAGTGGGCCAATCTGAAATCGCGGTGCACAGCATGACCGATTTATTTTTACTCCTGCTCCTGCCCGGCGCGGGTGATGAATTGCAAGGGATCAAAAGAGGCATCGTAGAAATGGCCGATCTATTGGTCGTAAACAAAGCCGATGGCGATCGGGTGCCCTTGGCCAACATGGCGCGGATGCATTACCTCAACGCCCTGCATTTATTTCCGGCCAAAACCAGCACCTGGATTCCGCAAGTATTGTCCTGCAGTGCCCAAAGCGGCGAAGGAATTTTGAAGGTGTGGGAAACGATCATGCAATATGCCGAGCACACCCGACAAAATGGCTTTTTTGATGAAAATAGAAGCCAGCAAGCTTTATTTTGGTTAAAAGAAACCCTGCACGAAGCATTAATGCATCGGTTTTATACCCACCCAGACGTAAAGAATCTATTACAGCAATTAGAGCCAATCGTTGTAGCCGGGAAGGTATCACCTTTTGCGGCAGCCGAAGCAATACTCAAAGTTTGGGATAAATAACCGTTGTGTTAACAATGCTCTACATACCCATTATGTTTTTTATCTACATGTGCAAATGTTAATTTACCGACATACCGCTTTTTTGTTCCACGTGCTTAAACAAAACTGCACTATATTTGTATTTTAATCCTTTAATCCGCATCTGAACACGCCTTGTTTGTTGTTGGTTCCCGCCTCTTAGCAGCTGCTATGGTTTGTTCTGCTGAAAAATCCGTCCTTCAGAACAAATTCGATTATCCTAACACATGGAACCATTATCGAAATGAAAAAACTTTTTTCCTTCTGCTTGCTCCTTACTGCATTCGTGCTTACGCCATTTGCCTGTAAGGATAAAGATTTCAATCCTGCTACCCCACGTTCGCAAAAAAACAGGGCTACTGATTATGCCTCCTCCCTTGCCTACGATTGGATAAACATAACCCACGAGATGGTAAAGGCGAACAGCCTTTTTGGGCCCAATGCTGCCCGTGCATTTGCCTATGTGGGCTTGAGCCTTTGGGAAGCAGTGTATAATGGTGTTCCGGAGGCAAAAAGTATGGCTTCCCAGATACGGGATTATTCAGAAGCGGCCGTTATCGATGTGAACCAGGAATATGATTGGGGTATTGTACTTTCAGCAGTGATGCGCGAAGTAATGCCGGAAGCCATAGACAACATCACCAATACGCAGCGCAACCAGATTAAATCGCTCGCCGATTTGCAGGAAAATACCATGATGGAAAAGGGCTTATTCGAATCTACCCGCGAGGATTCGAAGGACCTAGGTAAACGCATCGGGCAAAAAATCGTGCAGCGCATGAAAATTGATGGCCGCGATATTATCCGCAACATCATTCCCTCTGTGCCGCAACGTGATGATGAATACAAATGGTATTACGATAAAAATGCCAACCCAAATTTCAATCCAATTGAACCCTTGTGGGGTACTTTGCGCACGTTTGTGATTGATAACTCCCAAGCTTGTGAAGCAGATGCACCGTATATTTATTCCGAATTGAGCAACAGTCCGTTTTACCTGGAAGCCAAAGAGGTAGAATCAATTCCAGGAACCGACGAGCAGAAACGGATTGCCTATCATTGGGAAAATGGTCCCGGACGCACAAGTGGCGATGCGGGTCACTGGATGAATATTACCACCCAATTGTTGGAAACACGGAACAGCAACCTGGCTGATTGCGCCAAGGCCTACTGTCTTGCAGGCCTGACAGCAGCGGATGCTTTCAGTGCTGTTTGGTACCTCAAATACAAATATTACCTGTTGCGGCCGGTTACGTATATCAATGAAATTATAAATCCGAGTTGGAAACCGCTGATCTCTACCCCGCCTTCGCCCGAATACATTTCCGGATCAGCCGTCTTGGGTGGAGCAGAACCAATTGTATTGTCTAACCTTTTTGGCAATGTAGGATTTACAGACCGTACCCAACTGGGTACTGCGTTGTACACGCCGTACAACCCGCCGCCCAATGCGCCCTATATTTTGCCCGAACGCAACTTTAGTTCACTCACCAAGGCTGGTGAGGAAGCGGCTGAAAGTCCCATTATTGGCGGTGTTCAGTTTCGCCGGGCAAGTGCACAAGGTTTGATTTCGGGCCGTTGTATTGGCAGCAGTATTTTATCCAAGTTGAATTTTGGGTTTTAATAAAGTATAGTTTGTGATTTTTTATGAATCTTTGAGATTCAAAATCACTCACTTGCGCGCTTATGCACGATCCGCAATTTCCACATCTTTTTACCCCGTTGGATCTGGGGTTCACCACCCTGAAGAACCGGGTGTTGATGGGATCCATGCACACGGGTTTGGAAGAAACCAAGGACCATTTTCAACGGCTATCGGCCTATTTTGCAGCCCGTGCTAAGGGCGGAGTTGGTTTGATTGTAACCGGTGGCATTGCACCCAATCGCCAGGGCTGGCTCGCGCCTTTTGGGGCCAAACTCAGTACCCACGCCGAAGCCAAACGACACCAGCGTGTTACCTCCGCAGTACACGACGAAGGTGGTAAAATTTGTATGCAAATACTGCATGCCGGCCGGTATTCTATGCATCCTTTACTAGTCGCCCCTTCGCCAATCCGGGCACATATTTCGCCGTTCAAGCCATTTCAAATGTCGCCACGCCTGATTCGGGCTACTATCCGCGATTTTGCCCAAACTGCCGTATTGGCACGTGAAGCAGGGTACGACGGTGTGGAAATTATGGGCAGTGAAGGATATTTGATCAATCAATTTATTGCACCGCGCACCAACAAACGCAGCGACGACTGGGGCGGAACCTTCGAAAACCGCATTCGTTTTCCGCTTGAAATTATGCAGGCGGTGCGGGAAAAAGTAGGCCCTGATTTTATCGTGATTTTCCGGGTTTCCATGCTCGATCTGGTGGAACAAGGCAGTACCTGGGAAGAAGTGGAAGCACTTGCCCTGGCCATTGAAGCTGCTGGGGCAACGATGATTAATACCGGCATCGGATGGCATGAAGCCCGGATCCCGACCATCGCCACGATGGTTCCACGGGGAGCCTACGCCTGGGTGACCCAGCGTCTGATGGGCAAACTGCACATTCCACTCATTACCACCAACCGCATCAATACCCCCGAAACCGCTGAACAAATTCTGCGCGACGGCTTTGCCGACATGGTGTCGATGGCGCGTCCGTTTTTGGCCGATCCCGATTTTATGAATAAAGCCGCTCGGGGCCAAAGCAATGCCATCAATACGTGCATTGCCTGCAACCAGGCTTGTTTGGATCAAATTTTTAAAGGAAAAGAAGCCTCTTGTCTGGTGAATCCGCGTGCCTGCCGGGAAACGATTTTCCCAGCACCTCCCGAAAAAGTCCCGGCACCCAATGGCAAAAAAGTTGCCGTGGTGGGGGCAGGTCCGGCGGGTTTATCCTGCGCGACCGAACTGGCGCAATTGGGCATTGAAGTGCACTTGTTTGAAGCATCCAGCCAAATTGGCGGCCAGTTCAACATGGCCAAACAAATACCCGGCAAAGAAGAATTTTACGAAACCTTGCGCTATTTTGAGGTTTTATTAGATAAAACAGCGGTAAATATTCATTTAAATACAAAAATACAGGCGGAAGACCTGCTGGCACAACAGTTTGATGCGGTAGTGCTGGCAACGGGTATTACCCCACGTACGCCCCACATTGAAGGTATAAACCACCCCAAAGTACTTTCCTATATTGACGTGCTGTTGCAGGGAAAACCAGTTGGTGAAAATGTTGCGGTGATTGGTGCGGGCGGTATTGCTTTTGATGTGTCTACCTTTTTGATGCACCGCCATTCAAGCGCCGATCCGATTGACGATTACCGCACCGAGTGGGGCATCGACCCAAATTATGCACAACGGGGAGGACTGGCACTTGCGCACACTGTGGGGACGGGCCGTAAAATTTGGATACTTCAGCGGTCGAAAGGGAAAGTGGGCGATCGATTGGGCAAAACCACCGGTTGGGCGCATCGACTCAGCCTCAAAAACCAGGGCGTTAAAATGCTTCCTGAAGTGCAGTACCTAAAAATAGACGATGCCGGCTTGCATATCACGGTAAAAGGCGAAGCGCAATTGTTGCCGGTAGACCATGTAATCATTTGCGCCGGACAAGAACCGTTGCGGGCCTTACAAGCGCCGCTTCAGCAGGCGGGTATACCCGTACACTTGATTGGTGGTGCCAAAGAAGCCACGGAGCTGGACGCCAAACGCGCCATTGAAGAAGGCCTGCGGATTGCCCTGGAAATTAATCAATAATTACGGAATCCACTCGAAATCGGCTGCTTTTGGGGCCGATTCAAACATATCCGCGATGATTTGAGGCGGCAATGTGAGTTTGCGCAATTGGGTATCCAGCCAGGCGCCATCAATGTGCATGGTGGCGCACAAGGTGTCACCTCCTTTGATCAATTCGTGCCGAAACGAAAAACGGCTGAAGTCTTTCCGCAATTTGGTTACCGCAAGGTTGATCGTCAGCGTATCGCCCAGGCGCACTTCTTTTCTAAAAATGGCTTCTTCCCGGAAAATAATAGGACCTACATGCAACTGCTCCATGGTGCTTAAGGTTAACCCTTGCGCTTCCAGGTAGGCAATGCGGCAGGTAGCACCAAAATCGTAATAGACCGAGTGGCGCAAATGAAAATTGGGATCCAAATCGGCCCAGCGCAAGGAAACAGGTATTTGAAACATATTTACTTTTTTATCCAGACCATTTCAAAATCATTCATGAAAAAGCCGTTGCCAATGTCAACATCCATGCAATGATGGATGGTAAAACCGATTTTAAAATAAAAATTTATGCTTTTATAGTTTTTTCGGTTGACGGCCAGCCGCACTTCTTGCAAATCGGGGTATTGCAACAGCAATTGTTGAAAAGCCTGCGCGCCAAAGCCTTTGCCTTGTTGAGCCCCGTCTAAATAATATTTGTGGATAAAATACGCACCGGGTCCCCTTGGGCTCATGGAAATGTATCCGAGTGGCTCGGTTTGCTCGTCCGCAAAAACAAGGTGAAATGCCTGCCCTTCCGCCATTTGTTGTACCAAAGCCGGTTCGGAATAGCCGCGTTCGAGCATAAATTCAATTTGCGCATGGGTTACAATATCCGGATAGTGCGCCCACCAGATTCGGTGCGCAAGGGCATGGATGGTGGGCGCATCGGCCGGTGTAGCAAGGCGTAAATGAACCAAAACAAGCTTATTTTTTGGCATTCAGAAGTTGTAATACCTGTTTGGTGATATCAAGGCTATCGTTGGCCAACAAAATTTGACCGCCACGGGTATAAGACAAAATATAGTCGTAGCCAATCTGGCTTTGTAGTTCTTTCAGTTTTACTTCCACATTGGCGTATAAATCGTTGATCGCCTTTTTTTGATCTTCACCCAGTTGACGTTCGAGTCGGCCTGCTTCCTCCGCCAACTTTATACGACGTGCTTCCAGTTGTTCTGCTTCTTTTTCAAGGTCGGCGCGCGGGAAGTTGCCTGTTTGTGCCTTTTCCTGCAGTTTCATAAAATCGTTCTGCAAGGACTCCTGTTTGGATTGCATGCTATTTTCAGCGCTCGCCAAACGCTGGTTCAACGCTGCTTTTTGGGTTTTCAACCATTCGTATTGCGCATCGAGGGTATCGGCATTTACATACGCGATTTTGACACCGGCACCTTGTATCGAAGTGGGTGCTATAATTGCCGCCGCTGGTGTTGCGGGCTTTTTAAATTGCAGGTAAAACAAAATGGCCACCGCCACCGTCAATACCACATTGAATATCAAAGAAATATTCTTCATAAAGGAAATTTGTGAAAGAAATTAGGAGACTGTAAAAAATACAACTCCAGTTAAGGTGAAAAAAAGCGCACAAAGGTAGTGAAAAGCAACAGGATCAGCACTTTGTTTGCCCGAGGCAAAATTAGGTGCTTCGTTCGATAATGCAAGTGCTGGTGTGCGCGTTTTACGCCCGGTGTTGCGGAAGATTACCTGTCGTAAATTACGGACTTACCCCGCAAATTGTTGTAACTTGCAGCCCGCTTAACTTTTTCCATACTGATTTGAAACACTTCCTGCCACATTTCATTCAGGAAAATTACCGTCACGGTATTTTTACGGGCCAGCTTCAAGCCTGCACGATGTTTGTCGACCTCAGCGGTTTTACCCGCCTGACCGAAAAACTCATGCAAAAAGGTCCTGAAGGCGCTGAAGAATTGTCTGTAGCCCTCAATTTTATATTCCAGCCCACGGTGGCCTTGGTGTATGAACAGGGCGGTTTTATTCCCTACTTTGCGGGCGATAGTTTTACCGCCATTTTTCCTTCTGGTTCCGATAACGCGGATACTGCCCACATGGTGCAAATTGCCTTGAAGGTCATTCATACTGCACAACTTACCCTGCGGCGTTTTGTGACGGCACGGGAAGATGAAGATTCCATTCTTTCGCAACATCATATCGGCATCAAAATTGGGGTTTCCGAGGGATTGGTCGATTGGGGTATTGTAGGCGACCGGCGCAAAGCATTTTATTTTAAAGGCGATCCGATTGAAGGTTGTTCGCAGGCGCAGGTGCTTGCGGGAAGCCTTGAAATCGTGTGCGACGACCATTTTTTGCGCTTTTTGCAGCCTTTGGGCATTCACTCGGAAATGGTCAAGGCGGGTTACCACCGATTGGACATTGAGGACAAAAATTTGCCGGACGCCTTTTCGCACAACCTGACCCGGGCCAATGCTGCGGTAAACCTCCACATACCCGACCCTGATCCGGTTATTATGGCCGATTTTTTGCCAGAAGAAGTATTCAATGCGGGCTTGACGGAAGAGTTCCGCAATGTGGTGAGCGTTTTTATTTCTTTTGAAGGCATTGATTCGTATGAAGGCCTTTCTCATTTTGCGCATGTTGTGTTGGATCAAAGCCAGAATTTTGGCGGCTATTTTAAAGAAATTGACTTTGGCGACAAGGGCGGCGTGATGTTTTGTCTGTTTGGCGCACCCGTTTCTTTTGAGAATAATACCGAGCGGGCACTTGAATATATTTCGGCGGTGCAGGAAGAATTGCGCGACCTGGAGTTGCTTACTGGTGCCCGTTACCGCATTGGTATTACTTCGGGCATTGCCTTTACCGGTGTGATCGGGAGCAGCGAACGTTGTCAATATGCCGCTGTGGGTGCACGGGTCAACCTCGGTGCGCGACTCATGGCCCAGGCCAAATGGGGTGAGGTGATGGTCGACGAAAATGTGCAACGCAACCGAAATTTCAAATTTATATACCACGGCGAGCGCCCTTATAAGGGTTTTGAACACCCAATTCCTACCTATTTATTGACGGGGAGAAACCTGGCGGGTCGCGCTAGTTTTTCGGGAGAGTATTTTGGTCGTCAAACGGAATTGACAGTGCTCACCGATTTTGCCAGTTTGTTGCGGCAGGGACAATTTGCCGGGGTGGCGTATGTATTTGGTGAAGCAGGGATTGGTAAAAGCCGGATGAGTTATGAGTTTCGACGCAATTTGCGCGATAGCATGTCGGTGAGTTGGTTTAGTTGCCAAAGCGACCAAATTTTACGCAAACCCTTCAATCCGTTTATTTATTTTCTGAAAAACTACTTTGATCAAAGTCCGGAAAATACCGCCGAAAGGAACCGGGAATTGTTTGAAAGTAATTTTTTGGAGCTCATTTACGACCTGACCGAAAGCCGCCACCGCGAAGCCGATGCGGTGCGCCGGGAAATATCGCGTACCCAAAGTGTATTGGCAGCCATGATTGGCATTCATTACCCGGGTTCTTTGTGGGAGCAACTGGATGCGCGCGGTCGCTACCAGAATGGCCTTGCCGCGATGGCGAATTTATTTGTGGCCGAATCCTTGTTCCAGCCTGCGGTGATCGAACTGGAGGATACGCACTGGTACGACGATATGTCGAAAGAGTTTTTGGCGCAGTTTATTCGGCGTGCAAAAGGCTATCCGCTGCTCTTTTTGGCCACCAGCCGCTATGAAGACGATGGCAGCCGGGCCTTTATTTTTAAAGCCAATGTGCTTGAAGAACTTGAAATCCCTTTCTGTGAGGTGGATTTGAATTTTTTGACGCCGGAAGATATGCGTGCATTTGCCGAAACCCGTTTGGGCGGACGCTTGCATACCGATTTGTTTGATTTGTTGCAACGGATGACCCAGGGCAACCCGTTTTATGTAGAACAAATGGCCGACTATTTCAAAGAGGCCAATTTGCTCAAAACCACCGACGGCGTGCTGCAACTGAAAAATCAGGATATTCAAATTTCTGATTCGGTGAAAGAAATCATGATGGCGCGCATCGACCGATTGAGTGGCCTGGTGAAAGAAACCGTAAAAGCGGCTGCCGTAATTGGCCGCGAATTTGAATTGCCTGTACTTTCGGCGGTCATGGCGCGGCAAGAAGAGTTTATCAGTAAAAATGGCGACCTGGATATGGTCTTGCGCGAGCAGATTCAAACGGCCGAAAAGTGGCAGATTTGGCATGCGATGAACGAGTTGCGTTATATATTCCGCCACTCGCTCCTGCGCGAGGCCGCGTATGACATGCAGCTGCGCACCCGTCTGCGGGAGTTGCACCAATTGATTGCGGAGGCCATCGAGCACCTTTACCCAAATTCAGAAGAACGTTTTGTCGACCTTGCCTTCCATTATGAACAGGCGGAGGTAGATAAAAAGACAAATAAATACCTGGAGAAAGCGGCGCGCTACTCGCAACGCAACTTCCTGAACCGGCAAGCCATCAAGTTTTATGGCAAATTGATTGTCAATTTGAGGGAAGGCGATAAGAAAAACAAGAAACTCACCAAATTGCTGCTGCGCAAAGGCGCAGTGCATGAGCTGGTGGGCAATTGGGAAGAGTGCGAAAAGGACTACCGCGATGCCCTGGATATGGCCAAAACACTCAACGACTGGTACCTTATTGGGCGCAGTAACCGCCGCCTGGGCCAATTGTTGATGCTGCAAGGCAATTACAACGAGGCCAAAAAACACCTCGATGTGGCAGGTACTGCCTTCGAACTCGCGAGCGACCAGGTGGGTATTGCCAAAACGTATGGCAACCTGGGCAATTTCTTTTTCCGGCAGGGCAGCTATGATGCCGCCAAAAGCTGGTTTGCAAAAGCCATTGAAATCAACCGCAGTGTGCATCGTGATGCCGAAAATGCCGCGATTGTCGCCAATTTGGGTCTGATTTACATGAATCAGGGCCACTACGATGAAGGGGTACGCTGGCTGGAAGAACAATTGGATATATCCGAACGGGCCAACGACAAACAAGGCCTCAATACTCTTTATACCAACCTCGGGATCATTTACCTGGAGAAAGGTGCGCTCGACAGTGCCTTGCTTTGCCTCGAAAAAGGGCTTACACTCTCGGAAGAACTGGGCAATAAGCTGTTTATGACCATCTGTATTGGCAGTATTGGTTCGGTTTGGGAAAAGAAAGGCGATTACACCAAAGCGATGCAAAATTTTGAGCGCGACCTCGTGTTGTGCAAGGAATTGGGCGACAAACAAGGAACGGCCATCGCTTGTGGACTGATCGGCGATTTACTTTCGGTCATTGGAACATTTGACAGTGCCATTGATTATTTACAGCAAGCACTGGCGCTTTCCCGCGAGTTGAATTATAAAAAAGGCATTGCCAAAGCGCTCAATACCTTGGGCGATACCTGGTTTTATAAAGGAAACAGCCAAAAATCTATTAAATATTACAACGAAGCCATTGAATATGCCCGCGAGATGGGCAATCGCTTGGTGTTGGGATATTCACTGGTGGAAAAAGGTATTGTGCACATGAATATGGGCGAAGTATCCACGGCCCGGCAACTATTGGAAGAAGGCCGCGATATTGCGCTGGCCTTAGGGAATGCAGACTTGACCTTTGGTGCCAATATTTTGCGCGCGCAGGTATTAATTTACGAAGGCAATAAACAGGAGGCGCTGCGCCAGTTGCAACAAATTCTGCTTATGGCGCGTACCGAACGCGAGGAAGCGGCCGTGCATTTTGAATTGCGGCGCATTGCCGAAAACCCTACCCCCAACCACATGCGGGCATTGACGTTGTATCGGAGCCTGCATGCCAAAACACCACAGTATATATATAAGGTGCGGGTAGAGGAATTGGAGAAAGGCGCGCCTATAGAAGGGATTCAATAGATGGATGCATTTTTTAATATTTACAGGTCATGAAGCTGAGCGGGGAATTCAGGGTGCTGCACTTCAGTAAATAATCGTTTAAAACCGTTTAATACGCAAGGTTTCTTTGTTTAGTTTGTGTGTAATGCCCCAATCAGCCATTGATTTAATAATAGGACCAAGCGTTAGCCCAAATTCTGTAAGTGTATACTCCACTCTCGGAGGTATTTCCGCATAAATCTTTCTACTAATAATTCCAGCCTCCTCTAGCTCCCTTAGTTGGCTCGTAAGCATTGTTTGAGAAATCCCGTTTAAACATCGTTTCAATGCTCCAAACCTTGCAGGCGAATCTAAATAAATCCTGTTAATCAAAATTGCCTTCCATTTGCCGCCAACCACACTCATTGTTGCCATTACGGGGCAATTGTTTTCATCAAAAACAAAACTTTTTTCTGTTTTAAGTTCTTGATTATCAACATTAGTATTATTTTTCATACTACGTATTTTTGTTTTAACTACTTGCAAAAATAAGCCTTACCATTGACATTTGCAACACACAACAAATAGAAGCAATCAAAAAAAATGAAAATCACACTCACAGGTGCAGCTGGTAATATCACAAAACCACTTGCAGAAAAATTACTAAGCCAAGGCCATACCGTAACGGTTATTGGCAGAAATGAAGAAAATCTGAAACCATTAATCGCCAAAGGGGCCATAGCAGCAATTGGCAGCATGGAGGATGCAGATTTTATTACAAAAGCATTTCAAGGCGCAGATGCGGTTTATACCATGGTCCCAGTTCCTTGGCAAGAAAAAGATTGGGTGGCTTATCACGAAAAAGTGGGCAACATCTTCGCAAAAGCAATTGAGCAAAATGGTGTAAAAAAAGTGGTTAATTTGGGTACCTATGGAGGTCACCGCACCGATGGCAAAGGTCCCACTGCAGCATTAGCACGCGTGGAAAAAGCTTTAGAAAATTTAAGTAATATCGAACATGTATTTCTTCGTCCGGGGTACTTTTATAGCAACTTATTTAACCAAATAGCCTATGTAAAAAATGGTATAATTGGTGGTAATTATGGCGACGCAAATAATAGGCTTTTGTTATCACATACAAGCGACATCGCTGATGCGGCGGCAGAAGCGCTTCTGACAACTAATTTTAATAATGGCGAGCCTTACTACGTAGTGAGCGATATCAGGAGTTGCGCAGAAGTGGGGCACCAAATAGGCAAAGCCATTGGCAATGATGAATTGAAATGGACTCCTTTTAGTGATGACGACACTAGATATGGGCTAAAGCAAGCCGGGTTTTCGGATGAGTTAACGGAAATCTACGTGGAAATAGGTCAGTTTTTTGCCAAAGGATACTTAAATGAACATTACAATTCATTGGCTGTAAAACCCAAACTGTATAAAGTTAAATTAGAAGATTTTGCAAAGGAATTTGCATTTGCTTTCAATAATGCATAACGAATCAAGAACCACCAAGATTTTGCTAAAATCTTTGGTGGTTCTCTTTTTTAACCAATCTTAAAGAATTTGGCAAAAAATAAAAAACATGAAAATCACAATACTCGGGACCGGTAACTGGGCCACAGCTTTAGGTAAAGCATTTACAAAAAAAGGACATCAATTAATTTATGGTGCTCGTACTCCCGAAATAAAAAGAGCGCATCAAAATTACCTTCTATTTGCCGCCAACTACACGCATTGTTGCCATTACGGGGCAATTATTTTCATCAAAAACAAAACTTTTTCTGTTTTAAGTTATTGATTATCAACATTAGTATTATTTTTAGTACTACGTATTTTTATTTTAACTACTTGCAAAAATAAGCCTTATCATTGACATTTGCAACGCACAACAAAAAGAAGCAATGAAAAAACAGAAAATTTTAATCACTGGAGCAAGTACTGGTTTCGGTTTTATAACGGCAATAACACTGGCTAAAAATGGCCACACCGTTTTCGCGACCATGCGAGATGTTAATGGTAAAAACAAAACTAACAAAGAACAACTATTACAATGGGCTAAAGAAAATGATGCCTACTTACAGGTAGTTGAATTAGATGTAACATCGGATGAAAGTGTAAACAAAGCGAAAGACGAAGTACTGAAATTAACCAACGGTTCGCTTGATGTTATAATTAACAATGCAGGTATTTATGGAGGCGGAATACAGGAAGCCTTTACGGTAAACGACCACAAAGCATTTTTTGAAGTAAATGTTTTTGGTGGTGTTAGGGTAAACAATGCTTTCCTGCCGATACTTCGTGCTCAAGGAAGCGGATTGATAATCCAAATATCAAGTACGCTTGGTAGAACTATCATTCCGTTTGGTGGCGTTTATGATGCTACTAAATGGGCTGTTGAGGCTCTTTCTGAGAATTTAGCTTATGAATTAAAACCTCTGGGTATAGACATATCAATTGTTCAGCCCGGTCCTTTTCCTACTGAGATTTTTCAAAAAAGTTTTATACCTGGCAACATTTCATTAACTGAAAACTATGGAAAGTCAACTGAAATCATGATTGCTCTTTTTAATAGTATTAAATTGATGATGTCGGATGAAAATGTTCCTAACAAACCGCAAGATGTAGCCGATGCTATTTTGAACCTTGTGAACCAGCCTCAAGGCAAACGTCCGCTTCGAACTGTGGTTGATAAAATGATGGGTGGTGTAACCGAAATCATTAATGAAACTGCCAAACAAGTGCAAGCAGGCGTACTTCAAAATTTTGGACTTGGCGAATTAAATATTAACAACTAAAAATCTAAAAAAATGGAAAAATTACAAAACAAAACAGCCATCATCACTGGTGGCAACAGTGGCATAGGCTTCGCTACCGCCAAAGAATTTATTGCACAAGGTGCCAAAGTAATTATCACAGGCCGAAACCAAACATTGCTTGACCAGGCTGTAAAGGACTTGGGAAATGGTACCAAAGCGATACTATGCGACAGTGCTAAACTTTCCGACATTCAACAGTTGGCCAAACAGGTAAAATTACTCACCCCTCATTTAGATATTATTTATCTCAACGCAGGAACGTCTGAGTTTGCACCATTAGAGCATATTACCGAAGAGCATTATGACCGTATATTTAACATTAACGTAAAAGGTTTACTATTTACCGTTAAAGAATTGCTGCCATTAGTAAAAGAAAATGCATCCATCATTTTTTGTTCAAGTGCGGCAGTCAATAAAGGCGTTCCAAGTGCTTCCGTTTATGTAGCAAGCAAAGCAGCATTATCGGGTTTTGTAAAAAGTTTAGCATTAGAATTATGGGAGAAGAAAATTAGAGTGAATGCCATTTTACCTGGCTTTGTTGATACTCCTTTGTTTGATAAGGTCGGCTTAACTGCCGAACAGAAAGAAGGTGCTATAGCTTTTTATCAAACCAAGGCTCTATTGAACCGTTTTGCACTTCCTGACGAAATTGCAAAGAGCATTTTGTTTTTAGCATCCGATGAATCATCGTACATGACTGGCAGCGAATTGCTAGTAGATGGCGGCTATACCATATCATAAATAAATTCAAATAAACAAACATGAAAAACGTATCAACAGCTGCAGCCGCTAACATTACCAAACCCCTGGCTGAAAAAATACTGGCGGACAGCCGCCCCATTCAAATTCTGCGCCTCGACAGCAGCCCGCGGTATCCTGATTCAGTGTCCCGGCACCTGACCGACCACATGGTGGCGCGCTTGCTGCGGGAATATCCCGAGGCTAACGTCACTACCCGAGATTTAGCGGTAGGCTTACCACTCCCAACGGAGACATTCCTTAATGGGAGTTTGTACTCCATGCAAAACCCAACCCCGGCCATGAAAGCCGCTATGCAGGTTTCCAACGAAATGGTGGCCGAACTGGTCGCCGCCGACGTGGTAGTGCTCGGCCTGCCAATCTACAACTGGACGGTTCCCTCTACTTTCAAGGCGTACGTCGACCAAGTCAACCGTCTCGGTGTGACCTTTGAATATGTCGACGGGGTTTCTCACGGCTTGCTCCGCGCCCGCAGCGTTTACATCCTCTTTACCAGCGGGGGTAACGGCATGGGCAGCGACAAGGATTTTGCCACGCCGTACACTCGGTTTCTGTGGCAGACGCTGGGTATTGAACACGTAGAGTTCATTGATGCTGCCGGGCTCCTGTTCAACGCTGAAGAAAACACTCGCAAAGCCGAGGAGCAGATTGATCAGCTCGTGTTACCCATATTTGCTTGATTTCTCCTACCATCGTTAACGCAAAAGACATTAACGAGGCTGTAGAGATTTCAAAGGGGTGTCCTATTTTCTTAGAGAACGGAAGTGTAGAAGTTCGCCCAGTTCAGAAATTGGAAAACTAATGTCCGACTCAATGTCCAAATACCCAAAACTCATTTGTCATTAAAGTATAATTCAAAAACAAATAAACAAAAATTAAAAATGGAAAAAGTTTATGAAGCAGAAGTAACCACCTTAGCAGGTCGTAACGGTCACGCAAAATCATCGGATGGTTTATTGGATGTAGACATCAGATTTCCCAAAGAAATGGGCGGTGCTGGTGACGCAACCAATCCAGAACAACTTTTCGCGGCAGCTTGGTCGGCTTGTTTTGGTACAAGTTTAACCATAGCTGCCGGAATTGAAAAAGTTAAAATTGGAGAAGTATCCGTAACCGCTAAAATTGGTGTGTTGCACTCAAACGGTAATTATGATCTTGGAGCGCATCTTCTTGTCAAAATAAACGATGTGGATTATGATACCGCAAAAAAACTGGTAGAAGCCACAAAATCGATTTGTTCTTATTCAAAAGCAACAAAAGGAAATATCAACGCCATTTATGAAGTTGTACCAAATTAATTAAAAAACGATAAAAAATATGAAACAGATAATAGTAAATGAATTTGGAGGTCCTGAAAAGTTGATCTTACACGATGTAGCAGTGCCTTCTGCCGGCGATGGGCAAATTGTAATTAAAGTAGAAGCCTCCGGGGTGAATTTTGCTGACGGCATGCAAAGACGAAATCAATATGTATTCCCCGTCTCTTTACCTTATTTACCCGGTTTTGAAGTGGCAGGAATAGTTACCGAGCTTGGAAAAGATGTCGAAAATATTTCCGTAGGAGACCGTGTAGTTGCGATGCTTCCTAATGGCGGAGGGTATGCTCAATATGCTGTTACACCCTCTTATTTGGCAGCAGTTATTCCGCCTACGATCTCTGCCCAAGAATCTTTGGCATTGCAAGTTCAAGGCCTTACCGCATACCTGATGTTGAAAGACGGAGCGAAATTACGAGCTGGACAAACTGTGCTGATACATGCAGCAGCTGGTGGTGTGGGTACATTACTAGTTCAAATTGCAAAGCAAATGGGAGCAGGTAAAATAATAGCCACCGCAAGTAATGTTGAAAAACTTGCTGTTGCCAAATCGTTGGGTGCAGATGAATTAATAAATTATACAGAGTCTGACTGGGTTCAAAAAGTAAAGGACGCAACTACAGAAGGAAAAGGTGTTGATTTAATCATAGATTCTACGGGAGGCGAAATTCTGCGAAATAGCGTTAATTGCCTTGCGCCCTTTGGTAGGTTGATAAATTTTGGAAATCCAACTGGTGGATCAACATCAATTGAAGCCTTTACACTTGTAAATGACAACCTCATTTTGCAGGGTTTTGGATTAGCAAGTTATTTCGAAAAACCAGATTTAATGCAGGAGGCTTATCAATATTTGTTTTCGCAAGCTGCAACAGGGAAACTAAAGGTACACGTTGGACAAACCTTCCCTTTAAAAGACGCTGCCGAAGCACACGGACAAATGGAAAACAGGAAAACAACAGGTAAAACTGTGCTAATTCCTTAACAACTAACAAATAAAAACAAATAAACATGGTAAATACGCTAAATTGGTTTGAAATCCCGGCAACAGATTTCGCAAGAGCAAAAGCATTTTATGCTACAGTGTTAGATGCTCAAATTCATAACGACCCTAATCCTAATATGCAATATGCATATTTACCGTCTGATCCACAAAAAGGCGCATTTGGCGGAGCAATTGCCAGCGGTGAAAACTTTGTTCCTGCAATGACCGGCACAACTGTTTACTTAGATGGCGGAAAAGACCTTTCAGTTCCATTAGGCAGAGTAGAAAGTGCCGGTGGAACAGTTATTCTGCCGAAAACTTCTGTTGGTGAAAACAGGGGCTTTATTGCACTTTTTATTGACACAGAAGGAAACAAGGTAGGATTCCATTCATTGGGATAATACAACGTTCCTCGTATCTTTGTAAAATAGCTGATAGAAGTGTCATCCTTGATACTTCTATCAGCTTTGCGCTATATCCATCTGCGTTTACGCCATTATCGGGGTTTACGGACCATTCCCTCCTGATATGTCATTGCCTTATCAGGAGTTGTGCAGAAATGGGACACCAAATAGGCAAAGCCATTGGTAGAAGCATTGGATAAAGGCGCCCCGGTGGATAGCTTGCTGTAGCACCACCCACCGGAACGTATATAAAGATGCCTAACGAACGCAAACAAACGTACTGGTTTGGCGCGCACCGTTGCTTTGCACCAGTTGCAAACGGTACACACCTGCTGGCCAGGCCTGCACATCGATCTGCAAAATTTGGTCGTTCATGCCCGTCCATTGATATTGTAAAATCCCCAGTGCGTTGTACACCTGTACTTGACGCAGCGACGCCGCGGCATCGGGCGAGGTCAAGGTAATTTGATCAAAAGCGGGATTGGGAAATACATTCCAAATTGCCGCTTTCTGGGCAGGCTCCCCGGCGGCCGTGGTAAATTGATTCAATTTATATTTATTCAAAAAGCGCCAGATCACAAAACTGGCATTAAAATCCTGGTTGGTAACGCCCACATTGATCGCTGCGCCCGGCCAGGTATGTCCGCCACCCGTAATTTTATAAAACTCCACAGTACTACCCTCAATCCCATTTTCGTATAAAAAGCGCTCGGCGGTACAGCCATCGGTGGTCGAGTTGTTTGGTACCGCAGTAAGGATGGGGGTAGGGTTACAACCGTTTTTATTTACCCAGGTATCTACAAGCGTTTCAATGGGTACAAAAGCACTCACGGGCAATCCGTTGTAAGGAACCGTATTGTCGGCAGTACCATGAATTTGCATAACCGGTACTGCGCGGCCGGGTGTGCAATTGTTCAAATTGGGTGTAACCATGGTTCCCGTGACCGAAGCGATGGCCGCAATTCGGTTGCTCAATCCACAGGCAAGCGCGTAACTCATAAATCCGCCGTTGCTCATGCCGGTGCTGTACACCCGGTTGGTGTCGATGCTGTATGTGGTCATCATCGTGTCGAGCAAATTCGAGATAAAGGCAACATCATCCACCGAAGAAGATACCAGGAAATTATTCCAGTAGCGTTTGTTTTGCTGGTCATAGGTGCCGTTGGGCATCACGATCAGGAAGTTTGCCGTGTCGGCGATGGATTTAAAATTGCCGTAAAAATCTTGTTCCAGGTTGTTAGAACCGTATCCGTGCAGGTTGAACAGGAGTGGAACGGCTTTGTTGGCATTATAGGCTGCGGGAATGTACACGCGGTATTCGCGGGTCAAGCCACCGCTTTGAATGGTACCCGTATAAAAACTTTGTGCATGGGCAGCACCCGTTACAAAAAGTGCTAAAACGAGAAGTAGGTAAAATCGCATGTTACGGTTGGTTTAAAAAGAAAAATGAAAGAAAGAAGTACAACGCACGGCTTGGGCATTCATACAGACAACCCAGGCGGTATAAAGTTTAAAGGATCGCGTGCAAAATAAATGTTGTTTGAGGGTAAAGCGCGCTCAATTTTGCCTAATATAGCGTATTCCTGTTAACAATAACAAAATTCACGATTACTTCCAGCGTTTTAACGTTGATTTTCTAATTTTGCACGCTTTTTCATTCAAAATACAGCGTATTTTTTAAAAAATAACATGGTAATGATCAAACAATTATTTGCTACAGCCTTCTTTCTTGCGATTTTGGCAACCGCATCTTCCGGGCAAGGCAGCGATCCGACGCTTTTCACCGTTCAAAATGTTCCTGTACCCGTTTCTGAGTTCAACTACATTTACAACAAAAACAACCAGGATAAAGCCGATTACTCTGAGCAATCGCTCCGAGATTACCTGGATTTGTATGTAAAGTTCAAATTGAAGGTGCAAAAAGCACGCGATATGCGGTTGGACACCCTGAGTGCGTTGCGCAGCGAACTGGAAGGGTATCGTCGGCAGCTCGCCAAATCGTATTTGGAGGACAAAGAAGTAACCGACAAATTGGTACGCGAGACCTTCGATCGGATGCAGCAGGATGTCGATATTAGCCATGTATTTATCGCTGCCGACCGCAATGCGAAGCCTGCGGATACCTTGCGCGCCTACAACCGCGCGAACAATGCGATGAAACTGTTGCAAAAAGGCACCAGCCTCGAACAGGTAGCCGCCGACAGTTCGGACGATAAAACAGCAAAAGAAAACAAGGGAAACCTCGGATATATCACGGCGATGTTGCCAGATGGGTACTATGCACTTGAAAAAGCCATTTATACCACCAAGCCAGGCGGTTTGGTTGGCCCCGTACGTTCCGGCGCAGGTTACCACTTGGTTCGGGTGAACGGGTTCCGTCCAGCCCGGGGCGAAATGGAAGTAGCCCAAATATTGGTGCGCAAATTGGAAGGTGCAGGCAAAAATGCAGCACAAAAACAACGCATCGACAGTGTGTACACGGCCTTGCGCGCTGGTGCAAAATGGGACGAATTGTGCGCAAAGTATTCGGAAGATAAAACCAATGCAGGTAAAGGTGGGTACATCGGGTTTTTCGGAATCAACCGCTACCAGCGCAATTTTGAAGATGCGGCATTTGCACTCGAAAAAGATGCCGATTTTTCTGCCCCTGTGGAAACAACCCTGGGCTGGCATATCATCAAACGCGTGAGCCGTCGCCCAATTGGCGCTTTCGATGCCATCAAACGCGCCTTGACCGACCGTGTAAAACGCGACAGCCGCAGTGAAGTGGCCAAGCAAAGCATGATCAGCCGGATTAAAAAAGATGCGGGCTTCCAGGAATATTCGGATGCGCTTGCCAGCTGGTCGGCCAAACAAGTAGACACCATTTTCCACACGTTTAAATGGAAACCAGACCCTGCCAAACCACAAGATGCTTTGTTACGCTTTGGCCCAACCAAAACGTACACCGTAACCGATTTTGAAGAATATTGCGCCCGTTCTGGCCGCGACCGGATGCGGGGCGCAGGCTTGCCCCTGGCCGAAACCATTCAAAAACTGTATAAAAACTGGTCTGACGAAATTAGCCTGTCTTTTGAAGAGAGCCAATTGGATAAAAAATACCCGGAATTCCGCTCCCTGATGCGCGAGTATGAAGATGGTATTTTGTTGTTTGAAGCCCTGAAAATTAATGTTTGGGACAAAGCAAACACGGATTCTGTTGGGTTGGAGCAGTTTTTCAAAGCCAATTTGAGCCAAAAGTATAAATGGGACGAACGTGCTCAAGTAAGCATTTATACGCTTAAAACCGACGATCCTGCGGTACTTAAGAAAGTACGCGAGTTGGCGGCCAAAAAACCATCGGCTGCAGTATTGAAAAAAATCAATAAAAAAGCAGAGGTTTTGACGGTGTTGGAAAAAACCTACGAAAAAGGAAAGAATAAAGACCTCGCCAACTTGTGGTCGGCAGGCAGCATGACGGAAGCGAAAGTTGACGCAGGCACCAAAACCGCTTCGTTTAGTAAAGTGGAAAGCATTTTACCGCCAACGGCTAAAACCCTCGCAGAAGCCCGCGGTTATGCAGTTGCCGATTACCAGGACTACCTGGAGAAGAAATGGGTAGAAGAACTGGTAAAAACCTATCCGGTAAAAGTAGAGGAGTCGGTGCTGAAAGGCATGGTTAAAAAGTAAGATAACGGCGTTACCGGGCCTAAACATGCGTCATCCCGAATTTTGGTGAAAACCAAAATTCGGGATTTTTTATCCATTTTCACGAACACCTAGCAAAGCGGAAACATTTGGGTAAGATATTCGACCTCTAGCGAGGTCGTGCGGAAAAAATACTCAAAAAAGAAAAGAGCCATCCCGAATTTTAGTTTTCACCAAAACTCTGGATGGCTCATGTTTGTTTTTAGTATTTACACGCTAAGCAACAGGGCTATCGTTGTTGTCAGTTGGGCTGGAATTAGGGGTGCCAATTGATTCAAAAGCGGTGGCTTCTTCTTCCTGTTTTTTACGGCCTGAAATAAAGCGCCAGATGGCTGCGCCGCCTCCTAAAATCGCCAAAATAATCAGTTTGCCAAATTTGAGCAGGATGGCAAATAAACCGGCTTTTGCCAAAATTTTACCTGCCACCAGGCCGCCAATCGTCCAGGCCGCAATTTTATCGCCCGATGACTTGCTAAAATCGCTGTACCGGTTGCCCTCGGTGAAGGCTACCGCATTTGCAATCGAAGGTACAGCGCCTTTAATCGGCTCCAATTGCCCCATCATCCCAATGGCATTCAAGGAAAGGACGCCTTTTCTACCCAAAATACGCACATCGTAATTGAGGGTATTGTCGGGAAATTCGCCCACTTTAAGTTCTTTCGCCCAATGTAATATCTTTTTCTCCTTGTCATAAAACGGGTCAGAGGCCCATCCAACGAAGACAATAGGTTCAAATCCCTCTTTTGCCCGTTTTTCATTCTCTTTTTCGGAGTCTTTTTGCAATTGGGTCATCAACTCCGTGTAGTTGATCTTGTCTGCATCATCATCTTTCACAAATCCCATGTCTTCAAAGCTGATATTGAAGGCAAAACTGGCAGAATCCAAAGGGCCCATTTTTTCGGGAAACAACATACCAAGGGTCGCTTGTCCGGGCGGGTTGCCCCAAATGTCTTCCAGAATCTGCTTGCTTTGTGTGGCATTCAGGTAACGGAAGCCCGTTGGAACCTGTATGGTCGCCATACCATCTCCCAGGGTAATTTGACCGGTTTGGTACTGATAAGAAGCACTGATGCTGTCGATCAGGTGTTTCATTTGCGCTTCAATTGCAGCGTCATCGGTTTGCGACCAGGCAAGTGCCACACTCAGAAGGAGCGCCATGCCTGTCAGGATCATCTTTTTCATGCGAAATGGTATTGTTTTAAGGTGCAAAATACGTGTTAGGAAGACTGCAAAGTGTCCTCATACCCTGGCAAGTGCAGATACCCCTCTTCTTTAATTGCTGCCGTTTTGCCAAATGTTGCGGCTAGTTCTGCTACTTGCTTCGCATCCAAACTGCCTTTATCATACAATAAATGTGCAATGGCCAGGAGCAGCGGTTTGTTCGATTCCAGGAGTTGCCGGGTTTCGAGTACCAGGGCTGCCACCATTTGCTCGACGGCCTGGTCGGTTTCGAATTTATCCATGGCAAAACCGTATTCCAGGGTGTAATTCGCCTGATAACGCGGGTCGAAACCATAACGTCGAATATAATCCATCACCAACATAGACACGTTTTCGCGGTCATTGAGTCGGCCGACCGTGGCATTTTCAGGTCCAAACACCATTTCTTCGGCAATACCGCCCGCCAAAAAGACTTTTGCCTTTTTAATGATATTTTCCTTGGTTTCGTAAATTTCGTGTGGAAACGTAAACCCGGAAGCATAGCTGCTGGCTACTTTCGACTTCAGTTGCAGCGGTGACAATCCGAATAATTCCACATAGGTAACGGCATGTCCGGCTTCATGTACACTCACATTGGCCACCACATCATTGATATTGCTTTGACGAATTTTGTCGATGCGGCCTACAAACGGAATTTCTACCAGGGAGCCTTCAATATCGGCTTGTATTTTTTTCGCTTCTGCGTTATAGGTAATGGTAAAAGACTGTTTGTCGCGGTGCAAGGTTTCGTATAAAAACTTGCTGAGGTTGGTTTCCAAAATATCCGTTACGCTGCTGAAAACCGGCCGTACACCTTGTACCGGAAACACGCCATTGCGGTAAATCAACTGGTAAATCGGCTCGCACACCTCCACATCTACCCCAAAATTTTCTTTGGTACGTTCCAGTATTTTACCGACTTCTTTTCGAATCAATCCTTCAAAATCGACCTTGCGCAAACTTGGGTAAATCAGGTGAATATTGCCAAACCGCGCTACTTGTTCGGGCCGGAAACGCCGGGTTAGGGCATTTTTAATATCGACGGCGGTAATTTTTTTGGTAAATGCGTGGTAAATATCGGCATCCACCTCGCTGTCGGAGGTGTGGGTTGCCATTTGGAAGGCTTCATCGAGGTTGCCGCTGATGAGGATCAGGGTTTGGCTGTAATCGACGGGTTCGTACACCCGTTTGCGGGTTTTCGCCTCAATAATGCGCTCCAGCATTTGCACCTTGGTCATGTCGGCGATGTCGACCACATCTTCCTCCATGCTGAGCATTTTCTTGAGGTTGCGCGCTTCCCAGATCCCTACATTTTCCGTTAGGCCTTCTTCTACCGGCTCTGCACGTCGATTGCGCTGGCGCTGGTTGAACATAAAATCGGAAATGTAGTAATCGAGGTCTTCTTTTTCCCGTTTGGCCAGGCGGCCGTCGCTGAGTAATTCCCAGAAATCGTTAAATTTCGTGGATTGCACGGGCGAGCCATCCGATTCAACGGTGTAAAAGCGCTGAATTTCGTCGAATAACACAATCGAAGGTTTTCCATCGGTGATGCCATTGGCCGTTAAAATGGCATTGACACTGTTGAAAAAAGTAGTGTGGTCGGTGTTTCCGAGTTCTACTTCCACGAACCGCTCTTGAAAATCGAGGTATTTGACCAATCGGCGTACCAGATCGGTTTTGCCTACCCCGGTCATACCCCAAAGACATACCACGATGGGACGGGTAAGAATTTCGGGTACGAGGTACCAGATTTGAATATAATCGAGCAAATTATCGATGATTTCATCGATGCCTACGAAATCGTTTTTCAGTCGGATGCGCAACATTTCGAGCGCTTCCTGGCGCATGCGCAGCCGATTTTTATCTAAGGTAAATTTTGGTTTTTCCATAATGCCGCTGAGTAACGTGAGGGTTGCAGGGAAAGTTCCGCCGGGCAGGTGCAGAAATTACATGCAGGGTCAATTAATCTACTTTCGAAAATTTCACGGGGCTATCGGGGCGCAAAAACAGTACACCGGTAGTAGCCACGGTATCGCCGGCTGCAAGTCCTTCTGTGATTTCAATCATATTGGCTTGTCGTACGCCTGTTTTTACAGTTACAAACTGTGCTTTTCCGCCGCGGCTTACAATCACTTGTTTATTGCGTGCTTGCGGGATGATGGCCTGGTTGGGAATCAGGAGCGCGTCTTTTTTATCGCCTAGTATGAGGTTTACGTCGGCAAATGCCCCGGGTAGTAATCCTTTTGATCCGTTTACGAGGGCGCGCACATTCAGGTTGCGGGTATCAGCTTCAATGCGTTGTTCGGTTGCTACAATTTTGGCGGTATGATTGCCTGGGCTGCCTTCCACCGTAAACGATACCGTTTGACCGACGCGGAGCAGGTTGCTGTATTTTTCGGGCACGGCAAAATCCAGTTTGAGGGCCGATGCGGCGCGGATAGTAGCGATTTCGGTAGCCGGGGTAACATAGGCGCCCGGGCTGATTTTGCGCAAGCCAATGATGCCGTTGTAAGGTGCCCGCAATTCCGTTTTTTGAATATAAATTTGTTGGAGTTCGATTTCGCTTTTGAGCGTTTGCACTTGCAAAGCAGCCAAATCATATTCTTGTTGGCTTACGCCTTTTACTTTGAGCAGTTCGGCAAGCCGTTGTTCGGTGATCTCGGCTTGTTTGAGTTGGGTTTTTAATTTTTCAATTTGCGTTTTGATATCCGCATCAAAAACCTTGAGCAACAAAACACCTTTGGCGACCATTTTGCCTTCGGGCAAATTGATGGTTACCACGCGGCCCGAAGCTTCCGGGTGTAAAATTGTTTCCTCGGCAGCCACCAGCGATCCACTGGCTGTAACAGCGGCGGTTAATGGCCCCGTTTTAGCAATGTATCCTTCAATAGAAGTAACGGTAAAGGCAGTTTTGGTTGGCTGTGCTGTAGCCGCTGGTTCGCTTTTTTTACAAGAAACTAAAGAAGCAAGCAAAGCAAGTATCAAAAAAGGACAATGTTTCATGGCATCAGAAAGTTACGAATACGCTCGAAGTGGATGTAGGGCAAAGGTAGGTTTCCAATAATAAAAAACCCTCCTTTCGGGAGGGCTCAGCATCGTAAATCTTCAACAAAACTCAAATCGGAGGGATTGTAAATAAAACACACGGTTGCATCAAGGACTATCGGGCACAAAATCGTGCTAAATCGTTGTTTTTAATGCATGCTATTGAAGGGGCGCATTTCTTCGCCCAGCCAATTTTTATTCCATTCATCTACCGGTATAATGCGTTTTGCATGTCGGGTAATTTTGCGGCGAAGGAATGCCACAGCAAGGCGGGGCGATTTACGCCACAAGCGCCGTAATTTAGAGGTGCGTCGAGTCATGATCAGGTGTGTTTATTTGATTATTAAAATATTGATTACAAACTCATTAACGAGTATTCGGCCATATTAGTTTCCAGAAGCAGCGCTTTTCTCCATTATTTAACGTAAAGGATACATAGAAACTGCCGAATATGCTTAACATGCAAACTTCACGCCAAATTTGGGCGCATCACATATCTAAACCGCTCTTAATCAGTAAGACAGATCCATATTTATAAAGGTTGGGTCACACACCCTGATTATTATTTTATTTCGAGCTCTTTCAAGGCCAACCAGGCCATCATCCCGATGCCGGTTTCGAGCGCGCTTTCATCGATGTCAAAGATATCCGTATGCACGGGCGCGGTGATCCCTTTTTCTGCATTTCCGGTACCCAAGCGGTAAAAACAGGCTGGTAAATGATGCGAATAAAATGCGAAGTCTTCCGCAGTCATCCGTAAAGGCATGTCTGCTACATTTTCGGCCCCCAAATACTCCACCATCCATTTTTTGGCGCGTGCGGTGAGTTTTTCGTGGTTAAACAGCACGGGATAGCCTTTTTCGATGACAAATTCGCATTCTCCACCCAGGCCTTTGGCAATGCTGGTGGCAATTTTTTTCATGCGTTTATGGGCTTCGTTGCGCCATTTTTCGTCCATGGTACGGAAGGTTCCTTCCAAACATACCTCATTGGGAATGATATTGGTAGCGCCCCCGGAGGAGTTGATTTTGCCAAACGTGAGCACCGATGGAATACCCGGATCGGCGTAGCGGCTCACCACTTGTTGCAATCCTACAATTACCTGGGCTGTAATGACCACCGGGTCGATGCAATCCTGTGGCATTGCGCCATGACCGCCGTGGCCTTTAATGGTAACATATAATTCATCTGCCGAAGCCATGTACATGCCAGAGCGCACGCCCACCATACCCGCTTCGAGGGGCGGGTGTACGTGTTGGCCAAAAATACTGGCGGGTTTTGGGTTTTCGAGCACGCCTTCTTTAATCATGATGGATGCGCCACCCGGGAATTTTTCTTCGCCCGGCTGGAAGATACATTTCACTGAACCCTCAAACTGGTTGCGCATGTTTTGCAAAATATGAATGGTGCCAAGCAGCGAGGCCGTGTGTACGTCGTGCCCACAGGCATGCATAACCCCTTCATTTTGCGATTTATAGGATACTTCATTGATTTCAAAAATGGGCAAGGCATCCATATCGGCACGCAAGGCAATGGTGCGTTTTTTCGGATTTTTCCCTTTAACCGTGGCTACCAATCCGGTCCCGGCGATGCCTGCCTGGTAGCGAACACCCATGGCATCCAGTTGCTCGGCCACATAACGGCCCGTTTGAACTTCCTCAAACGACAATTCGGGGTGCATGTGTAAATGTCTTCTATATCGGATAGCTTCTGATTGGTATTGATGGGCTAGCTCCTGAACGATCTCTTTCATGGCGCAAAAATACGCGCAACTTGCCATAATTCTCTCAAAAAGCGCCCTATCTTTGCACAATTCTATTCACAAACCGCCGACATCGTTTGTAGGATGTACCGGCACCTGCCTTTTGTATGGGCGGGAAAAACAACTTTTTTATGATCAATATCACCTTTCCCGATGGCAACATTCGTCAGTATGCCGTCGGAACCAGTGCAATGGACGTGGCTAAGTCCATCAGCGAGGGGCTTGCCCGCGTTGTGCTGGCCGCTAAAATCAACGGCGAAGTGCGCGACCTGGCACGTCCGATTACCGAAGATGGAACGATTACGTTTCTGAAATGGGAGGACAAAGAAGGCAAAAACACCTTTTGGCACTCCTCGGCGCACTTGCTGGCTGAAGCGCTGGAAGCCTTACACCCCGGCATCAAATTCGGGATCGGGCCACCGATCGAAAACGGCTTCTACTACGATGTAGATACCGGCGACAAGCCACTGACCGCAGCAGATTTGCCCGCGCTGGAGCAAAAAGTGCTCGAATTGGCGCGTAAAAAAAGCGAATTTGTGCGTACGGAGGTAAGTAAAGCCGACGCCATCCAGTATTTTACCGAAAAAAACGACGAGTACAAACTCGAATTGATCGACGGTCTGGAAGATGGCAGCATCACTTTTTACCAGCAAGGTAATTTCGTGGATTTGTGCCGTGGACCACACATTCCGACGACAGAGCCGATTAAAGCGGTGAAAATTACAAACCTGGCAGGTGCGTATTGGCGCGGCGATGAAAAACGCAAACAACTGACCCGCATTTACGCCATCACGTTCCCGAAACAAAAGGAACTGGATGAGTACCTGCACCTTTTGGAAGAAGCCAAAAAACGCGATCACCGCAAATTGGGCGCTGAACTCGAGCTGTTTATGTTTTCGGAAAAAGTAGGCCAGGGCCTGCCCATTTGGTTGCCCAAAGGCACCGCCTTGCGCAGCCGCCTGGAAGATTTTTTGAAAAAAGAACAACTCAAACGCGGTTACCAACCGGTTATCACGCCCCATATTGGTTCGAAAAAACTGTACGTAACTTCAGGACACTGGGAAAAATACGGTAAAGACTCGTTTCAGCCGATTCGCACCCCCGATGAAGACGAAGAGTTTTTGCTCAAACCGATGAACTGTCCGCACCACTGTGAAATATTTGCACACCGGCCGCATTCATACCGCGATTTGCCCGTGCGGATTGCCGAATTCGGTACCGTATACCGCTACGAGCAATCAGGCGAGTTGCACGGCTTGACCCGGGTGCGTTGTTTTACCCAGGATGATGCGCATATTTTTTGCACCGAGGACCAATTGAAAGAAGAGTTTTTGGCGGTTTTAGATTTGACGCGGTATGTGTTGGCTAAATTGGGTTTTGATAAATTTACAGCCCAAATATCCCTGCGTGACCCGGAAAATAAAACCAAATATGTAGGTACTGAAGAAAACTGGCGCAAAGCCGAGCAGGCCATTATTGATGCAGCTGCAGAAGCGGGTTTGAATACCATTACCGAATTGGGCGAAGCGGCATTTTATGGCCCTAAACTCGACTTTATGGTAAAAGACGCGCTGGGCCGTTCTTGGCAGTTGGGCACCATTCAGGTAGATTACAACCTGCCGGAGCGTTTTGATCTGACGTATATTGGTGCTGACAACCAGCCGCACCGGCCAGTGATGATTCACCGGGCGCCGTTTGGTTCCATGGAGCGTTTTACGGGGGTATTGATCGAACACTGTGCGGGCAAATTCCCGCTTTGGCTTACGCCGGAGCAATTTGCCATTTTGCCGGTTTCGGATAAATATGTAGAGTACGCTTTACAGGTAAAACAGGAAATGGAATCGGAAGGCTTGCGGGGCATTGTTGACGACCGCAACGAGACCATTGGACGGAAAATTCGCGATAATGAGTTGAAACGGATTCCGTTTTTGCTGGTAGTAGGGGAAAAAGAACTAGAAGCCCACAGTGTAGCCGTGCGCAAACAAGGCGAAGGCGATCAGGGCGCATTAACCATTGCCGAATTTGTAGCGTTGGTGAATTCGATGTTGTAATTTTTTAGTTCTGTGATACGAACGGCTGCTGCAAATTATACTAAACGTCGCCTGAAAGGCTGCATTCATTGTCATGCTGAGCGCTGATTGTCAATGATTTAGGCCGAAGGCCATGCGCCAATAAATACAGCGCGAAGTATAGTTTAATACGTGCAGCAGCCGTTTTTTGTTTGTTCCGATGCGCATAAAAAAAATACAGTACTTGCTTTTCTGCCTAGTGTATGCGGGTTGTACGACCGACATCCAGATTCCAATTCCGGAAACGGATGCGCAATTGGTACTCGTGGGCAGCTTTTCGCCCGATGCCCCCATCCAAGTGCGGGTGAGTACCTTGCAAACGGTGCAGGATACCTTGGCACCTGATTTTCCTTTGGACGCTACCGTGCTCCTTTATGCCGATGATAACTATGTGGATCAATTGGAGTTGGCTTTAGATTCGGTGAGCAGTCAATGGATGTACCAAAGTTCGGTAAAGCCAGTGCAGGGCGTGCGTTATCGGGTCGTAGTCCGGGCGCCTGGATACCCTGAATTGTGGGCCGCCGATGCCTTGCCGTCTTCCGGGCCGGCACCGGTTTTTGTGGTCGATACCGCCAACATTGAAAAAGCCGTGACAGACTGGACATTTCAGGTACAGGCCCAATTGCCCGCCAGCAACAACCATCGCTGGTATATGTTTGGGTTAGCAGGCGTGGTTGGCGTATATGAGCAAATAAACGATATATGGGAATTGCAGGCATACCAAGAATGGCCATTGTTGGTTAACCCAAACCCTGGCACATCCGGCTATGTTTACTTAGCTGCAAATTACTTTGCGCTGGTGCAGGAGGATTTTTGGTCGAAAAGTGAAGATCGAACCCTTTCCATGACCGTGGAAATGCCCTTTTTATCCGAACCAGTGCGGCCACACGCGGTGATCCTGGTTTGGCGCAGCATCTCGGAGGCCGGATATCGTTTTTATAGTTCGGTGAATCGGCAGGGTGATTACGACAGTCCGATAGGCAGCCCCGACGCGGTGTACAACAACGTGATTGGTGGTTGGGGCAATTTTTCGGGGTATGTGGAGGTGCGGGATACGATTTATTTTTAGCGGAGTGGCGCTACTTCCTCTGGCCGACTCAAGCTGCGGGATGCCTTCTGGGTGGGAAATTCGGCGACGGTAAGGCAAGCCGTCTGGTTCTAAAAATTTAATGCTTACGTTAAAACATATTTGTACGTTTGTATCGAACCTAAAATACATTGCTTTTATGAAAATTTTTGTAGCAAAATTAAATTTTAATACTCAGTCGGATGATCTGCGTTCAGCATTTGAACAATTCGGCGAAGTATCTTCTGCTGCTGTGGTAACAGACCAAGAAACAGGCAACTCAAAAGGTTTTGCTTTCGTGGAAATGCCAAACGATGATGAAGCATGGAATGCCATTGAAGCGCTCGATAACTCTGAATTTGACGGCAATATGATTGTAGTGAAAAAAACCGAAGAGCATGAAAATCGGGACAACCATGGTTATAATCGAGGCGGCGGTAGCGATCTCCGTGGCGGTGGTGGTGGTTATTGGCCTAGAAATTGACGCTGGTAACAGCGGCCATAGGCGGCAAGCATCTTTAAAAAGTCTTTTGCTCGGAAGCCAATAACTCTACCTCCTCTACCGAACTCAAGCTGCGGGATGCCTTCGTTTCGAAGTAAAATTTTCGAAAAAAGATAAAATAGCTCAGTACCGAAAGGATGGTAAAGACAATCATGATGATGCCGCCGGTTTTTGTACCCACGGTCAGCCCAATCTCATAGGCGTTGGCGAGCGTGAACACAATGACCGCGTACCATATAATTTCTTTTTGATGGTCCGTAAACACAAAAAACGGCAGCACAAACAAAAAATACCAGGCGTGCATTACCGGCGAATAGAGTATAAAAACCAGCAGCATGATGCGGCTGAAGCCGTAAAACAACTGGGTGATATTTTTTGAATGAATAATAGAAAAGGTAATCTTGCCAGCAAGTAAAAAGGCCAGCAATTGAAAATAGGGTTTTAATTGTTGTCCCCAGTAAACTTTATCTTTTAAAAACGGGTCGGTAACCCCATAGTTGGCGCCGGTTTGTGGCCAAACATAAGCAAACAGGTACGAAAACAATTCTACGATCGACTTGACGGGCTCCTTTTTTTCATGGTAGGCCATGGGAATCAAAATCGTATCCAGGCCTTGCCACACCGGGATATAAACAACACACAGCACGGCAAAACTGGCTACGGCCGATAAAGCCAGCGCTTTTATGTTGAGTATTTTATGTTTCCAGGCGTACACGGCGTACACCATCGTTAAAATCCAAAACAGCGGAAACAACATAAACTTGGTGGCGCCCAAAAGCCCTGTTATGATACCTGCAAACAACAGCCGGTTTTGCG
The DNA here is from genome assembly GCA_027488935.1 of Saprospiraceae bacterium. Taxonomy (GTDB): domain Bacteria; phylum Bacteroidota; class Bacteroidia; order Chitinophagales; family Saprospiraceae; genus M3007. The sequence continues at coordinate 191,231 of JAIYAP010000022.1, read as the reverse complement.
CAATAGCATAGATAAAAACGCAAACCAGGGAGCACGCAAGAAAGTCGATATGCATTTGTCCCAGGCCCTGAATTAAAAAGAGCGGATTGAGGCAAATAAGGGTTTGCGCACGCACGGCATTTACTTTTATCGCTTTTGCCGTATATTTTACGATGAAAAAAATGGACACTGCCGAGGCAACATCAAAGATTTTCATCCACACAATATCCATAAAAATATGATCGCCGCCTAACGCTGCAACCGCCCAAAAGAAGAATAAGGCCACCGGACCGTACTGATTCGGACAATCCAACCAATGCGGGTCAATTAATACATAAGACGGATCTTGTAAATTAATGGCCGCGTCAGTATAGGAAGTAAGGCCCTGGAGTGCCAGTTTTCCTTCGAGCAAATAGACGTATATATCTTTAGAAATTTCAGGCGGCATGGTCGCAAAAAGGACCACCCCGATTGCAAATAAAAGATTGAGCTCGGCATTCGTGCCTTGCTTAATCATTCGGTAATAACCAATCGCCCAAATCGCTAAACCCATCAGGTAGCTCAGGGAAAATACGAGTGCAGGAAATTGGAAGCCCGCGTATTGTGCCCAAAAAGGGACAAGAACAAAGGCAAATCCTAAAATAACTGTTAAAGTTGGCTTCATCTTCGGCAAATGTAGGAAAAGGTATTGAAATTCGCTTTCGTCAATTTCGTCGTTTGCAATGCATCTTTGGTCGAAAAGGTGGCTAAAGGAGCACAACGGGAAGAAAACTTAAGATACCCGCCTGCTTGCGCAACACCCCTCAACTATTTTCCCAGTGTATTGTTTCAAAGTTTATGAACAAACTCAACGAAATGACCGCCCTGATCACCGGGGGCAGCAAAGGAATCGGCTATGGCATCGCCGCAAGTATGCTGGAAGCAGGTATGAAAGTAGCCATCACCAGCCGTCGCCAGGAAGACGCCGATGCGGCAGCTTTGGAACTTTCCAAAATTGGCAGCGGCAAAGTAATCGGCATCGCCGCCGATGTACGAAACCTGGAAGCACAACAAAATGCAGTAGCCAAAACCCTCGAAGCATTTGGCCGATTGGATGTCCTCATCGCCAATGCAGGGGTTGGGCATTTTGCCCCGATTACCGAACTCACACCGGAGCAATGGCACGAAACCATTGACACCAACCTGACCGGGGTGTTTTACAGCCTCAAAGCGGCTGCCCAGGCACTCACGCAAGCCAAAGGGTATTTCATCAGCATCGCCAGTTTGGCAGGCACCAACTTTTTCCCAAGCGCCTCGGCTTACAATGCCAGCAAATTTGGACTGGTCGGTTTTACCCAGGCCGTTATGCTCGATTTACGCGAGGCAGGTATCAAATGCTCCACGATTATGCCCGGTTCGGTGGCTACCCATTTCAACAACCACGAACCCAATGACGCCGACGCCTGGAAAATTCAGCCAGAAGATATCGGCCAAATGGTGGTGGATTTGCTGCGCATGAACCCACGGACTTTGCCGAGTAAAATTGAGGTGCGGCCTAGTCAGACGCCTAAGAAGTAACCGCATTTTTGTTTTGGGCGATTTAATTCTATCCAACCTTTTAGAATTTATTTTCTAATCTTTAGAAAAGTTTTTCTATACGATTATCTTCTTATAGTTTTGGCATTGCTTCTGACCATGGGAGTGATGCCAAAATTTTTATTGGCAAAACTTAATTTTAAAATAATATTATTTCAAATGATAAGTGCACCTAAATCAAGTAAAAACATCCGCGGCACGGTTGCCTGTGACAATACGACCATGCATTTGCTGCAAGCCAACGACTTTGTAGCCGAAGCCATTCGCAAGGAAATGCACAGCCGCAATATCCTGATGATCAACATTACGTCGTCGGCCGGAAGTGGCAAAACCACCCTGATGCAGGAAACCGCGCGCCGACTGAAAGACCAACTACACATTGCGGTGCTGGTGGGCGACCTCGAAACGGAACGCGACGCGATCCGGATTCGGGAAGCGGGCATCGAAGCCTTGCAAATTGTTACCGGCGGCATTTGCCACCTGGAAGCGCAAATGATCTGGCAAGCCATGCAATCGCTGCATTTGGATGGGGTAGATTTGCTGTTTGTGGAAAATGTGGGCAATCTGGTTTGTCCGGCTTCTTTCGATTTGGGCGAAGATTACCGTGTTACCCTGCTGGCTACCACGGAGGGCGACGACAAACCCAAAAAATACCCGCGTATGTTCCTCACCAGCGAAATGATGCTGGTATCGAAGTCCGATTTGCTGCCTTATTTGCCGTTCAGTGTGGATGCGGTGGTGAAAGATGCACGTGAGGTAAATCCCAACATTGAGGTGATCACCCTTTCAAGCACCAGCGGCGAAGGTTTGGATGCCTGGTGCGCATGGTTGCTGGAGAAAGTACAAACGAAAAAGGCTGCGGCCGAAATGGCGACGGTTTAAATGGAAATGGCCACTTTTCACATTCATTTGCGCGGACAAATACAGGGCGTGGGTTTTCGTCCTTATGTTTTCCGGCTGGCTCAAACCTATGGGCTCAGCGGATGGGTGTGCAATGATGTGGACGGTGTACATGTAGAATTTACGGCAAATGAAAGCCTTGCGCATCAGTTTTATACTAATTTGGTTCAAAACCGGCCTGCCCTGGCCCGTATTTCGGCGCAAAGCATGACGAAACTTGCATCGAAGCATTTTACCAACTTTGAAATACGCGAAAGCGGCTCGAAAGCGATTGCGGATACCCCGCTCACGCCCGATTTTGCTTTGTGCCATGCCTGTCGGGTCGATGTACGCACACCTGGCAACCGCCGCGCGCAATACGCTTTTACTACCTGCACCCTTTGCGGACCGCGCTATTCTATTCAATATCAATTGCCTTACGACCGTGCGTACACGGCCATGACCGATTTTGTGCAGTGCCCGATCTGCCAGGCAGAGTATGGCTCGGTGCAGGATCGGCGGTTTTTTTCACAAACCAATTCTTGTCCGGATTGCGGCGTACAGGCACAATACCAGGGGAAGGCCGAAAACTGGCTGGAACGTGCGGTTTCGGACTTAAAAGCAGGAAAAATCCTAGCCCTGAAAAATACCGGCGGTTATTTGTTGCTCTGTGATGCACACAACACGGATGCCATAAAAACCTTACGCACCCGCAAAAACCGTCCAACCAAACCCTTCGCCCTGTTGTTTTCGGACCTTGAATCGTTGAAACAACACGTCTTTATTACCGAACAGGAACAAAAAGCGCTCGAAAGTCCGGTTGGGCCAATTGTACTCCTATCCATGCGGCCCCAAACCAATGGGCTGGCCACCAACGCAATAGCGCCCGGATTATCCAAACTCGGCGTGATGTTGCCCAGTACGCCCCTGCTGCAAATACTCTGCGATGCTTTCGGAAAAGGCCTGGTGGCTACCAGTGGTAACCGCAGCGGCGCACCGATATTTTTTGAAGACGCGGCCGCATTTGCCGGACTATCAGATATCGCGGATGGTTTTTTGACCCATAATCGCGCCATTGTGACCCCGCAAGATGATTCGGTGCTCCAGTTTTCGCCCCAACAGCAGCAGCGCATCGTGCTTCGGCGTGCGCGTGGATTGGCCCCCGCCTATTGGGGCGCGGCCTGGTCCCATTCGGGGACCGTACTTGCTTGCGGCGCCGATTTGAAAAGTACTTTTGGTTGGACCCACCGCGCGCAGGTGTACATCAGTCAGTACCTCGGCAATTTGGAACAGTTTGATACCCAGGGCCAATACCAGCATACTTTACAGCATTTTCAGCAATTGTTGGGCGTGCTGCCTGAAACCATATTATGCGATTTGCACCCGGGCTATTTTTCTCGGGAGATCGGTGCTGCTTTGGCGGAAAACTGGGCCGTTCCCATCGTCGGTATTCAGCACCATACGGCCCATTTTGCAGCTGTTTTGGCTGAAAACGACTTAATGAACAGTCCAGAACCGGTATTGGGTGTAATTTGGGATGGGGTTGGCTATGGCCTGGACGGCCAAATTTGGGGCGGCGAGTATTTTTTGTTCAAAGATAAAACCATTACTCGGGCGGCCCATTTGGACTATTTCCCGTATTTGTTGGGGGATAAAATGTCGAAAGAGCCGCGTTTGGCAGCCCTGGCCTTGTGTGCTAATATTCCAGAAGCCCTGGCGCAAATACAAGGCCTATTTACGGCGCAGGAGTGGAGTTTTTACCAAAAAATGCTGCAAAAAGGGGGAATGGTACAAACCTCCAGCATGGGAAGGCTTTTTGATGCCGTTGCCGCTTTGCTGGGATTTCCTGCTGTTCAAAGTTTTGAATCAGAAGCAGCGCTGTTGTTGGAAGAAGCGGCTCAGCAATATTTTTCCGCGCAGGGGTACACGCGCGCGATCGTGTACGCAGCACACACGCCCGCGGAACTCATGCAATGCCTTTGTGCCGATGTAAAGGCCGGTAAACCCAAGCCTGAAATTGCCGCGCGTTTTCATATCACCCTGATCCATTGGATCCGACAAGTGGCAGAAGACCAGCAAATTACGAAAATCGCCTTCAGTGGTGGTGTTTTTCAAAATGCCGTGTTGGTCGACCTGTGCAAGACGCATTTACCCGATTTTGACCTTTATTTTCACCAGGAACTATCGCCCAACGACGAATGCATCGCATTTGGACAGTTGGCATATCATACCTGTTTATTTTCATCTTCTGTAAATAAAACGCAGCATGTGCTTAGCAATACCCGGTAAAATTCAATCCATCGAAAGCCGCTACGACGGACTTGTACGCATGGCCAAAGTACAATTTGGCGGAATTACCAAAGAGGCCAGCCTCGAAATGGTGCCTGCCGCCAAGGAAGGCGATTATGTGCTGGTGCACGTGGGCGTGGCCATCAGTGTGGTCGACGAGGAGGAGGCGCAAAAGACTTTCGAGTATTTATCCATGATTGGCGAAATTGATGAACTCATAGAACATACCCAAATATGAAATACATGAGCGAATACCGCGACCCGGAACTGGTGGAAAAGTGCCTGGAAGCCTTGCAAAAAACGGTTACCCGTCGCTGGACCATCATGGAAGTGTGCGGTGGACAAACCCATAGTTTGGTCAAAAACGGCCTGCTCAACCTGATGCCACCGGAGATCAACATGGTACACGGGCCAGGTTGTCCGGTGTGCGTGACGCCCTTGCACCTGATTGATAAAGCGGTGTGGCTGGCCGAAGAAAAAGGCGTTATCCTGTGTTCTTTTGGGGATATGTTGCGGGTGCCGGGTTCGGAGCGCAGTTTGCTCGAGTCGAAAGCGTCCGGGGCGGATGTACGCATCCTGTATTCGCCCTTAGAAGCCGTAAAAATTGCCCAGGATAATCCCGATCGTGAAGTTGTATTTTTTGCGGTGGGCTTTGAAACAACCGCACCGGCCAACGCTTTATCGGTGCTGCATGCACATCGGGCGGGCGTGAAAAACTATTCTATTTTGGCATCGCATGTGCTTGTTCCGCCTGCTATTGAAGCAGTTATGAATGACGAAAATAGCGTCATTGAGGGCTTTTTGGCAGCAGGACATGTGTGTACCATCATGGGCATTTCAGAATATTATCCCTTGGTGGAGCGCTACAAAGTACCCGTGGTGGTCACCGGCTTCGAACCAGTTGATTTGTTGCAGGGTATCCTAATGACCGTGCAACAACTTGAAAAAGGAGAACATCGGCTCGAAAACCAGTATACCCGCGTGGTACCGCCTGAAGGCAATCCAGAGGCGCAAAAAGTGATTCACCAGGTATTTGAAACCACCGACCGCGAATGGCGGGGCATTGGTGTTATCCCGATGAGCGGGTATGCGGTGCGTCCGGAATTTGCGGCCTACGATGCTACCCTGAAATTTGAAATGCCGGAAACCAAGGCGGAAGAAAGCACCGAATGTATTGCCGGACTGGTACTCAAAGGCCAAAAAAAGCCGCATGAGTGCCCACAATTTGGCAAAAAATGCACCCCACAGTTTCCTTTGGGCGCTCCGATGGTATCGAGCGAAGGTGCTTGCGCGGCCTATTATCATTTTTCACAAGCCATGGAAATGGTATAAGCAGGCGGGAAACGGTACACGATGAACAACAAAATAAGCATGCAGCTGCAATGCCCGATGCCCCAACTGGATTTTGACAAGATCATGTTGGGACACGGAAGCGGCGGGGTTTTGACCCATAAACTATTAGAAAGCGGCATTTTTGAGCTGTTTAAAAATGATTTGCTCGACGAACGGCACGACGGCGCCATCTTTTCTTTGCCCGCCGGCACCCGCACCGCATTTTCCACCGATTCTTATGTGGTGAGTCCGGTGTTTTTCCCCGGCGGTAATATTGGCGAATTGGCCATCAACGGCACGGTAAACGACCTCGCGATGTGCGGCGCCAATGCCCAATATCTTTCCCTGGGCCTGATTTTGGAAGAAGGACTTCCGATGCAGGCATTTTGGGACATTTTGGTTGCCATCAAGTTTGCCGCCCAAAAAGCGGGTGTACAAATCGTTACGGGCGATACCAAAGTGGTGGAGCGCGGCAAAGGCGATCAAATTTTTATCAATACTTCCGGCGTCGGTACAGTGCATCCGAAGGCACAGATTGGTTTTCGGCAGGTAGAAGCGGGCGACAAAATTTTGATCAGCGGCATGGTGGCCACCCATGGGGTCGCGATCATGAGCGTGCGCGAGGGCCTGGAATTTGAAACCACCCTCGAAAGCGATACTTGCAACCTGAACCATACCGTAATGCAGCTTTTGGACGCATTTGGTGAAAAAATACACTTGTTGCGCGACCCAACCCGGGGCGGCGTGGCTACCACGCTCAACGAAATTGCGCGGGATACCCGTTTGGGCATCGATTTATGGCAAAAAAATATACCCGTTTCCGAAGCCGTGGCAGGCGCTTGCGAATTGCTCGGACTCGATCCGTTGTATGTGGCGAATGAGGGCATTTTTATGGCTTTTGTCGCAGCGGATGTGGCCGATGCCTGCTTGGAACAGTTGCGCAGCCTCGAATATGGGGCACAAGCGGCCATCATTGGGGAAGTCGTGGAAGCCCATCCGCGCCAGGTAGTGCTCACCAGTAAAATCGGCGGAAAACGCGTCGTGAATATGTTGATCGGCGAACAATTGCCGCGCATTTGCTAGCATTTTATGGAAAACAACGACACGATTCTCAATATTACCCTGAAAAAGGCCGGTCCGCCCGTGCTGGGGGAAGTGCCGGTATTGCCCCCATTCACGGAGCATTTGGGCGATTTTAAAGGCGATGAAGGCAATCCGTTTTTGGCCCCACGCGGGGTTTTTCTTGCCAACGGCAGCCTTTTTGTGGCCGATACCGGTCAAAATCGGGTGTTTATCTGGAAAAAAGTACCCATCGGGACCACCTTTTGCGCGCCCGATCTGGTGCTGGGCCAGGAGGAAAATGCAGATACGGGCCGCAATGCCGGCAAACCTGTTTCGGCGCACTCCCTGCAATATCCCTCCGGTATTTGGTCCGACGGGCAATGCCTGATCGTGGCCGATGCCTGGAACCACCGCGTGCTTATTTGGCGCACGATGCCCACCGAAAATGGCCAGGCCGCCGATGTGGTGTTAGGTCAGCCCGATTTTGAACACAATCAATCCAATGTAAAAGGTATTGGCGCCAACCCGACTGCGCAATCGCTCAACTGGCCGTATGGGGTGTTCAGCGATGGGGTCCGGCTTTGGATTGCCGATACGGGCAACCGCCGCGTGTTGTTTTTTAAAACCATTCCGACCGAGTCGTACACCCCCGCCGATGGAGTGATCGGGAAAGACAGTTTTGAGGAACGCGATTACGATCCAGCCGATGCGATTTGGCCGTATTCTGTAAAAATTGGTCCCGAAGGTCAATTGGCCATTGCCGACACCCAATATTTCCGAGTACTGGTTTGGAAACACTGGGAAAACGCCTTTACTGAAAAAGCCCGGGTATTGATTGGTCAGCCCGATTTTGAAAGCAATGGCGCCAACCAATACGGCCTTTATCCGCAAAAAAACACCCTCAACTGGTGCTATGACGCCTGTTTTTTCAAAAATGGCCTCTTGGTCGCCGATACCGGAAACAGCCGCATTCTTTGGTTTGATACGGTTCCCGATACCAACAATGCACCCGCTCAAAACCTGATTGGCAAACCCGATTTTACCATGGGCAGCGAAAATGCCGCTACGGTTTTTGGCACCGATCAAATGCTGTACTGGCCATTTTCCATTTCCACGGAAGGCAATTTGATTGTGTTGGCGGATACGGGGAATCATCGCATCGTAGTAGTGAGGAGTGTTTTAGTGAGGAGTGATGAGTGAGGAGTGGGTTTGGTCACCCCAAACTAACAACTTACAACTAAAAACTAACAACTAAACAAAGATGTTTCCAGTCCTCTTCGCCATTCTGGCCGGTTTTACCCACGCATTCGAAGCAGATCACTTGCTCGCGGTGAGCAGCATTGTGACCAAGCGCGATAGCCTTGTATTGGCGGTAAAAGACGGTGTTGCCTGGGGATTGGGGCATACTTCCACGATTTTGATGGTGGGTTGTTTGATCATTGTTGGGCGGGTGGCCATTGCGGAACACACCTTTCACTACTTTGAAGCGACGGTGGGCTTGATGCTGATTGGCCTGGGCATGTACCGCCTGTATAAAATTATCAAAATGGAGCAGCATTTGAGAACGCAGCCACACTTCCATGCGCATCCGCACGCAGGACATCGGCTGGCGTATGGTGTGGGTTTGGTGCACGGATTGGCGGGTAGTGGCTCGCTGGTGCTGCTGGTGATGAGCCAAATACCCAACCAATGGGCAGCAGTGGCGTATTTGCTGGTGTTTGGATTGGGTTCGGTGCTGGGCATGTTGCTGGCTTCGGGGGTATTTAGTTTGCCATTTTCCCGGGCATTGGTGCACAATTACGCCTTACGTCTTGGACTAACTTGCTTATCTTCGACCTTGTGTATTGGCTTTGGATGTAAAATTGTATTTGAAAATTTGACAGCATGAACCACCCCGAACCTGAAATTGATCCGAAAGCACTGCTCTTGTTTGCCTTGCAACATTTCGATATTGCCATTTTGGCCGACCGGGGCAAATATGTGGATGTACCCAATGATTACACAATCGAGGTAGAAACCAATGGGGTGTATCGTTTAACCCATTTGGGAAAAGTGATTGCGCCCTTTGCGGATGTGGAGACCTTGTGTCATTTTGTAAAATTGGGATAGCGATGTACGATACCAAAAAAGAACTCGCCGTGGTGGCTTTGTCGACCAGCGAATCGAATCCCGGCAACTATGCGCTGATTTTGGAAGAAACCGAAACCCGCCGCCGCATTCCCATGATTATCGGAGCTGCTGAAGCGCAGGCGATTGCCATTACGATGGAACAAATGAAGCCCGCGCGCCCGCTCACGCACGATCTTTTTAAAAATACCTTAGCCGCACTTGAGGTGGAATTGGTGGAAGTGTTGATTCACAGCCTGGTCGACCAGATTTTCCATGCCAGTTTGCTCCTGAAAAAAAACGACGGCACCCAACTCACCGTCGATTCCCGTGCCTCGGATGCGATTGCAATGGCTGTACGCTTTAACGCGCCGATTTACACTTTTCAATTTGTGGTGGAAGAGGCCGGTATTTTGGCGGATGTGTTTTTTGCCAACAATAAAAAAGGCTCGCTGGCCGAGTATTCTTTGCCGGAACTGGAAGAATTGCTGGAGCGGGTGCTGGCCAAAGAAGATTACGAAAGTGCAGCGCGTATTCGGGATTTGATAGAGCGGCGTAGAGGTGTGTAGCCTTGCCTACTACCCAAATTCCACCCGACTAATCAACAATTCCGTGCCTTTTACAATGTTGTTGTTGGGCTGGCCGCAATGGGCACATGCAAAGCGGTAGTTTTCTACGCCAGAACTTTGCGCGCAGCTTTCACAGTAAATTTCAATCGGAACGGTTTCAATTTCCAGGCGCACGGCACTGAAATGGGGCGCATCAGTGGCGGTCACGGCTTCAAAGGCATTTTGCATCAGCAGGGGCTCTACGTTCGAGAGCACACCCACGCGCAGGTGAATGGCCGTAATTTCGGCGCGTTCGGCCTCCGAAAACTCCTGCTCCAAAGTGCGAAAAATGTTGCGTACCAAGGAAATTTCGTGCATAATGCCAGTCTTAGGCGTTCGTTTTTTGCAATTGTGCCAGTTTTTCCAAATGGTTTTTAGCATCTGCCAACATCGTTGGGTCGCTGACGAGGGTTTTTACTTCCTCCGCTTTTTGCACCATATCATCAAAACGGGCCTGGTTAAAATCCGTGTGCTCATCGCCAATGTACCAGCAAGCCTCTATGTAATTGAGCAAGGTCACTGCCCGCTCGGTGGGATATTGCGCTGCGCTGCGGATGTCGAGCGCTTCTGCATAATAAAACAGCGCTTTTTCGTGGTTGTCGCTGTGAATCGCATCCGGGTACTTGGTCATCGCATTGCCGAAGTTATTGCAAATGGATGCGTACTCATAGGGATACTGCTCCTTGGTGTAAAAATCGAGCGCTTCTTTAAACGAAGTCGACGAAACTGCCGCCCAGATACTCTTTTTCTTTACCTCGGAAGGTATTTCAGAGTAAATAACGCCCAATTGATGGTGTATTTCGGCAAAAACCGCCGGTGCATCTTCGCGGGTAAATACTTTCAAGGCCTCCTGAAAACTTTCGATCGCGCCTTTGTAAAACTGTGGATTGCCGTTTTTGCCCCAGGCATATAAAGTGGTGCCGCGCCGCATAAACGCATTGGCCAACAAACCCGGTTGCTCCTCCTGCTCAAATATCGCCAAAGCGCGGTTTACGTACCCCAGTGATTCCGACCAGCTTTCGCAAATTTGGGCCACTTGTGCGGCATCGAGCAGGATCAAGCCAACTTCCAGGGTTCGGCCCGACTTTTCATAATACTGCAACACCGCCCACAATTGATCTTTCAGGTTGGCCAATAAAGCCTGGTCGTACGGAACGGCCAGTTTTTTCAGCCAAACTGCACAAAGGGTGGCTTTCAATTCCATTTTTGCGTCTTCCGAAAGCGCGTATTGAATAGCAGGAATTAAAATATTTTCTGCACCCTCCAAATCATCATAATCGATGAGCAAGGTGGCGTAATGTTTCGCAGTAAAGGCTTTGTGCTCGTCGTTGGGTGCGGCCAGCAAGGCTTCCCGATAAAAATAGCGCAATTTATCAAAATCGGGCGCCTGACCCGTATCCCCATAGTGCATCAAAATGGCCGAATTATGCAGCAAACGGTATTCATCAAACTCCGAATAATCGGCAGCCAATTGCTCGGTTGAAACAGGCGCTCCGTTTTGCAGGCGGTTCAATAAATCAATGTCCGACAACAGGTTTTGATCGCTGGCCAGTAATTCGTACGCTTTTTCAAAATTCCCCAATTTCACGTACACCAGCCCCAACAGGGTATCTGCTACCAAGGGCAAACGCTCGCGCAGCAAAAAAGGTGGCTGGTAATTGTCCCAATCGACCGCCAAACCAATTCCTTTTGCCGAAATAATCATACAACTCCCGCTGGAGCGTGGGGCTGCTTGCAACATGTCCACAATTTCCACCACTTCACCCAGCCGGTATTCCCGCTCGATAATGGATTTTGTCTGTTCAAGTAATTCGGGGGTAACGTACAACGTACACATAAATGCTTCCAGTTAAAGGGTAATGTGCAACAAACGCATATCCGGTGACACCGTAAAAGGCAAATCCCGGTCTGTATCGTCTATTTCCTGATCAATGAGTAATTCCTGCAGCGTGATGGTTTTATCACCCTGCAAATTTCGGCTTTTCAGCATCACTTTCACGGCCTTGTGCAAGGTAGGGAAAATGGTATCATCCGAAGGCGCGAGCATCAACGCTTTTTGCTGCGCATAATAAACGAGGTACACCTGTGTCAGTTCCCCAAATACCATCGCCGCCAAATCCGCGTCGAGCCACAAATGCTGCCGGCTTAGCCGAACCGTGCCGCTGGAACTGGGCGGCAGGTTTGAATTTTCGGGTGTGGGTTTGATCCAGTACACTTTTTTAGTGATGAGTGAGGAGTGAGGAGTGATGAGTGTGTATTGATGTGTGGTAAAATTTACATTAATTGATTATCAATCAAGCGGGTACGAAATGTGTAATAGTTCGGGATGCATTTCGACCTCTAAGAGATCGAATATTTGTAGCAATAACATAGTGCCAATCAACCCCGACCTCGGAGCGGTGGAACATTTGTTGAAAAATGCGTTGGACAAATTATGAACGGTTTATTCACTTAAGTTGAAATGCCTTATTAGGGCGACCTTAACAATATATACAGTTTTTTTTCGAAAAACCCAACCTGAAAAACCCAACTCATCACTCATCACTCCTCACTCATCACTCCTCCTCACTCATCACTCCTCACTCATCACTCCTCACTCATCACTCCTCACTCCTCACTCATCACTAGTTCACTAATATACCCTGCCACCCGCTCCGCCGCCGCCACCGCCTCCGGGCTCATTTGTATTTCAATGCGGGTGTTATCCACAGCAATCAAATAGGCCTGGATGTCGCTGGGGTAATCGGCTTGCATGATTTTTTTGGCGTAAGAAAGCGCCTGGTCCCATTTCAATCCGTGCAAAAATACCAAAGGATCTTCTTGCGGGGCGCGCATGATCTCCTCGGCGGGTACTTTGTAAATGGAGCCCACGGGTTCGCCAGTATTAATCACGGCATCGACGACGATAATGCGTTGATGGCCTTTGAGTTGAAAAAGCACTTCAAAGGCTGAGGTACCCATATCGAGGATGGTAAGGTCTTCACGCGCGCCCAAGCGGGCTTTTAACAGTTCGATCACATAAATGCCCACCGCGTCGTCGCTGCGCACCGGATTCCCAAACCCCATTATTGCTGTTCTGATCATGCGCTGTTATAGAACAAGACATCCGCAAGACAACGGTCCTGCGGATGCCATAAAATGAATGATTTCAGGTTGAAACTTGAAAAAGCAGCAGCAACCGTAAATACAATGGTTTACAATTTAAATTTAGCCAATTGTTCGCCGGTTTTGCCGTCGTGCGCGTGTACCGTACACACGAGGCAAGAGTCGAACGAACGCGCCACCATGCCCACTTCTACTGGATCGTGTGGATCTTCGATTTCAGTGCCTTCCAAAGCCGCTTCGATCGGGCCAGAATTGCCGCTATCATCGTTTGGACCAACGTTCCAGGTAGTTGGTGCAACCACCTGGTAGTTTTTGATCACACCATTTTCAATTTGAATCCAGTGTGCCAAAGCGCCACGGGCTGCTTCGGTTGCGCCAAAGCCTTCGCCGTCCTGTTCTTTTGGTTTGATATAGAATTCGCCATCCAGGTTGATTTGGCTCAACCAGGTATTGATGAATTCGTACAAACGCGGCGCCTCATGCACCCGCGCGAGGGTACGCGTGAACACGCTTGGGCCCATTTTGGCCATAATATCGCCAAACAACGGATCCTGAATTTGGTGATCCAGGTTGGCTGGGTTGGCATTCATGATCACGCGCGACAACGGACCCGCCTCTGCTGCGTAACCCATGTAGCGTGGCGCTTTGGACCAGCTGTATTTTTCGTTGAAATTGGAATTATTCAGGTTTTGCGATGGCAACGGCGTGGGCAGCGGCTCTTTCCAGGGGTGCGCGGCGTTTACGTCCTGATACCAGGAGTGCTTCACGTGCTCCATTACCTCTAAGTGGTTGAAAGCGTGGTAGTTGGTACCATCAAAGAAACCACTGGCTGAAATGAGCGCCTGATTACGGCCTTCAATCGTAGGCGTGTTGTAGCGGTCTTTATGCAGGTAAGTGCCATACGCGAGGAACTTACCTACGCCCTGACCAAATTTGTCCAACCCAAATTCCAAACCGGCACGGATAAACAAACCCAGGTCGCTGTTGCGCTGTGATTCGTTTTCCTCCACCCAGGCCAGCATATCGTCCCAGGATTTGATGCGCAGGTAGCGCTCAATGGAACAACCCAACCAAATCGATTCGAGCCAGTCGTTTTTAAAATGGTTCATGATCGCATGTGCGCGGGTAACGTCTTTCAAGGTAGGCGCACACATCACGCCGCCCGGAACCATGTAAGACGAGTGCGGCCATTGACCACCAAAGATGGCATACACTTCCACGGGACGACCGGAAGCCGATACACCGCGTTGGAAGGAGGTGCCGACATAGGCCGCAAAGCGTTTTACCACTTCTTCATACAAAGGTTTGTTGGCAAACTTTTTATTGGCCATATCCGTAGCGAAAATGGCATAAAACCAACGCGGGATACTTTGAATGGTTTCGGTAGCCTGGCCGATGGCGCGCAACAACAAGGCGTTGGGCGACAAATTGGTTTTCCAGGCAGTGTCCAGCGCCGAAGATGCGCAGTACAAGTGGGAACCGCCGCAAATACCACAAATACGCGGTGTTACGATCAGGCCCGATTGCGGATCTTTGCCCGCCATGATTTGTTCGAAACCGCGGAACATCGCGGCTTGCGTGTGGGCGCGGGTAACGACGCCATTTTCCATATAGACTTTTACGTCCAGGTCGCCTTCTACCCTTCCGACAGGCGATATATTGAGTTCTTTAAATGTTGCAGCCATTGGTGTGCAGCTTTATTTTTAGCGTTTCAATAATTATTTGGATGTCTCGAAGTGCTCTTTGTTGGCGCCGAGGATGCTTTCGGTTTTGCCGAGTACTTTTTCGAAGCCTGCGCGCATGTAGTAGCCGAGGCGGGTGTTGCCGGTAGGCACGTCTTGTGGCAGGAAACCTAAGTAAGTGAGGGTTTTGAACACACTTCCTTTCACGAGATCATGGTGTGGGAAGCCCGGTTCGGTGCAACCCAGGCAAGGGTGGTTGGCGCGGGTTTTTGAAGACTGGCGGTTCCACAAAATGCGGTTACAACTAGCGCGGGTCATTGGTCCGCGGCAACCTACTTCATAAAACAGGCAACCGCCGCGTTTGCCGAAGCCGCCGTCTACTTTTTCGGCAAAACTGATGGCATTTGGGCAGCCGGTTTGAACGAAATCGGTGAAGAATGTTTTTGGGCGGTGGAATTCGTCTAACAAAACATCGCCTACCCGGCCGGTAGCAATCGCCACCAGGATCTGGGAAATCCAGTCTGGATGCGCAGGGCAACCCGGAATGTTAATTACGGGCAAGCCACCTTTTGAGGTGTAGTTGGCACTGAGGAAACCGCCTTTTTTATCTTTATGGAATTGTACACCGGTACTTTCACTCGGATTGGGTGGTACCGCAGGAATACCGCCCCAGGTAGCGCAGTCGCCAATGGCCACTACAAAGCCTGCTACGGCCGAAAGTTCTTTGATCCAGTCCATCATCGGACGTTCACAAAAATAGTTCATCGTGCCGGTGTTGTTGGGGCCTTGGATGATGGAACCTTCGTACACGAGAATGTCCATTTGGACCTTCCCTTTTACGATGTCGTTGAGCAGATCGGTAACCTGCTCGCCAATTTCCAGTCCAATTGAGGGGTGCCACAGAATGTTAACGCCAAAATCGGTGATCAGCTCAACCACAGTAGGTTCCTCCGCATTGAGGAACGACATGGTATTTCCGCTGCAGGCGCCGCCCTGTAACCAGAGTACATTAGCCATAGTGAAAAGGTGTGTTTTAAAAACCAAATAAAAATTGGTGTTGCTCAATGCCTGTAAAAAAGAATTGCCAAAACCGTTGGATGCACAAACATAAAGATAGTTTTGAGTCTGGAAAATATTTTCTAAAAAAAATTAGAATTTTTTTTCTATTTGGACAAAGTCTTATTAAAATTGGAGGATATGGCATCGCCCGGGCGCTCGGAAAGCACCCAATAATTAGGTATACATCTTGTTAAAAATGTAAATTAGTTGTTATCCAAATCCCTTAAAATCGGATGGATCAAGGTAAAATAGGCGTCCAGGCCTTTCGGCGTAAGGTAAGGAAGTAACTGACTCCACACGGCTTCCTTAAAGTAGTGTGGTGCGACCATTTGGCCCTTCAAAACTTGTTGTGGGATCCAGAACACAATGCTCATCCACAAATTGTTGGTCAGCAAATCAAAGATGCCTTCATGTGGCTCGGTTACCACAAGCCCTTTTTGTTGGTAAAAATCGATGCGGCTGCGGATCTGAAGGTGCATTTTGGTCACATGATTGCGCCATTGTGTGCGGATTTCCGGGAAAGAACGGTCGATCTCAAACAGGTCAATCAGGTAAAAATGATACTTATGGAAAAAGGAAAAATACTGTCCAATCTGCTGGTCGAAGTCGGTAAAATCCGGATTGCCCATGTAGCCCGACAAAATAGCGCCGAGTTCGTCAAAGAGGGATTCATACACAAAAGACACGATGGCGTCTTTGTTTTTAAAGTGGTAAGCGAGGTTTCCCACACTAATGCCCGTTTCGTCGGCAATTTGTTGCAGCCGCACATTGGCCAAACCGTTCTCGTTGAACAGCCGAATGGAGGACTCTAATATTTTTAATTTAGTTGCGATAGCCATTATAAAAGCGACAGAGGCGAAGTGTGCTGCTTAATTGCAGTTAAAATCAAGGTGTTCCAACGAAAGACGCAAGGTGCCACGCTGGTCTTTGGCTGCCAGGCGCCGCATAAATCCAGCCATCATAGCGGCCCGTTTGGGGCAGGAATGGGTGGCAATGCGGCGGCTCAAAAAACGGAGTGGTGTAGTGTGGTGTGCAAACAGTAAATTGATGTCCCAAGCGCCTTTTCGCAATACCAGGCGATCAATTACCGCCGAATCGGCCAACCAATAGTCGGCTTTAATAAAATCCAAATCACAACCTGCACCGACATGATCGGTGAAATGCAGGCTATTGAGGCCTTGCAATACCCGCTGATACAGCTGGGCGTCGAGATTGAAGTTTGGAAGCATGCTTACAAATTTAGCCTCAAATTTAGAAATAATTTCCTAAAATCAAAGCATTTAATTGAGAAAATTCGAGCAAACCCATTTCTGTGCAATAGGGCAGCAAAATATGCCACAGGGTGTCCCTGAAATTTTCGGCATCCTGTAGCGGGGCATCCAGTAGTTTTTGCCGGTACAACCAGGTATCGCCGCTCATCCAATAATGCTGGGCGAGGTGTGTAAGTTGTCCTTCCATTTTTTCGGCCACAAACACGCCTCTCGAAATATTAAAGCGCAACATGCCCTCCACTTGCATTACCTGCCATTGTATATGTTGTCGGTGTGCCTCGGCAATATCCGGGTAGGCGCGCAGGATTTCGAGGGTATCGAGGTAAAAAAAGAGGTACTCCTGTTGTAGTTGAAAGGTGCTGCGAATCTGGCGCTCGATATCTTCAAACAAAGGCACCACGCGGTATTCGGCAAGCAGTGTTTTTTGTTTGGCAACGAGTTCCTCCCAAATGGCCCGCACGATGTGTTCCTTGGTGCGATAATGGTAGGCCATGTTCCCCACGCTCATGTAAGCGGCTTCGTCGGCAATATGTTGCAGGCGCACGTTGGCCAGTCCATCGCGGTTGAAACAGCGCACCGCCGCAGCCCGTATTTTTTCTTTGGTCGTCGACATCAATTCCCGGATTTGAGGGATGAAAAGCACCCGGTGCAAAAGTAAGGATTTTGTATCAGTTGCTGTGATTGCCGGTTTTAGCCCCATAATCGGCCGTTTCGGTTCAAAACAATTGTATTACAAGACATTTCCACCGTGTTTTGCATCAACAATAATCAATTCACACAAAAACAAACACATTATGAACATCCGTGCGCTTTTCCTATTCGGCATTTTTGCCACCGCTTTAAGTTTCGTTTCCTGCACCAAAAGCAACGACGATCCGCAACCCAACAACCCCCAAACGCCAGCCAGTGGCTTATGGAAAGTTTCCTATTTTTTCGATAAACAGGAAGCTACAACTGATTACTCCAACTACACGTTTGACTTTACCACCAATGGCGTTTTGATTGTTAAAAACGGCAACCAAACCTGGCTGGGTACCTGGACAACCGGTTCTGACGACAGCAAAAACAAATTTGTGATTGCCTTTTCGGGCAACGTACCCAGCGCATTGTCAGAGATTGCAGAAGATTGGCTGATTATATCCATGACCGATACCGCCATGCACTTCGAACATGTAAGCGGCGGCAATGGTGGTACAGATGTGCTAAAATTTACGAAAATTTAATGCACAAGATCAAAGGTTAAAAAGTTGGAATTTAAATTTTTTAGTATTACTTTTGTTCACGCATAGCATATTCTGCCTATTATTATTGGGCATTTACATCTGACATTTTTTTCCAGCCCTACTGCTTGATAGGAAGATAAGTCTTAGGGTATATGGGAGGGACAAGCATCCGCTTGTTCCTTTTTTTATTTATAAAAGTAAACCTTAAGCCATCGCCCCACGCCCGAACCCAACGGAGGCGCGATAAATTTGTGGCGAAACATCTGCATTGGTTTTAAAGAAGCGGCTGAAGTAATATTCGTCCTCATAACCCAGTTCATATGCAATTTCCTTTACCGTTTTGTTGGTCAAGTACAGTTCGCGTTTGGCCTCTATGATAATGCGCTCGGCAATCAGGTCGGTGAGGGTTTTATTGAAATGCGCTTTCGTAATTTTAGCGAGCGCTTTTGTCGAAATATTTAATGCATTGGCATAATCGCTGGCGGAATGCTTGGTTTTGAAATGCTGTTCGATGGCGTCCTTCAGGTTTTGCAAAATGAAAGGTTCTTTCTGATCGGAAGATGCCTCGACTACGACATCCTGTTGCTGTCGGGTTTTTAACCGGGATGCCGTAATCAGGAAAATTTTTAAATAAGAGATCAGCAACTCATATTGCGCCAAAGCGTTTTGGTGCATTTCTGCTTTCATTTGCGTCAACACCATATTAAAGGTGGCCTCGGAATCCGCATCAATATGCACAAAAGGCGGTTGATAAATGTTGTTGAACAAAACTCCATTACACGCCACTTCGTTGTGATGTTTGTGGATACAGAAAAAATCGGGATGAAAATGCAGGGCAATTCCCTTTAAATTGTCTGAATACAACATAAACGGTTGATAAGGCGAAAAGGCAAACAAGGTGTTGGGCACGATATCATATGTTGCAAAATCGGCTTTTGCCTGTCCGTCCCCTTCCGTAACCCAAATCAGGGAATAGTAGTTGTTTCGTTGCAGGTGGTCGAAGTACCGGTTGTCTTCAAAGGATAACAACTTTAAGGACAGGTTTCCGTTTTGCGGATTAACCAGGGTATAAACGGCAGTGTTTTGCATAATTTCTTTATAAATACCGATCGGTGGCTTGAATAGACACATCATTAATACTCGCAAAACGTTTTTCCATGTACCCGTTTTCATCAAACTCCCAGTTTTCATTGCCGTAGCTCCGGAACCAGTTACCCCCCTCATCCTGCCATTCGTATTCAAACCGGACCGCAATTCTGTTTTCATGGAAAGCCCACAATGTTTTTTTGAGTTTGTAGGAACGTTCTTTCTCCCACTTCCGGGTCAAAAAGGCCACTACTTCCGCGCGTCCGTTGATAAATTCGCTGCGGTTGCGCCATTCCGTGTCTTCTGTATATGCCAAACTCACTTTTAAGGGGTCTTTGGTATTCCAGGCATCTTCTGCGGCTTGCACTTTTTGAAGCGCCGTTTCCTGGGTAAAGGGCGGAATCGGAAATCGTTTCTTTTCCATGTTTTAGGTTTGCAGTTTGTTAAGCACAAATTGCCCCGATTGTCCTAAATTTTGAAATCATGAACAATCGGGGACGATTAGTATAGTTGCGTTCGGATTTACAATTCAGCAGCAACCGGAAAGTCAATCGGAACGGATGTGATGTTGTGCAAGTAGTTCATGATAATTTTGTCGGCTACCGCGATTAAAACATCTACCAGGCTGCCTTGGGTGTAACCTTGGTCAAAAAAGTTTTGAAGGGTTCCATCGGCAATATTGCCGCGGCCTTCTGTGATTGCTTTGGCTAATTTTACCAAGGCGTCCAATTTAGGATCAAAAGTGGCAGATCCCTGGCGGATTTCCAAAACTTGTTCGTCGGTCAAGCCATTCATTTTGCCCAGCACAGTATGCGCAGATTGGCAATAACGACATTGATTTACCTGGCTTACCACTAGGTTTACCGCCTCTTTTTCTTTTTTAGAAAGCGTAGTTTTGGCATTTTGGAACTGTAAATAGGTGCCTAAAGCCGTATCTGAATAAGCAAAAGCCGCATACAAATTGGGAACGAAACCAATCGCTTTGTTCAAATTATCGAAAATGGCCTGGTTGTTTTCAGAAACCTCTGAACGGGTGGGAACATTGAACTTTGTCATTGTCTTTTTTTTAGATGTTAGATAATCTTTTTGACAATGCAAAGGTGCGGCGATGCTTAGCCCTGGAAAATGGAGGATCGGCGCATGGGGATGGACAATTTTCCCGAAACTCAAAAAAGTGCTAAGCTTTCAAAAACACAATATCCTCCAGCAACATAAAATAATTGCTCAAGCAGGTGATCCGATCCTCTTCAATCGTAAAATCAATGCCTTTAAAACTCACTTGCGACAAGGTGGAATTGAGCGTCAATTCGAAGTAATTATTGGCGTTATCGCTGTCCTTGATGAGCGTAAGTACATCGGGGAACAACGCGTGTTGTACGTATAATTTGTCGCAATGCGGTACTGCGAGGTGTGCTTTCCCCGAATTATCGGTATATTCCTGCATGCGGCCCTCGCCGTGGATACACACGCACAGCACATTACAAGCCAGCGCCGGGTTTTTGTTGATTACCTGTACGGTGTATCCGGTACCTTGCTGTGCCTGGTGGGTTACCGTAAAATCTTTGCCTGGCTGTTTATCGCTCTTCAGTTTTAAAGTGTTGCCTTCTATCCAGAAACTGCCCGTGGCCTTGCGGTCTACCGCGCCATAGGTATAAAAAAACTGAAAGGTGCCATCGCCTTCAAATTGGAAGCCTGCGGTCATTTCGTGCCGCTTGAAAAAATAGGCTCCTGTTAAATTAGCGTCGTTCATACTCGTATCTTTGCATGCGCATAAATGGGCAAATTTCTATAATGCGCGGCATATTTTGCATGTTTTCAAGATTTAATTTATATGTCGTTGATTCTTCAAATCATTGCGTACACCGGTATTTTTGTTTTTGCCCTTACCGGGGCGCTGAAGGCCCGCAACCACCAGATGGACATTTTTGGGGCGGCCGTGCTGGCTTTTGTGACCGCTTATGGCGGCGGTACAGTACGCGATGTGCTCATTGGAGTGCGCCCGGTGAGTTGGATGAACGATTATATTGCGCTTGTTTTGGTGTTATTGGCGGTTGTTGTGGTGTTTTTGTTGCATCGCAATGTGGCCCGATTTAAAATCACGATTTTTTTGAGCGATGCTATTGGCTTGGGGCTGTTTACCGTGTTGGGCATTCACAAAAGCCTCGAAATGGGCGTCAATTACGGCTATGCGATCATTATGGGGGCTATAACGGCCACCTTTGGCGGATTTTTAGCCGATATTTTGAGCAATACCGTGCCTGATTTGTTGAAACGCAGCGAATTGTATGCTACGGCCTGCCTCGTGGGCGGACTGGTGCAGGTGCTGCTTATGCGCGCAGGTGTACCCGAACACCTCAACCTGTGCATTTGTATCGTGCTGGTGGTTGGTATTCGGGTCATATCCAAATGGAAGCGGATTTATTTGCCGCAGATATAACTTACTCTTCGGCGTGTTGAATGATTTCAAGAAAATGCTTGGCTTTCAGTTCCTGGCTTTTTTCAAACTGGTTGGCGGTGGTCGCATTGGAGCCGCTACCCGTATCGGCGTAAGAAATAACGCTATGTCCATCGGCGGCATCTACCACATAAAAGAGCAACAATTCAGGGTAACCAACGGGCGACCAGCGTACCCCCGGAATGATGACGGCATAACGGCTGTCTTTTTCGACCAGCGCCTTTTCAATTTCGGACTGCGGCACCACTTTAAACGGGTAGGTATAGTTTTTCGCGATTTCGTCTACGGAAAGGCTGGATTTCCCGGAAGGAAACTTGATTAAATCGTTGCCAATCAACAAAGTTTTATCAATCAAATGGGCATTGGATAATTTTACGGTTTGGTTGATCTCTGCTTTCTTGCCTGCTAAGGCTGCTTGTTTCAAATCCGCTTGCAGGTAATACAGGCCAAAATAGAGGTCGGAAGCCATGGGCAACGCGTGCTGGCTGAGGTAAAACCCGACGTAATTCAGTTGGCGGTGTTTGAGATAATCACCTGCCTGCACACTTTTTCCAAGCTTTTTGTCGATGTCCATTTGTTGCTCCTGCTTCATTTCCCAATCCGATTTTGAACTAAAGTAAGCATCAAATTCGGTCATGGGCAAAATATCAATGCTGCTTGCATTGTCTTCTACCACCAATAATTTGTCCAAAATGCGTGGTTCGGCGTTCTTTTTTGACAATAAGCGGCCTGCTTCTGCCAGCATTTCATCGGCTGCACCACAAGCGACAAAAAAGATTTTAGAGAGGTCGGTCGCGCGTGTTTTGTACGTCGCTAGTTCTGAGCGGGTCATAAACACTGGATTGTTAAAGGACCAATGTTTTGCAAACGCATTTTTTAGTTGCTCGTTATAGTCGGCTACTAATTTTTTGTATTGGGCAGCAAAGTCCTTGTTCGACTTTTGGGCAAGTGCGTTCAGGGTTTTGGTATCTTCCGTAGCGAGCACTACGACGGTTTCGGAGCTGTTTTTAAATTCTATTGCTTTGTTTTTATCCACGTACGTAACCTGGCCAAGAGCAATGTTTGCGAGGAGTAAGAGCGGCGCAAAAAAGTATTTCATTGTGATAGGAGCGTTGAAAAATCGGAAAAGGCAAATGTGTTGATGGGAGCAAACCTTGGGGATTGGGTTGGTTTGCCAAAAGTAAGGGTATTTTTGGGGTTTGCAAAGATCATATTGGGCGCGATGTGCTAACCCGATGCAAAATTACCGCTTCCGATAAATACTGGTGATGGTAAAATCAGGTGTATAATAAACAGGTGCCTGAACTTCTAATACTTTTTCAAAATCACTTGCTAAAACGTTGCGGAAAGGTGCTAAGTAATAAGGGCGCTCAGTGTTATCTACCACTAAAAGCCCTCCCGATTTCAGGTGTGGCATTGCTTCCTGAATGCAGGAAGGCCTTGCCCTGCCGTCTACCAATACCAAGTTGAAGTAATTTTCTGGAAAATCGTGGATGCTTTTGGCGTATTTTTCAAAACTCAAGTGTTCCAGGCCTTTAGCGCCACTCTTAAAATCAGCCGGGTTTTCATGGGAGCGAGTTTGGCTATTTCCAACGGGTTCGGGACTGAAAAATCGACCCTGCCAGTTGGTGTAGGACTTATTTTGGACCGTTTGCGTGAGGGTGCTGAACCATTCCTGATGATCTTCTACGGTGACGACCTCGGCTGCGCGTGCACAAAAAAAGAGGGTAGAACCGCCCCCGCCATATTCGTATACTTTAAAATCCTGGGTAATGTTTTTTTCCAAATATTGGAGGGCGGGCAAATTGAGCCAGGGTAATTCATCCACAACCGAATTACGGCCCGCACGAAAGGATTGTTTCCAGGCAGCATAAAATTTCCAAAAACCTCGAAACTGATCGATGGTCTTGGCATATTTAATGGATTGATAGGCAAAATAAAACGCTGATTGCTTCCAGGCCATGGTATTTAAGTTTTGGGGCAAAGAAAAGGGAATACCGGATAATTATTGCGTTTTTTGAATTTGGACCCAAGGGATACCTGGTTTATTTTAGCTTTTTTGCGACGTTTAATCAATTCAATAATAATATGCTGTCTTTGAATTTACATTAGTGCCCTATTTTTGAGTCCTAATTCCGTTCAATAAATAAACTAGTTATTATGCATACGTTTAAAAAGTTTACAGCCTTTCTAACTTGTTGTTTTATAACGTTTTTTATTACACAAGTACGCCCAAATCAGGTTTGTTCGGTTGCTTCTCTTAAAGTCCAAAGTAAACCAACAGATGCTCCTCCCGCAGATTCCATTTTTGGAATAATCAATGCTTATGCTGTCGTAAATGCATTTGATTGTGCAAGAAGCCTGTTGCTGGTAGACGATCCTACCGGTTTTACACAGGGCGACCGGGTGCTCATTATCCAAATGCAGGGTGCAAAAGTAAACTTGACCAACACTGCTTCGTTCGGAGACGTTGTAGACATGAATCAGGTTGGAAATTTTGAGTTTAGCAAAATTGAATCCATCAATGGCAATGAAATCCAATTGTGGTATGAACTAATTAAGCCCTACGACTTAAGTGGAAGTGTACAGTTGGTAAAAGTGCCCGAATATACAGATGTCTTTACGGGAAACCTGACTTGCCAACCCTGGAATGGGAAAACGGGTGGTATTTTAGCATTAACCGTTAAAAATGAAATAACGCTGCATAGGGACATGGATGTAAGTGGAAAAGGCTTTTTAGGCGGCACCTTTATCGATGTTGACCAATCTATATACCATGAAACCGGATATACCTACCCAATAAATCCTTTGTTAGCAGCACAAAAAGGCACGGGTGTTGCCATACTTGCGCCCGAATTTTCTTTTGGGCGCGGCGCTTGTGCCAATGGCGGCGGCGGTGGCAATGCACACAATGCAGGTGGCGGCGGCGGCGCGGGTGCAGGTAGTGGCGGTGCAGGCGGGTTGGAATATTACACGATACCGGCAGCGCCCACGATTGGAACAAATGGAATGGGCGGCAAGCCTTTTTTGCCCAATAGCAAAGATAAAATTACCTTGGGCGGTGGCGGAGGTGCCGGACATTCCAATGACTTTGTCAGTTCAAACGGTGGCGCAGGGGGCGGAATTATAATTTTACAAGCAGGCACGATTAAAAATAGCACACACACCATACGGGCCAATGGGGAAGATATTTATGGACCTTCTGGCAATATCGCCAACGATGGGCAAGGTGGCGGCGGCGGTGGCGGAACCATTGTAATTGATGCACTTAAGGTAGATGGGACCCTCTCTTGCAGCGCCAATGGTGGACGAGGCGGCGATTGTTTGTTTTATGTAGCCGAGCAAATTATCGGGCCGGGTGGCGGCGGGGGCGGCGGAAAAATTTTAGTTCAAAATAACGTATTAAATAAGATTGTACCCTCCGTTTTGGGAGGAATGCCCGGCACGGCAAACCAAAACCTGTTGAATGGCGCAGCGAGCGGCGCAACGGGTTTAGTACTTCCCGATCCTTCTATTTTAAACGATAACGTATTAGCTTTCCCTTTTAAAATTATTGAACTCAACGTGGTGCAACCGGAGTGCTCAAACGAATTCAATGGTCAAATTAGCGTTTTAAATGAAACCGCGAACCTGTTTAGTATTAATTTAGCACCATTTGGACCCAATCCGGTTTTTGATACCCTGACGGAAGGAGCCTATTTTATACGTGTATTTGATCCAATAAAAAATTGTACAAAAGATACGATTGTAACCTTGACGGATTTGAATGAAAGATACCTTCGATTTGAAAATGAAATAATACGTTGTTTGGGTGATACGGTAATGATTAACAACATAATTTATACAACCACTTCCTTGTTTAGAGATACCCTCGAAAGTCAAACATTAGATTGCGACACCATTAAAACCTACCAACTACAATTCCTCCCCAACCTGACCCAACAACGCACCCTTGCCTTCTGTCCGGGAACATCCATCACCATTCAAGGCAAAATATATACCCAGCCCGGCACCATCCTCGATACCTTGTCCTCCTTGTTGCAGTGCGATACGGTGCGCACAACTTTCCTGACGTTTACCGAAACGCCCCGCATTCAACGCAATATCCTCCTGTGTCGGGGCGAACAGGTGCGGATCAACGGCATGGTGTACGATTCCAATGCGGTAGTGCTCGATACGATCCGCACACCGGACAACTGCGATACCATCCGGTTGAATACCATTGTACTGGATGATTTGCCGCCCACCGATTTCCCGCAAGATACCTTTTTGTGTCCGGGGACCGTCCTTACCTTGTCCAATCCGTTTGTCGATCCCAACAACGGAACGCCGTACCAGCCAAACTTTAGCTTTGCGCAACCGGGCGTTTATGCGTTTTCTGGCCGAAATGCCAACTTTTGCCCTGAATCGGTACAAATAACGGTGCAAACCTGCTGCAACGAAAAAGGCATTTACGTACCCAATATTTTTTCGCCCAACGATGACGGGGAAAACGACCGTTTTTGCGTTTTCCCCGTCGAAGCTTGCAGTAATTATCAATTGCAGGTGTACGACCGGTGGGGCAACCTGCTTTTTACCGGATTGGATGCCGCCAATTGCTGGGATGGCACTTTCCGGGATAAAATGGTGCCACCAGGCGTGTACACCTGGTTTTTGTCGTTTTTTGCACAGGATCAGGGCAACCGCGCCGTGCTGAAAGGATCGGTTACGGTAATTCGGTAACTATACTTCCTGCGCCTGTTCCTGATACGCCAAAATACCACCCTTCAAATTGTACAGATTATCCAACCCGTACTGCGCTTCCAGGGCGCGGATGGCTTTGGCGCTGCGCACGCCCGAACGACAATGCACCACCACCTTTACATCGCGGCGCAATTGGTCGGCGTGTTCAGTTACGGTACCTAAAGGCAACAACAGGCCGCCGATGTTGGCGGTTTCGTATTCATTGGGTTCGCGCACATCAATAAGTTGATAGGGTTCGCCCAAGGCCTGCCATTTCAAAAAGGTTTCTACGGTGATTTCTTTGACCGGTTTTTCATCGGGATTTTTCAAACCGCAGAAAAACTCGTAATCAATCAATTGGGTGATGCTCGGGTTTTCCCCATTCAGCGGGTTGTCGGCCCGGCGCTTGATGTTGAAGGTGCGCGTTTCAAAATTGAGCGCATCAAACAAAAACAAACGTCCGCTCAAAGGTGTACCCACCCCGGTGATGACCTTAATCACCTCATTGGCTTGCATACTGCCCACAATGCCGGGCAAAACACCCAAAACGCCCCCTTCTGCACAACTCGGCACCAAACCGGGCGGCGGCGGCGTTGGGTACAAATCGCGGTAATTCGGGCCGAGTACACCATCGGCGTCGCGGTAATTAAATACCGAAACCTGTCCGTCAAACTGGAAAATGCTGGCGTACACATTGGTTTTTCCCAACAGCACACAAGCATCGTTGACGAGGTAGCGGGTCGGGAAATTATCGGTTCCATCGGCCACTACATCGTATTTTTTTACGATTTGCAGGGCGTTTTCGGACGTAAGCCGGGTGTTGTGTAGTTGTATTTTGATATGTGGGTTGAGCGCCTGCAGCCTGCTTTTGGCCGCTCTTGCCTTTGCCCGACCTACATCATTTTTGCCAAATAACACCTGGCGTTGCAGGTTGCTGTCGTCTACCACGTCGAATTCGACAATACCGATGGTGCCCACGCCTGCTGCTGCGAGATACAGCAACAGCGGACTGCCCAAGCCGCCGGAGCCAATAACCAACACTTTGGCGGCTTTGAGTTTTTGTTGGGCCGCTAATCCAAAATCCGGGATGATGATATGCCGGTCGTAACGCGCCAATTCTGCTTTTGAAAAGGTAATATCCTGGTACGATGCCATTTTTCTACAGTTTTAAAGGTGATGCGGGTTCAAGCCAAACCGCCCGCAATAGCAGGCACAATGCTCACAACGGTTTCTTGAGAAAGGGGTGTTTTGCCCAATGCGAGGTCGCGGATATCGTCGTCGCCCACAAAAATATTGAGAAACGAACGGATTTCGCCTTGTTCATCGACCAGGTGTTTTTTCAAATCCGGAAAATTGGTGGAAAGATCGAGCAGTGCTTCCTCCACATTACCCGCTTCAATATTTAATTTGGCGGTGTTGTTGGTGAATTTGCGCAGGGGGGTTGGGATAATTACAGTTGCCATGTTTATTTGTTTTTAGTTGTGTGCGTGTTCCAGCACTTGTTCTGGTTCAAATTGAAAATCGTCGTTGAGGCGCCAGGACAGCAATTCGGTGCGTCCGCGATCGTAAATGGAAACAATGATGTACGAAAAATAAGGTTGTGCAGCCACGCGATCGGCCTCCGATGGAATGGCAGGGGCGCTTGGGTGGGAGTGGTACACGCTGAGCAGACTCAAATTATGTTCCAGGGCATACCGCTCGGCGCGGAGATAATCCTTGGGGGAAATTTCGAAGCGCCGGCGTTTGTCGCCCTCCTTTGCATTTTCCACCACCAGAACATCTTTTAAAATGCGGGTTTCGCCTTGTTCGTCGCCAAACACGAAACCACAGCATTCATCCGGGAATGCTTGCTGGGCATCTTCCAGGATTAATTGTCTGATTTTAGGTTCAATAATGAGCATCTTATAGGAGTTTTTGAATGATTTCTGAATATTTATCGGCATTATCGGGCAAAACCGTAACTACCACGCCTTTTTCAAGCGTGTTGGCTATCCGGATAGCCCCAACTAAATTGGCCGCTGAAGATGGACTCAATTCCAATTGTTCGTATTTCCAGGCATCCTTAATGAGTTGATACGCGGCTTCGGTGCTGATTTCTTCAAATCGATCGGCCAAATGGGCATCGTAAATGCCGGGTACCACGGCGGTTTCCAGGTGTTTCCAACCTTCCAGTCCGTGCATGGGCAAATCGGGCTGCAAGGCAACCAATTGAATATCGGGGTTAATCACTTTAAGTCGGCGGCCGGTACCCACAAACGTACCCGTCGTACCCAGTCCAGCCACAAAATGCGTGATGTCGGGCACCTGATCCACAATTTCGAGTGCGGTACCGAAATAATGCGCCTGCCAATTGTGGTCGTTTTTGTACTGATCGGCATAAAAATACAAATCGGGCCGGTCGGCGGCTAAATTTCTTGCCACTTCCTGCGCGCCATCGGTTCCTTCAAACCGGGAGGTGTAAATGATCGTTACGCCGAAATTTTCCAAAATTTCTTTGCGTTCGGCGCTGGCATTTTCAGGCAAACAGAGGGTTACAGGAATGCCCAATACAAACCCAATGCTCGCATAAGCGATGCCCGTATTGCCGCTTGTGGCATCCAATAAAGTTTTGCCCGGATGTAAATCGCCACTTTCAATCGCAGCCCGGATAATGTGAAACGCAGCACGCGCTTTTACACTGCCGGAAAATTGTTCCCACTCCTTTTTGGCAAAAATTTGAACGCCCGGCTTCGAAAACAGGCCTTTTACGGCATGCAAAGGCGTGTTGCCGATGTGTTTGCGCAGGCCATGCAGGGCTTGTCGCAATTTTAAATCCGATTTGGTATGCGCGTCGTTCGACATATTTGTGTTTTTAGAATCAGTTTAAGGTGCGTTTTGCCATAAAAAAAGCCCTTCGATCCGGGTGAATCGAAGGGCGCTTTCTGTTTTGTTGTTGGTTTTACTTTATTCGAATCAAGGATTCTTTTTTGGTAAAACCACATACAGCAGCCGCTTCGAACCCGCAAGGCAGGACGAACAACAACAGCAACAACAACATGAACAGAAATGATAAGGCATAACGCAGTGGTTTACAGGTCAGGCTGAGGGGTGTAACGCAGGTAAGGTTTAATCACCGTAACGCCTTTTGGAAATTTTTCGATCGCCGCTTCGGTCGTTACAGCAGGCACTACAATTACATCTTCGCCGTGTTCCCAGTTGGCCGGGGTAGCAACGCTGTATTGTGCTGTGAGTTGCAAGGACTCCAATACACGCAGCACTTCATGGAAATTGCGACCCGTAGAAGCCGGATAGGTAATGGTCAATTTGATCTTTTTATCCGGTCCGATAATGAACAAAGAGCGGACGGTAAAGTTTTCAGAAGCATTGGGGTGGATCATATCATACAACGTAGCAATGTTGCGGTCGGGATCGGCTAAAATGGGGAAACCAACGGTAACATGCTGGGTTTCGTTGATATCATTTACCCAGCTGGTATGTTTATCGAGCGGATCGACGCTTACGGCCAACACTTTGGTGTTTTTTTGGCGGAAGGTTTCCTCTAATTGTGCGGTGCGGCCCAATTCGGTGGTACAAACAGGCGTAAAATCGGCAGGATGCGAAAACAAGATACCCCATCCGTCGCCAAGGTATTCGTACAAATCAATGTCACCAGCAGTGCTTTGTGCTTTGAAATTGGGGGCGATGTCGCCAAGTCGTAAGCTCATGTGTTTGTAAGTTGAAAGTGAGGAGAAAAATGCAGAAAGCCCTCCGGTTATGTCCGAAGGGCTTTCTGCTATGTACTTAAGATGTTTGAAATCAGTTTTTTATCTCAATCAAACATATAAATGCGTTGCAGGCGCTTCGGCGGGCAAAGTGCAACAACAACAACAGATATTTATTTGAAAAAATATTATCATACTGCAAAGGTAGACTAATAGAGCATGCCGCACAAGTGCGCACAGAAGATTATCCCACATTTTATTTGGACACCCAACACAACACATTCATTATTAATGATTTAAAATCAATATTTTTTGTCGCAACTGGCTTTGTGGATTGCAAAGCCGCAACTGATACATGCCAGTTGGTAAGTTTTCAACCGATAAAATCATGTTTTGGGTATATGGTTGCTGTACAACGACGCGCCCCGTGAAGTCCAACATTTGCAATAGCCAATCAGCGTTGTTGTTTTGCGCAAAGTCCTGTTCCAGCCAAATTTGGATACTCGAATGCGCGGGATTTGGCGAAACCCTTAAATTCGAATTTGTTGAAATCGGGGTGTTGCTTGCCACGGTACCCACCGAATCATCCGGATTGTACAAGTTGTCGGCTTCATAATAGGTAAGGATGGCGGTTTCATTGTCCGGGTTTGCGGCGCCCCAGGCGGTCACCTGGGTTACGGGCAAATTATTCCCATTGGCCAGTCCGTTGGCATCTGCGGTTTGTCGGCCGACACACACCACCCCTTTGGTCGTTTTGTACACGCCAAATAGTTCCGTGTTTCCGCCGCCATTTTGGGTGAGCGTATCCCACGTTCCCACAACGAGTGAACTATACAGCGGTTTGCTAAAATCGGGTTCGTACACGCGCACAAAGGCATTCCAGCTCGATACGCCGCCATTGGCCGGTTTGACCATTTTTTGGTAGGCATTGCTGGTGGTAATGGTTCGTCGACCTACAGCAATTACGATCACCTCGCCGCCCGCGCTCACTTTCAGGTTGTTACGGGCTATGCGGGTGGTATTTACGTTCGGCCAGCCACCGTTGGGATTAGGCCAGCCATCGAGGTTGGGGTCGGGATGGGGTGTTCCGAGCGAGCCGGTGCCTTCCGCGTATTCGGCCAGGTAGGTGCTGTGGGTGAGTATGCCATTGCCGAGTTGCAATTTACCCAACCACGAAATGTGGATGTTGCCATTGGTTCCGGTAAATCGATTTTGAAAACCGCTTGCCGATGCGTTCGCTAAAATCTGGTTGCCTTCCCAGAAGTTTTCCACGTTGTTGCCATGACAGCGGGCACCCACGGTAAGCGCATCGTTTTTATAATCAATGGCCAATGCATCCACATACTGATCGGGAACGGAATATACCGTGTCGCCCACAGGGGTGATTTCGTGGTACAAGCGGCTCCACCATTTAAGGGATCCGCTGGCATCCATGGCAATCACCGCAGGCTCAAAATCGGGCGAACCATTGGCAGCCACACTTTTGATGTTCATGCCGAGGTACACATCGCCATTGCGCCGATCCACCACAATATTGGTTGCGCCGTACACGGGGCAACAGGCTGCCAAACTATAACCATTGTACCCCGGACCATTGTTGGTGGGCGCTGTTGGATCGCAGGGGCCGTTAAAAAACACATCGAGGGGCCATTTTCCTACTTTGGTACCGCCATTTTCGTCGGGGTGGGTCAATTTGAAGTCTTCGTTGGTCCAGGAGCGCAAATCGCAGCGTCCCCAGGCTTTAAACACAATTCCGCTATAATCCAATGCATTTGCTCCGCCATTGGGGTAAGTGCTGGCGGGGGTGCCTTTCCATTCTCCTCCTGCTTTGAGCCAGTGGGTGCGCCAGTTTTCCACCACTTTTCGGCTGCCAGTGGCCCCATCCAGGCAATACATCGCGCTCCAATCGTAGGCGTGGTTTTGGCCTTGCACCACAAATACATCGCCATTGGGGGCCACATCCCAGGGCTGATAATCTTTTGGACCGGATTCTGCCCAGTTGTTGTTGACCCAAATTAAGCTGCCGGGTATGCCGTCGATGAAATTATGGTCTAATTTGGCCAAAAAATAGCCGCCTTCCCGGGCGCGGGTATCGTTGGTGGTGCCGCTGATGTACAAATCGCCGGTGGGCTGGTAAGGGAGGGTGTTGGTTTTGATAAACCGCACATCTTCCACTTGGCCCAACGGAAAATGCACCACATGCAGCATTTTTTGAAAATCGGCAGAAAGGTGCAGCAAAAAGCCGAAGCGGTTGGTGCCCTGGGCATTGTGGATACTGCTTGTATTTCCCAATTCAATATGCGGTACCGTTGGGGCGATCCAATCCAGGTCGGAAGCGTACCCACTTACCAGAAAGCTGCCATCGCTGATTTGCAATACATCGTAAAAAGTCTCTTTACCGCCGTTTCCTGCATAGGTCACGATGTTTTTTTGAGCAAAAGACAAATTTGGTGCAAACAATAAGCACCCGAGCATCAGGACGTAAATTTTATACATAGAGAATTTCATTCAATTTGTGGTGTGTTTTACCGAATCAGGGTAACATTGCCGCTTTTACGCTCAATTTTTCCGTTTAAAAATTTGATTTCAGCCAGCCAGGTGTACACCCCGGCTATCCCTTCTTTGCCTTTTACCCGCCCATCCCAGGCTTCCACGCTATCGTGTACGATGTTGCCCCATCGATCAAAAATTTGCAGGGAAATTACGCGCTCTACGCCTTTTCCCGGGAAAATTTGAAATTGGTCGTTGATCCCCGAATCATTTACGATAAAGATATTGGGTACATAAAACGCGATACTTTGATCCACTTTTATTTCCCAATAAGCGGTTGCTGTGCATCCCAATGGGTCAATGGCGCTCAGGGCAAACTGCGTGTTTCCGAGGGCAATTCCCTGCGCCAGGGGGCAATTGTTGCAGTTTAACGATCCGTCGGGTAGCCAATTGAGGGTCAACTGATTGAGTGGATAACTGGAAACGGCTTTTAGTTGGAAGGTGTCTCCGATTTCTAGAATATCCGTTGGTCCTTCAATGCCTAAGGAAAAGGTGGGTGCGGCTAAAATACGCAAGGTATCCAATTCTTTTTCACAGCCTTCCGCGTCGGTTACCTTTATGTTGTAGGTTCCGGCAGGCAGTTCGAAGGTAGCCGCTGTGCCGGGTGTTCCATTATCCAGTGCAATCAGGTAAGGCGTGGTGCCGCCTTCGATGCCCAGGAGTATTTTCCCAAGTCCGTTGGTATTGCACGTTGCGTTGGTTATTTCCGTGTTCAGGCGCAGTTCGAGGGGTTGTACAATTATAAAGGTGTCGCTCAGCACACATTGGGCGCCGTATCGGATTTTGAGGGCATAAGTACCTGCGGGCAATTGCGTTACACGTGCCTGGTTGCCCAACAATTGGCCTGCTGCATCAAACCATTCAATGGACAGCAACGAAATGTTGTTGGTAAAATTCAGATCGACCATGCCGGTTGCTTCCCCAAAACAATTGGCCGGGCTTACAGTAGCCTGGTATTCGGGCGCGGTATTAAACACCACGGATTCGGCCGAACTAAGGCTACAGGTACCATCCAAAAAAGTCAACAAAACCGAATAATCTCCGGCATTAACGGTTTTGTTATCGATCACGAGCACCGGTCCGTTTGCATTGGGCAGGGCAATGTTGTTGCGATACCATTGATAACTCACCACACCAGGCACAAACACGGCGCGAAAAGCAATGGTAGCGTCGCAAGGTCCGCCTGATTGCAAAACAATTTTTGCCAGCGTATTCGATCCGTTACACGCGCAATCGGGATCATTTAGATCTATAAGCCCGTCGCCATCATCGTCTATGCCGTTTTTACAATCTTCAGTTGGACAAGGTTCAATGGTAATTTCGGCGGTATAGGCACCACATTCGTTTTGAGCGGTTACGGTGTAGGTACCCGCCGAAGTTACTTGAATACTGCTTGTATTTGCGCCGGTCGACCAGCTATACGTGTCAAAACCCGTTGTTGCACTGATTGTTACAATCTGATTGTTGCACAGCGTGTCGCTGCTTGCGGTCAGGATAAGCGCCTGGCTGCTTCCGCTGTTCAATTCCTGGCAACAATTAATGGGCAGGCTACAATTGAGGGTATCACACCAGCAGCCGTAACGGGTTTTGATAAAACGGGCCGAACCATTGAAGTAGGTGGTAAAATAATCCAACACCTGTACGTAGTTGTTCACACCGCCCGTTCCATTCGTCAGGCTACAACTGGTGCAGCCCAAAATACCGCCATTGTATCCGATCCGGTCTGGAAGCCCCGGAAAGGTCGTATCAAAATCCATTGCTACAATCGTTACGGGCGGTACTTGTGCGAATGCAACCGTTGCGTTCGGATTGGGCAAGGGATCCACGGATGTGACTGCCAGGCTTGGGTCGCAGTGAAAATTGCCCGTGCCTGCGGTTGGATTCAAGCCTGCATAGTGCACTTCGGTTACATTGGCGGCATAAGGGCCAAAAATGCTGATGCGGGTAGGTTCGTAGCTCGCAACGCCAATTTTCAGGTTCGGAATATCTTCGTCGATCAGGATGCGCAAGTAGCCGCCGTCGTAATTCGAAAAAATCAGGATATTGCCATTGGGGTCGCAACTTTGACCAGGCAAAACAGTGGACCAGAACCCTAAAACGAGGCACAAAATGCCAGGGAGGATCCTAAAGTTATCTTGTAAACTTGTAAAATGAACCATACAATGCAAAACCTTTGATTTTAAAACAAAGGTAGGGGGCTAAGCATGTGCAGGGCGTTTAAATGTAGGGTCATGTAAAAAATTAACAGAAAAAATATGGTAGAAGCCGCACTTCGGCGCATTTTGTTTTTCTTTGATGAAAAAATATTCGCTTTAATTTCCAAAATCACCCTAGCGCTGCAATACATTTACCGCAGCATCACTTACTAACACCGCACTATGCAGCAAGAAATACCGGTTGTCGTCGCAGAATTTAAAAAAAATGATCCGCGTGTAACAACGGGTTGGGCATTTTTCGATTGGGCCAACAGTGCTTATTCATTGGTGATTACGGTCGCCATTTTTCCGGGCTATTTTTTGTCCATGACCAATGATACGGTCACGATTTTAGGGTACCGCATGTCGGACAGCACCTTGTACGCCTGGAGTATTTCCTTAGCTTACCTGATTATTGCAGCGGTTTCGCCCATTTTGTCGGGCATTGCCGATTATGGCGGGTATAAAAAGGCTTTTTTGCGGTTTTTTACCATGTTGGGCGCCTTGGCTTGTATGTCTTTGATCTTTTTTACCGGCATGAGTACGCTGTGGGTGGGGGTTACCGGATTTATCCTGGCAACGATTGGATTTGCGGGTGGGATGGTATTTTACAATGCTTTTTTGCCCATTATTGCTACGGAAGACCGCTATGATGCCCTGAGTGCCAAGGGCTACAGTTATGGATTTATTGGGAGCGTTATCTTGTTGGTGGCCAATTTGGTGGTGATTATGAATTTCGGCTGGTTTGGTTTTCCGGATGGTTTGCGGGCGGTGCCCACGGCTTTTGTGATGGTGGGTTTGTGGTGGATTGGTTTTTCGCAGATTCCACTAAAGCGCCTACCTGCCGATCAGCATCTGCATACGGACGAAAATTTGATGAAAAAAGGGTATCAGGAATTGCGCAAAGCCATGCGCACTTTGAATACCGATTTTAATGCAAAAGCCTACCTGATTTCTTTTTTCTGTTTCAATGCGGGCGTGCAGGCGGTGTTGTTGCTGGCCTCTACCTTTGCCGAAAAAGTGCTGGGTTTTGAAACCACGGGCCTGATTGGGTTGATTTTGATTTTACAAATTGTGGCCATTGGCGGGGCATATGCTGCTTCCTGGTTGTCAAAGCGCAAGGGCAATAAATTTTCCCTGATGTCTATGTTGTGGGTGTGGACGGTGGTGTGCGTGGTCGGTTATTTTGTGAAAACGGGCCTCGATTTTTATTTCCTGGCAGCTGCGGTTGGGGTAGTAATGGGCGGCGCACAATCGCTGGCGCGCGCCACGTACGCGAAGTTTTTACCAGAAAATACGCCTGATACGGCTTCTTTTTTCAGTTTTTACGATGTGATGGACAAACTTTCTACCGTAGCAGGCACTTTCCTGTTTGGGGTCGTTGAACAACTCACCGGCAACATGCGGTACAGCGTTTTATCTTTGTCTGTGTTTTTTGTAATCAGTATCGTTGTCATGTTGATGGTGCGGGTAAAACGAATGGAAACAGCACCGGTCTTTTAATAAATTACGATGGACTTCACCCGGCTTTTCGATATCCTGGAATATCAACTGCATCGGTACCCGCAAAAGGTGGCCGCAGCCGGGCAGTCGACCGACGGTAGCTGGGTACACTGGAGCACCGCCGAACTATTGGCCGCCCGTGACCAGCTGAGCATGGGTTTGTTGGCCCTGGGCATCCGAAAAGGTGACCGGTTCGGCATGCTTACCCATTGTGGCAGCCCCAAATGGATCGTTGCCGACCTGGCCATGTTGCAAATTGGGGTAGTGCCGGTCCCCATTCACGCCACAGCCCGGCCCGACGAAATTGCTTTTATTGTACAAGATGCCGATTTAAGCGGCTGTTTTGTAAGCAATGCCGACATGCTGGACAAAATCATTAAAGCGGGAACCGCGCTCGATTTTATCATTGGTTTTGAACGGATTGCGGGCACCCAAGCTTGGGAAGATATCTTGAAAACTCCCGATGCGCCCGCTTTGGAAAAGTTACAATATTATCGTTCCGGGATACGCGAAAACGATTTGGCCACCCTGCTGTACACCTCTGGCGCAACAGGAATGCCCAAAGGTGTGATGCTGAGCCACGCCAATATTGTCAGCAATATAAAATCCGTGTTGGCCATCGTGCCAGTCGGTCCACACACGCATGCCTTGAGTTTTTTGCCGCTTAGCCATATTTTGGAGCGCATGGTGCTTTATGTGTATCAATCGGCGGGAGTGCCGATCTGGTTTGCCGAATCGATGGAAACCTTGCCAAGAACACTTCAAACGGTGCGGCCCCACTTCTTTACGGCCGTCCCGCGCGTGCTTGAGCGTACTTATG
Source organism: Saprospiraceae bacterium (assembly GCA_027488935.1). Lineage (GTDB taxonomy): Bacteria > Bacteroidota > Bacteroidia > Chitinophagales > Saprospiraceae > M3007. The sequence continues at coordinate 154,029 of JAIYAP010000022.1, read as the reverse complement.
AGCGCCTGCTGGAAGAACAACGCAGGGCAGGGCCGATCAAACGAAAAATACTGAATTGGGCCATTTCCCTGGGCGAGCGTTATCCTTATTCGGGCGGACAAGCCATGCCGCCCCTCTATTTTTTGAAACGTTTGGTGGCGGATGTGCTGGTATATCGGCATTGGCGGAAGCGCTTAGGCGGCCGCGTAGAAGCCATCGCGGTGGGCGCAGCGGCGTTGCGGCCCAATTTGGGTCGACTTTTTTCGGCAGCCGGCATTGATGTGCGGGAAGGGTACGGACTTACCGAAACCAGTCCGGTGATTGCGTTCAACCGATTTGAGCCGGGCGGCGTGCGGTTTGGCACCGTGGGTATTCCGGCGCCGGGCGTGGAGGTGCGCATCGCCGAACCCGACGAACAAGGAGCCGGAGAAATACAGGTAAAAGGACTCAATGTAATGCTGGGTTATTGGAATCAACCAGCAGAAACGGCAGCGCGTTTTACACCCGATGGCTGGTTCCGGACAGGAGATACGGGCCATTTTGAGCACAAACGTTTCCTGAAAATAAGCGGCCGCATCAGTGAGGTATTCAAAACCACCAGCGGCAAATTTGTAGCCCCGTCATTTGTAGAGCAACAACTCAATCATGCGCCGCTGATTAGCCAGAGCATGGCCGTAGGACTCAACCAGCCCTTTGTTGCTGCCCTGATTGTGCCCGACTTTGCCGCGTTGGAACTTTGGTGCCAGGAAAACAAGGTGCATTGGACTTCCCCGCAATACATGGTACTCAATCCCAAAGTAGAAAAGTTGTACCAACAAGTAATTGATCAAATTAACGCGGAAAGTCTTGGAACCGTAGAGATGGTGCGCAAATTCCGCTTGCTACACGAACCTTGGTCGGCCGAAAACGGGCTGCTAACCCCCACTTTAAAATTGCGGCGGGCGGTGTTGTTTAGGCAGTATCAGGATGAAATATCGGATTTGTTTGTTTTGTAAAGACGCTCCAACACGTCCTCATGGTGCAACTGATGCCCCACAATCACCCAAAACATCGTCCGAACAGAAACCTGCCAATTGCTGGCGGTGCCCATCATTTTCGATTGTTCCTCGGTGCATTGGCTCGCCAAAAACAGGGTGTTATCGCGCACGGCCTTCCATTCTTTGAGCAAATCCTTGATGCTGCGTTGGGAAACATCGGCGTGTTCCATCCAGAAATCCTGGTTAAAACCGGGCTGGGGCGCTTTGTCGCCCCGCATAAACCACAAGGCCCGAAACGCGAACACCCGTTCGGTATCGATCATGTGGATCAACATTTCCTTGATGCTCCATTTACCTTCCGCATAGCGATAATCGCCCATTTCTTCGGGCATTTTCAGCAGTTGAGCCTGTAATTCCTTGAATGTTTTTTTCAACAAACCAGTTAAACTGCCCCGGGCGGGCAATTTGCTCAGGTAGTTTTCATGAAAAGGGGCGTATTCGCCTTTTTTAGGTCGTTTCATTTGTTATCGTTCGAAAAGGTACTAGGACTTGGTTGAGTCGGCCAATTTTTGCACGTCTTTCCCGATGTCTTTGCGGAAAAATTTGCCTTCAAATTGCACCAGTTTGGCGTTGCGATTCGATTTTTTCAAGGCAGCTGCCAGGTCTTTACCAAAACTGGTGATCGCCAGTACACGTCCACCGTCGGTCACCACCGCGCCACCTGCGTTGCGCATACCCGCGTGAAAGGCTAGGCTGCCTTTTATTTTATCCAAACCTGTTATTGGTTTTCCTTTCGTGTAATCGCCTGGATAGCCGCCGCTTACTAAAAAAACCGTAGTTGCCGCCCGTTTGTCTGCCCGAACTTTCACCCGACCCAGGGTGCCTTGCGCGCAATTTTGCAAAGCCATCACGAGGTCGGTTTTCAAGCGGGGCAACACCACTTCCGTTTCCGGATCGCCCATACGGCAGTTGTATTCGATCACGTATGGCTCGTTGTTGACGCTGATCAGGCCAAAAAAGACAAAGCCGGTGTAGGGTATTTTTTCCTTGTGCAGCCCTTTAATGGTGGGTTTGATAATCTGCTGCTCCACTTTTTGCCACATGGCATCGTCGACAAAAGCTACGGGGCTCACGGCACCCATGCCGCCCGTATTTGGGCCTTTATCGTGGTCAAAAATGCGTTTGTAATCCTTGGCTTCCGGCAAAATCACGTAATTTTTGCCGTCGGTCAGGGCAAATACGCTGAATTCGATGCCATCCAGAAATGCTTCCACCACCACACGATCACCCGCTGTGCCAAATTTTCCACCGAGCATGTCGCGCAATTCGGCTTCTGCTTCTGCGTGGGATTGACAAATAACAACGCCTTTTCCGGCGGCCAAACCATCGGCTTTAAGCACCACCGGCAATGGATGTTGGGCCAAATAAGCCAATCCTTCGGCCAATTGGTCGGCGGTAAATTCGCGGTAAGCAGCAGTGGGTACCTTATGTCGGTGCATGAATTGTTTTGCCCAGGCTTTGCTGCCTTCCAGCACCGCGCCGGCTTTGGATGGGCCAATCAGCGGAACCGCCCGGAGTTGCGCATCGGCCTGAAAATAGTCCCAAATACCCCGAACGAGGGGCTCTTCGGGACCAACCACGACCATGCCGATTTGATGGGCAAGTACAAACTGGCCAACGGCTTCAAAATCGAGGGGATTGAGGGCCACATTTTCACCAAGTGCAGCAGTGCCCGAATTGCCGGGTGCGATAAATAATTTGGTGCAACGTTTGCTTTGCGTCAATTTCCAGGCAAATGCGTGTTCGCGGCCGCCAGCGCCAAGGAGCAGAATATGCATATCAGAATATCGTAAAAGAAGAAATGGAGGGCAAAGATAGGGCGTAAACCCAACATTAGTACACCCCAATCGACAACATGACGAGCGTGCAACCTACTACGACCTCAATGTTTTGCTGTTGGGCGAGGGCTTCCAGTTCGGGGTTTTCGGTGCCCGGATTGAAGATGATCCGTTTGGGTTGCAACGAAAGCAGGTAGTCGTAGTATACTTTTTGGTTGGCCGGACCTACATATAAACTAATGGTGTCGAGGTCGGCCACTACAGGCATACCTTGTTGAATCGGAATGCCTTCGATGTCGCCAGCTCGAATCCCGACCGGAACCACTTCATGCCCATGCTGGAGCAAACGTTGCACCGCGTGGTAGGCATAACGTTCGGGATTGGTAGTAGCGCCTAGTACAAGGGTCTTTTTCATGGCGGTGTATAATAAGGTGTTTTTAAAATTAGGAACGTGTTATGGAACAGTAATTTCGCGCAAAAGTTACGGCGATGCCAATTAAATTGACCGTTTCTGCTACATTTGCTTTATTTTCTAAACGCATTGATTTGCTTGAATTGATATGATATTAACGGATAAGAAAATCCTGGAGGCGATTGCTTCCGGCGCGATTGTGATTGAGCCTTTTGATCGGAGTTGCCTGGGTACCAACTCTTACGATGTGCATTTGGGTAAGTATTTGGCAGTGTACAAGGATCGGGTGCTGGATGCCCGGAAGCACAACCAGATTGACACTTTTGAGATGGATGAAACCGGTTTTGTATTGCAACCGGGTACTTTATACCTGGGCGTCACTGAAGAATACACCGAAACCCACAATTCCGTGCCTTTTTTAGAAGGTAAAAGCAGCATAGGGCGTCTGGGCATTGACATTCACGCCACTGCGGGAAAAGGCGATGTTGGGTTTTCCAACACCTGGACCCTCGAAATATCCTGCACCCAGCCCGTGCGTGTTTATCCGGGCATGCCCATTGGTCAGTTGATTTATTTTTTGATTGACGGTGAGGTGGAAAATTACTACAACAAAAAACAGAATGCGAAATACAACGAACGGACCGACAAGCCCGTAGAAAGTATGATGTGGAAGAATTTTTGAACTTGATTTTCAAATTGTTATATGAAGCACTTAACTCGATTGCCCATCCTTTGTCTGGTGGTAACCCTACTTTGCGTTGCTGCATGCCAACAGCCTAGCAAAGATTACCAGCAAAAAGCCGAAAATGCAGCATTTTTACATGCTGGTGTAAAACGCATTACCGATATTATTCGGCATGATATTTTTGCGCCGCCCATCTCGGCACGCATTTATGCCTATGCATCCGTGGCGGGATATGAAGCCCTGGTGCCAGGTTCTCCAGGCTATCAAAGTTTGGCCGGCCAACTCAACGGACTCACACCTTGTCCAAAACCGGAAGCCGGAAAAATCTACTGTTTCCCTTTGGCCAGCGCAAATGCCCTGCTTACCGTGGGCAAACAACTGGTATTTTCTGAAGGGGAAATGCAGGATTTGAAAGAGCAAATTTTTGACGATTTCAAAGCCATGAACATGCCCCAGGACGTGTACGACCGCTCCATGGCCTTCGGCGACCAGATTGCCAAACACATCCTGACATGGTCAAAATCAGATAATTACGCACAAACCCGCAGCGCCCCTAAATTTACCATTGAAACCAAAAATCCCGCACGCTGGCGGCCAACACCACCGATGTATGCCGATGCACTGGAGCCACACTGGGCCGAAATCCGCCCTTGGGTAATTGATTCAGCCACCCAGTTTAAAGCCGATCCGCCCGTCGAATTTAGCACGAAAAAAGGTTCTGATTTTTATAAACAAGCCTACGAGGTGTTTGAAATTGGCAAAAACCTGACCGAGGAACAAACGGCAACCGCTTGGTACTGGGATGACAATCCATTTGCAATGGAAGTACAAGGTCACCTGTCTTTTGCCCGTAAAAAAATCAGTCCTGGTGGCCACTGGATGAACATAGCCGCTGAAGCTTGTCGCAAATCGAATGCCGATATGATGAAATCGGCGGAAACGTATGTAAAGGTTGCCTGTGCGTTGGCCGATGCGTTTATTGTATGCTGGGGCGAGAAGTACCGCACCAATTTGATTCGTCCGGAGTCGTACATCAACCAATATATTGACCAGGAATGGCAGCCTTTGATTCAAACGCCACCATTTCCCGAGCACACCAGCGGACACAGCACCATTTCTTCGGCAGCCGCGTCGGTGTTGGAAGGTTTGTATGGTACGAGCTTCGCATTTACCGACAGCACCGAAACCGAATTTGGTTTGCCCGCGCGCAGCTTTGAGTCGTTCCGATCGGCAGCGAATGAGGTAGGCAAAAGCCGTTTGCTGGGTGGCATTCACTACCGTCGCGGCAACGAAGCAGGCTTAAAATGCGGGGAAGAAATTGGCAATTTTGTGTCCAAACGCATTAAAACAAAACAATAAGTAACGGGCAAAATAACAAGCCTGTTCAAGCTTCAGAAAGGGTGTCGTTCCCTTTTTAACAGCCGTGTTGCCTGATTGGGCGGCACGGCTGTTGTTGTTAAAAAATGTAGCATTCATAGCCCTAAAATGTAGTTTTTACAATAGTACAAACTGACTAAATTGGGTCAAAATAAAAAGTAAATTACCCGACATACAGGGGTTTTTCTGCAAAAATTAACAAAAAACGCCCAATTTAGCGGGCAAAAAGGGGTAATTTTGTCACGCATAAGATCGTCTTTACCTGGCAATTTTTCTAACCGAACATCCCTTCTTTTTTTAGGCTTGGTTTTGAAAAACTTGACCATTTTTTTAATCGTCAAAATTTCACTTTAACCGATTACCTAACAAAAGATTTGCTTCCTATGGGACAAACACTTACTTCATTCAAAAACCGTCTTACCTTTTTAAGTATTGCACTTGCTGTGTTTTGCTTTTTGCCTGCACACGCGCAGGTATCGGTGACCGTAACGGGCACAAACGTTTCCTGCTTTGGCGGAAACAACGGAACTGCAACCGCCATTGGTTCGGGCGGCTGGGCTCCTTACACCTATTTGTGGTCGAATGGCGCCACCACCCAAACCGTTTCGGGGCTTATTGCCGGAACGTACCTGGTAACCGTGACCGATGTTGATCTGGGTTATGCGGTGGGTTCAATCACCATTACACAACCACCCGCCTTGGGCGTTACGGTTTATGGCGAAAGCCAGATTTGCGACATCGTACCCGATGGTAAAGCAACCGCTGTGCCTTTCGGCGGCACCCAACCTTACACCTACAATTGGAGCAATGGCGGTACGGGTGCGCAAATAACCGGACTTGCCGGTGGTACGTACACCGTTACCGTCACCGATGCAAAGGGATGTACGACCACGGGTTCAGCTACCGTTTATTTCTGGAATGAAGGCGTTTGGATTATGGACTCCACCGTTCAGATTAAATGCTTCGGCGACAACAATGGCTTTACCAAAGTAAGCGGTATGTCGGGCACACCGCCGTACTCTTATCAGTGGAGCGCCAATGCGGGCGGTTCAACCTCTAATGTGTTGAACAACCTGGCACCTGGCACCTACACCGTAACCGTTACAGATGCCAATGGCTGTTCTAATTCGCACATCGTAACCATTTTTCAGCCACCTGCGCTGGTTGTTTCAGCGACCACCACCAGTGGTACCTGTGGATTGGCTGGTTCGGCTACGGTGACTGCTTCTGCAGGTACACCGCCTTACACGTTTACCTGGAGCAATGGTTCTAATAACACAACCATTGTGGTGCCAGCCGGTACCTACACGGTGACTGTAAAAGACGCGAATAATTGTAGCAAACAGGTTTCTGCGACGATCACCGTTAGCAACAACCCCTTGTCAATTACCACGGCCATCTTGAGCAGTGCGGGTTGTACCGTAGGGGGCAGCGCATCTGCTACCGTCATCGGTGGAACCGGACCTTATACGTATACCTGGAGTACCGCGCCTACCCAAACGACTTCAACCGCCACCAATTTGCCGGCCGGTAGTTACACCGTAACCGTGGTTGATATTGCCACGGGCTGTACTGGTACTGCAACCGCTGTTGTACCATCGGCGCCTACCCTGGTTGCAACTGCAACCGTGATTTCAAATGCAACTTGTTTGTCGGGCGGCAGCGCAACTGTAACTGTAACCGGTGGTACGCCTCCTTACACCTATATATGGGATAACAATCCAGCCCTCAATACCCAAACAGTAACAGGTTTAGGTGCAGGTCCGCACACGGTCAAAGTGACGGATTCAAAAGGTTGTATTGCCACAAGTGCTGTAACCATTGGCCAAAACCAAGGCCCCAGTGTTACCATCAATATTCAGAACAACGCCACTTGTGTAGCAGGTGGTACTGCAACAGCAGTGGCTACCGGCGGCGCAGGCAACTATACCTATTTGTGGAGTGCCAATGCAAATAACAAAACAACCGCAACGGTAACCGGCCTGCTCGCAGGTACGTACACCGTAACCGTAACCGATGCAGGCGGTTGTTCAGCATCTGCAACGGCGACCATTACGCAAACCGGCACCCCGAACGTAGTCGTATCCGGCAGTGCACCAGCAGGTTGTACCACAGGCGGTTCCGCAACCGCGGGCGTATCCGGTGGAACGGGTCCCTATACCTATAAGTGGAGCAACCCTTCTATGAGTACCACGGCTACCGTAACCAACCTGCAGCCAGGTACGTACACTGTGACAGTAACTGATGCAAACGGTTGTACCAATACGGCTTCCGTAAGTATCGCCTCGGCGATATTGCCTACCGTTGTTATTACGGCTTCTTCTAATGCAAAATGTGATCAGCCTGGCAGCGCAACCGCGGTAGCTTCAGGCGGTGCTGGTGCCTACACCTTCTTGTGGGATAACGGTGAAATTACGGCAACTGCGGTAAACCTGTTCGCGGGCACCCACACCGTTACCGTTACAGACGCAAATGGTTGTAAAGCCTCTGCCAGTGTGAGCATTGGTTCTACCAACAATGGCATCAAAATTGGCGATTACGTATGGTACGACAATGACCAAAATGGCTTCCAGGATCCACTCGAAACTTCCGGTGTTCCAAGCATTACCGTAAAATTGATTAAAGCCGGGGTGGATGGATTGTTTAATACGCCCGACGACGTAACCGTATCTACCACGACGACCAATGCCAATGGCTTTTACAATTTCAATTGTGTAACACCCGGCACGTATATCCTTACCTTCACCGGTATTCCAAGTGGTTTCCAGTGGACGGGCAAGGACAAAGTAAACAACGACTGTAAAGACAGCGACGTAAAAGCCAACGGACAAACCGAACCATTCACCGTATTGGTTGGTCAGGCTGATAACTTCTGCTATGATGCAGGTATCCACCAGTTTTGCGTGAATGTGATGTTCGCAGGGGTTGTTTGTTGCGATCAGGTAATATGCGAAGGCGAAACACCAGCGCCTTTCTATGCAGTACAAGCGCCATCAGGCGGCACAGGTGCTATTCAATACCAATGGTTACAGTTGGTGGAAATGGGTCCGGGTGGTCCACAATGGGTTGGTATTCCAGGTGCAAACAGTGCTACCTACCAACCTGGTCCATTGTTCGAAACGGCTTACTTCATGCGCTGTGCACGTCGGGAAGGTTGTTTGACGTTCCTGGAATCGAATGTAGTAAAAATAACGGTAAAACAAGCGGGTTCGCCTGGTTGTGAATCCTTTATCACCGATATGGTTGTGCTTCCAACAGGTCTCAATCAGGTAGAAGTACGTTGGACGGCCCTGCCTGAAGCAACGCAATACCTGTACACTTTGGAGCACTCCACCGACGAAGCAGTTTGGAACACCGTTTCTACTGTGATGGGTAAGCAAGATCCTGCTGCACCAAACACGTATTCAGCGATTGACCAGACTCCGGCAAATGGCCGCAATTTCTATCGCGTCAAACGTTCCAGCCTCAATGGTGTAAGCGGTTATTCAGCAACCCGCTCCATCGATATGCAAATTTCCGCTACTGAATCTGTTGCAATTTATCCAAATCCGGCCTCCGACCTTCTGTTCGTACGCAACGCCATTCAATACGATGCTGATATAACAATTACCGTTTCTTCTACCAAAGGAGATGTTGTTCATACAAGCACCATTCCGCAAGGCGCGATTCAACAACTTGAAATTCCGATGAATAACCTTGCGCAGGGTATCTACCTGGTTCGGATCAATTTCGGCAATGGTACAACCCGCACGTTGAAGATTACGAAGTTCTAATACCACCTTTTTATGTAAGTTTTTTACATAAGGATAGAAATAACCAACGCCGGTCTGAACGCAGACCGGCGTTTTTCGTTTAATACAGTTACATTCGGCCATTTTTATCCTGGTGCTGTCTTTTTGTCGGGTATCGGCATACCGTACCTGTCAAATTGCAATGTTTATTGGCATGGCAGGTTATTTGCCTGAATGGATTTGTTAAATGCAGTGTAGTTTTTGCTGTCAGATTGACATAATTAGATTTTTAATTGCATATATTTCAGCAAATTTTGAATGTTTGCAGTTTATGCTCGTTTTGAATGGGCTTGGTTGTTTTTTATATTAAAAAAAGCCATTATCCCGTAAAACAGAACCTTTTGTATGCGTATGTTTGAAAATTGGATGTTGAGTCAGCAATCAGACGAAGAGCCTGATTTCGTGCCGCTTTTTTCCCTGGAAGAAGACGATGAGGCCAAAATTGACGAGGTGTTTCCGGATACCCTGCCTATTTTACCTTTAAAAAATACGGTATTGTTTCCCGGTATCGTAACACCTATCACGGTAGGACGGGATAAAAGTATTCGCGCTGTTCAAAAAGCGTATGAAGACAATCGCTACATCGGCGTTTTGTCGCAAAAAGACATGAAAATAGAGGCGCCCGCATCGCGCGATCTTTTTCGAGTTGGTACCATCGCCCGCATTTTGAAATTATTGAAAATGCCCGATGGCTCTACCACGGCTATTTTGCAAGGCCGCAAGCGTTTTCACCTGGATGAAATGCTCGCGGAAGACCCCTACATGCTGGGTAAAATCAGCACCATGGACTATGAGCAACCCAAAAACAAACTTGAGTTTCGGGCCATGATCAGCAGCGTGCGCGATGCCGCTAAGCAAATCATCGAACTTTCTCCCCAAATTCCATCAGAAGCTGTCGTTATGTTGAAAAACATCAACAACGACAATTTCCTGCTCAACTTTATTGCCTCCAACCTGGGTATTAAGGTGGAGGAAAAACAAGGACTGCTGGAACTGAACAACCTGAGAGATAAAGCCAGCAATATCCTGCAATACATGGACTCCGAACTCCAATTGCTGGAACTAAAAGATCAAATTGAGTCGAAAGTACGCACCGATATTGAAAAACAGCAACGTGATTACTTCCTGAGCCAACAATTAAAAACGATTCAAGAAGAACTGGGCCAAAACCCACAGGAAGAAGAAATCAATGAACTGATTCGTAAAGCCACCAAAAAGAAATGGCCTAAGCACGTGCAGGATGTGTTTGCGCGCGAAATCAACAAACTGCGCCGCGTTAATCCACAGGTAGCCGAATACGCCATTGGCCTCAATTACCTGGAAACGCTGCTGGACCTGCCCTGGATGGAGTTTACCAAAGACAATTTTGACCTCAAAAAGGTGAAAGATGTGTTGGATAAAGACCATTACGGCCTAGGTAAAGTAAAAGAACGCATCCTTGAGCACCTCGCTGTACTCAAATTAAAAGGCGACATGAAGGCGCCTATCCTGTGCCTCGTAGGGCCTCCAGGGGTCGGCAAAACCTCCTTGGGTAACAGCATTGCGAAAGCCCTCAAGCGCAAATACATCCGCATCAGCCTGGGCGGCTTGCACGATGAAGCCGAAATTCGCGGGCATCGCAAAACCTACATCGGTGCCATGCCAGGCCGTATTGTACAGTCGCTCAAAAAGACAAAATCAGGCAATCCGGTTTTTATCCTGGATGAAATTGATAAGGTGGGCAAAGACTTCCGCGGCGATCCGTCGTCGGCTTTGCTGGAGGTGCTAGACCCTGAACAAAACACCACTTTTTATGATAATTACCTCGAATTGGAGGTCGATTTGTCGAAAGTGCTGTTTATCGCAACGGCCAATTCTTTGAGCACCATTCAACCCGCCCTGCTCGACCGGATGGAAATTATTGAAATTTCGGGATATTCGCTGGAAGAAAAGGTAGAAATAGCCAAAAGGCACCTCATTCCAAACCAACGCAAAGAACACGGACTGAAGCCGAACCAGGTTAAAATAACAGACAAGGCCCTGCTGCGCATGGTGCAAAGCTATACCGCCGAAAGTGGCGTGCGCAGCCTGAACCGCGAAGTTGGATCTGTCATGCGCCATGCTGCCAAAAATGTGGCCATGGAAGCCGTGTATGAAGTAACTGTAAAACCCGAGCATCTGGCAAAAATATTGGGTCCAACCAAATATGACGCCGAAGTGTACCAGGAACAACAAGCGCCCGGGGTGGCAATTGGCCTTGCCTGGACGGCTGTTGGTGGCGAAATTTTGTTTATTGAAGTAAGCCTAAACAAAGGCAGCGGACGCCTGCAATTGACCGGCAACCTGGGGGATGTGATGAAAGAAAGCGCCAGCACCGCGCTGAGCTACATCAAAGCCCACGCCGACCAATTGGGCATTGACCCGGAAATATTTGATAAAACCGACATTCACGTGCACATCCCCGAAGGCGCTATCCCTAAAGATGGCCCCTCTGCCGGTATTACGATGCTTACTGCAATGAGCTCGGCCATCACCAAATTGCCTTTGAAACCTTTTTTGGCCATGACCGGCGAAATTACCTTGCGCGGCAAAGTGTTACCCGTGGGCGGTATTAAGGAGAAAATCCTTGCCGCAAAACGCGCGGGCATCAAAGCGGTCATTTTGTGCAAAGACAATGAAAAACATGTGGGCGAAATAGAACCTGAGTACATTCAAGGCCTGACCTTTCATTATGTGAATACGATGACGGAAGTACTGGAGCAAGCACTCGGCATGTCTTTTGCCAATGCCGCTGTAAATGGGGTAGCAGTTCCTAAAAAAACAAAAAAAGCGGCTATAAAAGTGTAGTAGCGGCAAAAACACGGTTAAAAATGAGAATTGCTTTTGTCTGTTTTTTTACGCTCCTGCACTGCGCACTGTTTGCTCAAAATGCCAATCAAACACAGCTCTGGGGCCGCTGGGAAGTGCTTTCCTATGCCGAAGAAGGTGTGCCCGTTGATAAAAAACAAGCGGCACGCCCACAAGCCATTGCCGTGTATAATGCCATCAAGCAACAAAGGGCACAACAGTGGTATGGCTACTCCGATTATGATGCATACAACCGCCGTGAAAACCGCGCGTTTGAAAATTGGCAGCAATTGGACAGCACCCTGGAAGTACTCCGCCTGACGAAAGCGATTGAAACACCCTATTTTGTAGTGTTTTTTCCGGATAGCACCCTGTCGCATTATAATAAAGACCTTGCCAGTGGTCAGGTGCTGTTTCCGCAAGCGCATCATTATTCCTTTGCCCCTGCAAGTATGAGCCTGGATATTGTTCCAGCCATTGGGCCTTCCTATTTTGGGAAATCAGACCTTCAAGTGCTGGAATTGAGTGCAACCCGGCTTGTCCTATATTTGCCAGAAACCGCCGAGCGGGTAGTCTTGGAAAAAACGGCATACATCCTGCCATAAAGACCGATATGTTTGCATACTTAAAAGGTGAATTGACGTACAAAAGCCCGGCGCTGATCGTGGTAGATGTGCAAGGCGTTGGCTACCAGGTACATATTCCTTTGAGTACCTTCAGCGCTATTCAAAACCTGGAACGCGCTACCATTTATACCCACCTGATCATTCGAGAGGATGCGCATACCTTGTACGGATTTGGCACCCAGGCTGAACGCAGTTTGTTTGTACAACTCATTGGCGTTACAGGCGTGGGCGCGACCACGGCACAATTGATCATGTCCTCGATGAATGTAGACGAAATTCGCGCTGCCATCATTGGGGAACAGGTGCATTTGTTGCAACAGGTGAAAGGCATTGGCGCCAAAACAGCCAAACAAATTATCCTGGATTTGAAATCCAAGTTGCTCAAAGATGCCCCAGACGGCCCCGTATTATTGCCTACTGCCTCGAATGCATATCGTGAGGAGGCCTTGTCGGCCTTGTTGGCCCTGGGCTTTAACCGGATCGCGGTGCAAAAAGCACTCAATGCCCTGGTACAAGAACATCCGAATGTCTCTAAAGTGGAAGACCTGATCAAACTGGCCCTCAAAGCCTTGTCGTCCTGATCTTAAAATTATTTTGACATTTTTTGTTTTAAAAATAAAAAATGTTTTATTTTTGTCGCAAGAAAATCACCGTTTTGCTTTAAAGCCAACTTTGTTGTATGAAATTGCTTAAAATCCTGTTGTATATCGCGTTGTCGCTCACCGCGCTTGTTTGTGTACTTGGTCTTTTTGCCAAGCATGATTACCACATTGAGCGCAGCATCGAAATTGATGCCCCCCACGCGGTCGTGATGGAACAAGTGCAGTTGTTTAAAAATTTTGCCAAATGGTCGCCCTGGAACAGTTTGGACCCGAATATGAAGGAAACCTTTGAAGGTACAGATGGGCAACCAGGCGCGGTGTACAAATGGGAAGGCAATGACGATGTTGGCAGCGGGCAGCAAACCATCAAAACGGTAAGTGCCGATCGGGTGGATATTGAAGTAAAACTGAAGGAGCCCTGGGAAACAACGGTGCCTAGTTTTTTTAAATTGGAACCAGCGGGCAACAACATCAAGGTAAGTTGGGCCATTGATTTTTATATTGGATTTCCGTGGAACGGCATGGCGATGTTTACCGATGTAAATGCGGGCGTTGGGAAAGATTACGAGCGGGGTTTGAACAACCTGAAAAAAGTATGTGAAGATATTGCCCACCCCAAATACCGTGGTTACGCCATTGAAGAATTACCCGCGGATGCGCAATATTTCGTGGGGGTTCGACGCACCATCAAGCAGGAGGATGTATCGGCTTTTTATGCCGAAATTTTTCCGAAAGTACTCGATGCCGTGCAAAAAAGCGGTGTTCAACTTACCGGTGCACCCAGCAGCCTGACTTATCTGTGGGATGATTCTACCAAAACGGCTGATATTGCGGCAGTTTTTCCCATTGCCAAGGCACAAAAAATTGACACGTTCACGGTATTTACCCTTCCAGCTGGCAACCAGTTGTTGATTGATTATTATGGCCATTATGACAGTATTGGTGTGGCGCACCTGGCCATGGAAGATTACATGAAATTGAAAACCCTCGAAATGCTGACGCCCTGTGTGGAGCAATATATTACAGATCCGGCCGCTGAACCGGATACCAGTAAATGGCTGACCAAGGTGCATTATTTTGTAAAGCCAAAACAAGCAGCACCGACTCCTAAAAAGTAAAAGCGGTTATTCCAGTACCCCTTTGCGTTTGGTTTTAAAAAAATGCACACCGGCACCGAATACCCAGCCTTCTTTGCCCGATTTAGTGCGCACTTTGACCCAGTAATCGGTTACTTTTTCCTGGCCCAGGCTAATTTCTTCCTGTTTTTCACTTTTTTTATTCAGGAATGAAACAGGCTCATACAAGGCGAGTTTGGTGACCAATTCGCCTTTTAGTCCGGGTGTTTTGCGCATTTTTAGTCCTTCAATAGACACGTACAGCGTTGTGTAATTGGAGCTTGTGCTTTGGGGCGCTGTTGCGGTTGGCTGGGGTGTTTTTGTGGCCAAATTAGGCATATCGCCGGGCGATTTTGGGGCAGCACCTACCGCACCAGATGGCGGCGGCGGTGGTGGCAGGGTGGCCGATTTGGTGGCAGCGCTTGGGCTGGGCGCTGTTTGGGTGGGGCTGCTAATTGGGGCTACTTTTACAGAGTCCTTTTTGCTTGGGCGTTCTTCCTGGTCGTCATCGGCAAATCGGCTGCGCCGTTCAATATTTGTTTTTTGGGCACTGCATTTGGAAATTGCCCAAACAGCAACGACGCCAAAAAAAGCCAGCACCATCAAGGATTCAATTTTTGGTATTTTCATTTGTGCTTAAGTTTCGAAGCAAAATTAATAGAATTCGATCATTAAAACCGGGTCTTCGTACCAATTGAAATACAAAAGATAATCGCAACAAATGGCCGATAGTCTACTCCATCAGATCGCCTTGAGTCTGGTTCCACAAGTGGGGGCCGTTACCGCCAAAACCCTGGTGCAATATTGTGGCAGTGCCGAGGCGGTATTTCAATCTAGTCGCACTGCTTTGTTAAAGATTCCGGGCATTGGTGCCGTGGTGGCCGATCAAATTAAAAATGAACTGCCCCTGCGACGTGCCGAACGAGAGATCACCTTTTTAGAGGCCAATGGGGTAAAGGCTGTATTTTTTACCGATCCTACCTATCCTTTTCGTTTAAAACAATGCTATGATTGTCCAGCCATCCTTTTTTTTAAAGGTTCAACCCTCGATTTGCTCAATGCCGATCGGATGGTGGGCATTGTAGGCACGCGACAACCGACCGAATTGGGCAAGGCCTTGTGTGATGAATTTGTAGAAGGATTAATGGCGTATAAAGTCGTGGTGGTGAGCGGCCTTGCTTATGGCGTGGATGTAACGGCGCATCGAAAAGCGAGTAGCCTGGGTGTGCCTAATATTGGGGTGCTTGGACATGGATTGGGCAGTATTTACCCTTCCGAACACCGACAAGTGGCAGCAAAAATGCTTGAGCAGGGCGGTTTGCTGAGTGAGTATATATCGGAGGTGAAGCCCGATCGGGAACATTTTCCCATGCGCAACCGCATCATTGCCGGCATGGTGGATGCTTTGTTGGTGGTAGAAACGGCTGCCTCGGGCGGCTCCATGATTACAGCTGATTTGGCCAGGCAATATGCACGCGATATTTTTGCCATACCAGGCAGGGTGCGCGATGCTAAAAGCGCGGGCTGTAATTATTTGATCAAAAATGATGTTGCACGCCTGGTGGAATCGGCCGAAGAAATTGCCCTTTCCATGCGCTGGGATGATGCTCATACGGTGGCACGGGGTGTTCAAACTGCGTTGTTGCTGGATTTACCCCCCGCCGAACAACTCGTTTTAGGTATCGTACAAGCGCAACCTGAAATTGCCATCGATGCGCTGGTGCGGGCCACTGAGCTGCCATCAGGAGCAGTGGCAAATGCCATTTTAAACCTTGAATTTAAGGGTATTATTAGAACCTTGCCGGGCAAACGGTATATCATTAGTGGTTAAATCATTGCTAGCGGCTACATGGAAAAGAAAAACGAACCTTATATTCGCGGACGTGGGGCACAAATAAACCCCAATTCGCCCTACGAAAAAATAGTGCGCGACCAGGCCCCGATTGATTGGGCGCTGACCCTGGATGAATGGGAAACCTCCGATTTGAAGACCGCGTACCTTGAAACACACCCCAAAACGATACTGAATAAGGTTGAAAGCCCTGATTTGCCAATGGAATGGAGCCTCAATCCGTATCAGGGTTGCGAACACGGCTGCGTGTATTGTTATGCCCGCAACACGCACCCATATTGGGGATACAGTGCGGGGGTGGATTTTGAGCAAAAAATATTAATTAAACGCAATGCCCCTCAACTGCTCGAAGCAGCGCTGAAGAAGAAAACCTGGAAGGCGGCAACCATTATGATGGCAGGCAATACCGATGTGTACCAACCTGCCGAACGCAAATTTGGCATCACCCGTGCCTGCCTGGAAGTATGCTGGAAATACCGACATCCGGTAGGGTTGATCACGAAAAACAGCCTGATTTTGCGGGATTTGGATTTGTTAAAGCAGTTGGCAAGCGAAAATCTGTTGCAAGTGGCCATCAGCGTAACCACGCTGGATGAAACACTCCGCCAGTTTTTAGAACCGCGCACTGCCACGGTTAAACAGCGCCTCAACACCATCGAAACCTTGAGTAATAACGGCATTCCAGTGTTTGTCATGATGGCACCGATTATTCCAGGCTTGAATGAACACGAAATTTTCGCCCTGGCCGAAGCGGTTGCCGAAAAGGGCGCATGCGGCATCGGGTACACCATGGTGCGATTAAACGGCGATGTAGCCCTGATTTTTGAAGACTGGATTCGAAAAAACATGCCCGACCGGGCAGAAAAGGTGCTGAATAAAATCCGGGAAACCCACGGTGGACAATTATCGGATTCACGCCCGGGTGTGCGTATGCGGGGCGAGGGTAAAATTGCCGAAATCATACGCGATCAATTTAAAATAGCCAAGCTGCGGTTTTTTAAAGACCGCAGCCTGCCTAAAATAAATTATGATTTGCACGAACAGTACAAGTCCCCGCAATTGCGCTTGTTCTAAACGCCTAGTTTTTTACAATTTTTCTCAAAATAAGGCCCTGCTCCAATTGGATATGGAGGAAATAGTTCCCCGCCGGCAAGGCGTTCAACTCCAGCATTTTACTGAAATTTTGTCCCTGCATCGTTTGCATAAAAATTTGGCGGTTGTTTGAATCGGTTAGCCAAAACTGTATGTGCTCCGATTTTTTTAAATCCAGTTTCAGGTTTACCAGGCCGCTGCTCGGATTAGGAGCCAATACAAAATGCTCCACAGAGGCCGGGAGTTTCACCGCAACCACATCTACCTGCAAACCATCCGTATAACTGCACCCAGCGGTCGTATATACCAAACATTCGTATAAACCGGAAACTTCTGGAACATACTGCGCTGTATTGGCACCCTGGATCGGGATACCGTTCAATAGCCATTGGTAAGACTCATAGCCTGCCTGCGCCAAAAGGGTATCGTTGAGTTGAAATACAAAAGGCAAATTGATCACCTCCTGCTTTATCTGCAACAAATCCGCTGCTGCCGTACCGCATAGACCCGTGGCTTCGAAATAATAAAAACCGCCCTCGGTTACCGTCAATTTATGATCCGTCGCATTCAAAATTGCACCGCCAGACACGGTAAACCATTGAATTGCATAGTCTTGTGGCACATTTAAGGCCTCCAAAATATTAGAATCGGCGGAACAAAGTACCGAATCGCCCGTTACCTGAACTACGGGCAAACTGCTGAAATTGACCGTCGTGATACCGGATTCCTGCGAATTGCAGCCCAACGCTGTGTAGGCTGCAGTATAATTGCCCGCCACCGTGGTGGTGTACTGTTGGGTGGTTTCGCTATCCAGCAAATTTCCGTTAAAATACCATTGATAACCATACCCTGCCGGAGCAAGGCTGGCTTCCAGTAAAACGGTATCGCCCAGGCAATATACCGGAGCGCCTGAAACAACACTGACCAAGGGTGCCGTCGGGCTGGCACTTTCTACCGTAAAGGTGTCGCGGCGGGTGCAGCCAATACTATTTACGGCCGCAACAATATAGCTGCCCGGATTCAGGCCTGTTATGTTTTGGGTGTTGGCATTGTTCGACCAGGTAAAACCCACGGTGCCCGTTGCGCCGCTGTAACTCAGGTTGATGAAACCAGCCTGGGTACCTTCACAAACGGGGCCACTGACCGTACCATTGAGTTTAAAATCGGAGCATAATTCGGTAATTTTATAAATTTTACCCGATGAAAGCGCCGCCACATACAGTTCGCCTTTCAAATCTTCCCCAAAACCGCTGTATTCGTAAGGGGTGAGGTTGGCCAGCACGTTGGTCGTGCCCGTAATTCCGTCGGCATTCAAACGGGTATACCACCAACGCCCGCTGCAATAATCGGCAAACAAATAGCAGCCATACAAGTCCGGGTACTTTGCACCGCGGTAAATAAAACCGCCCGTTACCGAACAGCCATTGGCATTGGTGTGCGTGTAATCGAAAATAGGCGCGGTGTAGTTGTTTTGTCCTTGACAGCCAGCCGTATTGTAGGCAGCATTACCTTCGTAACAACGCCAGCCGTAATTGCGGCCCCCTACACCTGCGGGTTCAAAATCAATTTCTTCCCGTACATTCTGGCCCACGTCGCCGATCCAAAAATCGCCGGTGACAAGATCAAACGAAAACCGCCATGGGTTACGCCATCCCCAAGACCAAATTTCGGGTTTAAACTCCGTATTGCCCACAAACGGGTTGTTGGCCGGAACCGTGTAAGGCGTCGCGCCCGGGGTCACATCAATGCGCAAAATTTTACCTAAAAAGGTTGATTTCTTTTGGCCCGTATTGTTCGGGTCGCCCGCCGAACCGCCGTCGCCCAGTCCGATGTACAAATAGCCATCCTTGGGACTAAATTTCAAACTGCCACCATTGTGGTTGGCAAAAGGCTGGTCCTCTTCCAGGATAACTTGTTCGCTGTTCGGGTCGGCTTTGTTGATATTCACCGAATCGCGGGAAAAACGCGCTACCCGGGTATCTCCACCGTTATTTTTGGTGTAATACACGTAAAAATAGCCATTTTGTGCATAATTGGGATGAAAAGCAAGCCCAAGTAGCCCTTGTTCATTGCCCGATGATTGCACCCGTGCATCGATGTCCAAAAAAGGCTGCGCCGATTTGTTTCCTAAAGTGTCTACAATCCAGATATAGCCGTTTTGCTCTACGATAAAAAGTCGGCTATCGCCACAATGCGTGATATCTACCGGCTTGGTAAAACCGCTGGCAAATTCCTTAAGTTGAATTTTAGGTTGGGCTGCCAACAAGAAAGGCAACGCGATAAAGGCAAAAAACAGGTGGTGCTTGTGCATAAGTGTTGAAATTGATCCTTTAATTGGATGGTGAAAGTACCTCCAATATTTTATTAGGAAAAATCAACCTGCACTGCTGTCATTTTTTAGCGCTTTTTTGTGTAAAATAATACACGGGAATACCCAAGAGCACCACAAGTAAACCCGGTAACGTATTTTCAGATTTGTAAATCAGCAATACAAGCGCAATGGCCGACGCACAGATCATATAAATTGCAGGCAAAATCGGGTAGCCAAAAGCCTTGTACGGACGTTCGGCATTGGGTTGCGACTTGCGCAGGCGATAGATGCCCGCCACGGTGAGCACGTAAAACAGCAAGGCTGCAAAAATGGTGTAATCGAGCAAAGCACCATACGTACCCGACAAACAGAGCACACTCGACCAAATCAATTGAACATACAATGCCCAGGCCGGTACGCCATTTTGATTCAAAGTGCCTGCTTTTGCCAAAAACAACTTGTCTTTTGCCATCGCATAACACAAGCGCGCGCCCGACAACGTGAGGCCGTTGTTGCATCCAAAGGTTGAAACCATAATCAGTCCGGCCATTATAAACACTGCGCTGTTGCCAAAAATTGCGCCGGCAGCAGCGGTTCCGACCCGATCATTGGCCGCATAGGCAATATCTTGCAAAGGCAATAAGCCTAAAAACACAATATTGGTGAGGATATACAGCAAGCCCACCACCAGGGTGCCAAAAAACAAACTCAAAGGGATGTTCCGTTTTGGATTTTTGATCTCTCCGGCAATAAACGTCACATTATTCCAGGCATCACTCGAAAAAAGCGAGCCCACCATGGCAGCCCCCAAAGCCGTGGCAATGGCCACCCCGTACAACGGCGTAAATTGTCCATCGGCAGCCAAAGTGCCCGCACTCCACGGATTTTGCCAGTTTTGTGCCCATATTTCGCTGTTAAAACCGATGAAAACACCCAACAGAATCAGGCCTAATAAGGCAATCAGTTTGGCCGCAGTGAAAATCGTTTGCAAGGCTTTTCCGCCCTGAATACCACGGGTATGCCAAAGGGTAAGTAGGACCAAACTGGCAATGGCCAAACTCTGCGCCGCCGAAATTTTCACCAAACCGAGGTCTAACAAGATGTTTTCGGGACTAAAAAACGGAAAAAAGACCGCCGTAAATTTGGCAAACGCCACGGCCACCGCAGCAATCGTACCCGTTTGAATTACGGTAAATTGGGTCCAGCCAAACAAAAAACCGACCAGCGGGTTGTACGCCTCCCGCAAGTACACGTATTGCCCGCCCGCGCGGGGCATCATACCCGCCAACTCGCCGTAACTCAACGCAGCCAAGGTGGTGAGGATGGCCGATAGCACCCAGGTGAGCATTAAATAACCCGAGGAGCCCAAACTACGGGCAATATCGGCACTCACGATAAAAATTCCTGACCCAATCATGGATCCTGAAACGATCATCGTGGCATCTAATAAACTCAGCGATGCTTTAAATTGGGTAGTTGGTGCTGCTTCTTTCATAATAGGGTGTTATGGTTTAACCTTCGTCGTCGTCGCTGTCGCAGTGATAATATTTTTTGGATGGGGCCGGGCGGTCACCGCCTTCCTTGCCGTTTTTGACATTCAGCATTTTTTGAATCAGGCGGTTGCGCTCCAGCCGCAGGGCTTCTTGCATTTGTTGGTTTTCCTGCAGGTCGAAAAATAAGGTGCCATCCACCCAGGTTTTTTCGGCCCGCGCATATACCGATAGCGGATTGCCGGTCCAAAGCACCAAATCGGCGTCTTTGCCTTCCTTAATACTCCCTACCCGATCGTCTATTTTGAGCAGTTTGGCTGGATTGAGCGTGACCATCTTCCAGGCATCTGCTTCTTTCATGCCGCCATATTGAACCGATTTTGCCGCTTCCTGATTCAGGCGGCGTGCCATTTCGGCATCATCCGAATTGATGGCCACCACCACACCGCGATCGGCCATCAATTTGGCATTTTGCGGAATCGCATCAATTACCTCGTATTTATAAGACCACCAATCGCTAAACGTACTTCCGCCTACCCCGTGTGCCGCCATTTTATCGGCCACCTTGTATCCTTCCAAAATATGGGTAAATGTATTGACCTTAAATCCAAAACGCTCAGCCACCCGCATCATCATCGTAATTTCGGATTGTACATAAGAGTGACAAGTGATAAAGCGTTGTTTTTCAATAATTTCCAGCAAGGCCTCCATGTCTAGGTCTTTACGATACGGATTGCCCGATTTTTTAACCCGACCATATTCTTTTGCCCGCGTGAAGTAATCGATAAAGGTTTGTTCCACGCCCATGCGCGTACGCGGGTAGCGCCGACCATCGCCGTAATTTGATTGTTTTACATTTTCGCCGAGGGCAAATTTGATAAATCCAGGCCAATTCTGAAATTTGAGTGCTTCTGGTGCGTACCCCCAGCGCAATTTGATCAACTGGGTTTGACCGCCAATTGGATTTGCAGAGCCATGCAAAATATGACTCGTCGTAACGCCGCCCGCCAGTTGCCGATAAATATCAATGTCTTCTGAGTCCAGTACATCGCTAATGCGCACTTCTGCGCTCGATTCCTGTCCGCCCTCATTCACCGAGCGCGCCACGGCGATATGCGAATGTTCGTCAATAATGCCCGCGGTGAGGTATTTGCCGTTGCCATCTACTTCGGTGACGCCCGCCATGGCCGGTAAGCCGGTTCCGATCTTTTTGATTTTGCCATTTTGCACCAGCACATCGGTTTTTTCTAAATTGCCTGCTTGCTCATTGGTCCAAACCGTCGCATTGCGCACCAAAAAGTTACTTTGTACGGGCAGGGTTGGTCGGCCAAAAGCGATAAAAGGATACATTAAGGTACCCATTTGGGGCGGCGTTTTGGGCGTACCGGGTTTGGTATTGGATGCACTTTCTGTTCCTGCTTTTGTCCGATCTGCCCGCCAGTTGATCCATTGTCCGTCGCCGTTTTGGCCCCGACCGTTGAATTGGGTTCCATCCAGCACACCGGATAGGCGGATGAGGCTTTTTTCGGTAGAATCGGCTGCGAAGGAGAGGAAATACAGGCCATTGTCGAAGGTGAAATTCACCTTGGTGCGTTTGGTCGTATCCGTTCCCATCAGCAAGTGAGCCTCTGGCGCATCAAGGCTGCCTTTAATTACCAAAGTGATGGCTGTTGCTTCCTGCAGCTGCATTTGATATTCGCCCAAAATTCCTGTAGGCAGTTGATCGGCAGGGTCTTTCAAGATAAAAGCGTTTCCTTTGGTCCAGTTTTGCAGGATTTTTGTTTCTGATTTGAAAATATTGCCATTGGTAATCAGGAAGTTGGCCAGTTTTCCTTGCTCCAGGCTGCCCAGCCGGTCGTCGGCATGCAACCATTGTGCGGGCTGCCAACTCAGGGCTTTCAACGCAGCCTCCTCGGTCAAACCATATTCGATGGCTTTGCGCAAATTTTCCCAGAACTTTGATTTATCCTTCAAATCGGCGGTGGTAAGCACAAACGGAATGCCTGCCGCTGCAACTTGTGCCGGATTGGAAGGCGCCATTTCCCAGTGTTTGAGTTCTCTAAGGGATACCAATTCGGCATCAAATGGGTCTTTCACCTCAAATCCCTCTGGAAAATTGAGGGGCAAAATCAGGGACTGCCCGCTGGCTTTGATTTCTGCAAGGCGCTGATAATCATCGCCTGCCGATTTTACGATAAACGAAACCCCAAATTCCTGCCCAAGTCGGGCAATGCGCAACACATCCAGCCGGTCGCTCGCTTCAAATATTTGGGGTAAAGTTTGCGCGGTGTTCCAGGCATCCAGGCCCAGGTTATATTCGGTTTTATATCCTTCCGCTTTGTACCATTGTCCGTCGAGGTAGGTTTGGCGCAACAAGGCAATACAACCCATCAAGGAGGAGGGGTATTCCTGGCTGCTTGGGCCTTTTCTAAAAGACAAAAAATGGGCGGCTTTGCCCTGCAAAATGCTCTCTTGTTCCTTTGCGTCGTTCAATGCGACCAGGGCACCCGTGCCACGCGCAATGCCTTCGGACTTAAACGTAAGCAAGGCCCCAAAGCCCATTCGGCGCCATTCTGCATTCATTTTGCCATCCGAACTGAATTCATGGGCGGCATGGTATTCCGGACGCAAGGCATCGTTCCAGGCATAAGCGCCTTTTTTTGCGCTTGGATTGATTTGACCGGGCAGTGGATTTTGCGTCACAAGGCCAAAACCCGGCGCATACAAATCAATAAAAGCCGGGTAAATATACTTTCCACTGCAATCTACCACAACGGCATCTTTCGGTACCGTTACCTGGACGCCACTTGCCACTACTTTGCCTTTTCGGATCAGCAAAGTGGCGTTTTCGAGCTTTGTTTTGTAGTCAACAAACAAAGTCGCATTGGTAAATGCATACAATCCTTCGCGCGGATCAGATGGCGCGGGCAAAGGAAATGTAGTTTGACTTTGAGAAAAAGTACTTAGGAATAACCCTCCAATAAGTATGAAAAAACGCAAATTGGCCTGCATAGAAAATGATTTGTGGCAAATGTAAACTTTCGGCCAAATGATTAGCGCTAAAATTTATTCAATAATGAAATTGAATGTCTTTTAAAATACGTTTAGTTTACATTAACTTAACCTCTTCCCCGCTGTTATAGAAGAAGTCCGTACCTTTGCGGCTTCATTCTAAGCATTTTTTCCTGACCAATTTATATGAGTGATTCAATCCATCATGAGTGCGGCATCGCAGTAGTGCGTTTGCTGAAACCGCTTGAATTTTACCATAAAAAATACGGTACCGCCTTTTACGGAGTTCAAAAACTCCAGTTGCTGATGCAAAAAATGCGCAATCGTGGCCAGGACGGTGCTGGTATTGCTACGATTAAGTTGGACGCCATGCCTGGCAAGCGCTACATCAGCCGAAAACGCAGCAATGCGCCCAATTACCTCACCGATTTGTTCGATATGGTTTGGACGCGCCTCAATGCAACGACCGAAGCCCAGCGCCAAGATCCGGCCTGGTTGCGCGAAAATATGCCTTATATGGGGGAGGTTCTGATGGGCCACTTGCGCTACGGTACACACGGCGACAACAGCATCGAGTTTGTGCATCCGTTTCACCGCCAAAACAATTGGGTAAGCCGAAATCTCCTGCTGGCCGGTAATTTCAACATGACCAATGTGGATGAGTTGTTTCAGGAACTGGTAGACCTGGGGCAATATCCAAAGGAGAAAAGTGATACCGTGACGGTGCTCGAAAAGTTGGGGCATTTTCTCGACGATGAGGTGCAGCGCCTTTTTACCTGGTTTAAAGCCGATGGCATTAACAATAAAGACATCAACCAGCGCATTTTTGAAAACCTGGACATTCAGCGCCTGTTGCGCCGTGCGACCAAAAAATTTGATGGCGGCTATGTTTTGGGCGGCATGATTGGCCATGGCGATGCTTTTTTAATGCGCGACCCCAATGGTATTCGCCCGGCATACTGGTATCAGGACGATGAAATTGTGGTAGGCGCTTCGGAGCGGCCCGCTATTCAATCGGTGTTCAACGTACGCTATGCAAATGTGCACGAACTGCAACCCGGGCACGCACTCATCATTAAGTACAATGGCAAAGTAGAAGAATTGCCTTTTGTGGAGCCGCGCGAAAAGAAAGCCTGTTCGTTTGAACGGATTTATTTCAGCCGGGGCAACGACCGCGAAATTTACCAGGAACGCAAGGCTTTAGGCGCACAATTGGCAGAAAAAGTGCTGGATGCAGTCGATTTTGACTTAAAAAATACCGTATTTTCATATATTCCCAATACCGCAGAAGCCGCTTTTTATGGCTTGATGGAGGGCGTGGATGCTGCCCTGAATAAACGCAAACAGGCGCAAATTCTGGAATTAGGCGATAACCTTACCCCGGAAAAACTGGAAGAAATTATGAGTGTGCGCCCCCGTTTTGAAAAATTGGTGCACAAAGACGAAAAACAACGCACCTTCATTGCAGATAAGAAATCGCGCAACAGCATGGTGAGTTATGTGTACGACGTCACTTACGGATTGGTACAGGATGGCGTGGAAACCCTGGTTTTGCTCGACGACTCCATTGTGCGCGGTACGACCCTGCGCGATAGTATCGTGAGCATCACGGCGCGTCTGAAACCGAAAAAGATCATTATTTTGTCCAGTGCGCCCCAAATCCGGTTCCCCGACTGCTACGGCATCGACATGAGCAAAATGAAAGATTTTGTCGCGTTCCAGGCGCTGGTCAGTTTGTTGGAAGAAAGCGAACAGGAGCACTTACTCGATGCTGCCTACGATCGGTGTAAAATCTCTGAACACCACCCCGTGGAAATGGTGCGCAATGAAGTGATTGAACTATACGACCTGTTTGATTATGAAGAAGTGTCGGAAAAAATAGCTGAAATCGTGCGCCCAGCTCACATTATACCGGATTTGCAATTGATCTTTCAAACCATCGAAGGCCTCCATACTGCTTGTCCGCTTACCTCGGGCGACTGGTATTTCTCGGGCAAATATCCGACACCGGGCGGTAACCGAGTTGCCAACCGCGCGTTTATGAATTTTGTGGAAAATCTGGATGTACGGGCTTACTAAAGTGTTTTTTAAACCCGTTTGATGCGGATACTTTCCAGGCGACGCCCATCCATGGCGATCACTTCAAAATGGTATTGCTGCCATTCGAACTGATCGCCAATTTTGGGCATAGCATCCAGTTTGGTAATCATAAAGCCCGCAATGGTATTGAAATCGGCATCCGAAAAGGCCTTGTCTTCGATTTCAAAATAGCGCAATAACTCAAAAAACGGGTATTGGCCATCGGCAATCCAGCTGTGGTCTGCCTGTTCTACAATCGTATATTCATCCTGGTTACGGGTGCTTACGTCGCCCACCAACGCATCAAGGATGTCATCCATGGTAATAATGCCTTGAATGGTACCGAATTCGTCGACCACCACGCCATAGTGAAAACGGTGTTTCCTAAAATCGTCCAGCAATTTATACGCTGAAGAGGAATCGGGGGTATAAACCGGCGTTTGCATACAGTTCAGCAAACTGAAGTTAGGATCGTGCATTTTTAAAAACAAATCCTTTACGGTCACCACACCCAAAATATTATCCAAATCATCATCGGCCACTGGATAAACCCCGTGGATTTCCGCACCAATTTTAGCACGAATTTGATCGGCGCTGTCTTTTACATCCAGCCAAAGGATATCGCTTCGGTGGGTCATCAAGGCGCTCACTTTGCGGTCGCCCAGCGCAAAAACCCGTTCCACAATATCCTGCTCAATTTCCCGTATTTCGCCGCTTTCGGTGCTTTCCGAAATCATACTTTTAATTTCTTCCTCTGTTACGATCGCATCGGTGCTGGCATTGATGCCCAACAAACGCAACAACACATCATTGCTGCTGGTGAGCAACCAAACAAAGGGGGCGGCAATGCGCGAAAGCAACCTCATCGGGGCGGCTACCAGCATGGCAACGGTTTCCGGGTAACTCATGCCAATGCGTTTGGGGAATAATTCGCCCAGTACAATCGATAAATACGTGGTAAATATGACCACCAAGGCCATTGACAAGTTTTTGGCATACGGCGCCAGCACAGGAACGGCGCTTTCTATTGTTTTTTGTAGCGGACCAGCCAAGGCCTCGCCGCTGTACAAACCCACAATGATACTAATGAGTGTAATGCCAATTTGAACTGTAGATAAAAAACGCGTGGGCGATTCTGCCAAATCGAGGGCAATGCGCGCGCCCGATTTCCCACGCTTTAGGGCATTTTCTAGTTTAAATTTTCTACTGGAAACGACGGCGATTTCCGACATCGAAAATAAGCCGTTGAGCAGCGTAAGCAAAATTAATGTCAGAATAGCCATGAAATAGAGGGCAGTAAAGTTGGATGAATAAAAGGCAAAATAACGGCAGGCGTTCAAATGGATGATGTTCCTGCTAAAAACCGATTTGCACAAAAACCGGGAAATGATCAGAAAATGCGGAATCGTGGATCGTTCGACACGCATAACAATCTAGTTTTGGGTCGGTAAGCACATAATCAATGCGCAACAACGGCAGGGCGCCACCAAAAGTAGTACCCAAGCCTAGTCCGGCCTCCTTAAAAGTATCTTTCATCCCATTCGAAAGGGTTGCGTACACGTAAGAATTTGGAGTGTCGTTAAAATCGCCGCAAATAAGCACAGCATGTGGGCATTTTTCGATGTGTTCGCGCAGTAAACCGGCTTGTTCGGCGCGCAAACTGGTCGCGTTGCCTACTTTGCCCAGCACCTTCCCAATGGTATTCCAGGTTTCGCCTTCGTCCAGCTCGTGCTCGTCGATTACTTTTTCGGTGGTTTGAGTCACGCTGTTCGATTGCAGGTGCAGGTTGTACACGCGCAGCAAATGCTTCCCAATCCGCACATCTACCCAAATAGATGAATTGGCAGTTTTGCCAAAAGGAATATCGCCCCCTGCTTCCATTGGGAATTTGCTCAAAATCACGGTGCCTTTTTTGAGGTTAAACGTGTGTTCGTACCCCAGTTTTTGGGCAACGAGTCGGTAAAATTTGCCACTTGTTTCCTGGGTACACAAAATATCAGGCACGCCATTTTCTTGCAAAAAAGCGGCGTATGCATCGGCCACACTTTCTCTTTCTTTGGTATTGAACCGTTTCCCCCGATATAGTCCGCCCAAGTTGTGGGTGGCAACTGTATATGCCGTACTGGGAGCCTCGTTTTTACCCACCGAAAACCCAACAAACCCAGTGACATACTGCCAGCCAAAGGCAATAACGCCCAGGTGATAAAAGGCAAAACGGTTGAGTCGCCAGGTCCATATTGCCAGTAATATTACATTAAACAAGAGCAGCCAGGGGAAAGCGGTGCCAAAAAACGCGAGCCAGCGAAATATAGTGGGGTTTATCAGTGGACACAGGTAGGCAAGCAGGGTAAGCAGCACGACCGCCACACTGAAAATACGGATGGTATGCTTCAGAATTTGGCGCATGTACGGGTAGGTAGCGGTTGGTGCAAAAGGTGTAGGGTGCTGCTGAACTATTTTTTGCTGGCGTCGTAAAGGAAGTCTTTTTCGGCCTGCGTCAAATTTTCGTAGCCCGAATCTTTTATTTTTTCCAAAATGGCATCCAGTTGCTGCTGGTGTGACATATCGTTATGGTCGGAACTGGCACTGCCGCCGGTATTGCCCATGGTAGCCCGAATCGCTGTTTTAACCTTGCGTTTGGGTTGCTGTTTGGCTGTTTTGGGCCTTGATTTGAACACGTTTTGAAGTCGGCTCAGCAGGGTATTGACGGTTTCGGCCATGTCTTTTCCATCCCGCAAACGCAAAACAAATAAAATACCCATCGCCAGACCGCCCAAATGTGCGATATTACCACCTGCTGCCATGTTGCTACCGGCAATTCCTACCAGATCGAGCAACACAAACACCAGTACAATATATTTGACTTTTACCTCGCCTACCAACAACAAAGCCACGCGATAATCGGGTGCGAGTGTAAGGGCCGCGCCTGCCATGGCCATCACCGCAGCCGAAGCCCCCAGCGCATAATCACCAAAAGAGGCCGATAAATTGGCAGAAATAAAGAATACCAAAGCGCCCGCCAATCCGCCCATCAAATACAAGGGCAATACCCTGCGCTCGCCCACCAAGTCGCCCACGATTGTACCAAACAAATACAGCCCAAATACATTATTTACTAAATGCCAGACATTTACGTGCAAAAAAAAGTGCGTAAAAATGGTCCAGGGCCGCATCAATAATTTTTGCCAGTCGGACGAAATACACAAATACTGGATGGCACCCCAGTATTCAAGGTCGATGGGCGTCCAAAGTTTGATGAGCCAGAGTACTACAAACCCCAAGTTGACCGCTACAAAAATGGCAAAATTGACGACTACCAGCTTGGTTACCATGCTGCCTGTACGCAGGGAATATTTTAAATCATCCCAAATTGACCTGAATAATGCCATGTTACAATTGTTCGCAATGTTATTGTGATAAAAGTACGCCAACTGCCCTAAAACATGTTGCGAAAGCGCCCTTTGTACCAAATCATGATCAGAATAAACCCAAATAAAGCACCGCCGACATGGGCAAAATGTGCTACCCCCGAATCTGTACCGCGTACGCCATAAAACAACTCCAGGCCGCCCATGATCAGAACGAAATATTTTGCCTTCAAGGATATAGGAGGAAACAACAAACTAATAATTTGGTTGGGAAACAAATACGCAAACGCGGCATAAATGCCAAATACAGAGCCCGATGCACCCAGCATAGCACCATTAAAACTGCGCGGATCGATGCCTTGTGCCGATAACTCCCACCATTGCACCGCCATGTGTAGTGCCAAAGCACCCAAGCCACAAACTAAATAGTAAAACAGAAACCGTTTGGGACCCCAAACCATTTCTACCATGGACCCAAATATATATAACGACAACATGTTAAAAGCAATATGCATTACGTCCGCATGCATAAACATGTAAGTAACGAGCTGAAAGGGCTGAAAATGCACAGAACCCGGCATATATACCGCAAACATCATACGTCCCAGACTGAGCACCTCCCCGGTGTAGGGGTCATAGCGTTCGGGGCCCAACAGAATATAAGTGCCCACAAACATCAATACATTGATGATGACAAGATGCCGGACCACGCCGGTAAACGGCTGATAAAATTGAAATATGGACATGCGCTGAACTACGGGTTAAATCGTTTTTGTAAATCTTCGAGGTCAAATGTAATAAAACAATTTCGGCCCGAGGGGCTTTGGAAAGGGAGTGCACAGGCAAATAATTGATCAATCAAATCCTGCATTTCCCGAACGGTCAGCGATTGTCCGCGTTTTAAAGCCGCACTTTTCGCCATCGAACGGGCCAAATTATCCCGAATACCCAATTCTAACTCAAAATTATCTTTGTATTGATTCAGTACTTTTTCCAACAATACTTCCTCTCGTTGGCCTGCCATATCGGCAGGTGTTCCGTGTATCACGAAAGTATTACCGCCAAATTCTTGAATATCAAATCCCAGGCAGTTCACTTCGGGCAAAATATCCCGCAATAATGCGGCATCTGCTCCAGACAGCTCGATGTTTTTAGGGAACAGCGCCGCTTGGGTGGCAATGGGCTGGTTTTCCAACGCCGCAAGGTACCGTTCGTATAAAATGCGTTCGGTCGCCGCCTGCTGATCGATTAACATAAAACCCGACTTGATATGGCTAACCAGGTATTGACCATGGATCTGATAAGGCTCCTTCAAGCCTTTCGAGAAACTTTGGGTTTCGTCATCCATTTCATGGTCCTGGGCACTTTGCCGAATTTCAAATCCTGGACGCGTGGCGCTGGTTTCTTCCTTGTTTTCAGGCAGGATTGGTTCGGGGTTTCCGCCATCCATCATGCGCATGTTTTCGTACATGCGTTGCCAGTTTTGCAGGTTGTTGGCATTGCGTTGCGCGGTTTCCGGGTCACTGGGGCCGTATTTACGCTGAAAATTATCCACCGCTTCCTTGCCCTCTTTTTGTTCATTGCGCAACTGTTTTTGCCGAATCAAGGCAGGCTGAAACGCGGGTTCTGTTTCAAAATCGAGGGTAGGCGTAATGTTGTTGCTGCCCAAAGCATGGCGTATAGTCACCTTTAAGTAGTGGTACACCAGTTTTTCATCGTCAAATTTGATCTCCTGCTTCGTCGGATGTACATTGATATCCACGTGTTTGGGATCAATTTCTAAAAACAACACATACAACGGGTTCGTTTCGGCGGGCAATAGATCTTCATAAGCACTTATAACCGCATGGTGCAAGTAATTGCTTTTGATAAACCGCTTGTTTACAAAAAAGTACTGCTCGCCGCGGCTTTTTTTAAAATGATCGGGTTTGCCAACAAAACCAGTGATGGAAAGTATTTCGGTTTGTTCTTCTACAGGCACCAGTTTTTTATTGACCGCATCTCCAAACAATTTGACTACCCTTTGCCGCAAATTGCCATTGGGTAAATGAAAAATTTCCTGGTCGTTGTGGTGCAACGTAAAGTACAATTCGGGCTGGGCCATGGCTACCCGCTGAAATTCATCCAGGGCATGCCGCATTTCAACCGGGTCTCCTTTCAGAAAATTGCGCCGGGCAGGCACATTGTAAAACAGATTTTTAACCGAAATGCTGGTTCCCTGCGGACATTGACAAGGTTCCTGGATTTTCACCATTGAATCTTCTACCACAATGCGGGTTCCCAATTCGTCAATCGCGCGTCGGGTGCGCATTTCTACCTGGGCTACAGCCGCAATCGAAGCCAGGGCCTCCCCACGGAAACCCATGGTTAAAATGGAGAATAAATCTTTGGATTCCCGAATTTTGGAAGTTGCGTGGCGCTCAAAACTCATGCGCGCATCGGTTTCCGACATGCCACATCCATTATCAATCACCTGAATGAGGGTTTTCCCCGCTTCACGCAAAATCAATTGAATCCGGGTAGCACCCGCATCAATGGCATTTTCCAACAACTCCTTTACCACCGAAGCGGGTCTTTGAACCACTTCTCCGGCCGCAATTTGGTTGGCTACACTCTCTGGTAATAATTGTATTACGTCTGACATGTCTTTTGCAGCTACAAAGATACAGTCCATATTAAAGGTATAGGCTTTTTTAAACAGGAATTGTGCTGGATTCTCCTTACTGCTTTTTACTTTTGCGTCACTTTTACAGAACTATAACAATTCGGAAGAAGATGGACAACATCCAAAACACTCGCGGAAAAGGATACTGCATACTTTACTTGGTCATGTTTTTGTTTTTAATGACAGCCTTGATGCTGATGCTTTACAACCGCAGCGGACTGCTTGACTTTGCAAGATAGACCAGTATTTGCGTAAAATGCCTAATTTAAGCCGCAAGAACAGCCGTACAGGGTTGTTCTTGCGGCTTTTTTATTGGTCCAGGCAAACTTATCTTTGGCCCAAAAAGGAGCATGATGCGTATTTTACTTTGCCTGAATTTTTCACTTTTCCTGCTGAGCACCGCGCTCACAGCTCAAAGCCCTGCGACCAACAATTTTTTGCAGTATGTTGATCCGTTTATCGGAACCGCTGCGCATGGCCACACCTACCCCGGCGCAAGTGCCCCGTTTGGGATGGTACAACTCAGTCCAGATACCCGCCCATCCATGCTGGATTGGGACGCTTGCTCCGGCTACCATTATTCCGACACCTTATTATATGGGTTTAGCCATACCCACCTCAATGGCACCGGTGTACCCGATTATTGCGACCTGCTTTTTTTACCCTTTGTGGGCAAACCTTATTTGGATAGTCGCGATAATGCGGCCCCTTTCCGAAAGGATCAGGAAAAAGCCGAAGCCGGGTATTATTCCGTTTTATTAAAAAATGAAGGTATTCAGGCCGAACTCACTACAACCACCCGGGTAGGCGTACATCGGTACACGTTTCCGGCCAACCAGCAACAAGCCCATGTCCTGATCGACTTGCGGCACCGCGACGAAGTACTGGATGCTTCCCTGAAAATAATTAATAACCAGGAAATTGCCGGACATCGGGTATCAAGCGCCTGGGCACCTACCCAACACCTGTATTTTGTCGCGCGCTTTTCCCAACCCTTTTTCAATACCCGGGTGCTCGATATGACCCAAACGCCCCGGGTTTCTGATCAACAAGCCCACAGTACTGCTATCGTTGGCTTGCTCGATTTTTACAACAATGGTACACCGCTGGTCATAACGGTTGGCATTTCCGGTACCAGTATCGAAGCCGCGCGAAAAAACCTGGAAACGGAATGCGCCCACTTCGATTTTGATCAGGTAAAACGCGAAACACAGGCCCAGTGGCAAAAACAACTGGCTAAAATAAATGTAGAAGGCGGCACAAACGCCCAAAAAACAGCATTTTATACGGCCCTGTACCATACGATGCTCACCCCCAATACCTGGAGCGATGTGACCGGACAATACCGCGGACGAGACATGGAGGTGCACGCCGGCCGTGGACATACCCAATATACGGTTTTTTCCTTGTGGGATACTTACCGCGCCTGCAATCCGCTGTACACTTTGTTGGAACCAACGCGGGTCAATGATTTTATCCAAACTTTTTTGCGTCAATACGAGCAAGGCGGCTTACTGCCGGTGTGGGAACTGGCCGGCAACGAAACCGAGTGTATGATTGGCAACCACGCCATTCCAGTTATCGCAGACGCTTACCAAAAAGGCCTGCGCGGATTTGATGCCGAAGAAGCCTTGGAAGCCATGATGAAAAGCGCCAATTCTGCGCGTTTTGGTCTACCCCAGTATCGCCAACTCGGGTTTATCCCCTCCGATATGGAGCCAGAATCGGTTTCAAAAACCCTGGAATACGCCTTTGACGACTGGTGTATTGCCCAAATGGCGCAAATGATGGGCAAAAATGATATTTACAATACCTTTATACAGCGTGCACAATCGTATAAAAATGTATTTGACCCTGCTTCCGGTTTTTTCCGAGGCAAAAACAATGCTTCCTGGCACCAACCGTTCGATCCGTTTGAGGTAAACTTCAATTACACGGAGGCCAATGCCTGGCAATACCGGTTCGCCGCGCCGCAGGATATTACGGGTATGATGCGCATGTTGGGCGGTAAAAAGGCTTTCGCAGCGCAATTAGATAGCCTGTTTACCGTAGAACCTCGCACACGCGGGCGCGAACAGGCCGACATCACCGGATTAATTGGCCAATACGCGCAGGGAAACGAGCCCAGCCACCACATGGCTTACCTGTACAATTATACCGCACAGCCCTGGAAAACCCAACAACGGGTGCGCCAGATCATGGACCAACTGTACACCGACCAGCCCGATGGACTGAGTGGCAATGAAGATTGCGGGCAAATGTCGGCCTGGCTCGTGTTTTCAGCCATGGGTTTTTATCCCGTGGTGCCCGCCAGTGGACAATATGTGCTGGGAACGCCCCTGTTTGAAAAAATAACCCTTTCGCTTGATAATGGCAAGCAACTGGTCATCCGTGCACCAGGCGTTTCCAAAGATCGATTTTATATTAAAAACGCCCACTGGAACGGCCAACCATGGACCCAAACCTGGTTTACCCACCAGGATTTGTTGAAAGGTGCTGAAATTGTGCTGGAAATGGATTCAAAACCATCCAAATGGGGCACGGAGGAGGCAGCATGTCCGGTTGCTTCAATTACCGCCGATCCAATTGTGCCAGCGCCTTTTGTAAAAACGGGCGATCGGGTGTTTAGAAACAAACAAAATATCGAACTTGCATGCCTGGAATCAGCCGCCCAAATTTTTTATACCCTGGATGGCACCGAACCAAATGAAAAATCAAAGGTGTATGAAAAACCAATTACCATAGATAATTCGATAAAAATGTTGTTTTTTGCCCAGCATTCGGGTAAGCGCAGCGCAACCATGCAAGCGGAGTTTTCTAAAATGCAAACAGATGTGCGTATTTTGAAGTACAATACCCGATTTGATAATCAATATACGGCGCGGGGCGACGCTGGATTGGTGGATATGTTGCGCGGTGGAGCCGATTTTCGTTCGGGCGGATGGCAAGGATACCAGGGCGTCAACCTGGATGTGGTGCTCGATTTGAGCAAGAAAAAAACGCTCACCCGTATTTCGATCGGTTTTTTGCAGGATGAAAACTCCTGGATTTTCCTGCCCAAGAAGGTGTCGGTAGAAATTTCGGACGATGGACAGGTTTTTCGGCCAGCAGGTATGGTGCAAAATGAAGTGTTGCCGAGCGAAAAAGGGGTCATTTTAAAAGATTTTGAGGTGTTGTTTGCAGGACAGTCGGCGCGTTATGTGCGCATTGTGGGTGAAAATTTGGGCCAATGCCCGGCAAACCATAAAGGGGTGGGTAATCCTTGTTGGCTGTTTGCCGACGAAATTAAAGTGGAATAAATCAATACTGCTCCTTCCATATTTTTTTAGAACTTTGTCAAAATTCAATTTGATTAGAGCGCTTTTCATTGTATGTATGCTTCTGGTTGTCGAACGCGGGTTTGGCCAAAGTCCAGAGGAAATCGAACGGTCTACCATCGAAGTGGACATGCTATTGGAAAAAGCCCGGATGGCCCAACAGGATACAGAAAAAAGGACCTTGGCGGAGCAATGCTTAAACATGGCGCGTAGCCTGCATTACGATGGGGGCGTTATTAAATCGAGCATCTGCCTGGGCGAAATTGATGTGCGGCAGGGTAAATCAGAAGATGCCCTGCAACATTACCTGGAGGCAGAGGCCAAAGCGCAAAGCAACGGCAACAAAACCACCCTGCTGGAAATATATCAGGCAATTGGCGATTTGTTTACCCGCGAAAAACTATATACCAATGCGCGCCGCTACTACCTGGATATCCTGAAGCTGCAAAGTATGGATTATGAAACCATGGAAAAACTGGCCGATGCCTATTTGTACGAACAGTCGTCCGACACTGCCGAAATTTATTACAAACGCCTCATTGTAAAATACAAAGAATCGGGCAATGTTGTTCGACTGGTGCGGATTTACCAAAAACTGGCCAATGCGTACGACCAGCAAGGCAATGCCGGCAAGAGCCTTTATTATTATTTGCCCATTGAAGACCTGATCGAGCGTTTTGGGAGTATGCAGGAAAAATCCATCTTGTACAACAACCTCGGGCGTCAGTATGCCACCCTGCATGATTACGTTAAGGCGATTGAGTATTTTGAAAAAGCCGAATTGCAGTGCGTCTATATTCCTTGCGACTATCCGGATATATTGTATGCCAATATGGGCATTGCGCTGCATAACATCGGCAATACCAAGCGCGGCATCGAATATTTGTTAAAAGCGCGTGCGATACTCGTCAACCGCAAAGACAATGTCGCCCTGGCCAACCTCGAACACCTCCTGGCGGGCGTTTATTTCAAAAGCAATGATTTGTACAACGCAATTTCGCACAACAACATCGCGATTGAACTGGCCAAAGAAACCAATCAGGCAACGGTGCTGGCAGAAGCTTATAAAACGGCCGCCGATTTGTACCATGAACTGTACGATTTTGAAAAAGCGTTCGCGTTTTATAAGAGTTACCTGAACCTCGTCGATTCGGTGCGCCTGGAAGAACAAGCACGGCAACAGCGACTCAACCAACAACGCTCGTTGCTTTCGGAAGCCGAAGGACAAATTAAGTACCTCATTGCGCGTCAAAATTACAAAGACCTCGAATTGGGGCAAGTGCGCTTCGAACGCGAACGACTGGAACTCCTGAATAAAAACCTGGAACTCGAAAGTCGGCAAAAAGAAGACAAAATCCTGTTGTACCAGGCCCAAAAAGCAGTGGATGAGGCCAAACAACGCGAACTGATTTCGGAAGCCATGCGATCGCGGCAAGCCTTGCTGTTGGCAGCACGCGAACTGGATACGGAAAAACAAAAAAGGGAAATTTCGGAACTCAAGCGCCAGGATGAGATCGAGCGCACCCGACGTATGGTCGATAGTACCAGCCGCGCCCAGGAAGTAGCCATATTGCGCAAAGACAAGGATATTACTGACCTGCAACTGCGTCAACAGGATACGTTTCGCCGTTTTGTGTATGGCCTCGGCTCCCTGTTGATCGTTATTTTGGGACTGCTTGCGCTGGGTTGGGCTTTTGCACGCAGAACCAACAACCGCCTTAATAAGCAAAACCGCAAAATCCAGGCACAAAACCTGGAGATTGCAGAAGAACGCCACAAAAGCGATCGTTTGTTGCGCAACGTACTGCCGGAAGAAATTGCCCAGGAACTCAAAACAAAAGGCTACGCGACGCCCCGGTATTATGATTCAGTGACGGTCGTTTTTACCGATTTTGTCAATTTTACGCGTTTATCGGCCAACCTCGCCCCGGAAGCCCTGGTCGACGAACTGGATGAATGCTTCCTGGCTTTTGATGAAATTTGTGAAAAACACGGGCTCGAAAAGATCAAAACCATTGGCGATGCCTACATGTGTGCCGGCGGTATTCCAATTCCGAATGAGACGCATCCGACCGATGCCGTGGCCGCTGCCGCCGAAATGTTACATTGGCTGCAAACGCGTAACAACGAAAATTCAAAAGCAATTTTTCAGGAAATGCGCATCGGCGTGCATACCGGCCCCGTCGTAGCAGGCGTAATTGGTAAAAATAAATTTGCGTACGATATTTGGGGCGATGCCGTCAACCTGGCCGCCCGACTGGAACAACATGGTGTTTCTGGCAAAATCAATATTTCTACCCAAACGGCCGATGCGGTAAAAGGCCACTATAAAGTATCCTATCGGGGGGTAAAAGAAGTGTATAACAAAGATCCGATGGATATGTATTTTATTGAAGAGCGGATATAGGCCAAACAAGACTGTCTCATTAGGTTGGTTCCATCCTTTACAGATTGAACCAACCTAATAAAACAACGCCCAACTAAGAACGCACCACCAGCAATTTCCCACTCTGAAACTGCCCGTTTTTCAAGATACGCATGGTGTAAAAGCCTGCTGCTAAATCTTGCACCGGAATTGTATGGGTGCCAGCGGCCAGATTTTCCAGTTTTCGCACCGATTTTCCTTCCGAATCGTATAAGGTAACCGATTGCACTTCCGTGGGTAATTCGAGGGTAAATTGCTGTACCGCCGGGTTGGGAAAATACCGCGCTTCCAATACCGCCGTCGGATCGGGTGCTTGTGGGTCTTCAAACCGGATGGTCGATTGGCCTTCGCAGGTTTTTATCGTCGTATATTCCGTAATCACCCGCACCAGCAAATCGTTTAACAATTCCACTTTGTATTCATCGGTGG
The DNA here is from genome assembly GCA_027488935.1 of Saprospiraceae bacterium. Classification (GTDB taxonomy): domain Bacteria; phylum Bacteroidota; class Bacteroidia; order Chitinophagales; family Saprospiraceae; genus M3007. The sequence goes on along the minus strand of JAIYAP010000022.1, from coordinate 115,761 downwards.
TAGGCTCAATATGACTGCCGCCGATCCCGCTGTGGTCGGTCAGAAAAACATAGGTACCGTTGGTGGCCAATCCGAAAAATTTCATCAAAAACTCGGTGTCTTTCTGGATGCCACTCGCGGTGATGGGCACAATTCGAATACCCCGTTTGGCAGCCTCCTGAATGCTTTTTTGCAAACTTTCAATGACCGCAGGTTCTTTGTGCGGACTGGCATCCAGCACCAGAAAACAAATACGCGCAATGGCGTTTTCGCTCCAGGGCTGATTCAAAATGGCTTCTTCGAGGGCGCTGTGAACGGCTTCCGGGTAATCGCCGCCGCCGCCAGCAGCTTGTTTGCGGATAAATTCTACCGTTTTTTCAACATCGGGGCTCAAACCACTGCTTTTGGTCAGGTAGTCATCGGTTTTATCGCGGTAAAACACTGTCCCAACCCGAAAATGCAGCGCCGGATTTTGGGCTTTCGACCGGCCAATCACATCCAATAATTCGGTTTTCAGATATTCAATTTCGTCGCCCATGGAGCCCGTGGCATCTACCGCCCAAACAATATCTACATTTTTTGGCGCTTTGCATTCGGTGTTAAATGTTTGACGGTTGATGCCGTCTTTGGCTTCTTTGGGCGCATCCAGGGTGTAGACCAGGCCGTTTACCCGCATTTCAATTTTTAATTTTCCTTTTACTTCGTGCGGGTTAAAGAGTTGCGCCCAAAGTTCAGCCTTGCCTGTGTTGTCTGTTTTAGCGGTCCAATATAAGGTGCCGTCAGCGCCCAATAATTGCACCGGAACATCGGCGATGGGAAAATCTTGTTCATTGTTTAACAGAACGGTGTACCGGTTTTTGGGGTAAAATCCGTACATTTTCTGGTATTCGGCGATTTCGCCATCGGCCAATAAGTCGAGCCAGTGTTTGTTCCAGTTGTAGAGGTCGTTCCATTCGCCAGCGGTGAGTAATCCGGCGCGTGGGGTGGGTGTTACCCCTGGGCCATCGGGTGGCAACACCGTTGACTTTTCGGTTTCAGACAATCCAGCAGTGCTTTCGCCGCTTTCGTCACTTGAAAAGGTGGTTGGCGCCGTGTCGCGTCGTTTTTCAGAAGCGCGCTTTTCAGCGTTCTTTTTAAATTTTGCCGTTTCCAATTTTGCTTTGTCACTTGCGCGTCCCAATTCATCCTTTGCAATGGGTCCGGTTATACGTTCCGAACGGAGATGCTCGCGAGGAGGTGTTGTGGTCGCAGGGGCATCCATTTTGGCGGCGGGCTTTGCCGCTTTAAGGGCAACGTCTTTGCCTGTTTTTCCCCGAAATCCAGCAGTTTCTGGCGCTTTGGACTCAGCAGGCAGGGTTTTCATGTCGTCGTATGTTCGGTCAGGTCGGCTTCTGCCTTCTTTATACGTGGTTACTACAACTTCTTGCAGGTTGGACGAAGCCTCCAGTACAATATCCAGCACCTTTTCTTTGCTGGTTTCAACCTGCACGGCGGTAATACGTTTGGTCGTAAAACCGGTGTAGGTGCATTCAATTTCGTAGGTGCCAGGGGGCAGCTCCAGGTAATACTGACCGTCTACATCCGAAATCGTCCCCTTTGAGCCATCGTGCAGTTTTACGGTTGCTCCAATCAGTTTTTCGCCTTTTTCATCTGTAACAGTGCCCCGAATGCCGGTTTTTGCAAATAAAAAGGCCATGGATAAAAGGATCGATAAAGTGATCCCGATTGTCAAATGCAGTAATTGTTTCATCGTTGGAGTATTTTTAAAAGTGCTGAAGTGGCCAAGGGATGCTCAAGGCCAATTAAAATACACAACACATTTTAAAAAAATTAAAAACGCCGTACATATTTTGCCCAGCGCCATAAGAAGGACCAAGTTTTAGACACCCTTAAATACGGAATCTGCTGTGCCCCAAATTGCCGCCTAACCCGTTCGATGGGCTTAATCATGCTGCCTGCAAAATCGAAAACAGACAATCTTAGCACGGCATGGGTGTATTGAATGGCCTCCCAGGCGAGCAACACACTTGCGCCCGATTGCCGCAAGGCCGGATCATCACCCGCCATAATATAATACGCCGATTGTCGATCCCAAATCAAATAAGCCACCCCATGCACCTGTCCGCTCTCGCGGTCGCGTGCGAAGAACATTGCGCGTTGTCCGCGGACCGCCAGTGCCGCATTCAAGCGCGAAAGCAAGTCGAACGAAACCGGCGGCTTTTTTCCTTGGCGTGCATAACTCAGGTTGTGTACCCGATAAAATTCGGCCAAATTGGTTTCTGTGGTCACTTCCAGGACCGTACGTGCTTTGGGAATTTTTTGATTGCGGTAATCAGCAGCAATCCGGTTCCAGCAATGCGCCAGGTCGCTTACGTCGAGCACATACGAATAGCGGGTCGTTTGCTGGTATTTTCGCCAAAAAAGCGGCAACCAATTCGTTGCCTGGTAATTGAAATCTTGCTCAAAAGCGGCTAAATAGGGAAATTGATCGAGCAGCGCTTCCAACAGGCTGTTTTCCTTCACCGAATTGCGGTAGGGCGGAATCAAATACGGCCCCATGAGTCGACCCAATACCGGCATCGCTACATAAGGAAATCCCCATTTCTTTTTTAAAAAATAAGGCCAAGCAGCTACAATTTTGCCCCCTTTTTCAATCAAAGCCACTTCCCATTGGCCGTCTTCACATACCGCATCCAGGTAAAAAGCGTGCATGTACACCGGAAGATCGGGTACAGTTTCACAGAATTGGCGGTATTTCGACTTTAACTTGCGTGGCATGGCGATTTGATTACTTTGAAAAACGCACCCGTGGATCTGCCCAGGCGTACAGGATATCGGCGATTAGATTGCCAATGATCGACACCGTTGCTGCCAGCATCACAATCACAAAAAGCATGGGGTAATCGGCATTGTGGATGGCATCCATGGTTTTGGAGCCAATGCCGTAAAAATTAAACAGGCGCTCTATCACAATGGAGCCGGTGAAAATAGTCGGAAACAAACTCGAAAATACCGTAATAATTGGAAACAAGGCATTCCGGAATGCATGGTGCCAGTACACCGTTTCTTCATCGGCACCTTTGGCCCGCGCCGTACGAATATAATCCTGACCAATCACCTCCAAGATGCCACCCCGCATTTGAAGGGCCAGGACGGCGATGGCATGCATGGAAATGGTCAAAATCGGCAACAAAATCACCGGCAAATTTTCTAACAACCAAAAGACCGCATACGTTCCACTGCCCTGCAATGGCGTAATACTAAACCGACGAATGGCCGGAAATACCGCAGCATCGGACACAAACAAGCCTGTCAGCAGGGTGCCTAATACAAAAACCGGCATGGAATACAAAAACAACAGCAGCCGACGTGCCCATTTGTCACTCAACCGACCTACCTGGCGTCCCATAAAAACACCCAGGGGGATGGCGATCAGGTAGGCCAGTAAAACCGCAAGGACACTCACCATCATGGTCGACCATAAAGCGGGTTTCAATTCCTGCCAAACCGGTAAATCCATGGAGCGGGTAAGGCCCAAATCGCCTGTCACAAACCCGCTTAGCCAATGATGGTATTGATTTTGCAATCCGTACCAATAAAACGCAGGTATCCACAATTTTTCCGGGTACTGCTCTTTCAATACCTTGGTATGGGCCAAGCGCAATTGCGCAATATGTGTTTGAATTTGAGGCAGTTGCAATGCATTTTGTTCCATGCGGGTAAATACGCGTTCAAGGGTATCTACACGGAATTGTGCACTCAGTTTTGCAACTTCCTGGTTGAGCGGGCGTTTTTGCAACAAACTATCGCGCAAATTTTTGACGCCCGCAATGGCATCCCAAATTGTTTTTTCAAAAGCTACCTGCGCGTTCCAATTCCCCGTTTGGGCGGTCAGCTGGCACAGTTTTTCGCGCCGACTCAAAGGCAACACGCGATATAAGGTATCTGGAAACGCGGAGGAGGTAATGGAAAAATAAAAGGCCGGCAGAAACAAATGCTGCTTTTGGGCCTCGGCAATGATGGTATTTAGTTGGCCCCGATAATTGCCATCTTGTTGGCCCCCTTCTGAATATTCCAGTTTTGCGTCGCGGGGCGCGCATTGACTCAGCCAAAAGGTGAGCAAAGAGACCAAAAAAATGGTGGGTATGGCCAGTAAAACCCTGCGTAATAAATAAGATAGCATGCGATATTGTCAGTTGACCGCTCAAAGTTGAGCAAAATTTTCCAACAATTTTACAAGAATGGATTGTCCTCCATTTCGTGGCGGATGGTGGTAGACGGGCCGTGCCCAGCATACACCAAGGTTTCACCGGGCAGGGTAAATAATTGATTTCGAATGCTTTCCAACAATAATTCGTGGTTGCCGCCGGGCAAATCCGTGCGCCCAATGCTCTCATAAAACAGTACATCTCCCGCCAAAACAAAGGCATCTTCTTTGCAATAAAACGACAAACTGGCCGGTGAATGGCCAGGCGTGAACAATACTTCCAGGCGGGTATTGCCAAATTCGATGGTCGTGCCGGGTTCAATATAATAGCCCGGCATCGGCGAAATTTCTACGTTGGGGATACCGTAATTGCGACAAACTTCCGGGTATCGTTCCAGGAGTGGTTGTTCATCGCGGTGTATCCCCAACGCCAGTTTCCAGGTTTGCGCCACAAAAGCGTTGCCAAATACATGATCGAGGTGGCAATGCGTGTTAATCAGCCGAACAGGTTCGAGGCCCTGTTTTTTGATAAATGATTGTAGGGCATCTTTTTCTTTCCATTCGTAACAGCCAGGATCAAAAATGGCACAGGCACCCGTTTCGTCGTACACCACATAGGTGTTTTCGGCAAATGGATTGAATGTAAATACTTGTACCTGTGTCATATTGTTCGAACTATTTATTTCTCAAAAGCCTGCTCTACAATGGCTTGCTGCTGCAATTCATGTTGTTTTGGGAAGCCGGTAGCTGGTGAAGATGCTGCAGGACGGCTCACACATTTCCAATCGTATTCCGGGTGGTTGAGGGCAATATAGCCCCAGGCACCCATGTTGCGGGGTTCTTCCTGTACCCAGGTCAATTTTGCTTTTTCGTATTTTTTGAGCAGGTTTTCGAATTGTGTTTTCGGGAACGGATAAATTTGTTCCAAACGCACAATCGCCACATCTTTCCGGTTATCATCCTGCTGCTGTTTCAGCAAATCGTAGTAAACCTTACCGCTGCACACCAACACTTTTTTCACTTTTTTAGCATCCACATTCGTATCGTCGAGTAATTCCTGGAAACGGGTGCCGGTTTCAATTTCGCTGATCAAACCTAGGTTAAAAGGCGGACGTAGGGTTGATTTTGGCGAGAAAACAATCAATGGCTTGCGGAACGGACGTGCAAGTTGACGGCGCAACAAGTGGAAATAGTTGGATGCCGAGGTAACATTGGCAATGGTCACGTTATTTTCGGCGCAACCTTGCAGGAAGCGTTCCATACGTGCGCTCGAGTGCTCTGGTCCCTGGCCTTCATAGCCATGGGGCAACAACATCACCAAACCGCTCATGCGCTGCCATTTGGCCTCGCCTGCAAAAATAAACTGGTCAATGATGGTACCCGCGCCATTAACAAAGTCGCCAAATTGCGCTTCCCACAATACCAGCGCATCCGGGGTCGACAAGGAATAACCGTATTCAAAGCCTAACACCGCGTATTCGCTCAAAAGGGAGTTGTAAATGTAAAATTTGCCCTGTTTGTCGCTCAAACCATCCAAACGGTTCACTTCGCGGTTGGTATTGGCATCAAAAATACAGGCGTGCCGGTGGCTGAAAGTCCCGCGTTTTACGTCTTGGCCGCTCATGCGCACATTGCGACCTTCCATCAACAAGGTGCTGTACGCGAGCAATTCGCCCAAGGCCCAGTCGATTTTGCCGGTAGCGATTAATTGCTTTTTCGCTTCATTGATTTTAGAAATCTGTTGCAGCGGCGTAAAATCGGATGGGAAAGAAAGCAGGTGCTCAATGGCTTTGTCGATTACCGCACGGGATACCCCGGTCGCTGGACTTTCCTGAAATTCAGCATCGTCTATGGTTTTTTTCAGCGCTTTCCAGGCCAATTCAGGTTCCTGGTAAGTATAAGGCAGCGGATGTTGGCGCACATCATCGAGGCGCGCCTGCAGGTCGGCTTTAAAATGCGCCTCCATATCCTTGGCCAATTTTTCATCTACATCGCCGCGCGCAACCAGTACGCTGTTGTACAAAGCACGTGGATCGGGGTGTTTTTCAATGATTTTCCACAGCGCAGGCTGGGTAAACCGAGGCTCGTCGCTTTCGTTGTGTCCATTGCGGCGATAACACACCATATCAATAAACACATCGCTTTTAAATTTCTGGCGGAACTCAGCGGCCAATTCAACGGCAAAAACCACCGCTTCCGGGTCGTCGCCATTCACGTGGAATACTGGCGCTTGCACTACTTCAGCCACGCTGGTACAATAGGTGCTTGAGCGCGCATCTTCCCAATCGGTGGTAAAACCAATTTGGTTGTTGATGACAAAATGCACGGTACCGCCGGTGTTGTAACCTGCGAGCGACATCATTTGTGTCACTTCATATACAATGCCTTGACCGGCAACCGCCGCATCGCCGTGGATCAAAATGGGCAATACCCGATCAAATTTGCTATCGTACAGGATATCCAATTTAGCCCGGCAGAAACCTTCTACGACCGGATTGACGGCTTCGAGGTGACTGGGGTTGGGCAGCAATTTTACATAAACACTTTTGCCATTGGCAGCCGTAACCTGGGAAGAATAGCCCTGGTGGTATTTTACGTCGCCCGAACCAAAACTTTGATCGGGAATGGATTTATTTTCAAATGCGTTGAAAATTTGCTCGTACGTTTTGCCTACAATATTGCACAACACGTTCAAGCGGCCGCGGTGTGCCATGCCGATTACCACTTCTTCTACCGGAAATTCGGCCTCCGCAGCAGTATTAATAATGGCGTCGAGGGCAGGAATGGTTACTTCGCCGCCTTCCAAACCAAAACGTTTTTGTCCGACAAATTTGGTGGCCAAAAACTGTTCAAAACCCACAGCGCCATTCAACTTTTCCAGAATGCGCTTCTTTTTATCGATGCTAAATCCATAATCGGACGACAAGCTGCGGCTTTCGATACGTTCGCGCAACCATTGGCGGCGTTCTTTATCAAAAACATGCGTGCTTTCGAACCCGATATTACCACAGTACAGGCCCTTCAATCGGTCGATGATGGTGCGCAACGTGGCGTTGGGCAAACCAATTTCAAAGCCGGCTGCAAATGGGGTATCTAAATCCGCTTCCGTCAGGCCATAATCGACCAGATCAAGGCGCGGTTTGCGGTCGCGGCGCGGTTTGAGCGGATTGGTGGTGGAAAGCGTGTGACCGCGATCCCGGTATCCGTGAATCAGGCCAATCACGCCAAATTCTTTACTCGTATTGATATTGCCAGCGGATGCAGGTGCGGTGGCACTGCCATTGCCGTTGGCAGAGAGCATGGCAAAATCAAAACCCTTAAAAAATGCCTGCCAATCCTGTTCTACCGAGTTGGCATCTTGCAGCCAGGATTGGTACATTTGGTCGATATACTGCGGGTGTGCGTTAAAAACAGCTGAAAAATCTTTCATCCTAACGGAGGTGTATAAAATTCAAAATCAAGCAATTGCGTAAAAGCCTGCAAAGATAGGTCTTTCGCAAATGCCCTGCCCGAAAAAAGTGCGTAAAGTTAGCGTTAAACGACTGAAAATATATAGAAAACTATATACAAAACGATACACAAAATAAAAATGTCTTTCCTTTTTTCTTTTTACAGAAAGAATCTTACCTTTGCCGCCCGAATTGAAAGTCGCAAACAGTAAACTGTTGAGTTTCAAGGAATTTATTTTTTAAACGAATCAACGATTCAGTAATTATATGGCACATCATAAGTCGGCCCTCAAGCGCATCCGTCAAACCGAAAAGCGTCGTTTGCAAAACCGCTACTACAAAAAGACAGCGCGTACCGCAATCAAAAATTTGCGCGACCTGAAAGATAAAGCGGAAGCAGAAACCTTTCTTCCTAAGGTTATCAGCATGATCGACCGTTTGGCAAAACGCGGCAACATCCACCGCAATAAAGCATCCAACCTGAAAAGCGGTTTGATGCGCCACGTCAACACCCTGGGCGCTACCGCCTAAGTTGCTTGAAGTCGTCGCAGTAGGCCCCGTGCCCCCTGCAGGAAGTGTACTCCCATGCGTTGCGGGGTACACTTTTTTGTGTTTTTGATCGTATCTTGCCCTCTTCCACCACCACGCATAAAAATTGGCCCGCATGGCAACCAAATTTTACCCGCTCACCGTGCGCGATCTGCGCCGGGAAACCCTCGATACCGTTTCCATCGCTTTTGAAGTGCCGGATGCTTTGGGTGCACTTTTTCAGTTTACCCAAGGACAATACCTCACGTTGCGTACCCAATTGGGGGGTGAAGAGGTGCGTCGTTCGTATTCTATTTGCAGCGGCGTAACAGACCATGAATTGCGGGTGGCGGTAAAACAAATCCCGGACGGGGTATTTAGCACTTACGCCAATACGCAACTGAAAATTGGCGATGTATTAGAGGTAATGCCGCCCCAGGGCCGTTTTTATACCGAATTAACGACTGATGAAGCCAAAACATATGTCGCTTTTGTATCCGGCAGCGGTATTACACCGGTCATGAGTATTTTAAAAACGACCTTGACCACTGCGCCTAAAAGTCGTTTTTTGCTGTTTTATGGCAACCGCGGCTTCGATCAGATCATTTTCCGGGAGCAACTCGAAGCCCTCAAAAACCAATACCCCGATCGTTTGTCTGTACACCATGTACTGAGCCGCGAATCACTGGGCAGTCCGCTGTTTTATGGCCGCATCGATGCTGAAAAATGCCAGCAATATGCGCGCCTGCTTTTTGACCCTAAAACGGTAGATGCTTATTTCCTGTGCGGACCAGCCGATATGATTTTTACCGTAAAATCGACGCTGGAAAGCCTGGGTGCTGATGCAAAAGCCATTCATTTTGAACTGTTTAACACAACAGGCGCACCCGCGCAAACAACCCGTATCAGCGCACAAGCCACCGATACCTTCGAAGCCGAAATTACCCTGATTCAGGACGGTGAATCGTTCAATTTCATCTTGCCTTCTGCGGGCAGCACCATTTTGGATGCAGCCATGCGCGCGGGCGCCGACTTGCCCTTTTCGTGCAAGGGCGGTGTGTGCAGCACCTGCAAAGCCAAAATATTGGAAGGCAGCGCGGCGATGGAACTGTGTTATGGCCTCGAACCAGACGAAGTAGCGGCCGGATATGTACTTACTTGTCAGGCGCATCCGACTTCCAAAAAACTGGTGGTCAGTTTTGACGCATAAATGCAGCGACCGGGGTACCTTTGCAGGTGCAGTTGTTGTTTTCAATCAAACCACCCTCCTCCATGGCCTCCAGCCTTTTTAAAATTCGGCAACATGGCCGCTTCGGATTTATGAATGCCGAAGCAGAAATTGTGATCGAGCCGCAGTATTTAGCCGTGGGGGAATTCCAGCAGGGCTTCTGTCCCGTGCGCTTTAACGACCAATGGGTACTGATGGACACCCTTGGTCGCCTGTACCTGAAAAAATTGTATCGACAAATCATGCCCTTCGCGCACGAACGCGCGCGGGTGCAGGTGGTGCAACGCTGGGGCTATTTGGATATGCGCGGCAACGAGGTCATATCGGCGCGTTTCGATGATGCGGGCGATTTTTCAGAAGGTCTGGCCTACGTGGGCATCCATAATTTTTATGGTTTTATTAATCCGGCGGGCGATTTGGTCCTTCCGATGAAATACGAACAGGCCGGATCCTTCGTGGGCGGACTCGCACCTGCGGGCAAACAGGGCAAATGCGGCTATATCGATCCTTCCGGCGCATTTGTAATCGATCCTGTTTGGGACATTTGCGCGGCTTTTCAAGGCTCCGTGGCCAAAGTAGAACACCAATTTAAATGGGGTTTGATTGATCGCAGCGGAAAAGTGCTGCTGGAACCCCAATTTTTAATAACCCGCGACCCGGAGCAGGGCATTTTTCACGATGGCATGGCCCTGGCGGTACGCGATGATAAGTATGGGTTTGTAAACCAGGATGGCGTGCTCGTCATCGAACCCACCTTCGATTTTGCGGGCAATTTTGCCGAAAACCTGGCCCTGGTAGAAATCAATGGCGCCTGTGGGTACATGGATAAAACCGGCAAACTGGTGATTACGCCCCGGTTTGAAGACGCGGGCAGTTTTTCCGAAGGCTGGGCACAGGTAAAAATCAATGGACGTTGGGGGTACATTGACCCTTCTGGCGCGCTGGTATTGCCTGCGGTGTATGAGGCGGCTGCGGCCTTTCGCGCAGGCTTAGCTTTGGTGGTAGTGGAGGGTTGCTGGGCTTATATAAATCGGGAAGGGGTGGTGGTTTGGCGGGAGTAAGGGTTTTTTGCTCGCGCGGTTGATCACATAAAAGCAACAGACAACCCTAGAATCTAAATAATTCCGAAATTTACCTAATGAAAGACATGTTTCCATTTTATTCAATCGGCCATTTTATAGGCGAACCCCAGAATCCGACGGCGTTCGAGATTACCCGGTTTGAAGAAATGGAGGAGTTGGACATTGACGACCCACACAAACATACTTTCTATGAAATACTATGGTTTGATGAAGGTATTAGCACGCAAACGATTGATTATCAGGAATACAAAATAGAACCTAAAACTTTGTTTTTCATCTCCCCCAATCAGGTGCACCATTTTGTGGAATGGCAACCCTTAAAAGGCGGAAGCGTCTTTTTTACCGAAGATTTCTTTTTACTCAATCATCAGGACAAGGAAAAGTTATTTGAAATAACTTTTTTAGACAACTTTTATGAGCAGCCTTTTCTAAACCCTGATGCGATTACGTTTAGCGAGATAAGACAAACCATTGACCTGATCATAACCGAGAAAAAACGAACGGATTATTCTACCAACATCATTCAATCGTTGCTTAATATTTTATTGAGCCAAATACAAAGAGCCATTGATAAAAGTAAACCAGAAAAAATAGCCAAAACCTATATCGTCTTATACAAAAGATTGAAAAACTTAATTGAAATCCATTTTAAACAATCTTTAAAGGCAGGTGAATACGCTGAAAAACTACATGTTACCCAGCATTATTTAAATCTGGTTGCCAATCAGGTAACTGGAAAAACAACCACAGAATTGATAAAAGCGCGCAGTATTTTAGAGGCAAAACGCCTGTTGACATTTACCGATTTCAGTGTTTCAGAGATCGCCGTAGAATTAGGCTATTTTGATTTGTCGTATTTCGCTAAAGTTTTTAAATCTGAAACGAATATGTCTCCCCTCGAATTTAAAAAGGCAATGTCCGAAAAATACCGAAACGCGTAGGTTCCGTCCTAACAAACCGTCTTTCTGCGCCCTCACCTTTGCATTGTCAATTTTGACGATCTTAAATCAAAATTTTAACAATGAAAGAGGCACCAAAATGGGTTTTTGACCCAAGTCACACCAAAGTAGGTTTTAGTGTTAGGCACTTCGGCATCACCGAAGTAGACGGATTTTTCAGAAATTTTACGGGCAATGCTACAGCAGAGAAGGAAGACTTTTCGGATTTGCAGGTTGACGTCAACGTACAAGTAGGCAGCATTGATACGAATGATGCCCAAAGGGACGCACACTTGAAAGCGGATGATTTTTTCGCTGCCGAAAAATTTCCCGAAATGAAATTCGTAAGTACGAAAGTGGAACCTACTTCCACGATCAATGCGTACAAACTCCATGGAGATTTGACAATTAGAGACATTACTAAGCCGGTAACCTTCGATTTGGAATTTGCCGGAATCGTGCCGAAAGACCCATTTGGCTTTACAAAAGCAGGTTTTTTCCTGACCGGGAGCATTAACCGACAAGATTATGGCTTGTCCTTTAATGTGTTGTTGGGAACGGGAAATTTAGCGGTATCCGATAAAGTGAAAATTAACATTCCGGTTCAACTGCTAAAAGTAGTTCCGTCATGAAACAGAATATCTGGTTAATCACCGGTATTTCAAGCGGCCTGGGCAAAGCACTTGCCCAGGCTGTCCTTGAAAGCGGCCATTTTGTAATTGGCACTTTTCGAAATCAGGCGCAAGTCGATGTTTTCAACGACCAACATAAAGATGAGGCTTTTGCTTTGAAACTGGACATTACCAATCAAAATGAAATACGGGAGGCGTTTGAAACCATCAAAAAACAATTTGGCAAACTGGATGTGTTGGTCAACAACGCGGGATTTGGGTTTGCCGGTGCAATTGAAGAAACAAGCGACGAAGAGTTAAGAGCCGTTTTTGAAGCCAATTTTTTCGGAGCATTGAAGGTAACACAGGCAGCGTTGCCGATGTTTCGAGCACAGAAAAGCGGGCATATCGTACAAATTTCATCGCATGGAGGCATTAAGGCATTTCCGGGTTTTGGAATTTACAATGCTAGTAAATTTGCTTTGGAAGGCTTTAGTGAAGCATTGGCTGCCGAAATTGCTCCCCTACAAATAAAGGTGACCATTGTTGAACCCGGTCCGTTCCGAACAGGTTTTGCTAGTACCGCATTTCAACAAGCCGAAAATGTGCTAGAAGATTATAATGCCACGGCAGGTGTTTTTCGGGAGCGCATGAAACTGGTAGATGGAAAACAGGAAGGCGACCCAATGAAAGCCGCAGAAGCGATTATCCAAATCACGGAATTAGCGCAGCCGCCCTTGAGATTACCCCTGGGTAAAATTGCAATCGGCACTATCAGCGCCAAACTGGATAGTGTTCGAAAAGAGATGGAAGATTGGAGACAAGTAGCAGAAGGTGCTGTATTTGAACAATAATTTTAAAAAAAATGACGTGCGTGCGGCGGTGATGGCCCGATCTACTTTACGCCATGCATTAACAAGATCAATATGAAGCGGCAGGGATACAGCATAAGGATATCTCCAAAGTACGAAAATTGCTTTCGGAATAAGCCGCTCGCGCGCGGTTCTACCGCGTGTGACGATCTATCGGGTTCTACCCGTTTTCCTTACAGAAGGGGGCAAGAGCCCCAATGATTGACACACGCGGACCGCACGCGCGCAAAAAAAACAGCATCGGAACCATCCAATGCTGTTTTTTTTAAACCATTTTTCAGAAAAATCCTACTTCCAGCCGCCGCCCATCGAGCGATACAGGTTGATCCACACATTAAACTGCGCCGCTTTGGTTTCAACCAGTTCCATGCGCGATTCCAGTGCATCGCGTTGGGTGAGCAAAACTTCGCCGTAATCGGCCCGAGCACCCGTAAACAATTGGGTTGCAATGGAAACCGATTCATTGAGGGTTTGCACCTGGCGCTGTTTCAAGGCATAGCGGTTTTGCAGGTTATCCAAATTGGCCAATTGGTTGGTCACTTCGATGCAGGCATTCAAAATGGTCTGTTCGTAGTGGTACACCGCCTGGGTTTGTTTGGCATTGGCGGTAAAATAGGCGGCTTTTATGGCGTTTTTATTCACCAAAGGCCCCACCAATTCACCTGCCAAACCCAATAACAGCGATTCGGGCAGTTTGAAAAAGAACCCAGGTGTTACGGCTTGGTTACCCAATGCTGCCGTGAGCCGCAATCCAGGCAGGAAATTGGCGCGGGCCGATTTCACATCTAATTTGGCAGCCGCGATTTCCAGTTCTGCCTGGCGAATGTCGGGTCGGTTGACCAACAATTGGGCCGGCACACCCGCTCGGGTGGTATCGGGTAGTACATCGTTGAAGGTCTGGGCATTGCGCTGCACCGGTTGCGGAAAACGCCCGGTCAAAAAATTGATTCGGTTTTCGGCTTCCACGATGCTTTGCAAAAGATTGTATTGCAAGGCCTGGTTTTTCAACAATTCGGCTTCGAAGCGTTTTACCGCCAACTCGGTTGCCCGGGCCGCTTCTTTTTGCAATTTAACAATCGATAGTGCCTTTTCCGTGAGTTGGATGTTGTTGCGCACGATTTCAAGTTGGTTGTCGAATGCCAGCAATTCGTAATAAGCGTGCGCAATTTCGGCTACCAATTGGGTCACCATAAAATTCCGGCCCTCCTGCGTGGCTAAATACCGCAAAACAGCTGCCTGCCGCGCATTGCGCAACTTTTTCCAGATATCGACCTCCCAGGAAGCCTGTGCAGCGACCATAAAGTCGGGCACCGGATCGGGGAAGGCTTTGTTTTCCGACAAAGGAACATTGTGCTCGGTTGCGCCGCGTACGGTGTACCGGCTCGCCTTGTCGACCCCCATGCCGCCGCCCAGCCGAACGAAGGGTAGGTATTCCCCTTTGCGGGCCAAAGCTTCGTTTTGTGCTACGGCAATTTCCTGGGTGAAAATAAGGAGCTCCTGGTTGTTGCGTAAGGCAGTGTCGATCAAGGCCTGTAACGCCGGATCTTTAAAATATGCCTGCCAGTTGATGTAGGCTGCCTGTGCGGTGTCTTTCGCGTTGGCAAACCCCTGGGGCGTGGTATTGTTTGCTGTTTTCTCCACGATGGTCGGCACTTTGCATGCTCCCATGAGCAAAAGCAACAAGATGCCGATTGGCAAATGATTAATGATTTTTTTCAACATGGTCTACATAATCTTCGGTTAACGGATCAAAGTTTTCATCGCGGATCAATTTCCGGCCTGCTGCCAGGCTGCCAAATACATAATACAGTCCGGGCACAACAATTACCCCGAAAATGGTACCGAGCAACATACCACCCAATGCAGAAGCGCCGATGGTTTGGTTACCGATGGCACCTGGGCCTGTGGCGCCTACCAGCGGAATCAAACCTGCCACAAAGGCAAAAGAGGTCATCAAAATGGGTCGGAAGCGCACTTTGGCGGCCTCAATCGCAGCCTCCAGCACGGTGCTACCTTTCTGGTGTTTTTGCACTGCAAATTCCACGATCAATACGGCGTTTTTACCTAAAAGGCCTACGAGCATGATCAAACCTACCTGGGCATAAATGTCGTTGGAAAGTCCCATCCAATGCAAAAACAAGAAGGAGCCGAACACACCTGCGGGCAGGGAAAGGATCACGGCGAATGGCAGGAGGAAACTCTCGTATTGCGCTGCCAAAATCAGGTACACAAACACCAACACAATCAAGAAGATATACAACGCCTCGTTGCCCCGTTCAACTTCGTCTTTCGACAACCCTCCCCAATCGATGTCGTACCCACGCGGGAGGGTATTTTTCGCAACCTCCTGGATGGCTTTGATGGCCTCGCCGCTGGAGTACCCTTTTGCTGGCGATCCGCTGATGGCCGAAGCAGTATACAGGTTATAGCGGGTAATTTCGTTCAAGCCCTGTTTTTTGACCATTTTCATAAAGGCCGAATAGGGCACCATTTCGTCGCGGTTGTTTTTGACATACAAATTCAAAATATCTTCCGGGAGTCGGCGATACTCGGGTGCTGCTTGTACATACACGGTAAAATATTGCCCAAATCGCACAAAACCCAGTTCATAATTGGAGCCGATCAAGGTATTCAGGTTTTCCATGGCCTTGCCGATGGATACCCCTTTTTGCATGGCCAATTTGTTATCGATCTCCAACTCATATTGGGGGTAATTGGAGGCGAAGAACGTAAACAGGCCCGACAACTCTTTTCGCTTGCGCAATTCGGCCATAAATTGCTCATTTACAACACCAAATTCCTTGTAATCGCCCGCATTGGTTTTGTCGAGTAACCGCAACGTAAAGCCGCCCGCTGCACCATAACCGGGTACTGCCGGAGGCTGGAAAAACTCTACGGTAGCGCCGATATCCTTCGCGGCTTCTTCAAGTTCCTGAATGATCTGAGGCGCGGTTTTTTTCCGATCCGACCAGTTTTTCAGGTTAATTAAACAAGTTCCTGCATTTGATCCGCGGCCTTCGGTCAAGATTTCATAGCCCGCCAGCGAAGATACCGATTTTACGCCCTCTACTTTCTTGGCGATTTCCTGCAATTCGCGCGAAACTACATTGGTTTGTTCAAGCGTCGACCCTGGTGGCGTCTGGATAATCGCGTAAATCATTCCCTGGTCTTCCGCAGGTATAAAACCAGCCGGTAAGCGCAAGGAAATCCACCAAATGCCCAAACTGAACCCCACAAAGAGCAGTAGGGTTACGAGCAATCGGTTGGTAATCAACTGCAAAAGCCATACATACTTCCCGGTCAAACGCTCAAAACTGCGGTTAAACCAGCCCAAAAACATCGTCAACGGCGTTTTTCGCTTGGGTTTCCCATGGTTGTTTTTTAACAACATGGCGCACAATACCGGCGTGAGGGTAAGCGCAATTAACCCGGAAAGAATGATGGAACTCGCCATCGTGATGGAAAATTGCCGGTAAAATATACCTACCGGACCCGACATAAAGGCTACCGGGATAAATACCGCCGCCATCACCAGCGTGATCGCAATAATGGCCCCACTGATCTCTCGTACCACCTTGAGGGTGGCCTGATAGGGCGACAGATGCTCCTCCTCCATCTTGGCATGCACGGCTTCCACCACCACAATCGCATTATCGACCACAATACCGATGGCCAATACCAGGGCAAATAAGGTGATCAAATTGATCGTGAGTCCAAACAATTGCATCACCATAAAAGTACCCACCAGCGAAACCGGCACCGCCAGCGTCGGAATAAGCGTCGAACGCCAATCCCCCAAAAAGATAAACACCACCAAAGCCACTAAAAGGAAGGCCTCTAGCAAGGTATGCAACACTTTGTCGATCGAAGCATTCAGGAAGTCGGATACGTCGTAGTTGATCTCGTAATCCATGCCCGGCGGGAAACTCGTTTCTTTCAGTTCTGCCAGTTTCTTTTTGGTGTCGGCAATAACCTCTTGCGCATTACTACCATAATTCTGCTTCAACATGATGGATGCCGACGGTCGACCATCTAAATTGGAGTAGATGTCATAAAACTCGCTGCCCAGTTCTACTTCGGCGATATCTTTCAGGTAAAGCAATTCACCTTTGGCATTGGACCGAACGATAATGTTCTGGTACTGTTCGGGGGTGTTGTACCGCCCGACATACGTCAACACATATTCCAGTGCTTCTGATCGTTTGCCCGAGCTTTGCCCCAGTCGCCCCGGAGAACCGATGACGCTTTGATCGCTCAGGGCCTCCATTACCTCGTCGGTGCCGATGTTATAGGCGCGCATGCGGTCGGGTTTCAACCAAATACGCATGGAGTATCGGCGGCTGCCCAAAATTTTCACCTTACCCATTCCTTTTACCCGCTGCAACTCCTTGACCATGTTGATGTTGGCGAAGTTGTAGAGGAATTTTTCGTCGGCCGTGGTATCCTTGCTGAACAGGTTTACGTACATCAACATACTCGGCTGGAGAAAGTTAACCACCACGCCTTCGCGTTGTACCAGGGGCGGGAGGCGGTTCATCACTGTTTCGATCCGGTTTTTCACGTTCACCGTGGCGATATTGGGGTCCACATCCAGGTTGAATACAATTTGGATGGTTGCTTCGCCAGCACTGGTGGCATCCGAAATAATATAGCGCATGCCCGGTACACCGTTGATGGCCTGTTCGATCGGTATGAGCACCGAATTGACCAATACATCGGCGCTGGCGCCGGGATAGGCGGTTTCCACGAGTACGAGCGGTGGGGCAATTTGCGGAAACTGCGCGGTGGGCAGGGTTGTAATAGCCAGCCCACCCATTAATAAGATCAGGACCGATACGACGATTGCGAGTACCGGCCTGTGGATAAATTGTTCAAACATAGCGGATTGGGTTTATTCGGAGAAAACCTTTAGATGAGCAAGCACTTGCTGGGGATCCTGATAGACGTATTGGATTTTCACCCCGTCTTTCACTTTGCGCAAACCGTCGAGCAGTATCATGTCTGTTTCGGTGACCCCTTTGCTAACTACAAAAAGATCGGGCATCTCTGCCGCGATTTCAATGGGGGTTAAATGCACCCCGCCTTCTTTGTCGACCACAAACACATACCGTTTGTCCAAAATCTCGAACGTGGCTTTTTGTGGAATTAAAATAGCATTTTTGATGGGTTTTTCCAGGATAATATTGCCGGTTTCGCCGTGTCGCAGCAATCTTTTTGGGTTTTGAAAAGTGGCTCGGAACGCAATATTGCCGGTTTCGTTGTTGAACTCCCCTTCAATCGTTTCCACCGTACCCGTATATTCAAACATCTCGTTGTTGGCCATGCGCAGTTTTACTTTTTGTTGTCCGCCTTGCTGCGTGTGCATTTTGTAATTCAGGTATTCCTGTTCCGGAACATTAAAATACACCCACATTTTGCTGTTATCCGACAAGGATGTAAATAAGGCGCCTTCATCCAACAAGCTGCCTTCCCGCACGAATAGGCGGTCCATGATGCCTTCGAAAGGCGCCCGGATTTCGGTAAAACCCAGGTGTACTTGTGCCAGCTTCATTTCCGATTTAGCGATTTCGTACCGGGCTTTCACCATCGCCAGTTCGTTTTTTGAAACGACATTGTTTTCTGCCAGCAATTTGGTGTTTTGGTATTCTATTTCAGCAACTTGCGCTTCTGCTTGCGCTTTCTGAAACTCCGCCTCATACAATGTTGGCAGGATCTGGAACATTTTTTGGCCTTTTTTGATAAATTGACCTTCATCTACGTAAATATGCTCCAGGTAACCCTTTTCAAGCGCCCGCAACTCAATGTTGCGGATGGATTTGATCTGACATACATAATCAGCGCTGATCAGCGTATCTTTTTTTAGCGGACTGGTAACCTGGAATTTGGCCTCCGTCACCGTTTCTGGTTTTTCTGTTTCATTGCTGCAGCTGGCGCCAAAAAACAATACGCCCAAGCCTATGAGCAGGAACATTCTGTTCATAAAGTTAAAATTTTGAATTGATTTACAGGAATTTACGCGTAGAAAATAGATGACGCGTGTATGTGAATGCTTGATAAGAAATTGCTCCCGCCGCACAAAGTGGACAGGAAAGTAGTTGCATTACAAATCAAGCATGGAAAATGTACAAAGCGATGTACCTGCTACAGGCGCAGGACGCGTAAACGAAGAAATACAGGAAGGGCGCTGCTGCTTCGGAAGCCATCAGGCAATATTAAGGCGCCGCAACGCGAAAATCGAATCGGCTGAAGAGCCGAAAACAGCGGTAAAACGTAACTTTTTGGAAAAGACTTGTGCTTCGGACTTTTATGAATGGAGCCTTCATTGTCGGGATCCTCCTCGTTTTCAAAGAATAAAAAAAACTGGCCAGCAGCATTTGAATCAGCAGTACCCCCCATTGGCGCTTCAAGCACGCACGGCACCATGGCTTCCTGCTTGATAACCTGTCCACTGGTAAAACCCGGTACAGGTGTACAAACGCCGGAAGCCTGCACCCATCCGGCAAACGAAAGGTGTATGGCGATTACTGCAAATAAGATATTGACGCTTGGCCGCATTTTTTTCATTAAAGCGCAAAACTATCTCCATGCCCACAAACGAATGTGATCCTAATGTAAGTTAACAAGTTTTTAACATGGCAGACGAATGTGTAAAAAACAGGCTTTCTGTGAATAAAGATTTTGCCACTCCAATTAAAATGCCCTATTTTTAGCTGAGGCCAACACAATTCGTCCATACCATGCAGCCACAGAAGCCCGGGTTTTTCTTTTATTTAAAGCAAATTAACAAATCAAGTATTTGCTTATCAATTTTTTATATATATTGTTTTATTGCTTTCACGCAAGCACAAACCCCTAAGCCCATTTGGCCGGTGCGTGAATACAGCATGGGGAATCGTGCACATACCAGCCGGGATGAAGTTGTTGAAATGAAGCAGTCGACCGATGGCAACTTATTGTTGCTGGGCTTTGTGGAAAGCGATTCAATGTTTGCGGATGTTAGTTTGCAAAAAGTTACGCCAGAGGGTGTTTTGCTCTGGGATGTGCGCTATGATTCGCCGGACAGCAACAATTACGATGTTCCGCTGAAGATGCTGCTGGATGAATATGGAAATACCTTTATACTTGGTATGTCTTTGGGCACCGCAACCTATTTTGATCCCCAATTCAGCAATGGTTTTTTGTTAAAAGTGGGTATCAACGGCGAAAAAGAGTGGCAAGTTTCTTTTGATACCTTACTCCCCAAGCACACTTCGGCTCGTTTATACGACGGCTTTATAGATGAGCGGGGCAGTATTAAGGTAACCTACTCTACCTATCAGAATTTTGGGCCACGGCCATCTTATTTCATGAAATTTGAGCCGGGAACAGGCTTTTTGCTCGATTCTTTTTCAAAATTTGATCTTTCCCAGGCATTCGGTGGTGGCCCGGCAGCGACTTCCGTGGCAATTGACTCGAATAAAAATTTTGTATTTACGCAGTGGGAGGATGCGCCCGGACCTACTTATTCTATTCGAAGCATCGACCCGGAAAGCGGTGAGGAGCAAGGGACGCCGTTCAATTTGAGCGGATTAGATTTTAATGAAAAGCAGGCTTTTAGTTTTTTATCCTGGCCAAAAACGGTTGTGGATGACAAGCGCGCCTTATACACCGCAGAAAATCTTGAAAATTCGTTGGTCGATTGTGTGATTGCTAAAGTGGATTCCAATGGTACGGTAGCCTATGCTTTCAAATCAGACTCCCTTTTTGCCGAGATCAATGGGTTTGTAACAAGTTCGAACAAGCTGTTTGTATCGGGCGCTTACACCCCAAAATCCTGGGCGCCTCGGGTCGCTTTTTTATGGAAGCTGGATGACAATGGCCAAATTGAAAATAAAATCACGATGACCCTTCCGCATGATTGCGCAACCCGAGGTTTAACCATCGTGCATGATTCGCTCTTTTGGCTTACGGAAGATGAACAAACTGGTGAAGCAAGGTTGGCATGTTTAAATAGCCAAAATTTGAGCACCCATTGGACGTATTTTTTTGACATCGACAGTTCCTATATATTCACTGGTTCGGGGGCCGTGAACCTTTCAGACGGCGCTGTTGCGGTGGGAGGTACCTTGCGGCGGATGCGCAGTCCATTGTCTGGGCTTTTTTCTGAAAACGAATATTATATGGAAACTTTTTACGCGGAACAACAGGCACCGCTGGGTAAATACCGGTATTCGGAAAAAGGCACGACCCGTACGGTAGGGGTGGGCCATGCTGTCGATGCGCAGGGAAATTTTTGGGTAAAAACGTTTGAAGCGATTGGTCCGGGCCAATATCCTTTTGGGGAGGAATGTTTTTACCATAAATTATCGCCGGATTTGACACCGATTTGGAGCAGGCGCAGTGTTTTTTACAGCTATAGCGCTTATGGAGTATCGCCCTTTTACTTTGATCAATTGGGCAATGCCTACGTCGTAGAGCAACAGGTGGACAGTTTGGTTTTGCAAAAAATTGGGTCTGATGGTACCAATTTGAACACATTTAAACACAAAGTGGCCAATTTTCGAGACTTATTGATTGACCGAAAAGGTTTTTTACACCTTTCCCTGCTCGGAGCACAGGATACCTTGTCTACCATCGTATTAGATACCCAAATGCAGGTAATAAAAACGCTGAAAGGGCTTAGTTTACCCAAAGGAAAGCTTCAATTGCCGAACGCAGAA
Organism: Saprospiraceae bacterium; assembly: GCA_027488935.1. GTDB lineage: Bacteria > Bacteroidota > Bacteroidia > Chitinophagales > Saprospiraceae > M3007. The sequence continues at coordinate 94,168 of JAIYAP010000022.1, read as the reverse complement.
CCGGTATATTATTACATGGAAGAAAACGAATGGGGCATTCCGATCGAGCACATTGTTTTATACAAAGACGGGGTGGTCGATCGGGTCTGGGAATTTTCGTTTGCCAATACCATCCAATATTTCACCGATTATTCTTTGGATAAAAATACCGGCGATTTATTGGCGCTGGCAGTTTGGCCCAATTTGGCGGGTTTTTATGAGCCCGCCCTGTATCGGTTTTCTATAGATGGCAGCTACCAACAATCGGTGATCAACAATGGTGTGTTTGACCCTATTTATGACATCGCCTTGATGCCGAATGGTAATTCCTTTGTTGTTTTCGAAGCGCGATTAGACGTGTACGGTCCTGATTTTCAACTATTAACAAGTCTTCCGCTGGATAATCCCCCGTATGGAGGGTATTTCTTTCCGGTTGATACGATCTTTTACCGTTCCATGAGTGGCAACTTGTGGGCTTTTGGACAATCTGGCATACCTTTATTTTCAGTGCAACATGCTTCCTTTTCGAGTAATCCTGCACAAATTCATATTCAAAGCAAGGATTTACTCAGCACATCGAGCATTTTTGGAGAAATTCAAGGTACGATTGGTGCTTTTGGCTGGCAGTGGCAACGTAGTAAAGTCAGTCAATTTGATTTATCGGCACCAATTACGCAGGTTGTTGGCCCCCTTCAAGCAGGGCGTCCGCGTATTGTTTGCCAACCGATTCCAGCCAGTACGGTTTTACAAGTGGATGTTTCCGGTTTGAACGAGCAATCATTGGACCTCATATTGGTATCGGCGCTGGGCGTACCCGTTTTGAAAAAACAATATGGAATACAGCACGACGCAATTTTGTCCTTCGAGGTAGGTGCATTGCCGAGTGGTACGTATTTTCTGAGCGTACACACGGAAGCGGGCGTTTTTACACAAAAAGTTGCTGTTTTACATTAATCCTGGTCGGGAATGCGGTAAAGTATCCAGTTGCTCCCGATTTAACATCTCGTATTTACCCGCCAATTACTAGGCAAATTCTAAAATAAACAATAAAAAGCGGAAGGACACTGGCCTACATCGGTGGGTGCGCTCCAACCATAACCAACAATTTACGCAAGTTTATAACTTCTCGACGATTCAATTGAAGGCGCTCAATCGTTGCGCGTCCCGTGGACGAAAGTGCGATCAACTGCGTATAGGACTCGTTCCAAACAAAATGGTCGTTCCAAACATCTTTCCTGGGATGAAATAAAGGAATATAGATATCCGTAAGAGGATCAATCGCCGAAATATGGTTGTATTTTCTACCATTGCACCCCTGGCATGAAAAAGCAAGATTATCTACTTCATCTGAACCACCTTTTGACCTTGGGATAATATGTTCAATTGAAAAAGGGTCTGACGAATATTCGACAGGCGACAAGCAATATTCACAACATCCCCTCGCCCGTTCGCGTAAAAATTTCCTCAATTGCTCATTCATCGCCCCCCTTCCGTAACACCTAATTGCTGCATTAAATCACGAACCGCTACACCACGAATCTGTGCCAATTCTATCAAATATTTCGTTCGTTGCACATTGGCCTTTTCTAAGCGATCAGACATGTTTATAAGATGCACAAGTTCCGCATCCTCAATGGTTTCTAGTTGCCTTTTTTTAATCAAATCTCTGTATTCAACCCAAAAGCCTTCAGAGAACCCAGTGTTGTTTATTTTTTGAAGCAAGACTTCTTCTTTGTTTTTATGCAACTTTTTCTCAGACGGTAAGGCAGGTTCCGACCATTTCTCCAATACACGTTCCACCAACTGATTCAGCTCAATGCCTGTTCGATTTGCTTGTTCGCGCAAACGCTTTTCTAAACGTGGATTTATGTTAATAATGATTGACATGATTTTTCAATTTAACGGCGCAATTTAAGATTTTTTGATTGAAAACCCAAACTCATTGGACCTCGCTTTGGTATCGGCGCTGGGTGCACCTGTTTTGCAAAAACAGTACGGAATACAGCACGACGCAATTTTGCCCTTGGAGGTAGGTGCATTGCCGAGTGGTACGTATTTCCTGAGCGTACACACGGAAGCAGGCGTTTTTACCCAAAAAGTTTCTGTGTTGCATTAATCCTGCTCGGAAATCCGGTAAAGCAACCAGTTGTCCCCAATGTCCTGAACGGTATCCAGCGTGTAGGTCGCATTCAATTGCTCCCAATTCAACATCGGGTTTTTACCTGCCCATTGTTTTGCTAATTTCGCTTCGTTGAATAACACATAAGCCCCCGGCTCAAAATCCGGGTAGCGCTGTTCCCATAAATTGCGGTACTGCAAGTCCGGCAAATAACTTTTTAACGCAACATCGAGGTCAAAGGCATATAAAAAGGCATGATCGGGCACCAGGGCGCTGATTTGCGCAGCAGCATGCCGTTCCAGTTGGCTGCGGTGCAACAAGGGGCGCAATAAAAGGGTGGTGTCTGCAATTTGGACCAGGCAAAACACCCCCAAAATCCAGCGCATCCATTTCCATTTCAAAAAATAAAAACCATAGGCATGCATGCGGTCCCAGGCCGGAAACAACAAACACAGCAATAAAACATAATCAGGCATCAAAAACCGCACATTTTGCCAAGGAACGGTGGCCAAAAACAACAAATGTACCGCCAAACAAGCCAACATAATCTTTTTGGAAAATAACTGCACATCGGTACGCCGAAATAGGATAAACAACAAAACAATAAACGGGGAAAAGCCGTAATACAACACCGGATACACCAAAATATAGCCTATATTGGGCAAATAGTAGGACAATTGCCCATTGGTGGTCACAAAACTGCGCCGAAACAGGTTCCAGGCCGACCAATCCTGCCACATCGAATGTTGCGCCCAATTTACTTGCCAAAACAGGGGTAACAAGGCGGCCGTACCAGCCAATACACAAGCGGCAAGGACCAGTCCGCGTTTTCGCTGTAATAAGTGCGCACACAATGCCAGCAGCATGGGTGCCAGCAAAGGCGCATTGGAAAAACGCACGATGCAAGCCAAAGCGGCAAATATAACCGCGCCCAATGGATAACGCCATGATGCATCTTGCAGCGTGCGCAAAACCGCCAGCAAGGTGGCCATACAAAGCATCAAACCCAGTGCATCCGACATACTGCTCACGCCCGCCCGCACGAGCAGCGGGGCCATGGCACACAAAAAAACGGTATAACTGAGGCGACTTGCTGCATGCGCACCAGGGGTAAGCAGTCGCAACAAAGCCTGAAAAAGCCAAATTGACCCTGCATAGGAGAGCAAAGACACCAGTTGCAGGGCCAACACCGCATCGCCCACGAGCAGACGCCCACAAGCGCCCGCAAACGGATAGCCCGGCGCCAGTTCCGATAGCGGCTCCCGGACAGGCCATTTGGAAAAATCTTGCAAAAAATCAAAAAACAGCCGACTCTGCTTCAAATACGCATGCGCATCCTGTCCGTACAAGCCATTAAAGCCCGTCAGCCAGCACAAGGAAGCCAATGCCAATAGGGCAGCGACCGGAATCCAAAAAGGAGCGATGTTGATTTTCAGAATATTTGCGATTTTGCGTCCGCAATTGCGAATGTACGCCCCGTCCCGCTTTTTTAAACGCAAAAGCAACAGGTTTTGTGGAATTGAATTTTAAGGATCAAGATGATTTGCACGAAACCAGTTGCGGCGGCGTTTACAACCCATACCTATAGTACCCATGGAGGATTTAGTACCAACCCTGCCGACCGCCACCAAAAAGGTGATGGTAACCGGATGTTTTGATCTGCTGCACAGCGGACATGTGGCTTTTTTGCGCGAAGCGGCCAAATGGGGCGATTTGTACGTGTGTATCGGTTCCGACGAAAATGTATTTCATTTAAAAGGCCGTTATCCGGTCAATCCGCAAACCGAGCGGCAATTTATGCTCCAGGCGCTTGCTTGTGTGCATGCCGTGTATGTAAACAGCGGCATGGGCATGCTCGATTTTTTGGCGGAAATGGACCAAATTCAGCCCGATGTATTTTTTGTGAATGAAGACGGGCATACGCCTGCCAAAGAAGAGTTATGCCGCGGGCGCAACATTGCGTACGAGGTTTCTCGGCGTTTGCCCGAAGGCAGTTTGCCCATCAGAAGCACCACGACCCTGCGGGTGGCCTGCACGATTCCTTTTCGCATCGACCTTGCCGGGGGCTGGCTCGATCAACCCTGGGTTTCGGCCCTGCATCCCGGTCCGGTACTCACGCTGAGCCTAGAGCCGACCCACGATTTCAACGATCGCAGCGGCATGGCGACCAGTACCCGCAAAAAAGCGATGGAATTGTGGCATACCGCTTTACCCGATGGCAATCCAGAGCAGTTGGCCAAAATATTGTTTAGTTTCGAAAATCCGCCAGGCACCCAGGAGGTTTCAGGATCGCAGGATGCCTTGGGTATTGTGCTGCCGGGACTGAATAAATTGCACTACAACGACGGGTATTGGCCCGAACAGATCGAAACCGAACAGGACGAATCGATCCTGCAATGGCTGGAAAATCACTTGTATTTGGTCACTTTGGGTCCGCGGGCAAGGGGTTACCAAGTGTTGGCGGATACCCACATTACGGCACAAGGCGCACAAAAGTTGGCCGAAGCGGCTGATGGTTGCTGGCTGGCTATTTTAAAACGGGATCTTGGGGCGTTTGGGCATCATTTTCGGCAATCTTTTGAGGCGCAGATTGCCATGTTTCCGAATATGGCCGATGATGAAATTTTTCAGATGATTGAACAGTATAAAACCCAGGCGCTGGGCTGGAAACTAAGCGGCGCGGGCGGGGGCGGCTATTTGGTGCTGGTATCCGAACATCCCATCGAACGGGCTATTCAGGTGAAGGCGCGTCGGCGGGCGGGGTATTGACTTCCGAGGTTTTAGCAGCGCGCAGTACGCCGTGAAAACGCAATAAATGATCGGGAACGGCCTCATTGTACACGCATAACACAAGGGTATTGCGGTAAGCGGCCCCCGATTGAAATAAAATTTTGATGGGATTGTGGATATAACCGCGGTCTGCAAACATTTGTAACTGCGGGTGCTTGGGCCGCCGAAACAACTTTAAATCTTCCCAGGTCGCCGGAATGGGTATTTCGCCGTAACCTTCTTCCTGCAAAAACTGTTTGACCATCTCGTAGGTGTACGCCAACTTTGCGCCGGCAAAAACCGTTCGGTATTCCCAGCCGTCACTTTGGCCACCCAGATAATCTTCACCCGCGGCAGGAAACTGCGCGCGCATGGGGATGTGGGGCCCGGTGGGAATATCCTCGGCGCGTTGTTCAAGCGATTCGTCGAAGCCAAATTCGTCGTACACTGCTGTCTTTAATTTTGGGCAAAAATAAGAGAATTGTTTTAAATAATTAACACATTTTGTTTTTAAATTAAACAGAATGTTTCGCACCTTACGATGAATATACACCTCCTTACCATTGGCGATGAAATCCTGATCGGACAAATTGTCGACACGAATTCGGCCTGGATGAGCCAACAGTTAAACCTGCACGGTATGCGCGTAACGGGCAAAAGCAGCGTGGGCGATACCCGCCAGGCTATTATTGATGGCCTGCAACACGCTGGTGCACAAGCAGATGCGGTCATTATGACCGGTGGCTTGGGTCCGACGAAAGATGATATCACCAAAAAAACACTGGCTACTTTGTTTGGTTCGGGCATGTCGTTTCACCCCGAAACTTATGAACGCATTGAGGGTTATTTTACCAAAATAGGTCGGGTGGTGCCGCCTGCCATGCGCGATCAGGCGACCTTGCCCGATTTGGCCACCATTTTGCCCAATAAAGTAGGCACCGCGCCGGGTATGTGGTTTGAGCAAGCGGGTAAAGTGTACATTTCCTTGCCCGGGGTGCCCTTCGAAATGGAATATTTGATGCGCAACGAAGTGATTCCGCGCCTGAAAACCCGTTTTGAAGCCCGACCGATTCTGCACCGCACCTTGTTGACCGCCTGCGAAGGCGAAAGCAACATTGCCCGGCGCATCGAAGCCTTTGAGGATCAATTGCCGGAAAATATCAAACTCGCGTACCTGCCCGCGCTTGGCCAGGTGCGCCTGCGCCTCACGGGTACCTGGGTGGGCGCCATGACCGACCAGGCAGAAACAGACCTCGGTGCCTTGTTGGACGCTAAAAAAGCCGAATTATGGGCCTTGATCCCCGATTTGGTGTATGGGGTAGAGGAAGAAAGCCTGCAATCGGTGATCGGTGATATTTTGGTAAAACAGGGCAAAAAATTTGGCACTGCCGAAAGTTGCACCGGCGGGTATGTGGCGCATTTAATCACCTCTGTGCCGGGCGCATCGCATTACTATCCCGGCTCAGTTGTGACGTATTCGTATGAAATGAAACACAAATTATTGGGGATAAAAACCGAACTATTGGACCAGTTTGGTGCCGTGAGCGAACAAGCAGTCCGCGCCATGGCCATCGGCGCCCTCGATACCCTGGATGTAGATGTAGCCCTTTCCATTTCGGGCATTGCCGGACCCGACGGTGGTACTCCCGATAAACCCGTGGGTACCGTGTGGATGGCCGTGGCCGATCGCAATCGGGTGGAAGTACAAAAACAGGTATTTGGCCGTGATCGATTGAAAAACATCCAGTTGACCGGCACGTATGCACTGAACATGGTGCGCAAATTTTTGCTAGAAGCATAAACCTACACCGCGCTATGCTTGATATCCGCAGTTATTACCGCCATACCCGGTTTGATTACCGCACGATCTGGAACAACCGGCACAACCTGGCCGTTCACTTTGGGTATTACGACGAACATGCCGATAAGCACCACGCGGCGCTCAACAACATGAACCGGGCGATGGCCGATTTGGCGGATATACAGGCGGGTGAGCATGTGTTGGATGCCGGTTGTGGCATGGGAAGCGCCTGTTTTTGGTTGGCCGAACACCGGCAGGCCCAGGCGACGGGCATCAGCATTGTGCCCGAACAAATCGCTGATTGTCAACGCGTTTTAGCCGAACGCCAGGCTTCCGGTGTACAATTTGTAGTGGCCGATTATTGCAACACCCCCTTCCCCGATGCCCATTTTGACGTTGTATGGGCCTGCGAGAGTTTGTGCCACGCCGAACATAAAATTGATTTTTACCGCGAAGCCTATCGCCTGCTCAAGCCCGGCGGCCGCTTGGTCATCGCCGAATACATCCGCGCGGACCGGCCCGTATCCGAACGCGGCGAAACCTTGTTGCAACAATGGCTGCACCCCTGGGCCATTCGGGACATTGACACCCGCGCAGAACACTTAGCACATGCCCAATTGGCGGGCTTTCAATCGGCTGACATGCAAGATGTTACGCGGCATGTGCGGGTTTCCTTGCGCAATTTGCATGAATTGTGTACCCAATGGCTGCCCTGGGGCAAAGTGTTCAAAGCCTTTCGTATTGTGAATGATATACGGTTAAACAACGTGCGGGCCTCCATCCGACAGTATGAAGCCCTGGGCGAAGGCGCCTGGTTTTACGGGATGGTGGTTTGTGTTAAATGACTCCACGTCGGAAGCGTCCCCCTCCCACGTCGGAAGCGTTCGAAACGCTTCCGACGTGGGAGGGGGACGCTTCCGACGTGGAACGTAAACAACCCTTCTTACATGATTTGTATTTTATACCAACAACAGATAAAAATGCCCCAGCAAGGCGGAATATTTTACCATAAATTAAAAGAATACTAGCCATTTATGCTTCTGATCTCCATAAAAACATTTATTCGTTCCCCACACCAAAAGGGTCGAAATTCTGCTCAATTTGGACCATTATATCAGACTGGCGGACAGAATGCAGTAAAATATTAGAATCAAAAAGATAAATCATTTAGTTAATTGCGCCAAAAGTTGCTCAATAGGCTCCTGCACATCCATTTCCTGAATAAGTTGCATGATTTTAGCCTTGTTATGTCCTACGCGACCTCGGTTTTTCCGAATAGCATCTGCATCAAATTTCTGGCGAATTAATTCCAATTTCTTTTCTGCGAATGAAGTCATAACGCGCTATGGTTTAATTTTAGGTAATAACACGTTAGATGCGTTTACCGTTCATGCAAAAATAATCGTTTATCAGGACAATCCAAAATAACAAGGCGATAGTGCCCTCACGTCGGAAGGGTCCCCCACGTCGGAAGCGTCCGAGACGCTTCCGACGTGGGGGACCCTTCCGACGTGGCACGCCTACTGAATCGAAATCAGAGAAATCAAAAAAGCATCGTCATCCGTCACAAATTTCACCACATACGAACCTGGGGTAGAAACCTGCAAATTATAAGTTTCCGTATAAGTAGGTATGTTTTCAGTACAAACGCAGCCTTCGTATTTGGCAATTACGCGTACATTAATCGTATTTCCCTCTATTTTGGTTTCAAAACTTGAAAATTGGCCGCATCCGTTGGTGCAAGCAAACTTGGTAGGCACCGGAATTACCTGATTGACCAGCCCAAAAGCGGGTAAAGATGCTTCGATAAAACGAGCGCGTTCGAAGTACAGGCAATCGTCGTTCTCCTTCTTAGTACAAGCGGCGGAGAGCATTAAAATGAAAAGGGCAAGGATTCCTAAGTGTTTCATGGTTTGGATTTTTGTAAATGGTTAGGTGTGATATTAGGTAAAACGAAAAATTTTGGATTGAGGTTGGGGTGGCTTCTACGTCGGAAGGGTGGTTTAGTTTGCCCCAGGTCGGAAGCGTCCGGGACGCTTCCGACCTGGGGCAAACTAAACCACCCTTCCGACGTGGGGGTAAATAATTCACTACAAATCTTTTATATTTGTGCCGCAACCAATCCGCCGAACAATGCCAGCAAACACCAAGCCCCTCGCCGAAATACGCCGCGATATAGAAGACCTCCTCGTGGAAGCCCTGCCCGAGGCCCTCAAAGCCCTGCGCGAACTGCTCCCGGAAGGTACGGACAAACACCAACAAGTGCTCCTGCTGGTAAGTCGACTCAATGCCGCCAACAAAGATAAGCGAGATGGCGTCATCGATTTCAAGGAATACGACCTCCGCATTGCTGCCGTGCGCCGCGATACCCTCGATTTGGTCGGCGAACTACAAGAGATCGATTTCGAAGTGCCCACGGAAGGCCAAAAAACACCCTCCAACGCCAAAGAAGGCATCATCCTGTACCAGATTCCCGGAAAAATGCCCCTCCAAAAACCCAGTATTTGCCGGGTAAGGGTGGCGCTCGATGAAGATGCCGTGTACGAAGACCTCATCCTCACCAATGATACCAAAACCAAAAATCGGGTAGAAGTATCGGATTATATGAGCGCCGAATTGGTGGATATGGATGGCAATGTGTTTGAAATCAAGCCTTTAAACAACGCCAAGCAAAACATTCGCGCGGTGGGTTATACGCAATGGTTGTTTCAAGTGCGCCCGAAAGTGGCGGGTGAGCACCAATTGCTGGTGAAAGTTTCCCTGCTCGAATTTGATGCCAACACCAGGGAATACGTACCCCGCGATGTTTCTTTAATGGAAACGGTCACGATTGTTACCGAGGAAGATACCCAAAACGAAATCAAAGAAACGCCCGAAAAAAAGGCCGAGGAACGCGTGGCCCTGGAGCCTGGCACCCGCGGATTGGAGGAGGCGCCCAACCCGAATGAATCGCCTATTTACGAATCCATAAAAATAGAATCGATCGTAAAAGAGATGGATGTGCCGGTGATTAAGCCCATAGAAACGCCCATTCCGATAGAAAAACCAAACAATCCCTGGGTAAAACCGCTCCGGGCGACGGCCTTGTTTCTTGCTTTTTTGATGGCAAGTACGGGTGTTACCTGGGCATTCACGCCCGCGCCTATACGCGACTGGTGGGTGGCCAGTGTTGTCGATACCCCGGAAGCATACACACAATACATTAATGACCACGGCACTGAAAAAGCAACGAATCCGCGGGTGGAGAAGGCTTATTTTTATTTGGCAGAAAAAACCGGAAAACTGTCAGACCTGCGCACGTATCAAAAAGAAATTGGACCAACAGGGGTATTTCACGAAAAGGTAACCGAGAAAATCAAGCAATTAGAAGCCAAAGAGGTGAAAATGCTTGAAAAAGCGCCTGATTTTAACAAAATACAGCGTTTTGTTTCCGATTTTCCTGATGCTACCCAACTACCTCGGGTAAAAGCTGCGGCAGAACAATTGCTTTCAGATGAAAAAACAGCGACTTTGTCCTACTTGGAACGGGCCTACATTAAATCGATGTCTACCGACCCGCAACCCAAAAAATTTCAGCAATATGTGCAGGATTATCCGAAGTTGGAGCGCCTCGACGAAATGGCAGAAGCAGTTATAAACCGCCCGATTATAAACCAGTTACAAACCCAATTAGATTCAGCCATTGTAAAAAAAGCCCAGGATGCGGATACACCCGAGCGTGTTTCAAAAGTATTGGAAACACTGCAAAAATATGGTAGCCCGCAGGCTTTAGCGCCCGTAACCGAGGCGCTAAAGCAAAAACCCGCCGCGATAAAAGGGCAATTAAAATCAAAATTGAATACCGCAACAAAATCTATCCAGACACGCGCTGTCGAACGAAAAATAGGCGATAACCTAGAAAATAATTCGGGAAATCGTACGGACAGGTCGCGACCTGTCCGTACAGCAGCGAGCCCTGGCTCTCCCACCCCTGGCGATTTGCCCCCGGCCGCCCAAAAATCCCTACAAATGGCCAAAATACCCGCAGGCCAATTCCTAATGGGCGATGTATTCGATGAAGGAAACGATAATGAAAAACCTACTCATCAAGTCACCCTATCCGCTTTTGAAATCGGTAAATACGAGGTAACGCAGGAACTATGGAATGCCATTATGCAAACCCGCCCATCCGAACATAAAAACTGCGCGGACTGCCCGGTAAAAGAAGTCTCCTGGGAGTGGATACAAATCTTCCTGCAAAAACTCAATGCCCTGTACCCTGGCAAAAACTACCGCCTGCCCACCGAAGCAGAGTGGGAGTACGCTGCCCGGGAAGGTGGCAAAAAAGTGCGCTTCGGCAATGGAAAGGATGTGGCGGATCCGGCCCAAATTAATTTTGATGGTTCTGAAAGTTCTAAACAATCCTACTCCCTCTCCGGACTTTACCGAGGAGCGACCGTCGCCGTAGGCAGCTTGCGCTGCCCCAATGCCTTGGGTTTACATGATATGAGTGGAAATGTTTGGGAATGGTGCAGCGACTGGTATAGCGAAAATTATTATAAAAAAAACTCTGCTAAAGATCCGCAAGGCCCAACATCCGGCTCCTACCGTGTTTGTCGCGGCGGGTCGTGGTATAGCCGCCCGCGTTACTGCCGTGTGGCGTCTCGCAACGGCAACGCTCCCGGTGTTCAAGGCTACGACCTAGGTTTCCGCCTAGCCAGGACCTTATAACCCCCTTCCTTTTTAACCCAGATTTAAATGGATTTAAAGGATGGATGGATAAAAGGTGATTTTCAATGGATTAGAAGGCATTTGCTTTCATAGCTACTTTGCGATGACTAAATAATTGGAAAAATTTGCTGGAAAGAGATTGAAGATCTGAAGTAGAATAGAGTATGACCTCAAAAAACCTCAAATGCTAAGGCGGGCACAACTTAAACGATTTCTATTGGAACTGGCCGGTCTAAAATGAAATCTACTCCTTTAATCTAATAATGAGTTCTTTTTTCAACTGCTCGGAAAGCCAAAATCCATGCGCTTCTAATTTTGCCAAAACCTCCAAGCCAGATTGAATAAAGCCTTGATCCTTGGCCGATATGATGATTCCAATTGTCCCAGTCACCTTTAATCCTAGCCTTTTCGCAACAGATCGACCTTTATTTTCATCAAGGATAATCCTGCTATTGGGGTTTTCAAGCGCCAACGCAATCGCACTTGCTTCTCCTTTGTCAAGTTCCAATTGGAGGATCTGAAATTCAGTCGGGTCATATAAGGTGGTAACTTCGATCCATGATGGCAAATCTGCATGTATTTCAAACCTTACAATATCAGTAATGTATACTTTTTGATACATTTTTTGCAAGATTTCCAACTCGCCGATCGCTACCAATGCAATAATCGGGCTGGCATCTGCAATGACAATTGACTCAAGATCAAGCATTGGCAATATCCGCTTCGATTTCCTGCATATTATATTGAAATACAGACACTTTATATTTCCCCAACAACTCAATAAACGCCTGTTTGGATAATCCAACCATCTCAGCGCCCTGTCCGGAGGAAATTAATCCTTCCTCGAATAGTTTTACGGCTAAAAGCATACTCAACTCAAAGTTGCTGATTTTTAAACCCTCCGGAAGATCTATTTGAATGCTCATGTTATTATATGTTTCTTGAAATGGTATGTGCAAAAATAGCCCTAAAAGTACAAAATTATAAGGATATTAGCAAACCTAACCGCAAACATCCTGGAGATGTGATATTACCTATACTATCTGAACCTGAAAATCTAAAACATCCGCAATTGCTCCCCCAACGGCAACAACTGAAACGATTTCCGATGGTATTCTGTTACCCCAAATGTCCGGATGGCTTCCCGGTGCGCTTTGGTCGGGTAGCCTTTATTCACCGCCCAACCATATTGCGGGTGCGCATCGTGCAATTGCTCCATATAGGCATCGCGGTAGGTTTTAGCCAAAATGGAGGCCGCGGCAATGGAAGCGTATTTGCCATCGCCTTTGATCACACACAGGTGCGGAATGCCCGGATATGGTGTAAAACGGTTGCCATCAATCAATAAAAACGCCGGGACCTGTTGCAAACCCGAAACAGCGCGGTGCATGGCAGCAAAAGAAGCTTTTAAAATATTAATCTGGTCTATTTCAGGCGCATCCAGTTTAGCCACCGACCAGGCCAGGGCTTCCTGCTCAATCACCGGCCGCAACAGGGCGCGCTGCTTTTCGGTGGTTTGTTTTGAATCGTTCAGCAAGGGATGGTAAAAATCCCTGGGCAGGATCACCGCCGCCGCAAAAACCGGTCCGGCCAAACAACCGCGACCGGCTTCGTCGCAACCGGCTTCCAAAAGATCATCGTGGTGAAAAGGCAAAAGCATGACGCGAAGATAGCACAAACGCAAAGGGCTTTCCTTACTTTTGCCGCAACACAACACCATGATGGAGCAAAATTCGACTGAAACGATCAAAATTCGCGACCTTTACTTTGTGCCGCTGTTTACGGAAGCCGACATTCGCGCCCGCGTACAGGCGCTCGGGACCGCGCTCACGGAACAATTTGGCGATAAAAACCCCTTGTTTGTCAGTATTTTAAGTGGGGCATTTGTATTTGCCTCCGACCTGATCCGGCGTTTTGAAGGAGATTGCGAAGTGAGTTTTGTCAAACTGGCATCGTACGCGGGCACGCAATCCACCGGCGCGGTGCAAGTGGTGATGGGCCTCGAAAAAGACCTCCATGGCCGCCATGTCATTGTTGTGGAAGATATTGTGGATACCGGCCGTACGCTGCATCATTTCATCGAACTGTTGCAAGGAAAAACACCGGCCTCCATTACCACGGTTACGCTTTTGCGCAAACCCGATGCCGTGGTTTTTCCGCTTACGGTTGATCATATCGGATTTGATATCACCGATCGTTTTGTAGTGGGATATGGGCTGGACTATGACGGCTTGGGCAGGAATTTACCGGGGGTGTACCAGTTAAAGTCTTAATCGATCAGTTTCCAGAACAAGGCAGCTTTTACCAACCCTGCGGTATTGCGGGCACTCATTTTGGCCAAGAGGGCCGCGCGGTGGCTTTCCACGGTTTTTTCAGAAATAAACAGATCGGCGGCGATTTCCTGGGTCGTGCGTTCGTCCACGATGAGGCGCAGCACTTCTTTTTCCCGTCGACTAATTTTGGGTGCTTCCTTTACGGTGCTGGCGGTTCGTTCCCGCATGAGGCTTCGCATCACGGTATCCGTGGCTTCCTGGCAAAAATAGGTTTTGCCAGCAGCAAGGGTGCGGATTGCATTGGAGAGCTCCACTTTACCCGTATTTTTCAATAAATATCCTTGCGCGCCCATGTTGAGCATGGCGCTGATGTAACTCTCGTCATTAAACATGGTGAGGGCCATGATTTTCACATCCGGCCATTTTTGGCGAATCTGGCGGCACACTTCCAAGCCGGATTGATCGGGCAGGTTAATATCGAGCAACAACACATCGGGTGCGGAGGCTTCCACTTGCCGCAATACTTCGGCGGCATTGTTGGCTTTTCCGCACAAGGTAAAGTCGGGTTCGCTGCTCAACAGGCTTTCCACGCCCTCGGCAAACATGGCATGGTCGTCGGCAATCATAATTTTGACCATCTGCGGGGCAGCACTTTTGGGATTTGACGAATTGGTTGCATTGCTCATGCCAATATAACACGGTATTGCAGTCGATTATTGTGATCCGTTCAGAATCTCTCCCCTTGCCAGCTTACTTTTGCATCGGATTGCCGACAGGGCATGTTTTTCAATTTTCAACCAAATTAATGAACACCTAGTAATGGAATATCGCATTGAAAAAGACACCATGGGGCAGGTACAGGTACCGGCACATGTGTATTGGGGCGCGCAAACGCAGCGCTCGGTAGAGAATTTCAAAATCGCCCGTTCAACCAACCGGATGCCGATTGAGATCATTCACGCTTTTGCCCAATTAAAAAAAGCAGCGGCCCTCACCAATTTCGATGCCGGCGTGTTGCCCAAAGAAAAGTGCGACCTGATTGCACAGGTTTGCGACGAAATCATGGCGGGTGAACACGATGAACAGTTTCCATTGGTGGTATGGCAAACGGGCTCGGGCACCCAAAGCAACATGAATGCCAATGAAGTGATTGCTTACCGCGCCCATGTGTTGCAAGGCGGCCAATTGAGCGATGAAGCAAAATTTGTACACCCCAATGATGATGTGAATAAATCACAATCGTCGAACGATACGTTCCCCACGGCTATGCACATTGCGGCCTATAAAATGCTGGCAGAAGTGACCATTCCGGGCATTGAGCGCCTGCGGGATACCTTGCAAGCGAAGTCGGAAGCCTACATGCAGGTGGTGAAAATTGGCCGCACGCACTTTATGGATGCTACCCCGCTTACGGTTGGACAGGAATTTTCGGGTTATGTGGCCCAATTGAACCACGGTTTGCGCGCGATTCGCAATACCCTTGCCCATTTATCGGAGCTGGCGCTGGGTGGTACGGCGGTAGGCACAGGCATCAATACGCCGCCCGGATATTCGGAAAACGTGGCCAAGCACATTGCACAATTGACCGGTTTGCCCTTTATCACTGCGCCCAACAAATTTGAATCGCTGGCTGCCCACGATGGCATTGTAGAAGCCCACGGTGCACTGAAAACGGTTGCGGTGAGTCTGATGAAAATTGCCAACGATGTGCGCATGCTGTCTTCTGGTCCGCGCGCGGGCATCGGTGAGTTGTATATTCCCGACAATGAGCCCGGCTCTTCCATCATGCCCGGCAAAGTAAATCCGACCCAATGCGAGGCGCTTACCATGGTGGCGGCGCAGGTGATGGGCAACGATGTGGCCATTAACATCGGCGGCTCCAACGGCCATTTTGAACTGAATGTGTTCAAACCCATGATGATTTACAACTTCCTGCACTCGGCGCGCCTGATTGGCGAGGCTTGTGTGTCATTTAATGACAAATGTGCGGTGGGCATTGAGCCTTTATACGACAACATTCAGAAGCACGTAAACAACTCCCTGATGTTGGTGACGGCGCTGAATACCAAAATTGGCTACTACAATGCGGCGGGTATTGCCCAAAATGCCCACAAAAAAGGCATTACGCTAAAAGAATCGGCCCTCGAATTCGAATTGAAAGGACTCGATTTCAAACACATGACCTCCGAGCAATTTGATGCCTGGGTGCGGCCGGAAGATATGGTTGGGAATTTGTAATTTCCGGTTATAAAAAACACCACTGATTGGGCCTTTTATCCTTGTTTTTTGTCAAAACGAGGCTAAATAGGCACCGATCGGTGGTGTAAATTTGCCCAAGCGGGCCTTTTATACTGTACGCTGTTCGTTTATTTGAGTACAGCCGTTGTGCTACCACAATGTAGCATTTGTTTTCCGAAATACGGATTGTTGATTTCCTCCTCCAGGCTCAGCCAGTTCCCGCCTTTTCCGTTGTTGTACATCGGGCAATAATCGAAGTACACAGTGGTGCCTGGTTTTACTTCCTTCATTAAGTCGTACACCTTGCTGGTCAGATCAGAAAAAGCGGCGCGTTGTTTTTGGGTGTCCGTAATGCCCTGAATTTTTGCAGCATCGGCTCCCAGGCCTGTTTTCA
Source organism: Saprospiraceae bacterium (assembly GCA_027488935.1). GTDB lineage: Bacteria > Bacteroidota > Bacteroidia > Chitinophagales > Saprospiraceae > M3007. The sequence goes on along the minus strand of JAIYAP010000022.1, from coordinate 77,885 downwards.
GGTTGGTCCAGGCTGTGTTTTGAGCAGCGTTCATTGCCCCCGCGTTTACTTGTGCAAGCGCATCCGAAAGCACTTTTGCTTTTGCAGCGGCCATTTTACCATCGGTGGCGACTAAGGCATCTTTTAGTTCAAAATAAGCGGCATACACGGCCGACAATGGATTTACCGCAACCGCCTGTTTTTTGGTCATGCCGCCCGTGGGCTTGGCATCCGGGATGACGGCCGCAGCAACTTTCACCGGGCGCTCATATTGGCAACAGGTCGGCAAGTTGTTGTATGTGGTATCGGCGGCAGTATATTTGTCGCTATCGTACCCCGCTGCGGCAATACGCGCCAAAATGGCATCTACGTTCGTGCGGGTGCTGTCGAAAGTAAAGATGGCGATTTTGGTGTCCATGTCCCAGGTAGCCTGCGCTTCCCCTTTTACAAATGCGGCTTTTTTAATGGTTTTTTCGCACATGCCGCAGTCGCCATATACGGTCGTTTGAATGGTTTTGGCGTGTTGAATTTGTGCATCGCAAGCCGTGAAACTAAGGAATGCAAGCAAAAGCAAACTGGAATGGATCAGATATTTCATGTTTGTATGATTAATTGTATGTACAAGTGTTTTCGGCCAAGGTATTTTTGGCTGTAAGCAGCACAAAAATAGGGGTAATTATTGTTTTCTGGTTGGAAAAACGACCATGCTAAAACCGAGGTTTGTCCGTCCATTTGTTTCTTGTCCATCGTTTAAAAAAGTGTAGGAGCATTGAAACTTTAAATTTGGCCAGCCGGCCCTTAAAGTGATACCCGGCTCAAAGAAAGACTGTACGCGATTGGCCCTTAAGGATACTTCTTCCGGAAAAGTGGCTGAACCATTGGTATTATTAAAACGAATTGCATAGTAATTCAACCAAACCTGTCGGCCACTCAGGATAAAATCGAAATGCGGCGAGCGCCAGGCCACCGCGGGTTGAATATAGAGGTGCCGGGAGCGAACCAACGAACTGCTGCCTTCATAACCGTTATCGAAATACTGATAATCATACTTGCCTGCTCCATAAGCGGCCATTGCCGAAAAATGAAAGCCGCGGTCTTCTGTTTCGTCAGAAAAAAGGTAGTACCAACCTGCTCCAACACTATACTGGTTGGCCTTACCCGAAATCGTTTCGGTGCTGTAGAAAGAAGTTGCTTGAGACGGTTTGGACCACATAAAATCGCCGCTCAAAAACAAGTGATTTAGGGGGGAATAGGATGCCTGCAAGGCTCCTCCTGTCGCTTGTTCTTGGATGGAAACACCGGCACTCACCATACAATCGCCCGCTTGCGAAAGCAGGGGTACATTGGGCAACGCGGGCGTATAATAATGGTGGGTACAATTAAAATTGGAAAAAGCGGTAAAAAGCGCCAAAAAAGCGCCTAATGTTTGGGGAAATTTCATGATAATTTAGTTTTTTGAATGTGGCGGGATCATTGATGATTGTGTCGGGAGAAAACGCAAAAATTGGATTCCGTCCCCTGTTTTCAGAAATGTCCAGTAGTATACAAATGTACATAATAATGTACAATAGCGCAGATTCTTCGGCAGCATTAATCTATCCACAGCGTTTTGTAAATGTAAAACATCCATGGACGGATGATCAACCATTCATCAAACCAAATTTTTTACCAATGAAACACTTTTTACTCCAATGCCTGCTCGCGACGTTATCGATTTCTTACGCAGGGGCCCAATCTTTACTTTTTAATCGCACGTACCCCTCTCCCCGATACACGGATGCTCGGGCGGTATTGTGCACACCCGATAATGGCCTGGTATTTACCGGCTTGTCGAAAAATGCATCGGATACCTTGGGAGACATGTACCTCACCAAGGTCAACGCTGCCGGTGCCGTACAATGGACGCGTTATTATACCCGAAATGAAGAAGATGGAGGGAATGCGCTGCTTTCCACCCGCGATGGCGGCTTCCTGATAGTTGGACACACAGCGCTCAGTTATGGCATCTCCTGCGACGGATATATTGTAAAAACCGATGCAGAGGGTCATGAAACCTGGCGCTACTTCGTTGGAACCGCCTTCGACGATGTGTGTGATGACGTTTTACAATTGGCCGACGGGTCGTATTTGCTTACAGGTCGAACAGAAAATCCGGCAACCCGCACCTTTCAGATTATGTTATGCCGCATTTCGGAAAATGGCCGGCAGATCTTTTTTAAAGCATTGGAAACCAATACCCCGGCCATCGGTATTAAAATCACCGCAGCGCCCGACGGCAACATTTTAATTGCCGGGTATGCCTACCAACCCAATGTGCCAAACTCCGAAATGCTGGTACTCAAATGCAGCCCAGACGGTGCGATATTATGGCAAACGCAATGGGGAACGCCTATTAACGACCGTGCATTTGCCGTTGCGAGCATGCCCGACGGTTCCTGCATAGCGGTAGGCGGTGCTAGCAACGACCAGGACCAACCGGAGCAAATGCTTGCCTTGCACCTGGATGCCGGGGGCCGCATCCTTTCGACTGCTACCAATTTGGCTGGTGATGGAACCGGTGTTCTGAATCAGATCATCCGCAACAAGGATGGTCGCTACTATGTGTGCGGTGTCTTGAAAAATGCTCCAGGCGCTCCAGGAAAACCAGTTGCGGGTGAGATAACGGTACAATTGGATCGTCCAGATTGGCTTTATTCCGAAATTTCCTCCGATTGCCGCACCCGCTGCCTTCAAGAAGATAACGGTGGAAACCTGATCATCGGGGGCAATGTACAAGGCCCGCAAAGCTGCACATTTTTATCAAAAATTGAAACAAAAACCACCGCCTTTGCCGGCGTCCAGGTAGACCAAGTGCCTGTGTTGTTGTTTCCGAACCCATTTAAAACCAGCACTTATTTAAAAGTGGGCAACCCGGATCAGCGCAAATACCTGACCATTGTGAACATGGAAGGAAAAACGGTTCGAAATACCCAATTTGAGGCATCAGAATTGTTTATTGAACGTGAAAATTTGCCGGCAGGATGCTATATTTTTAACGTAAAAACGGCAAAGGGCGTACCCTTGTGCACTGGGAAACTTCAAATAGATTAAAAGACAAAGAAGCCGATCCACCGTTCCTCATGCCTGAAATTGCAGGAGAACGGTGGAGTGGCGTTTCGTTAAGCCCCCATTTGATGCGAAAAATCATCTGCTTCTAGGAATCCACGTGCCATCAAGCGGATTGTCGATCCTATTGTGCTAATATTATTCCCGGACCCACGCTTCCTTCAAAATAACCGCCAAACCCGCCAAAAACACCAGGTTTTTTACAATATACTGCCCTACAATCGTAAAACCATAAGGCGCATGCGTAAAGGAAACGTGTGGAAAGAAAAACAAAGGCAAAAACGTGAAAAGCATGTGTACGACTGCCGCCTGCGCGCCGATGCGGGTGAAGCGCCCACTCAAGAAAATTACCCCAATGGCGACTTCCCAAATTGCCAATAACATCAGGTTCACATCATCCGGAATGAGCCCAAACGTGATCACCCGAATGGTGTCTTTGGCCAACATCTCCGCCGGACTCAAGCCATTGAAAAACTTGAGGATGCCAAACCAGAAGTAATTAATACCGATGGCCCAACGCAATAAACGGGTGGTGTGGGCAAAAATAAATGCATTTAAGGTGGTGAGAATGTTCATGAGAAAGATGCATTAACAGGGTAAAACGTTGATATGCTGGATTATTTTTAAAGCGTACCCCGCCGTTCTTGTTCTGCCTCGATACTTTCAAAGAGGGCTTTAAAATTGCCTTTGCCAAAAGATTTGGCCCCTTTGCGCTGGATGATTTCAAAAAACATGGTCGGACGATCTTCTACCGGTCGGGTAAAAATTTGCAACAGGTAACCTTCATCGTCGCGATCGACCATAATACCCAGGTCTTTGAGTACGGCCAATTGCTCGTCGATTTCACCTACCCGATCGGACACGGTATCGTAATAGTTGCCGGGTACATGCAAAAATTCGACGCCCCGTTTGCGCATTTCGCTGATGGTGAATACAATATCGTTGGTGGCTACGGCAATATGTTGACAGCCCGGACCTTCAAAAAATTCAATAAATTCCTCGATTTGTGATTTTTTCAAACCAAAAGCAGGTTCGTTGATCGGGAATTTGATGCGACCGTTGCCGTTGGTCATCACCTTGCTCATCAAGGCCGAGTATTGGGTGGAAATGTCTTTGTCATCGAAGGAAATGAGGTTGGCAAAACCCATGGTATCGTGGTAAAACTTGGCCCATTGGTTCATTTCCCCCAGGGTTACATTGCCCACCATGTGGTCGATGTATTGCAAACCGGTGGGCGCTGGGTTGTATTCCGAAATCCAGGCTTCATACCCCGGCAAAAACAAGCCCTGGTAATTGTTGCGTTCTACAAAAATGTGCACGGTGTCGCCGTACGTATGGATACCCGAGCGCACGACTTCGCCAAATTCATCTTTTTCGATCGTTGGTTCCAGGTAGGCTTTGGCGCCGCGCGCGGTCGTTTCGCGAAAAGCAGCATCCGCATCGTCCACCCAAAGCGCGATGACTTTTACCGCATCGCCGTGTTTTTTGATATGCTCGGCAATTGGACTATTGGAATGCAGGGGCGTGGTGAGCACCAGGCGTATTTTATCCTGTTTTAAAACATAAGAAGTACGGTCGCGCACCCCTGTTTCCAAACCTGCATAGGCCAGCGATTGAAACCCAAAGGCCGTTTTATAATAATGGGCGGCCTGTTTGGCATTGCCCACATACAGTTCCACATAGTCGGTACCGAGCAACGGCAGGAAGTCCTCCGCATCCGGAAATATTTTTTCCAGCCCGTATTGATAGTCGGCGATTCCGGTGAGTTTTGACATGTTTTGACGGAATTTTATTTGTTATCAATTATTTTTTTTGCACACTGGCGGAATTAAAATCCGTCCATCATCCAGGATTTGTAATAATCTTCCACATTGAGTTGCAGGGCAGCCGTGGTAATCATCATCGGTTGGAAGGGATCGATCATGACGGCCAATTCTTCGGTCGATTTTTTGCCAATGCTGCGTTCGATGGTGCCCGGGTGTGGGCCGTGGGGAATGCCCGCTGGGTGTAGGGTGATTTGCCCTTTTTTGACATTGTTGCGGCTCATAAAGTCGCCATCCACGTAGTACAGAATTTCGTCGGAGTCGATGTTGCTGTGGTGGTAAGGGGCCGGAATGGCATCGGGATGGTAATCGTACATGCGCGGCACAAACGAACACACCACAAAACCATCGGCTTCAAATTGCTGGTGGATGGGTGGCGGCATGTGGATGCGGCCGGTGATGGGCTCAAAATCAAAAATGGAAAAGCCATACGGGTAATGGTAGCCATCCCAACCGATCACATCGAAGGGGTGCGTGCCATACACGTAGGGATACATCATGCCCTGTTTTTTGATAAATATCTGGAAATCACCGCGTTCATCGAATGTTTCCAGGTCTTGCGGCAACTTGAAATCGCGTTCGCAAAACGGCGCATGTTCCAGCAATTGTCCGTAGCGGTTGCGGTAGCGCTCGGGCGTACGCACGGGACTAAACGACTCCATCACCAGCAACCGATTGTCGGTGGTATCAAATTCCACCTGATAAATGGTGCCGCGCGGAATCACGAGGTAATCGCCATATTGAAACGGGATCATTCCGAACGCCGTTTTCAACATACCACTGCCTTTGTGTACAAATAAAATCTCGTCGGCGTCGGCGTTTTTAAAGTAATAATCTTCCGTACCGTTTAAGGGGGCGGCGAGGCCCAGGTGCAGGGCGTGGTTGACAAAAAGCGTGGTGCGGCTTTCGAGGTAATTGTCGTTGACAGGCAGGTCAAAACCCTGAAAACTGAGTGCTTCCAGGTTTTTTTGCACCGCAATTTGAGGCGCTACAGGGTAGGGTTCGCCGCGGTATTTGACGATGGTAGGCGGATAAAGATGGTAAACGAGCGACGAAACTCCCGAAAAGCCTTGTGTGCCAACGAGTTCTTCTGCATACAATTTGCCATTGTCTTCATTGCGGAATTGAACGTGTCGCTTCCGGGGAATTTTTCCAAGGCGGTGGTAGAGCATAGGTGGTAGGGCGGATAACGCATGAAACAAGTCAGCAAAGTTGACTCGGCTGCGGCGCGCCTTTGATGACAAAAGGTAATTGGGTGTATGACTTTTGTCAACTTTTGTAAATGTTGGAAACGTTACCCCGATTGTTGATGCGCGTCATTGCGGCCCATTTGCAATGCCCACAGCTTGCAGACCTAAACTCAAACCGGTGATTTGGCTGCTGTACTTTTTGTGTTTGTTGCTCGTGCTGCTCGGCTTGGCGCTCTGGATGCCTTTCCGAGTAGAACTTGATACCGAGCAAGGGGTGTATCAAGTACAATGGCGCGGTATTTTCAAGTTGTGGGCCGAAACTGCGGGCGAACAATGGCATTGGTGGGTGCAGGTTTTTTTCTGGAAAATGGAATTAAAATCCACAACAGCGCCCAAAGCGGCCTCGAAACCCCAAAAACCGACGAAAAAAAGCCGTAGAAATTTGACCCTGAAGCAGTTATGGGCCTTGGCGAAAGGCAGTTGGAAAGCGGTGCATTTGGAGTATTTGCGGGTCAACTGGGACACCGACGATTTTATGCTCAATGCCTGGTTATATCCGGCATTTCAGGCGGCAAGTCGGGGCCAACGCCAGTTGCGGATCAATTTTCAAGGCGAACAAAACGTAGCAATTTGTCTGCAAACGCGGCCATGGTATTTGATTATGGTTGTCGTGCGCGTCCTTTTTTTCACTAAAAAATGAACAATCATGCAAACGAATTTTGAAGAAGTACTCACAAAAGTTACCGACTTTTTAAAATCGGAGGCCAAAACAGAAACCGTGATTGGCAAAGAGTTCAGCTTGGGCGAATTTACCTGTGTGCCTGTAATCCGCGTGGGATTAGGCTTTGGTTACGGCGGCGGCGAGGGAGAAGACGATAAAAAATCACATGGTGGTGGCTCGGGCGCCGGTGCAGGGATTGGTGTTGAGCCGCTGGGCTTTTTAGTAACCCGCGCCTCCGAAATTTCCTTTGTACCTACCCGCAACAGCAAAGGGCTGGCGGCTGCTTTTGAAAAAATGCCGGATGTATTGGAGAAATTCCTGGCGGGAAAGGATAAGGCCGCTACCAATTAGATTTCGAAATTCGGTGTTCGGTGTTCTGCTGTTCCCTTTTTAAAATATCGAACACCGAACACCGAATATCCAACACCGAAATCAGGAAGAAATAACCCGCCCGTCCTCCATCTCAATAATCCGGTTCGTATTATTCGCAAAACTCTGATCATGGGTGACAATCAGCAGCGTTTGTTTTGCTTCCGTGGAGAGTTGTTTGAAAATATCGAACACAATGTCGCTGTTCTTTTTATCTAAGTTACCCGTTGGTTCATCGCCCATAATGATGATCGGATCATTGATCAAAGCCCGGGCAATAGCCACGCGTTGCTTTTCGCCGCCGGAAAGCTGGTTGGCTTTTTTCAGGGCCAAACTTTGGATGTCTAATTTTGTCAGGTGCTCCATGGCGCGGTGTTCTACTTCTGCTTCCGAAAGTTTTCCGAGTTTTAAGCCGGGTAACATCACGTTTTTCAGCACCGAAAATTCATTCAGGAGGTAGTGAAACTGAAAAACGAAGCCGATTTTTTCATTGCGGATGTGCGCCAGTTGGGCCTCCGTTTTGTCGCGCATGATTTCACCGTCTATCCACAACTCGCCTTCATAATCGGTATCCATGGTGGAAAGGATGTACAAGAGGGTTGATTTTCCGCAGCCGGATTTGCCGGTAATGGCCACAAATTCGCCTTGTTGGATGGCAAAATCTATCTCGTTCAACACTTCTACCCGCACCGGGTCGTTGAAGTATTTGTTGATTTTTTTTGCTTGTAAAACGATATCAGCCATGTTATTTGCCCCGAATGATGATGACCGGATCCACTTTACTTGCTTTTAAAGCAGGAAACAAACCGGCTAAATAGGTGGTTACCAAAGCAAACGTGAGTCCAACAAAATAGTAAAATGGGTCGTAATTGACCGGATAATGCGTTACAAGGGGCAAGGCAGCGGTGTTAAACGGCACATGCTCGATGGCAACGGAGAGTAAAAACCCAAACAACAGTCCGCTTGCGCCGCCCACGATGCCAATACTCAAGGCGATCCCGAGAAATATGTTGCGCACATCGCGGCCCGAAAAACCGGTGGCTTTCAAAATCGCGATGGTGTCCATTTTTTCATAAATCATCATGTTGAGGATGTTGTAAATACCAAATCCTGCTACGATGAGCAAGGTAATGCCGACCACATACGAAATGAGGGTTCGGATAAAAGTGCCGGTTTCAAACTGCGCATTGGCAGTTTGAATGTCTTCTGCGTCGCAATCAAACAAGCGGGCGTATTCTTTGGCCACTTGCGGCGCCATTTTAAGGTCTTTTAAATTGATTTGCAGGTCGGTAATGTAGGTATTGGACTGATCCAGCAGTTTTTGGGCCGTTGCGATGGAGGCATAACTTTGCACTTTATCCAGGTCTTTTACGCCGGATTCAAAAATTCCTACCACTTTTAACGATAACTGATCCCCTTTGGCCGTTGTTATCTGAATCACATCTCCAATCTGTGCCAGCAGTTTTTGGGCGACTCCGATGCCCAGCACAATGCTATTGGGTACATTTTTCAAATCCAGCGTATTACCCGAGGTGACATAATCTGCGAACGAAAACAACTTATTTTCGGCCACCACATCAATGCCACTGACCACGCCGGTAATATCAATGGACCCAGCGTTGTACAAAACCGGGGCAGTGATTTTAGGCGCAAGACCTTTCACACGCGGATCGGCGCTTACGGTGGTGACAATGGCCGCGCTGTTGTAAATTTCGAGTCGCCCGCCGCTTGATTTGATGGATTGGATAAAATTATGCCCCGTGTTGAAGTCGGGTGACCGATCAATCGGCTGGTTGGGATTGGGTTTTATTTCATTAAAAAGGCGCACATGGGGCGTTCGGTTCAAGACCAGTCCATCGAGCATATCGTTGAGGCCGTTCATAAAACCCAGGAGGGCAATGAACATGGTGATGCTAAACATTACGCCAACGGCAGCCACCAGCGATTGCCGCCAACGTGCGAAAAGCAGCGAACTGGCAATTTCTGCAATCAGTTTGTACTTCATTTGGCGGGTTTCAAGATGGTTGCTTGCGCGGTAAGGCCGCTCAGGATTTCCACTTTTTGATAATCTTTCAGGCCAATTTTGACCGTTTGGGTTGTTTTATTGGCCAGCATGACGGTGGAGTCATTGATCAGAAAACTCCTGGGAATCGTAAGAGCGTTTTCTCTGGTAAACAGCAAAATATTGGCCTCGGTAGTCAAATTGGGGTATAAAGTAGGCGGTTTTTTCACAAAATTGGCCAAAACCGTAAACGTTCGGGTGCGCTCGTGCATGAGCGGGTCAATTTTCGTTACCACCGCTTCAAATACCTGGCCTTTGTAACTATCGAGTGTGAGGAATACTTTTTGTCCGAGTTTTACCTGCACAATATCATTTTCGTCGATTTGCAGTTCCGTTTCAAAATCCTCGGCTTTTCCGATCACGGCCACGGAAGTTTGGGGATTGACGATTTCGCCCACTTCTTTATCAACACTGTACACCCGGCCATCGGTTTGACTACGTACTACATAATCCTGGGCCGTGTTTTTGCTAATGGCCAGTTGTTTTTGGGATTGGGCGGCTGCGAATTTGAGTTGTTTTTGTACATCGCGGTATGCGAGTACGGCAGCGCTGTAATTGTTTTTGGAAGCCAGCAGGGCCAATTCGCGTTGTTCGAGTTCCACTTTGGAGCCGATTTGTTGGGCCCACAGTCCGCGTTGTCGCTCCACCAAAAGGGAGTCATTGGCCAATTTACTTTGCGCCAGATCAATGGCATTTTTGAGGGTTGCCAGGCGGTCGCCCTGCGTATTCCATTGGGCGAAATCGGCGGCAATTTGTGCATTTTGCGCATTCAGCACCGATGTTTCGTTGTGAATCACAAACAAAACATCGCCTTTTTTTACCAAATCCCCTTCTTTTACCTTGATTTGCTGCACAATGCCCGCGACGGTAGCGTACACCTGATACTGGTCTTTGCTTTTGATCATGCCTGATGCATACACCGATTCCGTGATGCGTTGCATGGTGGGCTGTATTTGTTCCGCTTTCTTTTTGCAAGCAACAAAACAGCACACTGCGCAAAATAGCAGGGTGCTGTTTTTCAAAATAAAAAGGTTTCTTTGAATAGACATGCCGCAAATTAGCGGCAAACAGGGCCATAAAACGATGATGGGCGTCATGCCGGGCGTTGACTCCAGGGTCTGCTTACAACACAACCTGGTTGGTCAAAACAGCCCCTTTTTCAAAAGCGTCAATATTCAACAAAGTAATACGGGCTATTTCGCGCAATGCTTCCTCGGTTAAATAAGCCTGGTGGGCGGTGATCAACACATTCGGGAAGGCCATCAGTTGCAAGATCAGGTCATCTTGTATGATCGTATCGGAAAGATCGCGTGCAAACAGTTTTTCCTCCTGTTCGTACACATCTATGCCCAAATAGCCCAATTGTCCCGATTTAAGGGCATCAATAACCGCACTCGAATCAATCAATCCGCCGCGGCTGGTATTGATGAGCATGGCGCCGGGTTTCATGGCTTTTACACTTTCGGCGTTGATCAGATGGCGGGTTTCTTTGGTGAGCGGACAATGCAAGGAAACGATATCCGATTGGGCCAGCAAATCGGGCAGTGGCACATATTGTACGCCTTTGGTTTGCAAGGCTACATTGGCTGCGATGTCGTACGCAAGCACTTTACAGCCAAATCCGAGCATGATTTCGCAAAAAACCGCGCCAATTTTACCGGTTCCGACCACCCCAACGGTTTTTCCGAACAAATCGAACCCAATCAAGCGTTCCAGGGAGAAATTCCCATCCCGCACCCGGTTGTATGCTTTGTGCGTTTTTCGGTCGAGGGTAAGGATGAGCGCCACGGCGTGTTCGGCAATGGCATGGGGAGAATACGCGGGCACCTTTACCACCGGAATACCGCATGATTTGGCTGCTTCGATGTCCACGTTGTTGAACCCGGCGCAGCGTAAGGCGATTAATTGGATGCCCAATTTTGAAAACTCCTGGATGGCTTCTGCATTGGCTTGGTCATTTACAAAGAGACAAACGGCGTTACATCCAGCAGCCAGGCCAACCGTGTGGGGCTCCAAACGGGCTTCCAAATATCGGATTTCCTGGGTGGTATTGGCTTGATCGAAATACGTTTTATCGTATGATTGGGCAGAAAAAAAAGCAATTTTCATGGGGTATGGATGTTTATGTAACATGCAACACCGCTACTGCACTTAAGTTGTTGCATCAAAGGTAGTTCGGAACACTTCCGGCGTTGCACCCGTGTACTTTTTAAAGAACCGGGTAAAATAGGCATTGTCCTCAAAATTGAGCGTGTCGGCAATTTGGCTTACCATCATATCAGAATTAACCAGCAAGCGTTTGGCCTCCAGCAATACCCGATCGCGAATCAGTTCACCCGCGCTTTTTCCGATAATTTCGTTGGTGAGCGCATTGAGGTGGTTGGGGGTCACAAACAACATTTCGGCGTATGCTTTGGGCAATCGCTTGTCGCGGTAGTTGGATTCGATCAGTTTTTCAAATTGTCGCATCAGCATCATCGCGTGTTTGGAAATGCCCGGTTTAAAGGTACTGGGGGCTACCCGCGACAAACGCACCAGCACTACCAACAACATGCCCCGCAAAATATCCATCTGGTAATCGCCGCCTTTTTCAAACTCTTCCAACATTTGGGCAAAAGTTTGTTCTACCTCCGAACAACAAGACATGTCCAGCGTATTGACGGGCAAACTGCTGATGTTGTTGAACAGAGGGAAATCGCGCACAAAATTCGGGTTGTGGCAAATGGCGGTAAAAAAAGATTCATTAAAATTGACAATATAGCCCTCTGTTTGGGCATCAAAATCCCAGGTGTGAATTTGGCCTGGCGCCATGTAGTACACATGGTGGGGCAATACTTCATATTGCTGAAAATCAATAGCATGTCGCCCGCCACCGCGTGTAAACAGCACGATTTGGTAAAAATCATGTCGGTGCGGAAACTGAATATCGCGGTGACTATTGACAAAATCCCGCAATCGGGTCACGATAATTTCGGTCATGCACCGGTCGGCACCCAACAAGTTGCAAATGCTGTAGGTGGGAATTTTTTGGGCCATTTTTAAAATCCTGCTTTTAAATAAGCCCAACCCTTGTGTTGTTTCATCGCAATTTCCACCACCCCAGCGGGTACAATTCGGCAAGCAGACAACAATTCCTCCACTTTTATTTTGCGTTCGCGCAAGGTATTGGCGCAGGCCACAAAATCGACACCTTTATCGTGCAGCGCTTTGATGCCATCGGTTTGTTTGGTCAGGGCTGTTTGTAAAAAACTGATGCCATTGTTGTGGCAAACGACTTCAATTTTGGCATTGGGCGCTGCCGTTAGGAAGTTGTTGAGTTGTTTTACCAGCGATTTTTGCACCAAAGTATCGTTGGATGTGAGTTGAAACACCACCTTGAGTTTTTCTTTGGTAACGATCGGGGATTCGGTTTGCGACCAGGCCGCTAGGGGCAGGGCCAGCACACATAAAAGCAAAAAAATCTGTTTCATATAGTTCCTTTTAAGCGCCAAGATACAGCAGTGTTTATTGTTTTTTACCCAACATCCTAAGCACCCCGAGGCGCAGCAGCAAGATCCAGGGCAACCCATGAAAAGCCAGGTCAAACCAGTCCATCGGCTGCATACCAATGGCACCTCCTGCTACCCAGCGCAATTTACCAAGGATATGCGGTTCTGGCACAAATGGGGCCAGCCCCAAGAAAATACAGGTAATCAGAACCAATTTCCAATCGTTCCAGGGTTTCATCTCGTTGTTTTTTAAGGTTTTTATTTGTCTTTAAACGGTTTGGCCATCTGACTAAAAAAACCATGCGGATAAGTATCCACATCTTCAAATCCCAATGGAATATCACGTCCGTCGTACGGTATAGAGGCTGTGCCAAAAAGATAGTCCCAAACGGATAAGGTAATGCCGTAATTAATGCCGGTTTTGCCCTCGGGCAAATCTTTTACATGATGCCAAATGTGCATTTGTGGACTATTTAGCACATATTTCAACGGGCCAAGCGGTAATTTGAAGTTGGCATGATTGAGGTGCCCAATTGCAATCGTAAACAAGTGTACCAAAATGAAATCCTGAATACCAAAACCAATCATGGCCAAAGGCAGGTATTCGAGTGTACGATACACGATAGTTTCCATAAAATGGTAGCGCAAATGTGCTGCAAACCCCATTTCGCGTACCGAATGATGCACTTTGTGAAATTGCCACAACCAGGGCGACCAATGCAAGAGACGGTGTACATTCCACTGTACAAAGTCGCGTACCAAAAACAAAATCAACAATTGCACCCAATGCGGCAAACTGCCCACCTGAATGGCCACCAGATTTTTAATACCAAAAACGTTCGCCAAAAGATCGTTGAAGGCCTGAGACACCACGGTAGACAAGGCCGCATACCCAACCAACCCGAACAGGAAAAAATTGAAAAACATGTAAAACGCGTCCAGCCAGAAATCTTCACGGATGGCTTTTTGGTTTTTCCGCCAGGGGAAAAGCAGTTCCAGTGCATATACCAGCACCGAAATTGCGATGAGCCAATAGAAATAATTACTCCAATGGGGATTGAGCACTGTGTCCCATAAATACTGCGCGTAACCCGTTGCACTGCTGGTAAAAAGTTGCCAATAATCGCTCATACTTGAATTTTTGTGGTACAAAGGTCCGACATCCAGGCGCGTGTACGTTGGTAAAATTTGGGTTTCTGATGGTACTTTTTACTGCTTCGCGCCTATTTAAACTGGTAAGGCACGCCGCTCACCTGAGACAACAATTGCGGGGAGGCATCCAGGGCCCGCGCTGCGCCTTTGGGTAAAGGCGAAACTGGAGAATGTATTGCCAGGTATTCTTTCAAGACCGGATGCAAGGTAAAATCGAAGTTTTTGCCATCCTGTACATTGGGGATGCGGCACAACATGGTGGCCGGATCACCTTCCCGTTCACAAGCAACCACACTGTAGATCCGTTCGGGCTGTAACGGCTGCCCGCCCACCTGTACCGATTGAACGCGCTTCCCTTGTTCCCCAAAGGCATTAAAGGTGATTTCCATACCCCGCATTTTCACCACCCAACCGCCAAAACGCTTGGAAGCATCTTTTGAAAATACATTGTTGAGTTCTTTTTCTAACCACACCCGCAATTCAGCACCACTTACCTTGCCGGTACGCACCCGCGCATCTACCGGCAACATATCAAAAATATAACCTTCAGTGATCGGAATCAGGCCATCGGCATTGGGTGTACTGCGGGGTGGACAAAAGCGAAATCCGTTGGAAAGCACGATATCCGCGGAGACTTTCCACGAAAGGGCGTCCAAAATGAGGGTATCAATGGTGTTTTCGATCACAAAATAGCGGTACAACGGCACTTTGCTGTATCCAACTACTTTTTCAATTTCGGCGGTAAAGGGCGCTTCCATTTCCTGAATCAATTGCGTCATTTGTTTTTGCGCCTTGTATTTTTGAGGTGACACCTCCATCAGTTCATACTGCTCTCCTACAATTTTACCATCTTTGATTTTCAGATCCAGCCGGCCTACGAAAGAGCCAAAAGCGCCGGGCTCCACGACTTTGGCGTATTTACCTTCAATCGGTACACGCACGCGCTCATGGGTATCGCCGCCAAAAATGTAATTTACCCCCGCACATTCGGGCATATTCGAGAGCGCAATTTGTTGGGAAAGCCCCAAATGCGATAGCATAATGATAAAATCGCATTGCTCCTGTTCGCGCAACACCTGCACGTAATAGGCCAGGTTTTCTTCTGGTTTGGTGTAAATGATGCCTTTGGAATAGGCGGGCGATTGGCGTAAAGGCACCAGCGGATCGGTGTAACCCAAAAAACCGATTTTCACCTCCAGTCGTGACCAGGTAAAATAGGGCGGGAAAATGAGCTCGCCTTTTTTGCCCTCGCCCAGGTCGTGGTACATGTTGGCGCATATTTTGGGTGCATCCAGTCCACCCAGCAGGGTTTGCATGTTTTGCTTGTAATACACCACTTCCCAGTTTCCGGGCAAATACAAATCATACCCCAGGCCGTTCAAAATGGGTTGCATGGCCTTGCCCGTGGTTTTTACCGACAGTTCGCTGCCCTGAAACATATCGCCCGTGTCCACAATAAAGGTATTGGGATTGCTTTTACGGGTTTTTTCAAAGAGGGTGGCGAGCTGGGCGTAACCGGCGGTTTTGCGAAACACCATTTGATCGTTTTCCCAAAACAATTCGTCGTGGGGATGGATCTGGCAGTGTACGTCGGTGGTTTGTAGGATGGATAACACGTCCCCCATTGTGGACACGTCGGAAGCGTCCCTTTGAGATGCTGATTTATCCACAATTTGAGGGGACGCTTCCGACGTGTCCACAATGGGGGACGCTTCCGATGTGGGGGGGGACGCTTCCGACGTGAAAGTAAACGGCCCCAAACCCGCGCCGAAACCAGCCAACAAGGTATTGCGGAGAAAACTTCTTCTTTTCAGGTTATGGTCGTGCGGATTGGACGTGGTGGGCATGGCTTTATTTCGAATTTAAGGTCTTGTAATAGGCAACAATGGGCCCAAACGGACCGAATTTATGCTGTATTTCAGAAAAAGTATCTTTGTAAGGCCCAAACGGATGATCGAAGGGCTTTTTGGCAATATTGGGCCAGTCGGTGCTCAAAAATGGGTGTGCTGGTCGTTCCTGGGCATTAATAAAGGCCGCCACATCCCAGGCTTCTGCATCGCTGAGTTGTGGGTTCTGATAATTGGCACCAAAAGGCATGTTGGCTTTCACATAACCCGCCAGCCGCGACATCCGAAACAACCCTGCGCCGGCATTATAACTGCGCGGACCCCATAAAGGCGGATAATTGCGTGCGCCCTCCGGCATGGGCAGGCCTTGTCCGTCGGGACCGTGGCAGGAAGCGCATTTTGTCGCGTACACCAACCGTCCTTTTTCAGGTTCAGCCGCGCGGTCGAGCATGGGCACTTCCACCAAACCCGTGCCTTTGGGTTTCTCGCCTTTAGGAACGCCAGTCCCGAGCCATTGCATGTAGGCCAAAATCGCCCGCATTTCATAACTGTTGGTATCTATGGGCGTTCCATTCAGGCTGCGCATAAAACAGTCGTTGACACGTTTGGGGATGGTTTCGAGCGCGCCCGAGCGTGCGCGTAGTTGCGGGTACGTGCTCGCGACGGCAAAATAATTGTTGCCAAATGGTTTGCTACCGGCTTCCAAGTGGCAGTTTTGGCAATTCAAGCCATTGATGCTTGCTGGACGTACCAGCCCATTGGCCCCAAAATAATCCTGGGTGTTGCGAATCAAATCGGCCCCGTAGGCAATCAACGTGGCCTGTGCGTCTGTTTCAGCCAGCCGGTGGTCGGGCGCTTCCCACATTTTATTTTTATCAAAAGTGGGCATTAAATGTGCGCGCAGGGCTGTAATTTGCTGTTTTTGAGCCGATTGTGTGGCAAACCAAGCACCTACGCCGCCTAGGCAAAGCAACAAAATACAACACAGCAACAACGCGTGCATGCGTTGCAGGCCAAGCAGTTCGCGTTTGTATTGCGCTTGCAGCTCTGGTTGGGCCAGGATGTTGCGTCGCAGGAATTGTACGGTGGCCAGCACAACACAAATACCGGTTACCAAGGCCAGTATTACCAAGGCAAGTACCATGAAATTAAGGGAATTGCCCATACGATTAGCGCACTGTCTTTTTTCCTTTTGCCAACCAGTCGTTCATACCGCCAGTGTAATCGTACACGGTTTTGAAGCCTAATTTGGTCATTTGCGCAGCGGCGCGCGGACTGCGGCCACCGGCGGCACAATACACGATTACGGGTTTTTCTCTGTCGAGGGTAGCAAGTTGTGCCTGAAAATCGGGACTGTTGAAATTCATGTTTACAGCGCCCTCTATTTTGCCGGTATTTTGAACTTCGCCGGGTGTACGCACATCCAACAGTTGCACCGTTTTATCGGTTTTCAACATGTTTTCTGTTTGATCGGCGTTGAGTTTACTTTGTGCCTGGGTGCTTTGGGTGCAAGCAAATCCCAATAAAAGGGTAGTAAAAATCAAAAAAAAGCGCATAAAAATTGAAATTTTAAAAAAATGGTATGTGGTAAAGGGCAATGAAAAAAAGTTGGCCAATGGGTACTAATGCGGTAGTCGCTCGCGCACATACCCGTACACCCAGGTACCCGCGATCGCCGATAACAAGGTAACACTCACAGCTAAAAATCCAGCGCCGATTTGGGCAAAAAGTGGTCCAGGGCAAGCGCCGGTAATGGCCCAACCAAAACCAAACAGCAAACCACCATAAATCTGGCCTTTGTTAAACGACTTATTATGCAGTTCGATCGGCTCGCCGTAAATGGTTTTGAGTTTAAAACGCTTGATGATTTGGATGGAAATTGCGCCCACTACCACCGCAACGCCAATCACGCCATACATGTGAAATGACTGAAAACGGAACATTTCCTGAATGCGGAACCAGGAGACAATTTCGGCTTTAATGAAGGTGATGCCAAATAAAATACCGATCAGGGCATATTTAATATTGTGATACCAAGGTTCGACTAAGTGCGAATCATTGACGCACATCGCATCCAGCGAGCGCACTTCAAAATCGGTGTTGGTTTCTATGGTGGATGGTGTATCTACTATTTGAGACATGGTTGTTTGCTTTAATGGTGATGGATGTTTTGGATGCCCGATTTAAAACAATTTAAACAGCAAGGGTAAGCCAAAATGCGTCATTAAAAACCCGCCTGCCATAAATGAAATGGTGGCAATGAGGGAAGGCAATTGCAGGTTCGACAAACCACTGATGGCATGTCCGCTGGTGCAACCGCCGCCGTAACGGGTTCCAAATCCGATCAAAAAACCGCCAAACACCATAAAAATCAACCCTTTTATGGTAAATATCTGATCTACACCAAAAAGATCAGCAGGCATCATGGCCGAAAAATCCTGTACCCCTAAGGCCTGTAAGTCACGTTGGGTAGCAGCCGCCACTTGAAACGGCGCCGGATCTTTTAAAAAGTTGGCAGCAAGGACCGCCCCAAGGATGGCACCGCCGATAAAAAACAGGTTCCAGGCCTCTTTTTTCCAATCGTACTTAAAAAAAGGAATGTTGGCAGGAATACAGGCCGCACAAATGTGGCGCAGGTTGGAGGAAATACCAAATACACGATTGCCTAAAAGCAAAAGCGTGGGCACGGTGAGGCCGATGAGCACACCAGCTACCGACCAATGCCAGGGTTGAGATAGAAATTGTAACATGACAGAGCGAATTTAAAATGCACAGGTTGTGCTTTTGGGATAAAACACAATCTGCGTTTTGCGTTAATGTCAAAGAATACCAGTTTTGACATGTTCAAATGCCAAAGCAAACGTAAACGGTTCCTTAAGCCGGATGACGCAAATATGGTATTTTTTCAGACAACTGTATCTACTTAATTTCTTCAAAATGCACGGGTTGTTCTGGCGATTCCGTTTGCTGCATGGCACGGGGCGTACACGCTGTCCCACAACACCCAATGTTAAACCAGGCTTGATATCCAAAAAAAATACCAAAAGGCAAGAGTATCCAATCTGCTGTACTAAAGGCCATATAAAAAGCCCACAAAGCCATGCCAGCCCGCATCACGCGCATAAAATCCCAATTTTTTAGCATTTTCATTGTTTGAATAAATGATATTGCAAAGGTGGGGGGATGGTGGGGCTATTCCCTTGGAAGATTCGGGGGAATGATGGGACTTTTCAATGATTCGGGGTACCGTTGGGGCGGCGCACGTTGGGGCGGCGCTTGCCGCGGCCCATTTACCGCCGGGCGTTTACTGGCCCCCGTTCGTCCTGGCCCCCGTCCGTCCTGGCGGACGGACGGGGGCGGGCACCGGTAAACGGTGCCCCTACAGGTCGGACATTTGCTCGATAAAATCCGTAACCGGCACAACACCCCTTTGTTTCAGGGCATTATACCCTCCCTCCACGTTGATCAATCGGCTGAAACCATGGCGCATTAAGATGGAAATCGCAATTACGGAACGATAACCACCCGCGCAATACACGTAATAAACACGCGCTGGATTGAGCTGATGCAGGTTGCGGTCCAGAAAATCGAGCGGAAATTGTCGGGCGCCATCTACATGCTCGGTTTCGTATTCGCTGATGCGTCGCACATCCAAGATGTATTTATGGTCCATTTCGGGATAACGTTTTGCAAATTCATAGGCCGAAATAGACTCAACACGTTCGGTGGGCTTGAAAGCCGCCACGTATGACGCTAAACCGCCTTTCAACACACCCAGCGTGTGATCATAGCCTACCCGCGCCAAACGGACCACCGCTTCTTCTTCATGGCCGGCATCGGTGAGCAGCAAAATCGGTTGTTGCAAATCGGGCACCAGGGTACCTACCCAGGATGCAAACTGGCCGTCCAATCCAACATTGATCGAATCCGGAATATGGGCTTGAACAAATTCCGCCGCGGTACGTGTGTCTATAATGAGTGCCTTGTGGTGATCCAATAATTGCATAAAGTGATTTATTTCAAGCAGTTGGGCCCCGCGCGCCAAAACATCATCGATGCTTTGGTAACCCATTTTATTCATCACGGCATTTTTCGGGAAATACTGCGGCGGATCTACCAAACCCATGGTCACTTCTGCTACAAACTCTTTACGGGTCATGTTGGCCCGCAAGGCGTAATTCAACTCCTTTTGCTGACCAATGGTGCTTTCAGTTGCGTTTGACATTTTTTTGCCGCAGGCACTGCCCGCTCCATGGCCAGGATATACAATTACGTCATCGGCAAGTGGCATAATCTTGTGGCGCAATGAATCAAACAACATCCCCGCAAGGTCATCGCGCGAAAGATCCGATTTCACCGCAAGGTCGGGGCGACCCACATCGCCAATAAATAAGGTATCACCGGTAAATACCGCGTAATCATTGCCATCTTCATCGATCAACAGGAAACTTGAGCTTTCCAAGGTATGACCCGGCGTATGCAACACTTTAATTTGCACATCGCCCAATCGCAGGATTTCGCCATCTTCGGCAACATGCGCTTCAAAATTAGGCACCGCTGTCGGTCCGTAAACAATCGTAGCCCCGGTTTTTTTAGCCAGGTCGAGGTGACCACTCACAAAATCGGCATGAAAATGCGTTTCGAGTACATATTTAATCGTGGCCCCGTTTTTCGCAGCCAGTTCTAAATAGGGTTGGGATTCGCGCAGGGGGTCGATAATACACGCCTGGCCATTGCTTTCAATATAATAGGCCGCCTCCGACAAACAGCCGGTGTACAATTGTTCAACTTTCATAGGACTGATGTTGATGTTGTAAAAATGGGTTGCAAAAGAATGTTGCAAAATTGCAGCAGCCCACCCCCTAATTTACTTGATGAAAGTCAATCGGCTCATTGACAAAAGTTTTTATAAATTTGCAGATTAAAATTAAGTATCGGTAAATAATACCGCTGCAGCCTTAAAAAAATATTCATTATCTGTAAAAAACACCATAGTATCCGTAAAAAGTGCAACTGCGAAAAGGCTTAAACCCCCAACCTTTGTTGCGATTTTTGGCGTGCAACAAGAGATCGTTTGCAACGGTTTTGCGCTATGAATGTTACCATTGTATAAAAAGATAAAAGTCATGTCGTTCTTAAAGAAGGGGAGCAAATCCTATAGTATTTTTTACCTGCAATGCCCACGCTGTCAGGAAGAATCAATGTTTGAAACGGGCAGCTGGTCGTTTAAAAAATCGTTCGATATGCGCGATCGTTGCTCCAAATGCAATTTGAACTACAACCCCGAGCCTGGTTATTATTACGGTGCTATGTTTATTTCCTATATTTGGACGGCCTGGTTTTGCCTGTTGTTTATGGGTATCTTTTTTTGGGGACTTGGCTTTCCGCAAAATACCGCCTGGGCGATGTTGATCACTTTTATGGTGGTCAATTTTGTGTACATCTTCCGGATTTCCCGCCTGATGTGGATCAATATCAATGTGCGTTTCGATCCGAACGCCATTCAAAAATATGGGCCAGCACATTAAATTCCTGGCTATTATTTTAGCCTTTTTACCGCTTGGCCTACAAAGCCAAAACGTGGTTTTACAACAGGCGTTGTATTGCGCACGCATTACCGTTCGCTGGCAAATGAATACCGCCTGGAGTCTACAAGCGGAGGCCGAAAACCGGCGTTTTATGGCGCCCTCCGAAGATCAACAGTTGTTTGTATCCCATTTATATGCTACCTATCAATCGAAGGCAAGTGTAGGCATTACTTATGGCGATTTAAATACTCAAATACCCGATGCCAACAAATCCAGTGCTGAATTATATGAAATTCGGCCCTGGCAATCCTATACGCAGTCGTTGGGGAAATGGGGAAAATGGACCTTTTCGCAACGCTTACGGGTGGAGGAACGGTTGTTTTTTCAACCAGGTGCTTCCGAACAAAGTGCCAAAAGACGCACTGCCCTGCGTGGCAGGTATATGGTGCAAGCGCGGCGTTTGCTCACACCCCATTGGACCGGGTTTTGTAGTGAAGAACTGCTCTTGCAAACCGGCCGTAATATCGAACACGGCTTTGATCAAAACCGGGTAATGTTGGGCCTTGAATACCGATTGAACGACCATTTAAACATGGAAGCATCCTATACCTGGTGGTGGCAATTACGTCAAACTGGCAGCGTGGTATACAACCGGGATTTATTGCGGGTTACCCTGGGTGCTCGGATTTAAACCCAGATTTTTCCAACCGATACCAATTGCACAACTCCGTATCGTAATCGAATGTCTCTACAAATTGAAACCCCACTTTTTGCAGCACCCGGTTGGAGGCAGCATTGTCTACATGCGCTGCAGCATTTAGTACCTCCAGGTTTAATTGCTCAAATCCGTATTGAATGCAAGCCCGGGCCGTTTCTGTTGCAATGCCTTTGCCCCAAAACGCGCGTTTCAACCGATAGCCTACATCGTAATATCGGGAACCATCCGTAATGCGTTGCTCGTATTTCAAGCCCGACCAGCCGACCCAGGCATTGGTCGCTTTATCAATCACCGCCCAGCGCCCGATGCCATTGGTTTCGTATTGCCGCCGCACATGTTGTATGACTTCCAGAATGGTTTCAATGCTTTGTACCGGCTTGTTGCCTAAGTACTTATGCACTTCCGGATCGGAGTCCAATTCGAACATGTCTTGTGCATCGGCTTCGAGGAGGTCGCGGAGCAGGAAGCGTTCTGTTTCTATATGTATTTTCATGGCGTTTTTATTTTTAAACGAAAGCCCCAAAATGCCAAAGAATACCCGACGGATCATGTAAAAAAAACTCCTTTCCCCAATCCTGTACGCGAATCGGCACCAGCCGCACATGTTCATATTTTGAAGGCAGGTCTAACGCCAATATTTCCTGCCAATACCGATCTACATCATCTACTTCCAAAAAGATCATGGTGTTATCCACCCAATCCTGCACATAAGCGTCCTGTAAATAGAAGCCCAGTTCACCCGTTTTGAAATAGGATAAATTGTGGGAAATGACACTTTCTTCAAACCCGAGGTCTTGGTAAAACCGCCGGGATACTGCGAAGTTTTTTGCGCCTAGGAAGGCTCGGATGGAGGTTGCTTTGTGTTGCATGGTGTTGGTTTATTCCTAAGGAACAAGTCCACAAAGATTGAACAATAACTGTACAAATCTATTTATTTTGCTTGAAATTAAAAGTATATCCAAGTCCAATTTGAAGATTTAGGTTGTATTGTGAAACATTAATCGTCCGACCGACATCATCGGTGTATTCAATATTTGTGATGTTTTTTAACCCATAATTACATCGAATAAAACAAAAAACATTATTGTATTCCCCTTTGATCTTTCCATTAATTCCATAATCTGACTGCTTTATGGTTTCTAACTTCTTTGTGCTTATCCAATTTCCGGGTTCCGTTTTTTGATCTTCATTTACCACAACAGCATAGTTTAATCCAAATCCAATAGATAAAAACGGATACACTTTAAATTCAATTTCTGGAATAACATCAAGATACGAATACCGAAGTTCTGTATCAATAGAACTGTAAATATAATCACGCACGTACCCTTTTCGACTATACTGAAAATCAACTAAAATCCTCAGTTTATCATCGAGTTGATAACTTGGTGCGAGGCTCAAAAAAAAATCCATTCTAGGGTTTGGTGATAATCCATCAACCGTTGAGAACTTACAATTTGATATGTTCATGCCCGACGCAATACTAATTCCTATTTGGGCATGGGCGGAAACAAATGCAAAAAATGTCCAAGAGATAATAAGCAAAACTCGATTTTTCATAATCAATATATTTGGGTTGAAAATTTAAGTATTTATATAGGCTTTCCATCTGCACATATCGCATAACTACCCAAGCCATGCATCGTTAAGACATTTATATGATACGAATAAACCACCGCAGGTTGCCCAGATTGACTTAGATTTAAAAAAAACGAACTTTAAAAAACTGTGCTAATCTATGCAATCTGCAGTAAAACAACCGACCGCAATATTTTTCGCGCAGATGGTACACAGATTTGTTTCACAGATGTTACGCAGAAAAATCTGTGAAGCATCTGTGAAACAAATCTGTGTACCATCTACCGCGAAACAAAAAAGTCGGCAATCTGCCGCGAACCCAATAAAGCCGCCCAGCCCCTATTTCCCCGGTATCGGACAGGTAGAAATCCCAAAAATCCGGTACAGCGGACAAAAACTAACCAAACTGGTCAATAAAAAAATGCCCGCAACAGCAATTGCAACAATACCCACCGTGCCGGTTACCAAACCCGCGTAATAGGCGTAAACAGCTACAGCCGCCACCAACAGGCGGATGATGCGATCGAGGTTACTCATGTTTTTTTGCATAACAATGGTATGTTTTAGGTGTGAATAGGCTATCTAAACTGCTTCCTCCAGGCTGTGTACCAATACGGTCGGCTCCATTTTAACGGCCGTTTTCATAGAATGGGTGATCAGGCAATTGCGCTCGCTCATGTCCAACACACGTAGCGCTTTTTCAATCAGGGCCTCATTGGCAACGGTTACCGTGGGTTGCAACACAATTTCGGTTACCTGAAATTTGCCTTCTACTTTATCTACAATACCTTGGGCGGTACAGGCAAATGCACTGTATTCCAATTTCGAATTTTCTGCAATGGCCAAAAAAGTGGTCATCAAACAACTGGCGGCAGCTGCAATAAACAGGTGCTCGGGCGACCAAATACCGGGCATGCCTTTGGGAAAGTCGGGTGGTGTGGCGACTTCAATAGATTGTGGTAATTCGGGTGAGCGCAGGATGCCTTTACGGTCTTGTTCCCACTGAAGCGAAACGTTGTAACTGTGTTCGGCTGTCATGATTTAACTTGGTTAGGTGTTTGATATGGAATGTAAAACAATGATTATTATTAAATTAAAAACCATTGTTTTTTTAATTCAAATGCATTCCTACTTTGAAGGAAATGCCCCAATGCCGCCATCCAGGTTGCGCACGTCAAAGCCTTGTTGGTGCATGATGGTGCAAGCCTGCATGGAACGTGCGCCACTGCGGCAATACACAAAATAGGTTTTGGCCTTATCCAGCTCGGCTATTTTTTTGCGAAACGACATCGACATATAATCGATGTTGACCGCCCCGGGTAATGCGCCGCCTTGCACCTCGCCTGCCGTGCGCACATCAAGCAATACGGCGTTTTTATCCGATTTTAAAGCGGATTTAAAGGTTTTCCCAGCCTGGTTTTCAAACTTTGGGGCCGGATGTTTGGTATCGTTTTCTGGCAGCGGATCACCTGCGGTTCCGCCAAAGAGGTTTTTAATAAAATTGAGTAGTTGCATGATATCGTCAAAACAAAGTGGTTATGAAAAATGTGGTTAAAAAGGGAATAGAAGTCAGGGCACAGGTAGCACCTGCGCGTATCACGACCTTTTTGAGGTCAAATCAAGAAATTTTACATTGACAGGAGCAATGTCCTAAGGGCAAATTGCGGTTACACCCTATTCATGTTTGGCATGTTCCGAAACTTCGGTAACGGTTTCAAACTTCCCGCTGTCTTTCAAAGCCTTAAAGCCACCGCGTACTTCCACAATTTGGTCGTAACCACGCGCCCGTAAAATGGACGAGAAAATCATGGACCGGTAACCGCCCGCACAATGCACGAATGCTGGACGATCTTTGGGGATTTCAGACATGGCATCGTTGATGAAATCGAGCGGAGTATTTTTTACCCCTTCTATGTGTTCGGTTTCGTATTCGCCGGGCTTGCGTACATCAAAAATGAGTGCATGTTCCACACCAGCCAGTTCATCGGCATTTACGCGTTGAATTTGGTCGGTTTCCATGCCTGCATCCATCCAGGCCTGTATGCCACCTTCCAGAAAACCGATGCAGTAGTCGTAGCCCACGCGTGCGAGGCGTTGTACGACTTCCGTTTCACGGCCGGCATCGGTGACCAGCAGTATTTCCTGGCGTACATCGGGAATCAAGGCGCCTACCCAGGGGGCAAATCCGCCATCAATCCCGATATTAATGCTATTGGGAATGAAATTTTTGGCAAAATCTTCGGCATTGCGGGTATCCAGCACCAATGCACTGGTTTCATTGGCGGCTGCTTCGAAAGCGCGGGGGGAAAGGGCCCGCGAACCGCGTTCCATTACCTCATCAATGGGGTCGTATCCGTTTTTATTCATGGCCACATTAAGTGGAAAATAAGCAGGGGGCGGCAACAGACCCGTGGTTACTTCCTGCACAAATTCGGCTTTGGTCATATCGGCCCGCAGCGCATAATTCACTTGTTTTTGGTGGCCCAAACGATCAAACGTCTCTTTCGACATACTTTTCCCGCAGGCCGAACCAGCGCCATGCGCCGGATACACGATGATATCGTCCGACAAAGGCATAATTTTGTTGCGCAGCGAATCGAACAGGGTTTCAGCGAGTTGCTCCTGGGTCATGTCTGCCGCTTTTTGCGCCAGATCGGGACGGCCTACATCGCCAATAAAGAGTGTATCACCCGAAAAAAGCGCTTTTTCGCGTCCATTTTCGTCTAACAACAGGTAACACGTGCTTTCCATGGTATGCCCAGGCGTATGCAGCACACGCAGGGTAACTTTGCCAATTTTAAATTCCTGACCATCGTGGGCAATAATCGCGTCAAAATCAGGTGCAGCGGTGGGGCCGTACACGATGGGCGCGCCCGTTTTTTTGCTCAAATCGAGGTGTCCACTTACGAAATCAGCGTGAAAATGCGTTTCCAGCACATATTTAATGGTGGTGCCACTTTTCGCGGCGCGGTCCAAATAAGGCGTTGTTTCGCGCAGCGGATCAATTACAACCGCTTCGCCTTCCGATTCGATAAAATAGGCGCCCTGTGCGAGACAACCCGTATAAATTTGTTCGATGGTCATAAATGTTTTTTTTAAATCAACGTTTAGATGGCTTAATTTGAGGCTTCTTGCACTACGCGTTGCAATTCGGTAGAAGAGGCCATCCCTGATTTGCGCCAAACGGGTTCGCCGTTTTTAAACAAAACAAAAGTTGGGATGGAACGGATCTGGTAGCGCTCGGAAATAAGTTGGTTTTTTTCCACATCAATTTTAAAAATGGTCACTTCGTCCCCCATTTGGGCCTTTAAATCTTCCAAAATAGGCTTCATGGCCTTACAAGGCGCACACCAGTCGGCGTAAAAATCCACCAACACGGGTTTATCGGAATCAATCAATTCTGCGAATGTCATTATTTTCTTCTTTTTATTTGAAATAAAGTTCTCTTGCCAGGATGTATATGCCCATGGCGAGCACAAACCATCCAAATGCTTTTTTAAGTTTTTCGCCGTCTATGTTTCGGCTGAGTCGGTTCCCAATCAAAATGCCCACAATCGCCAAACCTGTCACACTGCCCAACAACGGCCAATCCATTTCCTGATGCCCCAAATCACCCAAAAAGCCAAACAAGGATTTTGCTGCAATAATCAGCAGCGAGGTGCCAATCGCTTGTTTCATGGGCAAACCACTAAACAAAACTAACGCCGGAATGATCAAAAAACCGCCACCTGCGCCCACCAAACCGGTTAATGTCCCCACCACTAAACCTTCCAACAGAATCATCGGGTAATTAAATTTTTGTGGTATCTCCGGCTGCGACGCCTTGTTTTCCTCTTTTTTGCTCCGAATCATGGAAACGGAGGCAAATACCATCAAAACGGCAAACAAAGTCATCAACAAAACCGCTTTGGTCACCACCAAATTGCCCACCGTACCTACCGGATTAGGAATGATTGGCACCAGCCAGGCCCGGGTGGCATAGACCGCCGCAATAGACGGAATGCCAAAAATGAAGGCCGTGTGCAAGTTGACCATGTTGTCGCGGTACTTGGGATAGGTGCCCACCAAACTGGTTGTACCTACAATAAACAGAGAGTATGCCGTCGCCAAAACCGGGTCTACCCCAAACAAATACACCAATACCGGCACGGTCAGGATAGAACCACCGCCTCCGATCAAACCTAAGGAAATTCCAATCAATGCCGAAGCGAGGTAACCAATAATCAACATAAGCGGGTTTTATTTAAAATGGTAAGACAAAGGTAGTAGTAGCCTGTTCGAAAATTGTGGTGCTTTTCAAACAGGTGGTGGTACTATTTACCGATTCTGTCTTTTACAAGGCTATTTTTAAGCCGGACGCGTTTCAAAAATGGTAATCAGGTCGTCCAGTGCTACGTATTCCTGCACCAATTCTGTAGCGCGCGCGGCTTTCCAGGGGGTGCGGGTATTGATTTTTACCTCAATGGCATTGATGCGCAGGGCGGCCCCGTAAGTATCCAATTTCGATTCGATGACGGGCACCTGGTAGCGTTCTATAAAATCCATGCAATACGCATCGGATGCCACCAACGGATGTCCATCTTCGGAATTAGTGACTAAAATGCCTGCAATGTCTGGGTGCGTAAGTCCTTGTTCTTCCGCTACTTTGATCACTTTTTTGAGCACTTCCGGCAATCGAATGGCATTGCAAACCAGCAGGATATTGCTTTGGTTGCGCAGGTCGTAGGTTTCTACCAGCGAGCCGGTAACGATGCCTGCGATCCGATTTTCCATGTATTCGGGGTTGAATAATACCTTGCCGCGCACGGAAGTACGGATTAATTCAAACAAGGGAAACATCATGGACGCATCATAAGGAATCACACCGAGCAGTGGAATGCCCCAGGCGTTGAGTACTTTGCCCAGATAATGCCGTATTTTTTCTATTTTATCGGGTAAAACTTTGTTTACTATCACCCCTTCGACCCGCACGCCCTCCTGGTGAAACAAGGCGAGGCTCATGGCCATTTCGTCGATGGTTTTGCCAATGCCGCCGCGTACAATGAGGATCACCCGCGCGCCTATCATACGCGCAACGGCCGCATTCGACAAACCCACAATACTGCCCACACCCGGATGTCCGGTGCCTTCTAATACGACCCAGTCAAATAATTCGGGGGTAAAATGTTGTACTGCTTCCTGAATTTGGCGCCGGAACGGGTATTCAGCCGGACTATCCCAATAGGCCTGGGTAGCACCATCGCCTAAAATGACCGGGCTATGGATATGGGGTTCGAGGTTAAAACCGAGTGTTTTGGCAAATAGCAGCGCGTCTTTATCGGCCACTAAATTATTTTCGAGGTTCACAAATTCTTGCCCAACGGGCTTGCAATAGCCCACACGGTAACCCTGATTGCGCAGCGCAGCACAAATGCCGAGGGTAACGGTCGTTTTTCCGACATGTTGGTTGGTGGCGGCGATGTATATTTTGTGCTGCATCGATGGATTCTATAAATTTTGTTCGGATAATGAATGCGTGATGGACAGCTGCGAAAGGTAGATAGAAAATTGATTGGATGTATATCCTGGGAAACGACTGATTAGTATTGGTTATTTTTACATACTTATGATACAAGGACAAGTACTGTGGTAGGGACAAGTCTCGACTTGTCCCTACCTTGCGGCCCAGAAACAAACACAACTATGAAATATTATTTTGTAATTGCCTTGTTAACAGGGTTATATGGGGTTATGCATGCGCAATCCGACACTACAGACCGTCGACTGCCCGAAACCCTCATCCGGGAAAACCGGATTGAACTTCCATTTAATGCCCAAAGTCGCACGATTTCGTTGCTTACCCGCACCCAGTTGAAGGCCATGCCGGTGCAAACGATTACCGAAGCACTGCAAAGTGTATCCGGGCTGGATGTACGACAACGCGGGCCCTACGGTATGCAGGCCGATTTACACATACGTGGTGGCGGATTTGATCAGGCACTGGTGTTGCTGAACGGGGTTCGGCTAAACGACCCCCAAACGGGCCATCATTTGCTCAATCTACCAATAGACTGGCAAGCGGTCGAGCAAATTGAAATATTAAAAGGTCCAGGTGCGAGGATTTTTGGTCAAAATGCATTTGCTGGTGCAGTGAACATCGTCACGGCTGCACCTGCTGTCCGCAAATTAAGTGTAGGATTTACAGGTGGTGATTTCAGTTACCAAAACGCCCAATTGTATGCGGCAATTCCCATAAAAAACATGCGCCAGCACTTGGCTTTATCGGCTGCCAAATCGGATGGCTATCGTTACAATACCGACTTTAAAACCACCAATGCATTTTACCAGGCACAGTGGAAGGCCCTGGGGGGCGATTGGGATGTGGTCGCCGATTACAACCAGCGGCAATTTGGTGCCAACGGGTTTTATGGCCGATTGGAATTTAAAGACCAATATGAGGAAATACAGACCAATTTAATAAGCGTTGGATACCGACGTATCGCCAAAAACTGGGTGATCAAACCCCGTATATTTTGGCGGCGCAACCATGATCATTATGTTTTTGTACGCAGTAACCCAGCCGCTTTTCAAAATTTTCACCTCAGTCAGGTTTTGAGCGCCGAGTTAAATACCCAGTGGAATAATGCGTGGGGTGTTACGGGTATCGGTATTAATTTGGATTATACGGCCTTGTACAGCAACCGCTTGGGGCAACGCACACGCACTACGCAAAATGCCTTTGTGGAGCACCGTTTTTCGGCGTTCCGTGGACGACTGGATATTACCCCTGGTATTGCATTCAGTTATTTTTCGGATTTTGGTGCATTTGCCTACCCAGGCATTGATGCCGGATTTAAATTGTCGCAACGCTGGAAGGTATATGCGAATGCCGGAGAGACCTGGCGGGTGCCCACGTATACCGATTTGTACTATGAAGATGCGGGCAATAAAGGAAATCCCAATTTGAAACCCGAACGCGCGTTTTCAAGTGAAATAGGCATAAAATACCTGCAATCGGGCTTGCAATTAACGGCTGCGGTGTTTCAAAGAGCAAGTACCAACAGCATCGACTGGACCAAAGCAATAGAAACGGATAAATGGGTAACCCAGAATTTTAACCGCATCACCGTACGTGGCGTGGATGTATCGTCAGAAATATACTTCCCGGCTTTCTACGCAGGCAATCCCTGGTTGACGCGCATCACCTTGGGTTATACTGGTTTAGATGCCGATTTGAATGTAAAAGTGGCATTTTCAAAATATACACCCAATCACTTGCGCCATCAAATTACGGCGGGGTTGGAGCACCGACTCACCCGCCGCCTGCATCACAGTGTGCGCATGCGCTTGTGTGAGCGCTACCAAATCAGCGATGCCAAAGAATTCTATTCGGTGGTGGACAATAAGATTTTTTACACGGGAAAACGTTTGACCCTGTTTGCCGAGGCCACCAACCTTTTCAACGCTCAATATGGCGAAATTCGGTATGCTGAAACGCAAACATTATATATGCCGGGGCGCTGGTTCCGGGTGGGGGCGCAGGTGCATATATTTTGAGGTTATATTTGGCGACAAGTAGTGACAAGTAGTGACAAGTCGCGACTTGTCACTGCTTGTCGCCATATATAACAACGTGATACGCCCATATCGACATGTAGTAGTGACAAGTCGCGACTTGTCACTACTACGCGTTTGCTGCGTACGCGTGTTTAAACACATTTTCAACAAACCACTCGAAGGAAGTCGGCGTGGTTGTTTCGGCATTGCGCACGCCATGCGACAACTGTCCAATGTTAATGCCTTCATACAAGCCAACATAAGCATCGGCAACACTTTCAGAAATACCATATTGCATCAAACCAGCCTTTTGATCGGCATAACTGAATTCAACATAGGGCAATTCGGGTTTTCCGATGGCAGCGCCGATGATTTGGGTCACTTCTACTTGTGTATAATTACGATCGCCCAACAAATCGAGGTGGGATTTGCCTGTAAAAGGCAGTTGTAGCAATTTTTCAGCGGCTACCTTCGCAATATCTTGGGTTGCGATCATCGGCATCGAAACGTCGGGTTTAATAGCCGAACCATTGATGCCCGCATTTTTGATCAAACCGATGGAATTGAAGGTATTTTCCATAAAATAGGTTGGGCGCAGCGTCAATACGTTCACGCCTTCGAGTGCATTGAGGCGTTTTTCCTGACGTGCTACACCGGCCACAATGCCCGTTTTTTCTTCGGTGTGCCCACCCTGTGAACTGATAAACAGCACATTTTTAACGCCAGCTGCTTTAATGGCGGCTACTTGTGACGTTCCAATAACATCTTGGTAGGCCGCAATATCAGATGAATCCATTTGTGCCGAAATAATCAGAAATACGGCCTCCGCGCCTTCAAAAGCGCGGGTAAGGAATTCCGAATCAGCGGCATCACCGATCCACGCTTCAGCGCCTTTTTCTACCAGGGGTTGGAGTTTGTCTGCGTGACGGGCAATCGCGCGTATTTGTTGGCCAGCAGCAAGCAGGGCCTCGGTTGTTTTGCTGCCGATGTTCCCGGAAGCGCCAATAATTGCAATCATGTTGTAAAAATGTTTGAGTGAATAATTTGAGTTGATACATACTAGTAGGTATGCTTTGGGGCAAAAAAAATCAGTTTTTGAGGGTTTGGGTATATTCAATCAATTGTTGGATCGACATTTCGAACGCTACATGGCTTTGCATGGCTTTCCCGATGCTAAAAGCGCCTTGAATTGCAGCCAGGATAAAAAAGGCGGTTTGAGTGGGATTTAGGTCACGGCGAAAAACGCCCGCCATTTGCCCGTTTTTCAATCCGGTTTCAATGGATTGTTGCATTGTGCTGGTAATGCGCCGAATACGCATGCCAAAGCCTTCATCAATGGGTGACATTTCCTGCATCAGATTATTAAGGGTGCAACCATACTTCACATTTTCATGATCCATGAAATGGAAGTATTTTTGAAGCGTTTCGGTTAAAACCACCTCAAAATGCTCCGTTGCATGCTCAAATGCCTTCCAAATACTAGTGTAATTGGGCAGAATGATCTCATCTACAATGGCGTATCCCAAATCATTTTTGGTCGGAAAATAATGATAAAAGGCGCCTTTGGTTATACCCAGCTCTGCCACAACCTTATCGGTGCGGGTGCCTTGAAAACCAAAACGGTGTACCGCTTTGTAGTTTTCCTGCAATATGCGTGCGCGGGTATCTTCCATGATGGCACAAAGATACATACTCTTTGGTATGTTGCAAATTTATTTATCCATAAAGTTCAAAATGTACCTGGCTGCGATCATATTGCAGGTTAACCAGCAAGTTTTGCACGGTTTCATCAATCATGCGCGCCCAGCCACAAATATAAAAATCGACATCCGGGCGGGTTTCCGCGTATTGTTCCAGGTAAATTTGGTGTACATAGCCCTGGTATCCAGACCAATCGGGCTGCCGGGACAAGGCTACGTCATATCGAAAACGGGGCATCGATTTTGCCAAGGCTTCAAATTCCGAGCGGTACAGGATACCCGATGCTTCCCGGGTACCAAAAATCAGGTGGATATTGCGGTAGGATTTACCAGATTGCTGCAAATCAAGCAGCATACTTCTGAATGGGGCAACGCCCGTGCCGGTACAAATAAAAACAAGGTCTTTTTCAAGGTTATCCGGCAATATAAAAGCGCCATCCGGGCCTTTAAACCGCAGCGTACTGCCAGGTTTTACTTCCTCAAACAAATATTGGGTTGCTGCGCCTTGCGGATTGAGCACAATACAAAACTCCAACACCTTTGAGCCGTCGGGCGCATTGGCAATAGAATAACTGCGCCAACGCTGCAACCGTTTGTCGCCAATGGGTAAGTCCATCGTAACAAACTGCCCTGCCTGAAAATCGAGTTTTTCCGGGATTTCTACCCAGAATCGGCGCACATTGGGCGCTTCTTCCGCAATTTTTTGCACCACACCCTCGTACCAAGTAATCGGCATAATTTCAAATACGTTTTATCAATGCATTTGAAACAACGGTACAGGCAATCAGTTCTAAAGCCGTACTATATTAATATCAAAACCACCCTATTGCGGGGGCAAACCACAAACCACGGGCGTCAATTGCGTGATTTCTCCGGTCGTGAAGCAGCGTGATTTTACGACAAATCGCAGACCCAACGGAATTTCCAGGGAAAAACTAGCGCCCCGCCCTTTCGTAACATCAATTAATAATTGGGTGTGTTTCCATACCTCAAATTGGTCGGCCGACATATAAAAAGGGCAGTCGTGCATCACGCCCAGCAACACATCCTGGTCGCCGATCATAAATTCTCCGGCAGTAAAACACATGGGCGCCGAACCATCGCAACATCCGCCACTTTGATGAAACATGAGTGGACCATGTTGGGTGCGCAATTGGTCAATGACCGCTTTGGCGGCATCGGTAGCCGTAACACGTTCGAGCATGCGGGTCGTATTTAAAATGGGCAGGCAATCTGGAACCTTGATATACCTGCCCCTAAGGAGAAATGTGCTGCCGGGTCGGGTCGCCGGCAGCTTTTAAATTATAGTAGGCTCTAGAAGAAGCCCAATGGACTTTTGCTGTAAGAAATCAGCATATTTTTGGTTTGGCGGTAGTGGCCAAGCATCATTTTGTGGTTTTCGCGACCAATGCCCGATTTTTTGTACCCGCCAAATGGCGCATGAGCAGGATAGTTGTGGTAGCAATTGACCCACACGCGGCCTGCCTGAATGGCGCGCGCCATCTGGTATGCCTGGTGCATATCACGGGTCCAAACGCCCGCGCCAAGACCATATAAAGTATCGTTGGCAATGGCAAGGGCTTCTGCTTCATCCTTGAAGGTGGTCACACATACCACAGGGCCGAAAATTTCTTCCTGGAATACGCGCATTTTGTTGTTGCCTTTCAAAATGGTTGGCTCAATGTAGTAGCCGCCTTCGAGGCCTTCGTTGTAGGCGGCTTTACCGCCACACAGCACTTCGGCGCCTTCTTCGATGCCAATTTGGATGTAGTTGAGGATTTTCTCATACTGGTCATTGGATGCTTGCGCGCCCATCATGGTGTTTGGATCGAGCGGGTGGCCCAGTTTTACCTTTTTGGTGCGTTCAATCACGCGGGCAATAAAGGCATCATAAATGCTTTCGTCTACCAACAGGCGCGATGGACAGGTGCACACTTCTCCCTGGTTGAGGGCAAACATGACCGCGCCTTCGAGACACTTATCGAAAAAGTCATCATCGGCATCCATGATGCTTTTGAAAAATATATTCGGTGATTTACCACCCAATTCGAGGGTAACCGGAATAATGTTTTGCGATGCGTACTGCATGATGAGGCGGCCAGTGGTGGTTTCGCCGGTAAAGGCAATTTTCGCAATACGTGGGCTGGAGGCAAGCGGTTTGCCCGCTTCAATACCAAAACCATTTACTACATTGAGTACACCGGCGGGCAAAATATGCTCAATCAACTCCATAAACACCATAATACCTACAGGTGTTTGCTCGGCAGGTTTCAGCACCACACAGTTACCAGCAGCCAAAGCGGGCGCTACTTTCCAGGAAGCCATTAGCAAGGGGAAATTCCATGGAATAATTTGACCAACAACGCCCAATGGTTCAGGAATATTCACACAAACCGTGGTGGCATCCAGTTCGGCAGCCGAACCTTCTTCCGCACGAATTACGCCGGCAAAATACCGGAAATGGTCGATGGCAAGCGGCAAGTCGGCAGCACGGGTTTCGCGCAGCGGTTTGCCATTATCCCAGGTTTCAGCACGGGCCAAAACTTCCAGGTTTTGCTCCATCACATCCGCAATTTTGAGCAAAAGGTTGCTACGTTCGGTGGCAGAGGTGTGGTTCCAATGTGGCGCAGCGGCGTGGGCAGCATCGAGCGCGAGTTCAATGTCTTCCGCCGTAGAGCGTGCAACTTTGGTAAATACCTGTCCATCCACCGGCGATACATTTTCAAAATATTCGCCCCGAACCGGCGCGACCCATTTGCCGCCAATGAAGTTATCGTATTGGTCTTTGAAGCGCGGCACCTGCAAGATGGCGCTGTCAGAATTGAGTACTTCAGCCATTGTTAATAGTTTTAAAATGAAATTATTGTTTTTTATTGGCCTCCGAGCTGTAATAAAAAAGTGCGGATGCTTGATAGAGCAAAATTATTGATGGATATCCAGGTGGTATAGTCCAATCCTTCCATTTAATAACACGATCCTGTCAAAATGCGGCCCTATCTACATATTTATACATTCTATACGGTATCTTTGTCGACACACAAGGCGATGATTGTCGCACTATTGCTTAATCAGAATATTATTTTGATTTGAACATGCTAACACAAGCCCACTATGATCGCCGTCGTTTAGAGACGCATGTGGAGAATCGGACGGTTTATACGCTTCAAAATGCTGAATTGAACGTGTATGAAACGCATTTGTACGCCGAGCAAGTCGAGTTGGCCTTTGGTAATCCCGTCCTTGCAAGTATGTTGCGTGGCAAAAAAGTGATGCATTTGCGCAACAACAGTTTTGATTTTTTCCCGGGCGAATCGGTGGTGTTGCCGCCAGGCGAATTGATGCGTATTGATTTTCCGGAAGCGAGCCTCGATAATCCGACCCAATGCCTGGCCCTAACTTTGGCCAACGAGAAAATAGACCACGTGGTAGATTACCTCAACGATCAATACCCACGGCTGGAGGAAAATCGGGAATGGGCATTTACCGATTACAACTTCCACTTTACCAACGATTTGGCCGTGAACCAAATCATCGCGCGGATGATTTTTTTGTTTACCGAAAACCACCCCTCGAAAGATTTATTTGCCGATTTTATGCTCAAGGAACTTATCATTCGATTGATGCAAACAGAGGCGCGGCATTTATTGATCGATCAGTCTGAAAAACACCTGCATCAGTCCCGCTTGGCATTTGTGATTCAATTTATTCGGGAAAATTTGCTGGATCCACTGACCATCGAGCAATTGAGTAAAAAAGCGTGCATGAGTCAAACGCACTTTTTCCGATGTTTCAAGAATGAACTGGGGATCTCTCCCATCGATTTTATCAACGACGAGCGCATCAAATTGGCCAAAGCGCTGCTGCGTAATCCAACTAAAACCATTCATGACGTGTGTTATGAAAGTGGGTTTAATAATATTTCATACTTTAATAAGGTGTTCAAACGTGCCACCCATCGAACGCCCTCCGAATACCGACAAGGGCTTGGGTAAAAAACAAACGAATTAATATTATATACGAGTAGCCAATTTGTACTAATTCAGTATTTTAATAGACATTCTTTGAAATAATGGTTGGGTTATTGATATATTCGCACATATTTTATGTTGCTGGCACAAATAGCCTGTAATTGGGCAATTTGAAGTCAACAATGCTTTTATATCACAAGCACCTCTCGTCATGGCATCACTGAATCCACTACAAGGCAATCTAGGACAGCGCCGCGCTGCACACCTGTTGCGACGTACCAGCTTCCGCTACACAAAATCAAAAGTTGATCAACTCGCCACCATGAGTGCAACGGATGCAGTAGCCAGCCTATTCTCGTTTTCAGCCCCGCAACTAAACCAGCCAATTTATGACAATACGTCCACACCAACGGTAGAATCCACCACCTGGATCAACCCGCCCGGACTGCCATTGCCCGATCAGGAATTTCGATTGCAGCAGCGCGTAACGGCCTGGTGGCTCAATGAGGCCCTGCATGAACCAGGCATTGGGTACAAAATGATCTTTTTTTACCACCAATACCTGGCGGTAACGAATCTCACCATCGACAACGTAAAGTTTTTTGATTACCTAAGTTTGCTGCGGTGGGGCGCTTTGGGCAATTTCAAAAAATTGGCCACTAAAATGATGATCGACAACACCATGTTGCGGTATCTAAGCAATAACTTGAACTCCAAAACCAACCCGAACGAAAATTTCGCCCGCGAGTTTTTTGAACTGTTTACCATCGGAAAAGGTCCGCAAGTAGGTCCTGGTGACTATACAAACTACACGGAAGATGATATAATTCAGGCCGCAAAAGTGCTCACCGGTTTTCAAACCCGTACCCAGCGCGATCAGGTGGACCCCGAAACCAGCATCCCGCGCGGTACCGTTACATTTTCCCGCCACGATACGAGCAACAAAACATTTAGCCCCCGTTTTCAGAATAAAGTCATCACCGGCGCAACAACTTCGGCTGCTTTCTGGACCGAAATCAACGCTTTTGTAGACATGGTGTTCAACCAGGACGAAACCGCGCGCAACTGGTGCCGCCGCATTTACCGATATTTTGTACATCCCAATATTACGCCCGAAATTGAGAATGATATCATTGGCCCCTTGGCCAATCAACTCAAAAGCGGCGGGTATGAAGTAATGCCTGTGTTGAAAAAAATACTCGCAAGCCAGCATTTTTACGATGCCGATGACTCCGATAATGCCAATGAAATCATTGGGGGCATTATCAAGTCGCCACTGGAGCTCGTGTTGCAGTCCCTGTCCTTTTTTAACATAACCATCCCCAATCCGGTTACACAGAACAATGCGCATTATATTACCTTCTGGACCAGCGGCGTGAGTGAGCGTATGCTGGGCTATGCGAATATGATTTTGTTTTATCCGCAAGATGTAGCCGGTTATTCCGCTTACCATCAACAACCGGACTATAACCGGCAGTGGTTCAACTCCAGTTCTATTATTGCGCGCTACAAATTGCCACAAATGTTGTTGACGGGCAAAAGGGTGCTCGGATCTTCGCCCAGTTCTTCCATTGGTATCAAATTGAATATCGCTCCTTGGATCAAAGATAGCGGCGTTATCAGCGACCCTTCCGATCCATTTGTATTGGTGCACGAATTAATTTCCTACCTCTTGCCCGAACAAATTGATACCGATCGTTTTGATTATTTCTATTTTAAAATATTTCTCGACGATTTGCCCCCTGCCGATTGGACCTACGAATGGCAAAACTATTTGAGTACCAACAATGATGTGGAGGTAAAAATTGCGCTCGAACGCCTGATTTACCATATTATGTATTCACCTGAATATCAAACGTTTTAAGAAGTGGAAACAACCGGCTCAATAAAAAATGCCGGCATTGAACATCCAAAAAGTTTCCAGTTAACAAACTTACAAACGCAACATGAAACGTCGCAATTTTCTCAAAATATTACCGCCGCTGGGCGTTACTCCTTTCGCCGTCAATGGATTTTCCTTGCGGCCTTTTGCCAACAGCCGCATGGCCAGTGTCCTCGCATCCTGTGAGGGCGTTACCGACCGCAGCCTGATCCTCATCCAACTAAAAGGGGGCAATGATGGCATGAACATGCTCATTCCTGTGCCGCAATACGATAAGTATGCACAAATTCGCCCAACCATCCGCATTGCCGAAAATGCATTGATTCAACTGGATTCTACATTGCCTGGCAATAAACAAGTCGGCTTACATCCGGTTATGACGGGCGTAAAAGACTTATACGACCGGGGTTATGCCGCAGTGGTACAAGCGGTTGGCTATTCCAGCATGAACCAATCGCACTTTAAAGGCACCGATCTGTGGTTGTCGGCGGGCGACAGTACGTTGGCCAAAAACAGCCTTACCTCTGGCTGGATGGGCCGCGCGTTACAGGCTTTTTACCCCGATGTATATGGCGCACCCACTGCCGAAATGCCCGATCCGCTGGGTATTCAAATCGGTGACCCCAATACTTCACTGGGTTTCCATACCGAAACGCAGCACCAAAATGCCATCAACTTGAGCGGACAGGATCCTGCAGGCTTTTATTCACTGGTGCAAACCATTGGTGGCGCGCCTGTTACCAATGTACCGGATACCGACCATGGCCACGAATTGGCATATATCATGGGGGTTGAACAAGGGATCAACCTGTATTCTGAACGCATTACCCAGGTTTTTAACGCCGGAACCAACGCCAAATCATACCCAAACAATTCTTTTGCCAACCAACTCAAAACGGTTGCCCGCATGATTCGCGGTGGTTGTAAAACCAAAATTTTCCTTTGCCAATTAGGTGGGTTCGACCTGCACACCGCGCAAACGGACACCGTGGATACCGCAGCGGGAAACCACGCGAATTTACTGAAAACATTGTCTGATGCCCTTAAGGCCTTTTTTGATGATATGGATGCGATGGGCCTCAGCGAGCGTGCCATGGCTTGTACCTTCTCTGAGTTTGGCCGTTGCGCTGCCGAAAATGGCACGGTTGGCACCGACCACGGTACCTTGTCGCCTATGCTCGTGTTTGGCAAAGGTGTGCGCCCACGTGTGCACGGCGATAATGTTGATTTGAACAACCTCACCAACGATAATCAGGTGAAAAACATGCAGTTCGACTACCGTCAGGTATTCGGTACGCTGCTGCAAGATTGGTTGGGCGCCAATCCGTTTGTCATGGAAGAAGCGCTAATCACCGATTTTACAAAAATGTTTATGGTAGAAAAAGCATTTACCGTAAGCCCGGATTGTTATATCGGCGGCCGACCTATTATCCATGATCAGTTTAGACCGGCTGCAAAAATGGCGCTTTCTCCCAATCCGACCGGGCACCATGTGGAAGTTACCTACGAAAGCGATTACCCCTTCAACGCGCGCCTGAGTATCCATAGCATGGGCGGCAATATGGTGGTATCCAATCCCGAAACAGTGTTTAAAGGCACCAATATTTTTTACTACGACTTAAATGCCGTGCCCGCAGGTATGTATTTTGTTCGGCTGGAAGACCAATCTACTGGCAAAGCAGAAGTAGCCAAACTTAGTGTGGTGCGTTAAAAGCGTCGTCGATGATACGCCAGGCTGCATCGTACACGGCAGCACTACAAGCCAACAATTCTTTTTTATCAATAAAGTCGAGCCCGGCGGAGAAGTCACACACTTTTCCGCCGGCTTCTTTTACGAGCACCGCGCCACCAGCCACGTCCCAGGAACTGAGGCCGTATTCGAAAAAGATATCCAGGCGTCCGCAGGCCACATTGGCCAAGTCGAGGGCTGCTGAACCCATGCGCCGCAAACCCCTGCCCTGCTCCATAAAGGCGCGCAAAGCCTGAAACCAAGCATCGGCATGCGCAAAATTGTGGTACGGGAAGCCAGTGCCCACTAAGGCTTGGCGCATATTGGCACGTTGACTCACTTGTATTGCCTTGCCATCGCACCAGGCACCGCCGTTTTTCCAGGCGTAAAAATGTTCATCGTTCGGAACGTGGTACACAATGCCCAGCACTTGCTCATCGCCCTGCTGCAGGCCCACACTGATTGAAAAATGAGGAACGCCGTATAAAAAATTGGTGGTGCCGTCCAGTGGGTCAATGATCCATTTCAAATCGGCGGCTTCCTGCGCAACCGTATCTTCTTCGGTGATAAATGCCGCTTCCGGGAGTAGCTTATGCAAACTTTCCACCAGCATTTCCTCTGCGGTACGGTCTACATAACTTACCAGGCCGTTGAGAAATTTCTCTTCAATCTGGCCAGCATCTACTTTGCCAAATTCCTGTGCAATAAAACGGGCCGTTGTGCGCACTGCCGCATTGGCATCGTGGGTGAGTTGTTCTAACCGAGCATCAAACATATTGAAAATCAAGGGTTTATTTAAATTCTGGAAACAAAGACAACATCCCGGTTTCGGTTGCCGGACAAATACCGCGTTCGGTAATCAAGGCGGTAACCAAACGGGCCGGGGTTACATCAAAACCATAGTTGGCTGCCGGACTATCGGCCGGGGTAAGCAGCACTTTTTGTATTTTTTCGCCATCCCAGCCGCTGATATAACGCACTTCATCGGGACTGCGTTCTTCAATCGGAATTTCGCGCAGACCATCGCGCAGGGTCCAGTCGATGGTCGTAGAAGGCAAGGCCACATAAAATGGAATGTTGTTGTCTTTCGCAGCCAAGGCTTTCAGGTAAGTGCCTATTTTATTCGCCACATCGCCGGTGCGGGTGGTGCGGTCGGTACCCACAATCACCATATCCACCATGCCGTGTTGCATCAGGTGACCGCCGGTGTTGTCAACAATGACGGTGTGTGGTACGCCTGCATGACCAAGCTCCCAGGCCGTTAAATTGGAGCCCTGGTTGCGCGGCCGGGTTTCATCCACCCAAACATGCACTTTAATGCCTTTTTGATGCGCCTGATAAATCGGCGATGCGATGGTGCCCCATTCAATACATCCCAACCGGCCTGCATTGCAATGGGTGAGGATATGCACGGTTTCGCCTTGTTTGGCGGCGCTCAGTTGTTCGATGATGGGCAAACCATGTACGCCAATCATGCGGCATAATTCAATGTCTTCTTCCACAATTTGATGGGCCGTGGCCAACGCAAGTGCGGCTTTTTCAGCAAAATCAGCAGATGCTGCAATGGCCTTTTCCTGCCGCTCCAAGGCCCAAAACAAATTGATCGCAGTAGGGCGCGATTCCCGCAATTGCTCGATTGCATTTGTCAAATAAGTATGGGGATCGGCTGCTTGGGCGGCCTCTAAACAGGCAAAATAAACGCCATAGGCAGCAGTTGCCCCAATCAAAGGTGCCCCGCGTACCACCATTTCTTTGATGGCGTACACCACTTCGGGCACGGTGCGTAGGTCTTGCACCACCACTTCATGCGGCAAACAGCGCTGATCCAGTACCTGTACGCAGGCGCTGCCATCGGGATGCGGCCAGATGGTACGTTTGGTAGAAATACTGCTCATATGGTGTGTTTTTTCAGGTCAATTTCAGTAAAATCGGCAGCAAGGGTATGTTTGGCACCCGGGGTAGTGCCCGGCCGCACCAATTGAATGGTGTGCATACCGGCTTCCTCGGCGGCATCTAATTCGGCTTCTATGTCGGATAAAAACAGCACTGCCGATGCGGGCAAATTCAGTGCTGCCAAAATATTCCGATAGGATGCGGCCTCCCTTTTTAGTCCAACAAGTGTGTCAAAATAATGGGAAAAATAGGGTTTAAGGTCGCCAAAGTCCGAAAAGCCGAACAAAAGTTGTTGCGCCGCCACCGAACCGGAAGAGTACACCCCCATTTGATACCCTGCCTTTTTCCAGGCTTCGAGCGCGGGCGGCACATCGGCGAAAACATGCCCTTTGATGGCGCCCTGCTGGTAAGCCGCTGCCCAAACCAAGCCCTGCACCGATTTTAAAGCGGTATGCTTGCGGTCGGCTACCGTCCAGGCAATCAATTGGTCAACAACACCACCTATGTCTATGGTTTCCCCGCGTTCCTCCAACACCGTTGCGCGCACTGCCGCTACCGGCGCTTCCAAATCAGGATGGGGGTAGTTTTTTTGAAAATAATCAGCAACATTTTCCTTAAAATAGGGAAAAAGTACCTCGTACACAAAAGCAACCGAAGTGCTTGTGCCTTCAATATCCGTTAAAATGTATTGCATGGATGGGCTGCTTAGGCAGGATTGTATTTTTTATCAACCCCCGATTCGGTGTAATGCGGTACCCAGCCTGTTTGGTCAATAAAAATCCGGATGGCTTTCACCGACGGATTTTCTTTGCCTGCATCAAACCAGTGTTTGGTATTGGCTGGCACCGAAATGAGGTCGCCCGCCTGGCACAACACATTGAAAATCGGATCCGTACCATTTTCGAGGTTGAACCAGAAATAACCCTGGCCATCTACAAAAAACCGGACTTCATCTTCCGTATGCTGGTGTTCGCTCAAAAACTTGTTGCGCACTGCCTCGTAATTGGGCGTGTGGCTGTTGATATTGATCACATCGGCCGTGTGGTAGCCATTTTGTTGCATATAGGGCTCCAACACGTGGGCATATGCTTTCAATACCGTGTCTTGATCGGCTTCTTCGGCCAATACTTCCTTGGCTTCCCACTGATCGAACCATACGCCCCGCGCTTCTAGGAAGCTGCGAATTTCGGCGGGATTGGAAATGCTTATGTTTTGATCCGGAATGTTTAAAACTGCCATATTGAAATTGATTTAGCTTACAAATTTTGCAAAAATAAACAACGGAGGACGGATTCAGTTATGTTAAGTCTGCATTAAATATTTTAACGTTGCACACTTTCGAAGCGCAACAGGCACTCAATTAAAAACTCAAACACCTCAATGTGGCGCTTGGCGACGGCAATGCTTGGCCCCCAGGCATACAGGCCATGTCCGGCGAGCAAAAAACCGGGTGTACGCGGGTAATTGGGCAGGGCATCGCCAATTTCGAGGCTGAGTTGGGCAATGTCTTGTGCATTTTGAAACAGCGGTAATTCAATTTCGGTTTCGTGGGTGTGCACGCCTTCCAGTCCTTTCAGTAACTCAAAACCGCTCAAAAGGACCGATTTTTTATCGCGGTGCAAATAAGAATAAACCGTACATGGAATACTGTGTGTATGCAAAATCGCTTGAATGTCAGGATTTTGATACAACATGGTATGGATTCCTGTTTCAGCAGAAGGTTTCAAATGTTTCCAGGGTTCGAGTGCTTTGCCCTGGGCATCAATTTCCATAAAATCGCTCAATTGGAAAGCGCCTTTGTCTACCCCCGAACGTGAAATCGTGTACGTATGCTGGTCGGGGTTGCGCACTGAATAATTGGTACTGGTCGCTGCTGCCCAACCGCGTGCGTGAAACCAGTGTATCACGTTCAATAAATCGCGTTGCAGCGCCTGTTTGTCTTCCATGATTCGGGTAATGGTTGTGTTTAAATTGCAAAGAAAACAAGAACCCGCGAAATGAAGCAACCGTTTAGCTAGCAAATGACACATTTATGTTCTGCGGGTGCACAAATGAAAACTTTCCCTACTTTTGGGGTTTCAATCAATGTTGACGCTATGAAATACTACTTCGTTTTACCGATTTTGATGCTGTTACTGGCGGGTGGTGCGCAGGCACAAAATGCGCCAACTCAAACTGCGACGGATGCGGTGGCCCGTACGGCAACCGATGTTTTGGTAAAAAAATATACATTGAATGCCGACCAGGCAAAACAAATGTATACCATTCAGGTGCGTAAACAACGGAATCTTGCCCAGATTGAAGGCCTCAAAACCAGCAATCCAGCCAAGTTCCGCAGCAAACTGCAAGGTGTGCAACAAGGCACATTGCGCAGTGTAAGAGGCGTCCTTAATACCAAGGCTCAAGTGGACTTGTATAAAGATACCCAGGGCAAGGTGCGGCTTTTGCAAGCAGACAAACGCAAAGAATTAATGGTAAAAAAATCTTCAAAAGAAGAAATTGATGCCGCGTTGCTTGAAATTTATGCCGAATAATGCGGGCTACCCTGTTGTCAGTAATCCCCTTTGAATTTCCTCAATTTTGTTACTTAGATAAAGCGCGCGCACTATGCTCATTTTTGCCGTCCGGTTGATCCTGGAGGATAAAGGCAAAATGCTGTTTCTACGCCAAACCAAACGCAACGGTGGTCGTTATTCGCTCGTTGGGG
The DNA here is from genome assembly GCA_027488935.1 of Saprospiraceae bacterium. Classification (GTDB taxonomy): domain Bacteria; phylum Bacteroidota; class Bacteroidia; order Chitinophagales; family Saprospiraceae; genus M3007. The sequence continues at coordinate 32,910 of JAIYAP010000022.1, read as the reverse complement.
GCAATGTAGAAACGCATGAATTTGCAAGAGAAGCCCTGGCTCGGGAGGCCAAGGAAGAGGCCAGTATCCATGTGGATCCACTGGATTTGAGTCTGGTGCATGTTTTACACCGTCATAAACTCAAAAAAGACGAGACCTTGCTCGTATTGTATTTTAAAGCATCCAAATTCCATGGCGAGCCCGAATCATTGGAACCCAAAAAGTTTCAGGATGTTGCCTGGTTTCCGATTGAAAAACTACCCGATGAAGTATCCAAACCCACCCTGCATGTGTTGAAATGTATTCGGGAAGGCGTTATTTATTCGGAGTTTCCGAGCCGCAGCGCAGTGTTGGCATTTTGGGAACAGTTTGGAAATCAATGGACGAAATTTACCGACTTTTAGGATAGTTACAGTTGCTATAAATGGTTGAAAGCAACACAACAAGGCGTGAACTTAACACAAAGTTTACCTAAGCCTTTTGTAGCATAGGATACCTTTGACTCCAATCCTTTTTTGGGGCCAACCAATGTATCCTTTTACCATGAAAGCTAATTTCCTCCTCCTGTGCGCTATGTTATTCGGCGCAATTGCTGCATTTGCCCAAAATCAAGGCGTACTCACCGGACAAGTTTTTGATAAAAACGGCCTGCCGCTTGCTTATGCCACCCTGCAATTAGAAGGCAGTGTACAAGGCACCATCAGCGACGAGCAAGGGGTGTTTTTGTTGAAAGTTGATGCCGGTAATTACAACCTGGTGGTAACATATATCGGTTATGCCCCTGTAAAACAGCCAGTTGTGGTTGCAGCCAATGCCGAAACCAAACTAACGGTAAAATTAACCGAGGAAAATACGGCCCTTAAAGTAATTGAAGTATCAGGCGTACGCGCCAAAACAGCCTCCGCTACCCGCACCCTGCTAGAAGTAAAAGATATTCCGCAAGCCATTGTGGTGATTGGACAAAAAACGATCAAACAACAGGCCGCATTTGACTTAACCACCCTTACGCGCAACATCAGCGGACTCAATTTTACGGGCAATTACAGCGGCGCAGGCTCTTACCAGTTTTTTAATGCACGCGGCTTTGATCTGGTCAATTCCCAAAATTTCCGCTGGAACGGCATGATGATCTGGAACCTGGGCAACAATTACGCCGACAACATCGAACAAGTGGAGTTTTTGAAAGGCCCGACTTCTATTTTGTTTGGCGACGTCGCGCCAGGTGGTGTTTTGAATTTTTCGACTAAAAAACCGTTGGCCGATTTTTATACGGCCGTCGATTTGAAAATAGGCCAATGGAACCTGATTCGTCCGGCTTTTGATATTTCCGGTCCGCTCAATAAAAGCAAAACCCTGCGCTACCGCGTCAATACTTCTTACCAAAAAGAGGAGAGTTTCCGTAATAATGTAGCATCGGAGCGCTTTTTTGTAGCGCCTACCCTTGCCTGGGACATCACGCCGCGCCTTTCATGGAATGTGGAAGCTGTGTTGCGAAACTCCACCGCCTCCGATGATCCAGGCCTTGTATCACCCGATGGTACCGTTGCGGGCCTCGATCGGCTTGACCCAAAATTGTACTTGAGCGAGCCTACTCGGAAGTACAAATACAAAGACCAAAGTTATTTTTCTACCCTGACCTATCGCTTGGGGGATACCTGGCGTTTGCGCAGCGTGTTTTTTTACGGCAATACCAAAAACCGCCCCTGGGGTATTTGGCCCGATGCACCGGACGAAGATGGCAACCTGCAACGCAATGAATACGGCTACAACCAGGGCCTGAAAAACCTGTCGACCACCCTGGATGCGTATGGCAGCTTTTACACCGGCCGCATCAAACACAACCTTTTGGTCGGTTTGGAATACCAGCGCTCTCGTTTTCGCTACACCAACGAGGGGTACCTTGATTCTTTAGACCAAAACAACCTCTATAATATCGTGTACAACCAGGTGCCAGATGTAGCGCCTGCGGAAACCCCGTATTTACCTTTTGTATCCGTGATTGATCGTGCCGGTATTTATATGCAGGATCAGATGATGTTTTTGCACGAAAAACTGCACCTGCTCGTGGGCGTACGCGCGGGCCTGACCACCCAGGGCAACCAATATAAAGCCAATGAATTGCCGGGCACCGATTATGAGGGGTATGAAGATAATTTGGTGACGGTAAATGTGCTTACGCCGCGTATTGGATTGGTGTACAAACCCAAAGAATGGGCTTCTGTGTATGCTTCCTATGCGCAAGGTTATGAAGTCAATTCGCCCGATATTTTTGCTTTAAATTACCTGGAATTTTCCAATCCGCCTGCAACCCGCAGTGCGCAGGTAGAGTTGGGTACTAAAGCAAGCATTTTGCAAAACCGCCTGGGATTGAGTCTTACCCTGTTTCAAATCGACAAAAAAGACCCGTACGGATTTGTGTACCTAGACCCCGCCAATCCGAATTACGATGAATACAATGTGTACTACGATGGCCACCATCGCAGCCGCGGCATTGAGTTGGATGTGGACGGTAAAATTACGCCCTGGCTTTCCATAACAGCGGGTGCAGCTTACACGGACACCGAAGTATTGGAAGATCCGGGATACCCAAGCGGCAACCGTTTGCCCAATGCGCCACGTTATACCGGCAATATTTGGTTGAATTTTGAGCCGGTACAGCACTTGAAAGGCCTGACCTTAGGCGCGGGCTATTTTTACAAAAACCGGTTTTTCTCCAGCATCAACAACGATCCGAACCTGGAGGTACCCAACAGTTTTACAATCGATTTGGCGGCGGGTTATCAGTTCAAGCGCTTTGGCGCACAATTGAACGTTACCAACATCACCAACCAGGTAAATTATCTGAATCCGTGGGTATTCAACCTGTTCGAGGTACAGCCCTTGCGTCGTTTTGTATTAACCCTTTCGTATAAGTTTCAACGGTAGGCATTCAACGTATTACCTTGATTTTCAGGTTATGTTAAAAAAGCCGTTCATCCGACACATGCGGGTGAATAGGACATTTGTACTATATAGACATGTAGGGCTTTCGGTATATTTGCATGTTGTAAGTTGGATTTGGGCGCTCCCACCGCATCAAATCTATCTTTAATCCGATCGATTTCAAGCAAACACTATCTGCCCATGAACTGGTTTACATGCCCGTATCGCGTGCCTTCGTCCCACCGTTGGCACTTCCTTTTTCGCGTTTTTTACACCATCTCGAATGGTTTTGGCACTTTACCGGTACGCTCCCACAGGCCGGTAAAAGTAAAACGCAACGTACGTCCACGACAAGATAATTGGCAATACTGAATCGACCCGACCGGGTTCGTTTGGATGCTCTATTTAGGTGCTGCATGCTGCCTTTCATCGGCGTGTGCAGATAACGAAGGTTCAGATGTCTTATGCTTCATAGGCGAGAACCCCGGTTTTGAAAAGTCGAAGCCGGGCTCTTTTTTTTAGTTGATAGTTGTTAGTTGTAAGTTGTTAGTTAGTTTTGATGGAGCGTTGTCCAAACTAACTAACAACTAACAACTACGAACTAACAACTAGAAAATAAAAAAGCCGTTTCGCGAACGAAACGGCTTTTATTTTTCAGTGACCGCGACTGGAGTCGAACCAGCACGTCCGTAAGAACACTACCCCCTCAAAGTAGCACGTCTACCAATTCCGCCACGCGGCCAAATAGACACTGAAGGTGCTTTTTTCAAAAGCGGGTGCAAAGATAAGACAATCTATATAAATTGCAAAAAGAATCTTTGGTTCAAATCTATTAGCCGAATACGTCTTTTACGCGATCAAAAAAGCTCCGGTCTTCTTTGCCCGGGTTGGGTTTGAAGTTGGGCATTTCCTTCAGGCGATCGAGCAGGCGTTTTTCTTCGTCATTTAATTTCTTCGGCGTCCATACATTCACGTGGATGAGTTGGTCGCCGCGTTCGTAGCTTTGCACACTGGGCAGGCCTTTGTCTTTGAGTCGGAATATTTTGCCCGACTGGGTGCCTGCAGGAACGGTAATGCGTGCTTTTCCGTCGAGGGTAGGCACTTCAATTTTGGTTCCCAGGGCGGCATCTGCGATATTGAGGAACAGTTCGTGCACCACATTATTGCCTTCGCGGGTAAATTCGTCATGCGGCACCTCTTCAATGGTAATCAGGAGGTCACCGGCCTGGCCGCCTTTTGCACCAGCGTTGCCTTTGCTTGACATAGAGAGTTGAATGCCTTCATGTACGCCTGCAGGGATATCCACATCAATGGTTTCTTCGCCAAACACCCGGCCGTCGCCTCTGCATACGTTGCAAGGGTTTTTCACCGTTGTGCCTGCGCCGTGGCAGGTGGGGCATTGTACAGCCGTTTGCATGACCCCAAAAGGCGTTTGGGTAACGCGGTTGACCATCCCGGATCCGCGGCAGGTGCCACAGGTATCCACGGAGGCTTTATCCCTTGCGCCGCTGCCGCTACAGGTGCTGCAGGGCACTTGTTTGCGGACTTTAATTTTTTTATTGACGCCCGTCGCAATTTCCTCGAGGGTAAGTTTTACGCGGATGCGGAGGTTAGAGCCGCGTTCGCCGCGTGGCCGGTTGCCGCCAAATCCGCCGCGCCGGCCACCGCCGAAGAACTCGCCAAAAATGTCATCAGAGTCAAATCCAAAACGGCGCAGGATATCATCCATGTCCATGCCCTGAAAACCGCCGCCGCCGCCCGCACCTTCCAGACCAGCATGCCCGAAACGGTCGTATTTCGCACGCTTGTCGGCATCACTGAGCACGTCATATGCTTCAGCCGCTTCTTTGAATTTTTCTTCAGCCGCTTTGTCACCAGGATTGCGATCGGGGTGCAATTCGAGTGCTTTTTTTCGGTATTGTTTCTTGAGGGTGTCGGCATCTGCGTTTTTAGGAACGCCTAACACCTCATAATAGTCGCGTTTAGCCATTTTAAAGGGGCGATTCGTTGTCGCCAAATTTTAGTGAGGGGAAACGGGGCACAAAGTGCTTATTTTCCAACAACCACTTTTGCGAATCGAATAATTCGTTCGCCCATGGTGTAACCTTGTTCAAGAATATCCACAATTTTACCTTTCAATGCCTCGGAAGCCGCTGGAATTTCAGCAACCGCCTCCTGTGTGTCGGCATTGAAGTCGTCGCCCGGTTTGAGACTTAACACTTTCAGGCCCTTCTGTTCCAGGGTATGCTGAATTTTATTATGAATCAGTTGAATTCCTTCAGGCAAACCACCATTTTTTGCAGCCCTGTCAAAATCGTCCAAAATTGGCAGCAAGGCTGTCACGATGTCACGTCCTGCGGTCTGCATCAAGTCGATGCGTTCACGGGCGGTATTGCGTTTGTAATTTTCGAAGTCAGAAAACAGATACAGGTATTTACTTTTCGATTCGTCCAATTGTTTTTGCAATTGTTGCAGTTTTTCGGATTCCGGGTTGGTTTCGGCCGTTGTTTCGCCGCCTACCGCTTGTTCGGTGCCTTCGTTTAGGTCTTCCTGTTCCGGTACTTGCAGATCTTTATCTTCCATATTAAATATTTTTTTGAACGGGTTTTTCATGTGGTATTGGCAGGATATGCCATTTAGTTTGTCAGGCACAGGCAATTATGCGAACTGTTTGCCGGTAAAAGCATCCGTGGATGCTGTTCCACAATTTTTATGCCCTGCGTGCTGTACGTGTCAATTTGTCAGCGCAGCAGCGAGCCGCTTCTCTATTTGATCGGGTTCGAGGCTTACCCCCATGATCACGCCTTCCCGGTTGAGGAGAAAAGTGGTAGGGATGGATTTGATATTGAATGATTTAGGAATGGCACCATCAAACATGTTCAGTTCGCTGCTGTGGTAAGGCCAGGTCATCTGGTCTTGTTGGATCGCGCGTTGCCAGTTCGCGGCATTGCTTTCGATGCCCAGGCTTACGATTTCGAAGCCCTTATCGTGGTATTTTTTGTACAAGTCTACCAAATGCGGGTTTTCCGCCCGGCATGGTCCGCACCAACTGCCCCAAAACTGGAGCAATACAAATTTTCCCTGGAGGTCCGAAAGTTTAGACTTGGTGCCATCTAAGGTAGAAAGGGCAATGTCGGGTGCTTTTTCACCCGCTACAAAGCGCGGCATGCGGTAACGGTACCAGGTAAATGCCAACACACAGGCGGCAGCGATATAAAGCAAGGTGCGCTTATTCATACTTTTATTTTTAGGCAGTTTTGTCCCTGCAAAGATCTGTATTAAACGATGAATTTGATGCGATGCCTGATTTGATTGCAATGATTGTTTAAATGTAAAAATTGGTGCATCCAAATCGCATAAATGGGCAGCGAACAGTATATTGTGTTTAATTTTGCGCTTGGCTCCCGCTGCAACAACGCTTTTCATGCTTTAAAATTGGCCAAACGGCTGCTTCCAGATGCTTAGAATTGATCCAACCCAAATTGCAACCAAGGATTTGCACCAGTATATGCTTTCGGCGGTAGCACCGCGTCCGATTGCCTTTGCAAGTACCATCAGCACCGATGGCGTTCCGAACCTGGCGCCGTACAGTTTTTTCAATGCGTTTAGCAGCAATCCGCCCATCGTCATTTTCTCCTCAAACCGCCGTGTAGCCAATAATACGACCAAAGACACCCTAAAAAACATACAAGATACCGGTGAGGTTGTAATAAACGTAGTATCTCATGCAATTGTTCGGCAAATGGCCGTTGCCAGCATCGAATATGCCGCGGATGTGAGCGAATTTGATAAAGCGGGGTTTACGCCTTTGGCCTCCGAAATGATTCGCCCTTTTCGGGTAGCCGAAAGCCCGGTGCACATGGAATGTCGGGTAGATCAGATCCTTCCTTTAGGCGATCAGGGCGGCGCAGGCAACCTGATTATTTGCAACATCGTACTGATGCACATTGCCGAAGCAGTGCTGAATGAAAAGGGCCGCATTGATCCGCATAAAATTGATTTGATGGGGCGCATGGGGCGTATGTATTACGTGCGGGCGAGTGGGGCTGCCGTGGAGGAAATTGTACAGGAAGTAAATGTGATGGGCATTGGCTTTGATGGTTTACCGACCGCCTTGCGCCACAGCAAGGTGTTTACAGGCAACAACCTCGGACAATTGGCGGGCATGGCGGCGTTGCCCGACGCATCGGTTGCGATGACGCTGGCAGCTACCGACCCACGGGTACAGGCGGCACTTGCAACAGCCGAAGCTCCCCGTGAACTGGCCGTATATGCCAAAGAAATGCTCGACGAAAACCACTTGGAATTGGGCGCGCAATTGGCTGTTTTGAGTATTTCGGTGTAAAAAGGGCTAAAAAAAGTGCTGCGCAAATCTTTTTTTAAAAAAATTTTAAAAACATTTGGTCAATTCGTTTTTTGCCGCTTATCTTTGCACCCGCTAAACGCAAAGGGCGTCTATTGATCGCGATTCAGTAATCTATTCCTCGTAGAGACCATCGTGTTGCTTTTTTAATAGTTACGAAATTTGCGCCTCATTTTGGGAGTTTAGCTCAGTTGGTTCAGAGCAGCTGCCTTACAAGCAGCGGGTCGGCGGTTCGAATCCGTCAACTCCCACAAAAAATTAAAAAGGTCACCAGTTTTGGTGGCCTTTTTTTGTATTTATACGGAATCTCTATTTAAATTACGTATTATAAAACTTTTTTAGATTAAAAATGATAATCATATTGCTATTCCGTTTTATTGTTAAATTTTAACTTCTCCCCTAATCGGAATTGGCCTTTATTAATGTTCCAGCTCCTTTAGCAAGCTTCTGTTCTAAAACACATATTTTAACCTAAACCTATTTAACAATGAAAGCCATTGAAATTTCAATCGGTATTGTTTTCGTCTATTTGTTGCTTAGCCTGATTGCAACCATCGTGATGGAAATTATTGCTGGATCCACCGCCCAACGCGGTAAATTACTCAAAAAAACGATTGCTAAAATTCTGGGGGATCAAAACCTGGTAAAGGACTTCTCCATACCCTCTACCTTCTACCCCCTACCATTACCTCCCCAACATCTCCAACAACCACTTCCGCTCCGCCACCAAAGGCATTTCCTCCAGTTGTTTCCGAAGTTTTTCGGCTTTGCTGCGGTTGGCCACCATATCGGAAGCGGTCATGCGGCGCAGCAAATCAATGAAAGTGTTGTTCATTTGGAATACATTTTCCGTAAGGTTCTTTTTCCCTTGCCTGAAAATAAACAGTTTAAAATTATCCATCTTGCTGTCTAACAAGGGCGAATCGGTTTCGTAGTAAATTTTTAATTCTAATTTCCGGGCCATTAGTCCGCTGAACAGGTTGTCGGAACTGTCGCGCAGCAGGTCGAGTGCGGTATCGTATGCGCCCAGGTGGTAATGGTAGTTGGCCAGGTTGTAATGAAAAAACTCTACGGGATTCGGCACGCCGACAATTTGGTCGCGACAGCGTTCAAGGGCTTGTTTTACCCAGTCAAATTCGCGGCAAACCAACCCGGTTTGTACCAAATTTAACAAGGTTGATGCCTGTATTTGTTTGCCGTCTTCGAACAGCAGACCGCTTTCCAGCCCCGATTTAAACAGTGTCATCAGGATCGGCGCATAGGCCGTTTCGCCGTGGTTGTAGCGCCAGGTGCAGTGGTTGCGCAGGTAGGTGAACAAAGTGCGCGATACATCGCGCGGCAATTGGTCGGCGTGGCGCTCCAGATCATCGAGCACTTGTTCAATGGAGGCCTGGCCGTGTTGTTCTGGCCTGCGTACAAATTCGAAACCTTTGGTCAGCAGCCTTAAAACAGGCTCTTCACCTAGGTCAGTAATGGCAATTGCTGCCGGAATACCCTCGGCGACCAATTCGGCAAATGAATCGTCGATATTGGATTTTCGGGACGAAAAAAAGAGGTTATTGAGCAGATCTAGCGCCATTAATAAATAGCCATGGTGTAGCGCCCGGATGGTTTCGTTCAGGCTTTCGTGTGCGTGGTTGTTGTGGCGCAGCGTATCAAGTTGATGGGTTTGCCATTCGGTACAGGCATATTCCACCCAGTAGGCAGCATCGTGAACAGACCGTTTTGATTGTTCTGTTCGGAGTTTTTCCAGCAGTGGTTCTGCGCGATTCGGCAGGTTTCGATCAATAAAAAATGCCGCAAGCCGCAGGGGTTCAGGCATTGTAAAACCGATGTCTGTGTGCTGCGCTGCAAACTGTTTGGCCAGCTGGTGGAGTTTGCTCATGAGCACCTCAACCTTCCCCTTTACAAAGTTTTTGGCAGGATAAATAAAAACATAAGCGCCTTCCACCTGGGGGCCAGGCGTGGAAAATGCAGGCGCAAAGGGGCGCAGGTAATCCCACAAAGCGGTTACATCGCGGGCATAGGAGCCGTCATTAAAATAGGGCGATTGCACAAATTTGTGAAAACGTTCCAATTCGGCCGGCTGAAACTTCGAAAGTGTTTCTATGAGCGATGAATCTACCATTGGGTGAAGTTAGGAGCGTTAAAGAAATGTTTGTACAAACAAAGGCACAATTTTTATCTTTGCTCAATACTTCCACCATTCCAAACCATTTATGATGAACAAATTTCCTGTATTTGCCGCGGCACTGCTCGTTTTAGGCCTCTGCCATTGCAAGCCGGAGAACAATGACGTGATCATTGTTACCGACGATGTGTTGATGCTGAACCGTGTGGCAGAAGGACTGGAGTCTACCGCCTGTGCAGCCTTCCCAACGAATCGTTCATTTGACCTCCCGGCCGCGAACACCCAAACCGTAAACTGGAGCGAGGCAAAATCCCTGCCGAACGATACCCTTAAAATCATCCGGCTGGAAATTCTGAGCGATACGGGTTCCGTGGCCAAATTCACGATGACCTTGCGCCCCCTAACCGGCAGGCCTTCCGAAATTCAGTGTATGAAGGGCTTTGGCTGTACGGTGCCGTGGGTCAACTTCCCCTGGATCGCGCCGGGCGAGAATTTCCTGGACCAAACGGTGTTCAAATTTCGGGTGAGACCTGTGGGGAGCACGCGGTTTAATGTTGAAAATTACAACACGAATAAAGCGCTGACGGTACGTATAAATCCGCCTATTTAGGTATAACTGTTTAGGAGGACGAACAGACGAAGAAAAATTTGCTGTGTCCTCATAATTTTTTCCAAAAAGTGAAATGAGTTTTTGCCCGCTACCCGGATTGATTTTCAAGATCGATCCGGGTAGCGGTGTTTTATACCGCATTTTTGACCCAAGTCTCTTATAAAAGCCTGCGAAAATTGAAATGGCGCCCGAGTCAGTTCCCCACCCATCTTTGTTCCATCAGTAAGATTTTATCTGAGCGCTGTTAACGCAATTGCCATTCCTGCAATTAAAGACTGTTAAACGCTTGATGATGCTGCTGATTTCCAAGCCATTCAATCTTCACTTTTCTAAATTTCAAACCGTATGCAAACCTTAATTCAAAAATCCCTGGCATGCTTTTTTTCTTTTTCACTCGTTTTTCTGGCTGCTCTAGCCAATGCCCAAGCGCCCTTTTTGCTGAAGGATATCAATAATGTATTGGTCAGTGGCAACCCGCTCGGCATGACCACTGTGGGCAACACCGTGTTTTTCAGTGCAAGCGATGGCGTACATGGCCGCGAACTGTGGAAAACCACCGGCGCCGAAGCATCTACCGTACTGGTAAAGGACATCAATCCGAACGGTGATGCCAATCCGGCCAACTTTTGCAATGTAAACGGCATCGTTTTTTTTACCGCCAACGACAGCCAGCAGTCTACCCAACTTTGGAAAACGGACGGCACCGCAGCCGGTACACAATTCGTGACAAATATTCTTTTGGGCAATGCGAGCAGTTCATTTGTGCAATTGACCGCTTGCAACGGCAAACTGTTTTTCCGCGGCTACCAACCCACCACGCCACCCGTAGGCCCGCCGGTCGTAGAACTGAAACTGTTTGTTTCGGATGGCACAACCAATGGTACCAATGTGTTGGGCACAACCCTTTCGATGCCGCAAAACCTGACGGCAGTTGGCACGACGCTGTTCCTTTCAGGCATCAGTCCAACCAACGCAACCGGTAACCAGTTGCTGAAAACAGACGGAACCACTGTTTTTATTGTGAAGGATTTTCAATTCGCCAACGAAACAACTTCAGACAAACCCCAACATTTTGTCAACGTAAACGGTACCCTGTTTTTTTCCGCTAAAAACAGCGCAGCGGGCGGGCGTCAAATCTGGAAATCAAACGGAACGAACGCCGGCACGGTACCGATGAGCAACACCGCAAATGGCTTCATTGTCAGCGAAATAACCCATGTAAACGGCACTGTTTTCTTTGCAGGTTTTCAAAATAACCCGATTGTGCTTTCAACCGGCAACCAGATTTTCAGGATCAACGGTACCAATAACCTCACCCAAATCAGCGCTGCTTCAGCCGGCAATTTGACTTCGGTAGACAACGCATTGGTGTACACGCAAATATCTCAATTAGGTGCATTCCTGACGCGTTTACCCCTCAATAGTGTGTTTACAACAACCTTGAAAACCTTCCCCGCAGACGGCATCCCAAGTAACCTGACAGTAGCTGGCACGACGCTCTTTTTTGTCGCTTCAAATGGGACAAATGGTCGGGAACTATGGAAATTCAACGCAGCGGGCACCAATATGATCCAGGATTTTGTGGTAGGTAGTACGGATGCGAATATTACGGATATGTGTGCGTTCGGTAGCGACGTGATGTTTGCCAGTGAAGGCTCAGGCGGAAATGAACTGCGCCGGGCTACCACTAGCACGATCAGCACCATACGCAACATCGGCCGCGCAGGTTCTTTCCCCAAAGAGTTTGTAAAAATGGGCGCCTTTACCTTCTTTACGGCAGATGACGGTACTACCGGCCGCGAACTGTGGAAAACAGACGGCACAACGGCCAATACCCAGCGCGTAGCCGATATTCTTCCCGGATCAGAAGGCTCAAACCCGATAAACCTTATTGTTGTAACGGCTGCCAATGGAGCGCAAACCTTGTTTTTTGAAGCCAAAGACGCCGCAAAAGGCCGTGAGTTGTTCAAATTGGAAAACACTTTGAACGCCGCTCCAATCTGTATTTCAGACATTATTGCAGGCCCCGGAAACGCAGGCATCGGCAATATGACAAACGTGAACGGAACCCTGCATTTCACGGCCACTACCGGCATACCGAATTTGGGGAACCGAATTTGTCGGGTAAATGCCGCCCGCAGCGGCGTAGAAACAACCGGCGGCGCGATGGTATTTGCCAACGATCTGCGGGCCATAGGTAGCACCTTGTTTTTTACCCAAGCACCACAAATCGGCGGACCCCTACTTTGCAAAATCGTAGCAGGCGCCACCACCACGATCAAAACATTTGCCCTGATCCCAGGCGGCGAATATCCCATTCCTCAAAACCTTACCGTCGTAGGTACCCGCTTGTTTTTCACGGCCGCCGACGCGCAAAGGGGGCGCGAGTTGTGGGTAACCAATGCTGCCGCAACCCTTGTTACACCCATTTCGGATATCATTGCCGGCGCAAGTGGTTCTAACATCAGCAACCTGACGAATTTCAATGGTGTGCTGCACTTTACGGCTTCTAATCCCGGCGTTGCTACCGGTGCGCGAATCTACAAAACCAATGCGGCCCTGACCGGCGTAGAAACTACCGGCGGGTTACAATCGGCGGCTGCAAACCTGACCGCTGCCGGTACAAAATTGTACTTCACACAAGCCACGCAACTTGGCGCAACACTGCACAAACTTGAAAACGGCTTCACGTCTCCGGCGCTCGCAACTTTTTCTATCGAAAACATGCCCTTAAACCTGACCGCCGCGGGAACGAAACTGTTTTTCACCGCTTCAACCGCCACAGCAGGTCGCGAACTTTGGAAATCTGACGGCACCACAATCGGCACGGCGATGGTTAGCGATATCCGGGCAGGCGTAGGCAATGCCAATATTCTTGAAATACGCCTGTCGGGTCAAGACCTGTTCCTGTCGGCCAACAACCTTACATCGGGCCAGGAGCCTTGGATGCTGACCAACGCATCGGCCCTGGATGGCGGCGAAAGCGATGACCGCAACAGCGAAATAGAGGATGCCGATGTAGTTCCCGTATCGGTTGCACCACAAATTAAAGTGTACCCGAATCCGGCGACCAATTTTGTTCAGGTGGATGTTCCGGAAGACATGGAAGGTAATTTGAGCCTGCTATCCGCTGCCGGCCAATTAGTACGCACGGTACAATCAGCCGCCGGTGAAACCCGTATTTCAATGGATATTCAGGATTTACCCAAGGGCATTTATCTAGTACGCTGGGTACAGACGGATGATCAAACGGTGGTGAAAAAATTGATTGTGCAGTAGGAGAGACCTGAAGGATATGTAGGCGTTATTTTTACCCAATATGTCCATTACTAATTGCAATACCCAACCCAACGCTTGTCATGTCGCAACATAGTGCAGACAAGCGTTCGGTTGGGTATCCTGACAATGGTGCGATGATCCGAAAAGCGATATTCGAAAATCCTTCGTACACCCCTGATTTCCTCCTAAAAATTCGGGATGACTCATGTTTTTGTTTTAGAAAAAACACTTACTATTTTATTTAGCGCTTTAAAGCCAATTGTGTCCAAACCGCTAATGCACCTTCCAAAGCACCAACTGCGCCCAACATCGGAAGATCAAAAAGGTAAGCCAGCACCCAGAGCGCGACTACAAATGCATAACGGCCACCAATACTCGCTTTCGCAAACCACAGTGCTTCCTGCTGAATCGCGGCATAATAATAAGAGCCAAATACCAAGGCTAAAGCCCCAAGCACCCGTATCCAAACTTCCTCTGTGGGGCCTAGCAATAAAATGGAACTTACTACTTGGGGCATGAATAAGAAGCCTGCCCCTACACCAACCATATAGAATAGTTGTGCATACAATGAATTTTTGCAATTTTTTGTCATGGTGTTTCGCTGTTTTAAGACTTGTTATTTGATTTTTGCTCTTGATACCGATCACGGTGGGCACAATGGCCGTCACTAAGCCGATAAGTTTATTTTTACTGAGTTTAAATGCGATCGGGTGGGTATCGAGCATGACTTTTGCATCTTAGCGGTATGCGTTAATAGGTGCTCAAAGATGCGTTTTCTTTGTTATTTAAAAAAGAAAAAACTTTTGCGGTATAAAATGGGCAGTTTATAGAAGTCAAATCTTGTAAATTATACCATTTTATAGGATTGTAATCTTGTAAAATGGTATAATTTACAAGATTAGCATTTTAACTGTGCTTATCTTTGCCTAAAAAAGAGCATGATTGAGCGTATCCAGACTAACAATATCCGACGCTGGTTATCTGATAAAAAAGCGGTCATTGTGATTGGTCCACGGCAGGTAGGTAAAACTACGCTGGTGCGGCAAATCACTCAAAATGCACCTAAATCCACGCTATGGCTCACCGGTGATGACCCGGAAACGCGCAATCTTTTGAGCAATATCTCCCTGGCCCGACTTCAATTGTTAATCCACGAACAAGAAGTTGTCGTAATCGATGAAGCCCAAAGAATTGTAAATGCGGGCCTCATGCTAAAATTGATAACAGACCATTTTCCGCAGGTTCAACTTTTTGTAACAGGCTCTTCTTCCCTCGATATTGCAGCCCAAACCAAAGAAAACCTTACCGGGCGGAAACTTGAATACCCCTTATTCCCGATTTCTTTTGTAGAAATGTGCCGATACCACGGGTACGCGACCGAACTGGGCTTGCTGGAACAGCGGATGTTGTTTGGATATTATCCGGATGTTGTGCAGAACTCGGACACGCGCGCGCAAAGGATCCTGAATGAATTGAGCGATGGGTTGATGTACAAAGACCTGCTAAGCCTAGATCAAATTAAAAAACCAGCACTTTTAGTCAAATTACTACAAGCCCTGGCCTTACAATTAGGAAGCGAGGTAAGTTACACCGAAGTCGCGCAACTTATCGGTGCCGACCCTACAACCGTTGAAAAGTACATTGATTTATTGGAACAATCATTCGTGCTTTTCAAATTGCCCGCTTTGAGCAGAAATGCGCGCAACGAGATTAAAAAAGGCAGAAAAATATACTTTTACGACAACGGCATCCGAAATGCGATCCTGAAAAACTTCGCGCCACTTTCTTTACGCACCGATACAGGCGCATTATGGGAAAATTTCCTGCTCGCTGAGCGTTTCAAGCGCAATGTGTACTCCGAGTATTTTTGCAACGCCTATTTCTGGCGCACCACCACCCAGCAAGAAATTGATTATATCGAAGAGTCAAATGGCATGTTACATGCCTTTGAATTCAAGTGGCAGGCAAAAAAAACGGTTAAATTTCCTGCTGTGTTTCTGGATGCTTACCCGAATAGCGTGACAACAGTTATTGACCAATCGAATTTTGAGTCCTTTGTGGGCTTGGAGCCTATTTAATATTTACAAAAAAAGTAACCCAACCTGCCAATCGGCAAGCGGGTTACTTGGGTAGTTTCAAGGGGGTGGTTCAGGGGTTGGTTCAGGGGTTGGTCCTGGGGTTTGGTTCAAAGGGGCTGGTTCAATTGGGTTTGGTTCAATTGGGGTAGTTTCAAGGGGTTGGTTCAGGGGATTATTTTAAACAAAAACCTTTAGGAACATAATAACCGCGTCCTACTTGCACACTGCTTACAATGACCCGCTCGGTTCCGGCGATCCAAACATTGTACCCGCAAGGGCGTGTCAATCCGACGGTGGTGATGATGCGCCAGGTGCCGCTTTTACCATTGGCCGGTAATGTTCCCAATTGGTAACTGAGTCTGTCTACCGGGTTGCCATCTATTTCAACATCGTAGCTCGTGCCGGGCGTCAGGTAAATGGAAAGTCCGCCAACATGCTCGTCTGTAAATCGATAGGTGCCTTCAATTACACCGCCTACAAAGAAATCGCCGCAGTCACCGGTACCATTGGTGATCACAATATCCACATCTGCTCCAACTTTATCTACCCGGAAAACGGAGGCTGCTGCCGGGAAAATAGTGGTGCTTCCGTCGGTAATTTCGAGACGGATGGTATGCAAGCCATGCTGACCTGGATAAAAATTCCCCAACAAATCGTCAATAACGTCATCGTGATAAGGCATCCATCCATTTACGTCCGGGATAAGGTCCAGGTCGACCAGGCTGCCGTAGCGTCGTACCGTTTGGGTATCCAGCATGATCCGCGGCGCGCTAAAGGGCTCTGTAATAACAAGGCGGTATTGGAGGGCTGAGGTTACAGGATTGATAATTTTGCCCGAAATACGGATCGTTCCATCAAAAGCGCATTCGAAAGCGCCGGAAAGCGATGCCGCACTGGTGGTGGTGGCAAGTCCTGTCAACTGGTTAATGTCGTTGATGTCCATGCCGCCAACGGTTCCGAGGAAGGGCTGGGTTTTGCCGGATACATATCCTTTTGGCAATGGCTTGATTTCAACGGAGCACTCTTCCCAATCGCCCCAAGGCGCCACGTAGTTCGGATCAATCGGTGGTGGCGTGTTCCAGGAAAGGATAGCCCGCACTTTTGCTTTTCCCATCGTACACCAAGGCTGGCGATAGGGATCGAGGTTTACCGGAACCGACACGTCGTAGGTAAGGCCAACCCGGGCGCCGTTGATGTCGTGTACATCAATATCGGTAGTGCCCACATGTTGCCATCCTGCACCAAAATCCATGTAAAAGGCCACATATTCTTTGCTTCCTGTCGAACAGAGGTCACCGCTGTAGCCATTTTCGCGTTTAATGCGAATGGTACCATGCAAGCGGCTGCGATCGATATCAAGGCCAACGCAAGTAAGTTCCTCGTAACCAGTGTTGAATTTTTCTGATTCAATAAAGCCCAGAATTGCACCCAGGTTGAGGTTCAAGGCGCTAATTTCCTGTTGTCCTTTGACAAAATCGTATTTCGTCGATAACAATTTCGAAACCGTCGGATAACCAAAGCGGTTTTCTTCCACCAATTCGGCGTACTGCTTTTTCAGATCAAAAAAACTGGTTTGTGCCAATGGCTTCAAGGCGATGGATGGCGCAATAGGCTCCAGCAGTTTTATATCGTCCAGACTCAATTTCACTTCTTTTTTCAACAAGAAATCATCAAGCCAGCAAATCCAGCCGGTACGTGGCGCGATTTGAATGTGCGTTTCACGCCAATTACCCCATACCGGAACAAAATTTTCATCGCCTGCAGTTGGCAAGCGGTTCCAGCTCAGGATGGCGCGCACTTTGGGCAGCACCGGGGTTTTATCACAGCAGCTGCGCCGTTTTGGCTGAAGGCCTACTTCCACACTGTAACATAAGTCTTCATCGAATGCCGGATCATGTACTACGACCGATGCGAGGCCTTCATCGGTCCATACGCCCGTATTGTCCCAATCCACAAAAAAGCGCACGTACTCCACGGAGCCGCCGTTGCAATAGCTGCCACTGTAGCCGCTATTTTGTTTCACGCGGATGGTCGCATGGAGGGTTTGATTGTGGGGATGGTACCCTACGCAGGTAAGTTCTTCATAGCTGGTGTCCGCTTTTAACGGGAAAACGGGCAACGGAAGATCAATGCCTTTTCCTTCGGCAAGGGTGCCAAAAAAATTAGGGTTTTCGAGCAAGTGCCGGTCGAAATTTTGTCGAAACTGATGCGTTTCCGACGAAAGGGCTTTTTTGGAAGCGTCTTTTTTCATTGGGGGGGAGATTTATGGAAAGGTTAAGGGATACATGGCAGGAGCCCTCCAAAACTGCCAGCGCTTTCGCTGGCAGTGTGCAAGGATTGTTTCATTTGGTGTATTAAAAGGTGGTCATGGGGTAAAAACGGCGGGAGATTTTTAGGGGTTTAGTGTTTGATTTTGTTGGGTAAGAATGAGGCAATGGAACGTGTCAGGGATGAATCATTGTTGTTGATTAGAAAGTGCTTTGCCTCCAAAAAAAGTAAACAGGCAATTGCATTTTTTTTAAAAATAAAAAAATACAGTTTCTGTGTTTACATTTATGAGGGGCAAAACACATATAAATAGAACATGTCAGGAATATGAAAAATAGCGAAATTTTACAAGCGCTTAAGGCTGGGGGCGCTTTGCGGGAGGAAGCCTTGGCTACCTTATTTGTTGATGAAGCCATTCAGGAAAACATCCGGAATCGGCTCAAAAAATACAAAAAAAGGATCGATCAGTACATCCCGCCATCTGATCGCATCTTTGGTGGCCGTCGGGTAGACAATGCCGCTGACTTTTTTATGCTGGAGGCGGTTTTTAAACTGGACAAAAAACTGCGCGATGTTCGCTCAGAAAAGCAGTTTCGCGGCGAAACCTATCCCGAAATGGCCGGTTTTATCGTCCAAACCGCGGTGTTTTTATGCATCGGCGAATTGCGTAAACGCAGCAAACAGGAAACCTCGGAATCCATTCCGGATGACATGGCAGAATATTTCGAAACCGGATTGCTGAATGCTGAAAGATATACCGTGTTACATGGCCTGCTCGATCAATTGGGCAAAGGCTGCAAAGAAATTTTGTTGATGTTTTATGGCGGTTTTAAATATGAAGAAATCGCCAAAAACATGGGATTTAAATCGGCGGATGGGGCCAAATCTCAAAAACACCGGTGCTATCAATCCTTGTTGACGCACCTAGAACGCAAACCTTCCATTACCGAATTTTTAAAATAAACTAATCATGGAAAATTGGACAGCCGAGCAAATCGAACGTTACCTCGACGGTGAAATGTCGCCGCCAGAACAACATTCGTTCGAGGCGCAACTTAACCAAAACCCAGACCTTCGAGACGCGCTGGACAATCACCTGGAAGTAAGAACCGCACTGGATTTGCTTTTACGTGAAAAAATGGCCGAAATCTATTGGGACACGCAGCTATCTTCGGTAAAAGTCTCCCAACAGCGTACTGCGCCGGAAACTTGGCTGCAAATTTTATGGAAAAAACTGCGCACTTTTAGCCTTTTTCCCGCTTCTGAGCAGCCACGTTATGTATTATCTGGACTAGCAATGGCAACTTTTTGCTTGATTGCCTGGTTTGGGTTGGCGCGCTATACCCAATCTTATCTTTCAGACAGCGCCTTGTTGCAAGCCGTTTATGTGCCGCAAAATGCGGTTGGTACGCTGGGGGGGGAGCCGACCAGTTTTGATGCCGGTTTCAAAGCCTTTAATAAAAAGGACTACGCTGCAGCAATCCCAATTTTTGAGACAATACCGGCAACCGACCTGAAATACCCGGCAACCGGATTTTACCTGGGACACGCTTACCTGGCAACTGGAAATTATGAGGCTGCGATCGCCGCTTTTGAACGGATCATTGCTGTACCCGATTCGCCTTTTGCACAAAATGCCGCCTGGAACCAGGTTTTGGCCATGCTAGGCGCCGGAAAAACGCAGGATGCTGCATTTAAAAAGCGTTTGCAGCAAATTGCCAATAACCCGAACAACGGTTACGCAAAAGATGCACAAGCGCTTCAGCACCAGCTCCATCATTGGTTACGCAGCATTTTCCTGTAAAGGCATTTGCCGGGATCTTCGGGTTCGCCAGATAAACCATGTTAGCAATAAGCCCCCACTGATCGACACCATCCACAAAACCCAAGGCTGCGTGGTTCCGATTTTGCGCATGTCGCCAACCGGCGTATAGGCGGCCCAAAAATAGGGGTGGGCGCGCATGCCATCTTTTTGATGATCAAGGTATTGTGACTTTGCTGCGTGAAGCGCCGCGTCCTTATTCAAATTGCCTTCAGTCAGCTGTTGGTAAAAATTGCGCAGGATTTCTGTCGTCGAACTTTGGTCCACCGCCCATAAGGTCATCACCACGCTTTGAGCGCCACTGTAAAACATGCCGTAGGCCATGCTGATGATACCTTCGCCTTTTTTCATTTCGCCAACGCCCGTTTTGCAGGCACTCAAAACCACCATGGCGGCATGTAAACGCAAACGGTACAAATCGCGCAAATAAAGCCGATTGGAATCGGGATTTTGTTGGTTTTGGCTAAACGCAAGAAAAGAATGATACGCCGATGCCTGATCCACAATACCATGGGTAGCAACGTGCACATACTTGAAATTGGGCGCCAAAGCCATAAATTGTTGCTTGCTTGCCGCTGCACCAACCAGCACCTGACCTGTGCCAATGGCGTCGCGTACGGTCTGGGCCTCCGACTGGTTATAAATGAGCGAATCTAACTGAACGCCTTGCCCCAGGGTATTCGAACTGCCCTGATAATCTTTAAAAACAGGCGCTATGGCCAACATGCCCTCAGTCGTAATTTGTTTTTTCTTGATTTCCAGTAACATCGAAATGGAATAGGCATAACTGATTGCGCGTTCCTTCATCAAGTATGGATGCGTTTTAAAGTCGCCAAAACCAGTATGTACGGGCTGGGTTAAAAGCGCATCAAAAGGGACATAAGCCAACACACCATCCGGTACAAGGATTATTTTTTTCGGCAAATTGGATGCAACAGGTTCAAAAACAGCCTGATACACTGACGAAGCCAATGCCGTGTATTGTTGGCTTTTTTCAGTAAAATGGGCCGTATAATCTGGTCTGGAAGGGTTGCCTCCTTGTATGCTTTCCGCGAGGTCGCTTACCATTTGCGCCAAAGGAAATGTCTTTTTTATTTCTTTGAATTGCAGATCCGTCTTTGAAAGCACTAGGGCAAACACACTGCTATCACCCACAAAATATTCCAAAATCGCTTGCCCATCGTTCAGCAATTCGGACCGTACGGTTTCCACGGAAATGGTCGCGGGTGCGTACTTCAATTGGTAATAATTGGGGTTGTTTTTTCGAAAGTCGGCAATTAAGTTTTGATAATCACTTTTAACTTTATTCCAGCGTGTGCGAAGTTCGCTCGTAATTGAGTCGTTATCTCTATTCAATTCGAGCTTATCTTCCAGCGTATTCAATTCGTATTTTAAACTCAATTCTTTGTCGAGCATAGCATCCGGAATACCGGCAATGTGGGTTGCATTGGCATTGTGGAAGGCCTGTAACAACACAATAGATTTGCTTTTTTCCATGATCGCAAATGCATCCGGGCCCGCCGTTGGGCCAATAAGCGCGGCGATATGCAAGGCTTTTTCAAACACAGAATAGCTTTCAGCCAGCAATCGATGTTTGTCATCATCTGATTTGGTGGGGCTCGATTTCAGGGAGTCGATCACCGACACGGCGGCCTTCGCAGCATTCCAGGCCATGTGCAGGTAGGCTTGATCTGTTCCTTTCTGAGCACTCAACAGGAGCAGCGCGTCCATTTTTTTTGAAAAAAGCGCGGGCAAAGCCTGGCTGATAAAAGTGCGGCTAAAATGTTCGGGGTTTTGGGCGATATCAGTTGCTTCAAAGGGGTCGCATTGTGCAATAATGGCTTGCTGATATTGCACGAGCGCTTGTTGTACTTGGCCTTTTTGAAGGCATAAGTCGCCTATGGAAGCGTAGGTTTCGGCGGTTTTGTAGTGTTTTGTTCCAAAAATACGTTGGCGTGTTTCGAGTGCTTTCTGGAAGGCGATGCTGGCTTGATTCGTGTCCTTTTGGGCTAAGTACACTTCCCCGAAACGTTGGTAGAGGTCTTCTTGTAAAACGCCCGTTTGTTCGGCTTGCTGGAGCGTTTGGAGGGCCGATTTGAAATCCCCCATTTGCTGGTTTAATTTTGAAAAGCCCAGCAGCGAGGTGGTAAGCCCTTTCAAATTGCGCCCAGTAAGCATCTGATCCGCATCTCCTTTTTTTACTAATTGACTGTAAAGCGATACGGCTGTTTCGTAATGGGTAAGCGCACGTTTAAAATCGCGTTTTTGCAAAAAGAGATCGCCCAGGTATTTATTGGACAAAGCCTTCCGGCGAAATTGCTCGTTCAAGTCCTGAAATTGTTGTTGACATTCAAGACCTTTTAAATAGTAAGTTTCTGCTTCCTCATAATTGCCTTCACTGCGTGCAATAGCGCCTAAATATTGATTCAAAGTTGCCAAATTGCGCCAATAGCGGTCGTCGTGTTGTGGTTGTCCGGGCATTTCCACCAAAAGCGATAAACAGGTCTCTTTTGCAGCGAGCCAGTTGCCAGATTCATAGTAATAAATGCCTTTTCTTAATTTATTTTCGCGACGAAACGCTTCCCAAGCCGAAAGTTCCAGATCATTTTGATGGGTTGCTAAAAATGAATCTACGGCTGTTAAACTTTCACAGTATTCATTGTAAAAGTCAAATTGGCCCGCATAAGTCACTTTCCAAACCAGAATATTGTAAGCTTCCAGCCACTGTTTTTGGCGGCTTTTTATGGTGAAACATTGATCTAAATGGGTGTTTATCCCATCCAAATCACGTTCTTCGACCAATTTTGGAATAATATCCTCAAAAACGGAGTTCACGAAAGCTTCATCCTCCAATGGGCCAAATTGAAGTTGCGTGCTCAAAATTAAGCCCAAAATGATGTAACGTACAGTTTTAGGTAAAAAGGAAGTATTCATAAATAGGTTTTTAGATGCGAAAAGCCGCTCATTTCTTCCTTTGACCAAGGTGGTTATCAAAAGAAATGAGCGGCTAATAATGCTTAGGCTATTTTTGTGTCACGGGCACATCATTGCTGGATGCTCATTCCCAGTTTAGCGACATTTTTCAAATTTTCATCTTCCAATTGTAGCGTTGCATTTCCGATAGCCGACTCAGGGAGATTGAAGGATATTTTAATATTCGAGCCAATCGCTTGCTGGCTTGCTGAGCCAGGCAGGCTACTTGCTATTTCCTTTCCATCTTTGTCAAGAACGGAAACTTTGATCGGCGTTCGGCTATAAATAACCAATGGATTGCGCCAATTAATTCTAAACTCCCCACAACCTAAACAAGGCGGCGGCGGTGGAGGTGGTGTTGGAACCCCGCCGGGGCCAGGGCCTCTTAAAATATCCAAAGCAGTTTGATTAGTTTCTCGCACTCTAGAATTCTGTGCTATCGCGTCTCTAGTTTTAGTTGATTGTGTGTTCAGTTCCTTCGCGAGTAATGCATAATTGGCCTTGGGCTGCGACAGTTTGAGCGCAATACTTTCCACGCTCTTTTGCAAACTGTCTAAATTTGCATTCGTTTGGGCTTCCAGCGCATTCAAAAAGACCTGTGGCGCGAGTAAATATTGTTCCCGTGGTCTGGGTTTTTCAAATTGTGGCGCAATGAAATAATAAAGCGCCGCGCCAATCAACATAAAGGCAAGGGCTTGAATGATGTTTTTCATGATATTGGTGGTTTAAGAATAGTGAAAATTCAAATGGAGGGCACCATTTAATTAGCACTGTTGTATTCCAATAGGCATAAAACGGTGCTGCACTGGTGCGAGGCAATGGGTAGTTCTGTGTTGGTGAAGGCGCTTAGAAGCAGGTAAATGCAATTCGGGAATAAAAAGATACAGATTAAATAAATTTTAAATACTAACGACAAAATTAATCAGAAACGTATCAGATTTTTAAAAAAAATACATTATTTTTTAAGTAAAAGTTTCGAGCAATAAAAACGCTCAATATTGGATCTTTTGGGCGTTCAATATGTGCAATTTTACAAACGCACACAAATTTCCCAAGATATCATCAAGCGTTCAATACCTGCATTAAAGCCTCTAAGTAGGTTTCGCTGACCGGAATTGCATGAGCACCAACAAATATTTTTTGGCTCCGAAATGCCTCCATTTTATCGATATTTACAATAAACGACTTGTGTACGCGCAAAAAACGCTGCGTCGGCAATTTTTCCTCGATGGCTTTTAGGGTGCTTTTAGTTAAAATAGGCTTGTCAGCAGTGCTCAGGTATATTTTTACATAATCTTTCATGCCCTCCACGTGGGTGATGTCGGGAATCCGCACTTTGACCAGGGCATACGATACGTTTACAAAAAAATAATCGGCCGCATCTGGTTCGTCTGGCAGTTTGGGGGGCGGATAAAGTGCCTGCGCCAGCGCCTGGCGTTTTTGGTACTCGTCCAAGGCTTTGTATGCCGCCGCCGTGAAACGCTCCATGCTCACCGGTTTCATCAGGTAATCCACCACCTCGAGATCGTAACTTTCTATGGCATATTGGTCGTAAGCCGTGACGAAAATGACCATGGGTTTCTCGCGCAAGCTTTGCAAAAACTTGGTGCCAAGCATGCCCGGCATTTGAATATCCAAAAACAGGAGGTCCACAGATTTTTCCTGCAAACTTTGCATGGCTTCAAACGGGTTTTTACACATCCCCACCACTTCCAAAAAAGGCAGGTGCCGGATGTTTTCCGCCAGTAGTTTACGCGCCATTTCCTCATCATCCACAAGGAGGCATTTCAATTTTGGCTGGTTGCTCATGCCGCTTCTGGTAAAGTAAGGGTTAACTGTATCCAAAACCACCCATTTTCGTCGCGGATATCCAACTGATGCGCATCGGGGTACAACAATTCGAGCCGCCGCTGCACATTTCGCAAGCCAATACCCGACCCTTCCGATTTGTCGGTAGCAGGTTCCGGCGTGATTTTATTTTTAACGGAAAAGGACAGTTTGTTGCCTTCAATCCGCAAGTCCATCTCAATGATGGGGTCGGTCACCATGCCGATGCCGTGTTTGAAGGCGTTTTCGACAAAGGGGATCAGGATCATGGGCTCGATCATTTGGCCCGCAGCAGTACCATTTTCCTGAAATTGGATCCGCACATCGTTTCCAAAACGCACTTTTTGGAGTTCAATGTAACTTTCCAGATAAATCAATTCCTTTTCCAGGGGCACTTCCACCCGCTCCGAAATATAGAGCATGTAGCGGATGATTTCCGACAATTTAATGGTAATCGGCTCGGCCAGTTCAGACTTGGAGCGGATGAGGTACACGATGCTATTGAGGATGTTAAAGATAAAATGGGGACTAATTTGTGTCCGCAAAAACGACAACTCCGATTGGAGGCGCTCTTTAAGTTTCTCTTCCTGTATTTTTTCCTGAGCGGCCACGTAATTGAGCAACCCAAAGCCCGTACTGATGGCGCCTACCAAAATGATGGCCACCATTCCTTTTACAAAACTCGAGCGCGGTGGCCCTATTTGCACGATATATACATTGACAGTTTCGC
The DNA here is from genome assembly GCA_027488935.1 of Saprospiraceae bacterium. Classification (GTDB taxonomy): domain Bacteria; phylum Bacteroidota; class Bacteroidia; order Chitinophagales; family Saprospiraceae; genus M3007. The sequence goes on along the minus strand of JAIYAP010000022.1, from coordinate 7,928 downwards.
GTACAAAATTGTGAAACACCACAAAAATCGCCATAGAAAACAACAGCGACCACACATACACCGTCACCCCCTTTGGTTTTAATACACGCGGAATTAAATACTCGGTATTGAATAAAAACAAGGGAATATGCGTCAGAAAAATGAGCGTAAGCACTAATACTGCCCGTGGATACAACTCTTCCTCCTGCGCCATTGAAAGGGGCAAATACAACCAGGTGCTCCACAAACAGAGGTGAAACAGGATGATTTTGTACTGCTGGATCAAAAAGTTTTTCATCGAAATGTACATTAGACTTAACCGCCGCTAAAATCGGGCATTTCTTGGTTTTGCTTTTTTGCGTTTTGCATGCGTTTGAACATGGATGCATCGGCTTTGCCAAACGGAATTTGTACCGATAATTTGTAATACCGTGCATCCCGACGACGCATAATCTCCTGATTATAAGTTGGTTGAACGATATTTACAATGTCCTTCCGCGAATTAAACACATCGCTGATTGTAAAGGTAATGTTCGCGGCGTTGTTAAAAAACGATTTTTTTACGGCAAAATCCATGTAAGCAATGCCTTTTCGGTTGCCTTGCGGCATAGGGCGGTTGCCTTCGTAGGCGCCATTGAGCTGCACAGAAAAATCGGCTGGCAAGCGATACGTAACATTGGCTTTTCCGTTCATGGCCCAGCCGTTGTTGGTAAACGTATCTACCGTTACTTTAAAGTTGAACACATTGGCATTCAACATTACATCCAGGTTTTTGCCAAAAGCCAGGCGCAGGGTATTGTCCACCCCATAGGTAAATTCGTTTCTACCATTCACAAAAGTGGTTACCAACACGGTCGGGTCTGTTTCCAAAGGGGTAATAAACGGTTTGAGGGTATTGGTCTCATTGCTGGCATAAATCGTTGATAACCAGTTGTGCGCACCAAATATTTTATTGTAGTTCAATTCTGCCGTGTTCACAAATTCCGGCTGCAAATTGGGGTTACCTACCTGATAGTTTTGTTTGTCGGCAGCCTGAATACCGGGCATGATCTGCCGGAAGTTGGGCCGCTGTATTTTGCGGGTAAAATTGAGCCCGATCTCCGAACTTGCGTCTATCTTTTTAGCAATAAACAAGGCCGGAAACAAGGAGCGCATCAGGTCATCGCCCGTTCCTTTCGGATAATCGTAGCCAAAACGTTCGCTGCCGCCGTCCAAATAAGAGGTGCCGTGTAAAAAAGATTGCTCAAAACGGAAACCTGCCTGGTATCTGATTTGGTGCTTCCATTGGCCTGAGTAGGTAATATACGCCGCATTGATGCTTTCGGTAATCAGGTTATCCTGCGAAAACTGGTTGTCTTGCACGTATTCGTTCGATTCGTACACGAAAGGGTTGAACAAATATTCCTGATCCCGTTCGCTCCAAAAACTGCGCACCCCCATTTCAATTTTAGCAGAGTCGTTGATGGGATTCACAAAATCGACCTGAAAAACGCCTTGTTGGTTGGTATTTCCGCCACCAATCTGTACCAGTTCGGGGTAATTTGGCAGGGCCTGACCCGAAGGATCAAAGCCGGTTGTGTTCCAGTTGGCAGTATTAGATCCATCTCCCCAGGCGTAATTGCCGAGTATAACCAGCGATTTCTCTTTTTTGGCAAACGTTTTTTTCCATTGCCCTTCGATGTTGTTGTTCTGGAAATTGTTTTGCGGATTGGTTTGGCGCACCCCGTAACTCAGCAGGGCATTTTCGGCGTTGCGGTAAGTATAGTTTTGGGATGGGAAAATATTGAATTTACCGCTGGTGATGGTTCCTGCAAGCGACAAGGTATTCCGGTTGTTCACGGCATAATCCACATTGACGCGGCCGATTTGGAATACATTTTCAAAATTCACCTTGGTATCCTGGTCAAAATAGTTGAGAACCGTGCCGTCGCTGTTAAAATTGGTGCGGTGGGTATAACCATTGGTAGGCACCTTGGCAGTGTTCATATTATAAAATCCCGAAACCGACCATTTCCCCTGGTGTACATTCAGGTTGAGCATGCCGTTGTAACGGTTTTGGGTGCCAATGCCCAGTACCACCACCCCATTGTAACCCGGTTTGGTATTTTTTTTCAGGACAATATTCAGGATGCCGCCGGTGGTAGACGCCTCGTATTTGGCCGAAGGGTTGGAAATAACCTCCACGGATTCAATTTGATCGGCGGGAATTTGGGTCAACGACATCAGGGTCGGTTTGCCATCTACATAAATGGTGGTGGCTTTTTCGCGTAGTTTGGCGTTGCCGTCCATATCAACCGTTACAGAAGGTACGTTTTTTAGCACGTCTTCGGCGGTACCGCCCACTGTGGTGATGTTTTTTTCAACGTTAAATACGCGTTTTTCCAGGCTCAATTGCGTGGAGGCCTTTTCGGCCCGTACTTCTACGGCATCCAGCAATTGTGCATCGGCCTGAAGTACCAGATCGCCCAAATCCTGTTCGAGGTCGTTGGGGGCGCTGATTTTTACCATTTTCGTCCATTCTTTATAGCCCACATAGCGCACCCGCACTTTCAGCATGCCCATCGGCAATTGTCCGACACTAAAATCGCCATTATCGAGGCTCAATGCTCCGCCCACCAAGGTGTCACCTCCTCCGTTGGGCAGCACCCGCAACACGGTTACGGAGGCATAAGGCACCGCTTGTTTGGCGGCATCGTCCACAATTTTTCCATAAACCCGTCCGATGCGGGCCGAACCTAAAGCACCGCCTTGTGGCTTTTGGCCAAAAAGAAACAGCGCGCTCAGGCAAAACGAAAACAGCAGTAAGTATTTCATTGTCAGGAAAATAAAAGGTTGTAAAAACGGTACAAATCTATGTTTCCCTGACATGCAAGGGCGGAGAAGTGGACAAGTTGGGCAATTGTGTAGATGCATTGGGGAACTTGGGCGCCATTTTACCAGTATTTAAGCACGTAGAAATGTTTTGTAACACCTGGAATACCTACTGGTCTAATGATAAAAGAACTTTTTCAACATGAACATGATTTCCATTTACCCAGCCTTGGTCCTGATTAGCGGCCTGCTCTCCATGACTACCCTCAGCGCGCAAAACACCCAAACACCCAAACCGCTCTTACCCGCCTTAGACCAAACGGGTGAAAAATGGGTTACGATCACCAAAGTGAAAAGACCCTGGTATGCTTTCCGCGGGGCGGTGATAAAGAAATTCATCCAAAGCATGCCGGAATACGCAGCCATTCCCGGACTTTTGTTTAAAGCCTATGCCTTCACCGCCCATGCGCCTTATTTTGGGGGCGTTTATTTGTGGGAAGACAAAGTCAGGGCGCAAAACTGGTTTAATCCTGACTGGTTTACCCGGGTTATGAAAACCTATAAAAAACCGGGTATTGTATTATACTATAAGGTAAATGGCGTGCAAACTTTACAAACGCTCAATAAAACCCAAGGCAACTACTACACCAGTGTCAGCATCGGAAATCACACTATGTCAAATAACACCCAAGGCTTGTTGCGCATTTATCAAATAGAAAACGAGGCAGGTGAATCGGGCTATATTTGCCTGTGGGCTACCGAAAAAGCGGCTAAAACCTATTTTAAAACCGCCCAGGTACAACCCGAATACTTCGATACCCCTGTACTTTTATGGGAAACTAAAAGCGCGCAATAAAAAACTGGCGTATGCAACACACGATGAAAACCCGTACCCCCGATACGCGATCCGACGAAATGCTGCTTGCCGATGCACTGGCAGGCAGCAAACTGGCCCTGGAAAACCTGTTAAAGCGCTATCAGGATTATATTTTTAATATATCCCTGCGTTTATTTGCGCATCCCGACGATGCCCTCGATGCTACCCAGGAGGTGCTGATCAAAATTGTGACGCATTTGAAAACCTTCAACGGAAAAAGTCAATTCAAAACCTGGCTTTACCGTATTGTGGTCAACCATTTTTTGAATACCCCCCGTAAAAAAGTGGAACTGTTCTTCGACCATCGCACTCCGGAGAGCCCGCTGCTGGAAATTGCCGATACCGCCAGCGAAACCTACGACGAGTCCCTGCTGGAAGAAGTACGCCTGGCTTGTTCGATGGCCATGTTGATGTGCCTGAACCGCGATCAGCGTTTGATCTATATTATCGGTGAAATTTTTGGCGCCGACCATCAGTTGGGTGCCGAATTATTTGACATGAGCGCGGCCAATTACCGCGTACGCCTGCACCGCGCCCGCGCAGATCTCCTGAACTACACCGCTGGCCGTTGTGGATTGGTGGATCCTAAAAACAGCTGCCGGTGTTATAAAAAAACAGGCGTAATGATTCAAAAAGGCTTTGTAGACCGCGAAAAACACGTGTTTAATGCCGACTACACCCAAAAAATTCAAGAAATAGTTGCTGCCAAACGAGAAGCAATTAGTGATGATATCGCATTTCGGATGACCGAATTGTTCACAGATGCGCCTTTTCAGGTAAAAGCGGAATTGGATGAAGTATTGGAGGGGCTGCTTCGGTAGGCGGTACAACCAGTCCAATCGCTTATTGCCCAGCCTTGATGATCTCTACCTTCGCACCGTTACTCAAATTCAATTGGCCGGTCAGCACCACCTTGTCCGTTTCGAGCAAGCCAGATACGACTTCTACTTTATCGCCATGAACGCCACCCAGTGCTACGGTGCGCAATTGTGCGGTGGAATCAAGCACTACATATACTTTTGAGTCCTGCAAACTGCCCGCAATGGCTTTTCTAGGCACGGTAAGGCCTTTTCGGTTGACGCCAAAAGAAAATACGGCCTTCGCATGCATACCCGCGCGCAAGGGTGTTTTGTCCGGATTGGGCGCTTCTATTTCCACGTCATAACTAAAGGTGTTATCGGCGCGCAAGCCAATGTTGGTTACTTTACCGCTGATGCGTGCGTTGGGGTACACATCGGGCTTTACTTCTACAATTTGGCCTTTTTTTATGCCCAACACGTCGCGTTCGGTCACTTTTACCATCAAGTAAAGTTTTTCCAGGTTGGTTACCTGTGCAACTTGGATGCCTGGTCCAATTACGCTGCCCCGCTCAATAAAACGCAAGCCCAGTGTGCCGGTCATGGGTGCTTTAATGCTGGTATTGGCAATTTGTTTTTTCAGTGCTTTTTCCTTGGCTTCAGCGGCCATCAAGCCCAGCACAATATCTTCCATTTTATTTTTAGCCACCGCTTCGCCTTCAATCAGATTACTGAGTCGTTCCTGGTCTTTGCGCATTTTGGCCAGGTTGGCTTGGGTGGCTTCCAGTTCAATGCGCAGCAATTCATCGTCTACTTTGGCAATTAGATCGCCTTCCTGCACCCATTCTCCTTTATTTTTATACACTTCTAACACGCGGCCTTGGGTTTCCGAAATGACAAACATTTCTTTAATCGGCAAAAAAATACCATCGGCCTCCAGGGTTGTGCCCAGCACTTCCATTTGGGGGGATGTGACTTCCACGGGCACGTACTTTCGCACCGTTTTCGACAGTTCCGTTTCGGCCTGGAGTGCTTTTTTGTTATAATATAACTTCGTTGCGATCACCGCCGCAAACCCAATCAGAAATAGCCAGAGAAAAATTCGTTTGTTCAAAGTGTAATGCCGTTATTTTAAAATGTCAATTTTACCGGCGGCTTTTAGTAGTTTGAGTACGGCTAATTTATAGCTGAATACTTGCTGCCAGTAATTGGTTTCTGCTTCCGACAAGGCCGTTTGTGCATTGAGCAAGTCGGTAAGCGATGCAACGCCTTCTTTATATTGGAGGGTAAGTTTTTCCACAATTTCGCGCGCCAGGCCTACATTTTCCTGCTGTGCGCGTACAGATTCCAGCGCGTTTTGGAGTTGAATACGTGCCTGGCGGAATTCCAGTTCCTTCGCACGCAACAATTGGTCGCGGTCGGCCTCCAGTTTTTGCCCTTCAATACGCAAAATAGCCGCTTTCCGCTGCCGCCGGAAGCCATCAAATACGGGAACATTCAATTTAAAGCCGATGGCCGCCATGCCATACCAGCGCGTACTGGCATCAAATACATTCGCATCTTTCCGCAGGCCCTGATAATAACCGCTGGCGTACGCACGCAGACTCGGATAGGCTTCCCCATACAAACTGCGCACCTGCAAACGATTGAGTTCGAGGTTGCGCAACAACAAGCGGTGTTCGGTGGCTGCTTCTGGTTCCAATTGAATGGCCTGCCAACGCGACGAATCAGCGGTCGGATCGGTCAACGCCTCTTCCGGCGAAAAATCGGCATCGAAATCTTTTCCGCAAATAAATTTCATGGTTTGTTGCAAAGCCTTGATGCCTGCCAGCAGGTTTTGGCGCTGGGTACTCAGGTTCGTATGGGCCACTTTGATGCGTTTTACATCAATCGGAATTGCATAGCCATTTTTGAGTTGCAACTCGGCCATACGCTGTAAGGCCGCTATTTTCTCAAGATTGGCGTACAAAGCGCGCAACAATTGTTCTGTTTGCAAGGTTTGATAAAACAACTGCGCTGTATTGAACAACACGTCTGTTTCACTGCGTTCGAGCAGCAAGTCATAAATGGCACGCGTTACATTGACCGACGGAATGCTGCGCCGCAAGGATTCATTGTATAAAGGCTGCTCTATGGTGATGGCACTGGTGAGTTGCCAGGGCTGCCCAAATTGCGCCGGAATATAGGTGCCATCGGCCTGACCAAACAATTCGCCTGGTAACAGCTGTGTGGGCAACAACGGGTAATAGTCAAAGCTGAGTGAGGCATTGATGGTCGGATAGGCAGCGCTTCGACCTTCCCGCAGGCGTTGTTCCAATACATCGCGATCGAGCTGCGCTTTTTTTAATTGCGTGCTGTTTTCGAGGGCCAGTTTGAGGCTCTCCTGCAAACTAACACCTTGTGCATGCACCCGAACAAAGGCAAAGCAAAAACTGCCCAGGGTATAGCAAATTAAAAGTAGAATTCGTTGCATCGCGCAAAGGTAATCCTTGATTGAGATGATTTTAGGCGCTTTGGTTTTTAATATCAATCCAAACGTGGCTTTTTGACAAATTAACCGTCGAAAGGTTTGTTTTAAGGCCTCTAATAAAATACAATTCCTGCAATGCAGGTTGTTTTATACGTTTTTTCTTTTCACACAACACTTTTATACCAAACATGCGCAAGTACGGCCTTCTTTTTTTGTTCTTAGGACTTTCCTTTTCTTTTACCGCCTGCGATACCCTGCAACAAGTGGTAAATACCGCTATGACCGAACCAAGCCTCTCTGAAATCGGATCTGGTTTGAAACAAGCCCTCTCCAATGGTATCTCCAAAGGCGTCGATGCGCTGTCGAAGCAGGATGGCTACTACAAAAGTATCTACAAAATCCTGCTGCCCGATGACGTACGCAAAGTCACCGACCGCCTGAAAAACATTCCAGGATTTACCAATATCGAAAATGAATTGTTGGAAAAAATGAACCGTGGCGCTGAAGATGCCGCCAAAGAAGCGGGTCCCATTTTTTTGGGTGCGATCCAGCAATTAACCTTCCAGGACGTTTCAAACATCCTGATGGGTTCTGACAATGCCGCAACCGAATTTCTGAACCGAACCACCAATCAGGAATTATATACCAAATTTAACCCCAAAATAGTTTCCTCGCTCGATAAAATTGGCGCCAACAACCTCTGGAAAAAAGCCGCCGATGCCTACAATAAAATTCCCCTCATTACCAAAATCAACAACAACCTGAGCGATTACGTCACCAAAGAAGCCCTCAAAGGACTTTTTGCCAAAATTGCGGAAGAAGAAAAAAACATTCGCCGCAACAAAGGCTCCCGCACCACCGAATTGTTGAGAAAGGTGTTTGCGAAGCAGGACGCGAATCGGAAATAGTGATGAGTGATGAGTGATGAGTGATGAGTGATGAGTGATGAGTGATGAGTGATGAGTGATGAGTGATGAGTGATGAGTGATGAGTG
>JAIYAP010000015.1 GCA_027488935.1 Saprospiraceae bacterium | reverse complement strand
GCACGGTATACATTGGTTGTTACGCCAACCGGGTAAGTAGCACCGCTAACCAAGCCACTTTGCAATTGTATGGAAGGAGCGTTGCAGTTGTCCGTAGCGGCCACACTACCGTAAGTAACTACTGCCGAGCAACCTGTAGTTGGGCTGTTATTGGCAGTGACATTGGCTGGGCAAGTGATCGAAGGCGGTGTAACATCTGATTTGGTAAAACTCCAAACCGTGCAACCTGAAGCGGTACCAAAACCGTTGAGGGGCCGAATCTGCCAATAGTAGGTACCCGCAGGCAAATTTGCAGTGGTGAAACTGGTACTTGCGGTGGTTGCCACAAACGGCGGGGTAGGACTGGTGCCAAAATACACATCATAACTGGTTGCATTGGCAGCAATAGGCCACGTCAGCGTTTGGGTTGTACCCGGGCAACCCGCATTTCCACCATTGGCGGGGGAAGTAGGCGCTGCAATACAACTCGGTGCAGTACCTGCTGGCGGGCAATCAATCTGGAAAGTTTGAGTTACCGTCACCGTAGTTTCTGGATCGTACAGGATGTAATAGGTTGTTCCGGCGGTCAACGGACCGAAGGAATTACTTTCAGGACTGGATGCATCTCCGATACAAGTCCAGCCGGTGGAAGAACACCCGCCGGAGGCTGCTTTGTAAAAATAATCAGCGAAAACACTATTGGTAGCAGTAATTACCAGGGTATGCGTACCTGTTACGGTAGGCGTAAAGGAATATACTTGCTCTTTACCCGGTGTGGAAAAGCCGCAACTCGAAGGGCTCCAAACCCCGGTGCCCGTGGTAGAGGCGGTGACGGGTGTAGCGCAGGTTAAAGAAGGAATGCTGGCACACGGATCGAAGGCTGGCGCCGGGCAAACGATCTGGAAATTTTGCGTTACAGACGCGGTTGTTTCCGGATCCAGTAGGATGTAATAAGTCGTTCCGGCAGTTAAAGTACCGATGGTTACTATGGCTGGACTAAAAATATCGTCAATACAGGTCCAGCCGGTGGAAGAACATCCGCCAGAAGCTGCTTTAAAAAAATAATCAATAAAGCCCCCACTGTTGGTGCTGTTGACTTGCAGGGAATGTACGCCGGTTGTGGTCGGCGTAAAGGAGTATACCTTTTCTGTACCCGGCGTGGTAAACCCGCAACTTCCGGGGCTCCATAAGCCAGACCCACTTAACGTTGCCGAAACGGCTGTGCCACAGCTCAGGGTGGAAATACTGGTGCAAGGATCAGCTGCGCCTGGACAACTGGTACATTGTACTGTGCCGGTATGGCAACTGCCATCTGTTCCGCAAGCAGCATTTATATTATAATGCAAGTAGAGTGGCCCGGAAGCAGTGCAGGTGACCGAAACAGGTGCAAAACCGAAGCCGAGGACTGCTCCTCCGGGTGCACCCTGGCGGATGGTGAGGTAGTTACCGGTACCACCGGTCGCATTGAAATTGTAAGTTGACCCGGCCGTGCAGTTGTTTATCGTGCTGTATTCACCGCCAAAGGCACAGGTGGTAATGGTCGTCGTGGTGTTGTTTGTCGGTGCGTTAATCGTACCAAACTGAGAAGCATTGGTACATTGAGCCCATACTTGATTGAAACTTAGCAGGAGCATAAGCGCCAAAAACAAGCAGGAAAAACTGTTTTTTAGAAATTTTGTTTGCATTAAAATGAGGATTTTAGGTGGTGAAGAATATGGAAATTTTGATTGGTGGATAAAGTTTGGCAATTACATGTTTGTAAAAACAGCATGTATACCATTCCTTAACGGATCCTTACCGGGTTAGGGTAATCGTTATTATTTAAAGCTTGGATGATGAGCTTGGAAAATCTAGATTAACCGAACAATAGGGAAATATTATTTTTACTAATGGTAAATATGTAGCACAAACCTAAAGCATGTTTTTTAAAAGAAGAAATAAATAACCGTTTTTTTGTGTGCATACTGTTACGGTGCAAAAAAGGGTGACTGCTAGCCTTCTATCTTCCTAAATAGATGCTGCCGCCACCCAAATGTAGTTGCAAGTTTTACTAAATTCGGTTTGGGATTAATAGGTTATACCCGTTTCATTGCAGCTTTTACAACGCGCACCTGCGGGAATTAACGCCGCATTTACTCCTTCAATACGGTTTTCCATGTTGTAGGCATAACGCGCATCGCAACTACAACCCGCGTTGGCGTTGAGGACCCGAAATGTAGCGGGATCAGCGCCCTCCATGCGTTTTTCGCTGATGAATACGGAGCGCGCATCTTTTGCGTAAAATTTATCCACCAATTGAAAGGTAGCAGGATCGGCCGTTGGGATGGCCTGTAAATCGTAGTAACATCGCTTGTGGTCGAGGGTGTAATGCTGGTCCAGCACCCGAAAACTGGCGGGGTCTGCACCTTCAATGGCCTGGCCTTCCCGGTACACTTTATACGCATCTTTGGTATATTGTTTATCCAATATTTGGTACGATTTAACCTCGGCGCCTTCCACCTCATTCATTTGGTAAAACACCTTGGTTTCATCCGTAGCCGCATCCGGCCCGATGTAACGAAGTTTTTTGGGGTCTATTCCTTTTAATTCATAGATGCCGTACCAGCATTTGTAACGATCTGTATAATAATTGGATGTGTCATTTCCGATCTTTTTAAAATGTGCTGGATCGTCTGAAAATACACTATTTCCAAAATAAACATGCGACGCGTCTTTCGCAAATTGATCATCCATCATTTCAAAATGTGCCACATCGTCGCATAACACATCCGACGCATAATACACCCGATTTTTATCCTTACTATAACCGCCACCGACGTATTCAAAACTGGCTACATCGCAAGCTGGTAAAGCCGCACCAGCATAGTACATACAACGTTGATCCTTTCCGTATTCAGATGGCCGACCGGTTATTTTGCTTGTAAATGATTGAACCACAAAGGTTTTAGCATCGGCGCCCACGATTTCCGTAATCCTGACATCCATGCCCAAAGAAGTTTTATACCAGACTTTTTCCTTGCCGATATGATAACCATTGCTGGTGAAAATATTGGGTTTCCCATCCCCGCAGCCCAGTAAAGTTGCGATAAATCCAAAAATCATGATTGCGCGAAATGCTGATATTTTAACAATTTTATGCATCGAATTATGGCATTTTATAGGCCCAAACGCCCGATGTACCCTCTTTCATCATCGCAATACTGGAATGGTATAAAACACCATCGGTTTGTACCGGCGCAGAAAATTGGGTGTACTTGTACACTTTGGTTTGAAAAACGGACTTTCCGGTTTTAATATTAAAGCCTGCAATAGCCGTACAGGGTGGGGGATTGGTCCAATCACGCCTACCCGTAATATCACCGTCGTAGTAATTGCGCAAGGCAAAGGAGGTAAAAAAGCCAGCATCTATAAAATTTCTTTTCCAGGCAGTTCCATTTCGAAGAATGGCATTGGCAATCCATTTTGCGGGTTCACCGGTGCGTTTCCCTGTGCTTAAATCAAAGGTTCCATTGGGCGCAAAGGCCTGGTTTTCAATACATCCATACACTTCAAAAATATCAATGGGTGCGTATCTTTCTTTACCGGTAAAAATATCCAGCACATGGGTTTGCAGCGAAAGAGGCGCTGTATTGGTCGCCAGTACATAAGGCGGATGCACGGACACGGATAAAGGGGCAAAATCGTGCGGCGGCGGCACTTCATAGTACCAGCGTTCGGCACCCGTTGCGGGATCCAGGTTCCAAATCACGCCAAAATGAGCGCCAAATTTTCGGAAATTCCCGCTTATAATTAAGTGCTGATCATGCAGCTGTACAATCGCGTAATCCGTGGAATCAAACGGTAGTTTTCTACGCCAAAGCACTTTGTTTTGTCGGTTTTCGATGGCGGATACTTCCATGGAACTATTGATGATAAACATCGTATCCCCTTTTAATGTCCAACTCAGTATCGGCGGTGTATCATCGCCCGATTCATATATTTTCTCCCCTGTTTGGGCATTTAATTGGACCAGATGTCGAGCCGTATTAAGCAAAAAAATAAATCCGCCCGAAATGCCATATACATCAAATACGGTATCTTTGGACGTCCAGCGAATGGTCCCCGTTTGTGCATCCATTGCATACAATTGATTTGGACTGCCGGGATGTCCGCTCATAAAACCATTCACATACACCAGTCCATCTTGCACTTTAGGGGCCATTTCAGAAGCAATGGGCGAATGCCAAAGCAAACGCAAACGATTGTGGTTAAAACAGCCTTGCAACAACGGAAACAGCATCAGGAATAGATAAAGAAATCGGTGAATTTTTTTTAAGAACACTGATTTTTGGATTTAATGAATATTTTGTTCTTTTGTGTGCTGATTTAGGGCTTGAATTCGTGCAAATATGTAGGGCTTTTCTTGAATGGATATATTGCGTTGTGCAAATGGCGCATTTGAATGAGCAAATGGAAAAGGAGGTTGCATCCACTTACGCAATGAAAAGTGCCACTTACGCACTATGGCTTTAAAACCAGCATTCATTGCTGTTTGTTTGCCCCTGCAACTAATAAAAACACCTATAAACATATAAAACAAATGGAAAACTTGCAAAATCCGTCACCCGTCGATGCTTTCGAAGCACATTATTTGAAAGTAGTAGAAATGGTGCATTGCTATGCCGAATCGGTAGGCCTCGACCGTGACAACGCATTCAACAAAGAAACCAAAGGCTGGATGTGGCGCAAAGGCTCTGCCAATATTGAGGTATTGATCCAGCGCCTCCGTTTCGACAATGGCTCCCGCCGCGATTTTCTGCGCATTTTCTGCCCGGTGATGGAATTTCCATCTACCAGCAATCTGCTTGGCTTTTACCGCAAATTACTCGAACTCAATGATATTAAATTGGGTATTAAATTCAGTTTAGTCGCCAATTCCAACAAGGTTTGGGTTTCTTACGAACGCGATATTCAAGGCCTTGATTTTAAAGAACTTAACATTTTTATCAGCGATTTTGAATTCTGGGCCGATCAATTGGACGATGAATTGAAGACGGAGTTTCCCAATTTGAATTAACAGACTTGTTGATTACACCTAATACCCTGTTATGCCCGAATACACCTTTGCTGCCGAACCTATTGTTCGAAAATTCCGACTTCAATCCCTTGAATCGGCCCTTTTGGAGTTGGATAAACTTCGCCAATCTACCCGTATCCTGTTGTCGCCGGGTTGGGATCTTCCGCATACCCTCGATCATTGCGCACGCAGCATTGAGCATTCTATGTTGGGTTTTCCCGAACAAAAAAACGTGGTTTTTCAAACGCTGGTTGGCGCTACCGCCTTTCATGTATTTGACGTCCGGGGTTACATGAGCCACAACCTGACTGAAGAAATTCCAGGCGATACGTTTGAGCCGCCGCTGCCTACCTTGGAAGAAGCGATTGAAAGATTACAAACCAGTATTCGTACTTTTTTGGGGTATGACGGGCCGTTAAGTCCCCATTTTGCCTACGGAAATTTGAGTAAAAGCAAGTACGAACGCGCCAATGCCATGCACATTGCGAATCATTTTGATGCGATGGAATATTAGTGAGGAGTGATTAGTGATTAGTGAGGAGTGATGAGTGATGAGTGATGAGTTTGGTTTTTCAGGTTTGATCTTCCAAAAAATAAACCTTAATAATTGTTGATGTTGTATTAAAAAGGCACTACAATTTAATGAAATAAACCAATTCATCATTCATTCTACAAATGGTACAAATGCGCAACTTCTCCGAAGTCGTAAGGAATTGGTTATCTGTTGTTTCTACAAATGCATGACTTCTCCGAAGTCGGGATTGATTGGTGTTCGATTATTGCTACAAATGCGCGACTTCTCCGAAGTCGGATGTGATGGGTGTTCGTTTTGTAGCTACAAATGCGTGACCTCTCCGAGGTCATAATGATTCCGCAATATTTTATATTCAATTGAATGACAATGAATTATTGAGAAATTCACTCCTCACTCCTCACTCCTCACTCCTCACTCCTCACTCCTCACTCCTCACTCCTCACTCCTCACTCCTCACTC
>JAIYAP010000033.1 GCA_027488935.1 Saprospiraceae bacterium | reverse complement strand
GATGACACCTCGGGGAGATGACACCTCGGGGAGATGACACCTCGGGGAGATGACACCTCGGGGAGATGAAAAATTGAAAACCGATAGATCATTCCTCTAATTCAAAATCACTCGAAGGACTAATCTCACCTTGATGAAAATTAAGAAACAGCTCTTTGCTTCCAAAAATGGCCCAAACCTGTTCCCGATCTAATATCGTATTTTTTTTACTAATTAATTCTTGATAAGAACTCCATGGATAATTTAAAAAATCGGCACTAACCCCATGTTTTGCAGGATTATGGTGAATATAATACACCAGCCATTGCAAATGCACCTCATTTTTAACCGAAACGCGCTTGAACGGTCGATAAAACAAATTCCCTTTCCGCTTGTATTTTCGGTTAAAATACATGGCATAAGCAGTAAACATGCGCTTAAACTGACGCTCCACCACCGCGTGATAATCGCGTTCTTCCTCTTTTGCCGAAACAAGTTTACCTTGTGGAACCGTCCGTAAATAAGGAGTGACCGAAGTTGACGTTGCTAAAATCGAATCTTCCGATTTTAAGCGCACCAGAAAATGAAAATGGTTGGGCAACAAACAATAGGCATAACTGTCTACGTATGCGGCAACAAAATGCCTGAAAAGATGGAGAAAATGGACGCGATCATAATTTTCACGAAATAGCAACTCCTTGTGGTTGGTCCGATTGAAAATATGATATGTAAAGTCAGGGGTTAAGCGGGCCAGATTGGCAGGCTTGGATTTTGAAATGAGGTGCATTTGATTAAAATTAGATTAAAATGGATGATTAAAGATGAAGACATCGTTCTTTGCTCGCCAAAAAGCAAGAAAGGCAATTGCAAAATTAAAGGCACTATACTAAAAAAGCAAGTCCCCCTCAGCGTGTACTTATTACCCCAACCAATCTAACCGCTCAAAAACCCAATATAAACTGACTATAATGCCCATTCCACCAATGCCTAATCGCAGGTAGGTATAATACCGCGTGCTACTCAGCCAAAACAAAGCAGGCGCAACGATTACGATTAATCCTAATTGTATGGCCTCAATCCCCAGGTTAAAACCCAAAAGACTCCATATTAATTGCGCCTTTTCGAGTGACAAGGCGCGTAAGGTGTTGCTAAAGGCCATGCCATGTATCAAGCCAAAGCCCCCCGCTACCCAAAGTTCCCGCTGAAAAAATAAAGGGCGCACAGTATGCAATGCCGAAATTAAAATGGAAACAGCAATGGCAACTTCTACCCATCGGCTCGAAAATTGCACCCATCCAAAACTGCAAATAGCCAAGGTTAAAGAATGTCCGATCGTAAAGGATGTAACGACTTTTATCACCCGCCATAAGCCAAAACGCCAGCCACCTGCATGGTCCCAGTGGTGCCGAACGGATACCAATGGCGCAACCAACACCAACAATAACAAAAACAACAAATGGTCGTACCCCTCAGCAATATGCCGCATCCCCAACCTGAACATCGCTAAAAATCCTTTCCAAATACTCCCTTTTTCCAAGTTCACAGACACTGGTAATACTGCACCATTAATCGGATCTACCTTTATAATGGCCAAGGACTTGACTGTTCTATTTTCGGATGCATGTATCCCGTTTTCCCAATCTTGCCCAATACTCAAAATTGCTTGATGGGTAACGATTTGATGCATAATGGCATCGTAATACAGCAAAAACTGGCGCACATCGGCCTTTTCAAGCGGAGTAACCCGAAATTGCAAGTGCAGTTCTTGAAAATTACCCATCAACGGAACGGATGCCACGATCGTATCCAATCCAATTAATTGAACCGGCCACGGACGCCCATCTAAACCTTTGATTTGCAAGTGTTTGGAAAAATATTGCTCCATCAAATTCTGCATCGGAAGGTCACGAAGGCCCTCCGATGCAGAATTTGTTTCAAATATTGCCGTCTCGACATCCAACAATGGAATTTTTAAATCAAAAACCAATTGATTGGAAGTAAGCCGTAAGTCAATCAAGGTATTGGGCATTGGATGCGACCAAACCAAGCTAACCCAGGCAAGACAAACAATAAAAACCAGGCGTTTTTTCATTTTTGAACAAGCAATCAAATTTTACTCAATTGCCTGGAAGCACGCGAAACGGTACCGTCTGCAGCATTTTTAACCGTTAAAATACAGTTGTAAACAGCCGCAGGTACACCTTTCAAATCGATCGGAAAATAGTGGCTACCCGCAGTGACGTTGTAGGCCAGGTCAGAACCAACTTGTTTTCCCATAGCATCATAAATGCTGATTCGGATGGCCGCAGGATGGTTCAATTCAACCTGAACCTGGGAATTACCGGTGCTTGGATTTGGGAAAATTGCATATTTACCATCAAAAGCCTGCAGGTTGTTGGTTGCAACATTGGGATTACCCAGGCCACCATAATCCGATTGATGGTCGCGCCATACTGAGTGCGGGTGGGTTGGACTTAATACAATGCCATTTTGCACCGAATATTCGATCCAAACACGTGGCCCATCAATGCGGATATAATCTTTTTGCGCAGCCAAGGCAGTCGTATTGGCATAAGATATATAAGTATCATCCAACTGAGCCGTGTACAGTGCTATATAGGCTGCTGCATTGACCGAATCAATATCCTCTACATAAGTACGGATCGCTGCAATGACCTTTTCCTTTTGCGCGGCACTCAACAGGCTACATTTTATCCCCGATTTGGTGGTTGGGAATTGCCAGTCTTTGCCTGGTCCAAGGGTAATATCATTATAGGTAGTGCCCAATTTTGCCGTGGTTAATTGAGCAGAAGTCAGGCCTGCCAGTACCGCAGCCAGTGCATCCCGCTCCTGAAGCAAAGGTTGGTAGGTATTTGTACCACTTTGAAATGCAGCAAAGGGCTCTACCGCACGAAAAGAAGGGGTTGCGCCGGTCATAACACCTCCGCCATAAGTATTGGCAACCGCGAAGTGATGTCCCCCGGTTTGTAATTCCCAGGCAGTTGTGGTAGAGGGCGTGCCCAAAAAGGCCATATAATATTGACCTGAACCGTAAGCAGAACCGCCGCCATTTTGAGAAAGATACTGGTCTGCAGCCCATAATTGTTGGGCCTCATCGTAGCCTTCATTGGTGCCTTTACCCATCGCAGCAGCTATCAAGGTTTTCGCTTTTACCAATTGATCGGCGCTTAAATCCCCAAAACGAATGCCAATCCGCGAGGCTAAAGTAACAGGAAGGTTCGACCATTTTGCCGCATTGGTCAGGTTGTAGCCCAGTTCGAGGGTACTAATTTGTGCAGATGTTAAGGAAGCTTTGAAATCGTCTGCCAAACAAACGATTTTTTCCAGACCAGAAAGGCCATCGCAGGTGTAACAAATTGTGCCGGATTTAGCAGCCGTGCCTTGCCAGGTGAATGCAGCAAATACACAAAGGGCCACTGCCCCTAAAAGCAACATTTTAATTTTCATAGAATGACAATTTAGGTAAAATAGGTATTAAACTACTTACACGATAAATAGGCTACTCGGGTTGCGTGCCCGGATTCTATTTTTTCTATTAACCTGGATTAATTCACATGCTGGTGTAGAAAGTCTAATATTCAGGCCATTTACCCTGCAATTTCATCACACGTTCTATAATATCCCGTGCACAACCAGCGCCACCATGCAAAGGAGAAACATAATCGCAAATATCCATAATTTCTGGCATGGCATCTCCCGGACAGCAAGACAACAAAACTTTACGCAAAACCGGCAAATCGGGTAAATCATCGCCCATATAACAAATTTCATGCGCCCCAATCCCCGTGCGTTGCATAAAAGATTGAAATGCAGTCATTTTATCCCCAATACCGGAATAATATTCTTCAATACCCAATTCAGTAAGACGTTTTTTTACCCCTTCCGACCGACCGCCGGTAATGATGGCGATCGGATAACCCGCACGAATGGCCCATTTGATACATTGGCCATCACGCACATGCATGGTGCGCAAGAGTTCGCCTGCTTCTGTTACCAATACTGTATTATCAGTCAGGACCCCATCCACATCAAAAATGAAGGCACGAACGGCCTTCATTTTATCAAAAATATTCATTAACTCTAAAGCAGGATACGCCATGGGCTATTTTTGGTTTGAACGCCACTCATACACCCATTTTGCCTGAATTTGCTCCAAATGCCCTTCGGTAGAACCTTCTCGGGTACCTTCGAAATTGGGTATTTCTAAAATCCAATCCAATAATTCGGTAAACCGAATGCGGTAAATTTTACTTTCCGTAAAGTCATCGCCAAACTTGTTGTATAAAGCCATGGCAATATCTTCATGGTCTTCCCATGCGATGGGCATATTATCAAAATCCTGAAAAGACATTGTTTGTCAAATGTTTATATTGGGTAAAAAAGCAATTATAAGTGAATTACCTCGCCATAAGCCGCTGCAGTGGCTTCCATCACAGCCTCACTCATGGTTGGGTGCGGATGAATGGCTTTCAAGATTTCATGTCCTGTGGTCTCTAATTTGCGCGCAACGACGATTTCAGCAATGATTTCAGTCACATTGGCGCCAATCAGGTGCGCGCCCAATAATTCACCGTATTTTTTATCGTAAATTACTTTTACAAAACCCTCTGGCGCACCCGCGGCTTTTGCTTTACCGGATGCCGTAAAAGGAAATTTACCAATCAATAATTCATAACCCGCATCTTTGGCAGCCTGCTCGGTATAACCCACAGATGCAATTTCGGGTGAACAATAAGTACAACCAGGAATGTTGTTGTAATCAATGGCTTCAGGATGGTGCCCAGCAATCGCTTCCACACAGGTGATGCCTTCCGCGCTGGCCACGTGCGCTAGCGCCTGCGTTGCCAACACATCACCAATGGCATAAACACCCGGTACATTCGTGCGATAAAATGCATCCACTTTGATAAATCCGCGATCTACCTCTACACCAAGATCCTCTAAACCAATGTTTTCTGTATTCGGTGTAACGCCCGCTGCGCTCAAAACCACATCGCATACGATGGTTTCGGTCTTGCCGTCTTTGCGGTTTTTCATGTTTACCTTAATTTCAGCACCGCTGGTATCAACGGATTCTACGGCCCAACCACCGTATATTTTAATGCCTTTACGGGCATACAATTTACCCAATTCTTTAGAAATGTCGGCATCCTCGCGCGGCACCAAACCCTGCTCCATAAACTCTACAATGCTCACTTCCGTACCAATGCTATGGTAGAAATAGCCAAATTCGACACCAATGGCACCCGCGCCTACCACCACCAAACGTTTAGGTTGGCTTTCGAGCGACATTGCTTTGCGGTATTCGATGATCTTTTTGCCATCAATCGGAAGATTCGGCAATTGCTTAGCGCGACCGCCTGTTGCAACAATAATATGCTTGGCTGTATATTCGGTAGTTTTACCTTCCGCATCTTTCACGGCTACTTTGGGACCAGCAATCAACTTGCCATCGCCCATGATTACCGTGATTTTATTTTTTTTCATCAAAAACTGTACGCCCTTGCTCATTCCATCGGCCACGCTGCGGGAACGTTTAATCATTGCATCAAAATCTGCCGTTGCTTCCCCTACTTTAATGCCATAATCGGCTGCATGGTGCAGGTATTCAAATACTTGTGCGCTTTTCAGCAGCGCTTTGGTCGGAATACAACCCCAATTGAGGCAAATACCGCCTAAACTTTCACGTTCAATAACCGCCACATTCATACCCAACTGGGAAGCGCGAATGGCCGCAACATAACCGCCGGGTCCAGATCCGATAACAATTAAATCAAAATTCATCGTAAACGAGGTTGAAATTAGTTTGCAGGAAAAAATTTGGTTTGGGCAGCGCAAAGATACATGCTACCATATAAAACAGCAGCGAAACGACCATTTGCTTTTTAAAAATGTTTCAAAACTCACACGGTCTCCAGGTAATCTAAATCGTCCTCAAAGGTTTCTCGCATGCCATTCAAGGCCGAAAACGCGATCAACAAACAAACACCTCCAATGATATATCCTGCGCTAAGGACACTACCTGTCACCGCTGCTCCCTTCAAATATTTAAAGGATTCATTGATCGGAACTTGCATGCCCCGGGCAAAATTAGGAACCGAAGTTGCTACAGTGGAACGCAAATTCGTGCCAAATTGTTCGGCTCCAATGGTGACGAAAATGACCCAAAAACCAGAGGAAAACCCAAGAAATGCGTGGCTGCAATAAAAGGCGGTGCTGCTGGCAAAGGGTGCAGCCAGATAAACTAAAATCGCAAGGGCATTTAAGGAAAGGAAAACCAACATAACTTTTCGGCGACTCCGCAAATACTGACTCAACAAGCCGGATGCCAAGTCGCCTACGATCAAACCAGCATAACAAGCAGCAATCGCATTGCCCGCCAAAATACCATCCAACCCTTTTGCCTTGCCAAATTCGGGGGCAAAAAACACCAAAACACCTACCACAAACCAGGTCGTAGTGCCAATAAAAATACAGCGCAAAAAGCGACTCAAACGATCCCAACTGGTAAATAATGCGAAAAAATTGCCCCGACTCACCGCGTTCCCCTGCCGATGCAATTGTTGAAATATACTGGATTCCGACACACTGATGCGCAACAACAACAATAAAAGACCCAAAGCGCCCCCTATAAAATAGCAGATGCGCCAATCAAAACTATGTTCAATGATCCAGGCCAAAATCGCACCGGTCAAGCCAATGCAGGCCACCAACATGGTGCCATATCCGCGTTTTTCTTTGGGCAATACTTCAGCAACCAACGTAATCCCAACGCCCAATTCACCCGCTAATCCAACGCCCGCAATAAAGCGAAACAAGGCATAATCGGCATAACCGCTCACAAAACCATTCATCACATTCGCCACCGAATACAAGGCAATGGAAAAATACAATACCGACACCCGGCCGCGTTTATCGCCCAAAACACCCCATAATACGCCGCCTAACAACATACCCCCCATTTGCCAGTTTTGTAAGGACAAACCAATATCAAATGCCTGCTCTTTGGTGAACCCCAAACTTAACAAGCTTTTTTGGCGAACAAATCCAAACAACAGCAAATCATAAATATCAACAAAGTATCCAAGCGCTGCAACAATAACAGCAGCGTTTAAAATACGGGTTTTACCAAGGGAATCGGCGTTTTCTTTCATAAACAGGGCATGAATTGTGGGGCAAATTTAGTTTTTCCCGCGAAATATTACCTACAAACCCCGTTTATTCATCACAACCAGATTGTCTGATTATGGCGTGACAAATGTAAAATAATAGCAAAACTTCTGTTTCAAAAAAAGTTCGTAAACCCAAACTATGGTTTTCTGTTTAACCTTTAAATCAATTTACCTTAACAAATTTAAACAATTAAAATCCGAAACAACATGAAAATGTTCATGAACAATTCAATTAAGTTTATGGCAATCGCCGTATTAATCGCTGCTCTGGCTACCGGTTTTGCTGCCTGCCAAAAAGAGCAAATTGCTGGCGCTGATCAGCCAAAAGCATCCGATGCAACGGGCTGGGTTTCTGACCGCAATGCGAATACTATCGTTGATATTGCGGTGTCTAACCCTGACTTTTCAATCTTGGTTGCTGCTGTATTGAAAACCAACTTGGCTGGTTTCTTGAGCAATGCTTCCTTGAATGGAACTGTTTTTGCTCCAAACAATGCTGCTTTCGAACAATTGCCTGCACCATTTAACAGTGCAGCATCGATCAGCGCGATCAGCAGCCCAAGCACCATTGCAACTTTGCGCCAGATCATTCAGTACCATGTAGTGAAAGGCCGTTTCAATGCTGCTCAATTGACAAATCCTGCATACGGTACTTACAAAACAGCCGCTACACCCAACGACAACTTGTTGTACATCGGCCGCAGCGAAAGCAACGACGTATTTGTAAACGGCAACGTGAAAGTTATTGCTGCTAATATTCAGGCTGACAATGGCGTAATTCACGTGATCGATAAGGTGTTGTTCTTCCCAACGCAAGATATCTTCCAAATTGCTTTTTCAAACGGCAATTTCAAAGCGCTTCTGGCTGCCCTGCAAAAAACAGGCTTGACCAACTTGACCATGACGCCAAAAATTGATGCAACCGTATTTGCTCCAACTGATGCTGCGTTTGCACAATTGCCAGCGCCTTTGAACAATGCTGCTAACATCCGTAACATCACCGATGCTTCTACCATCAACCTGTTGCGCAACGTACTCCGCTACCACCTGGTAGGCGGCCGCGTTTTCTCGGCTAACCTCCGCGAAGGCATCAGCGCTCCAACTTTGTTGGCTGGTAACAACGTAAACATCACCCTTGTTGGCGGACCAAAAGTAAAAGGTACTGGTAACACTACAGGTTCTAATATTGTATTGACCGACTTGTTGGCACGCAACGGTGTGATCCATGTGATCGACCAAGTGTTGCTTCCTTAGTTAGTTGTGAGTTGTTAGTTGTGAGTTGTGAGTTTGGACATGCCCAAATATGGTTGACAAAATTGGAGTTGAATATCAACGCACAATATTGACCATGTTTGGGCACTTTAATTTCTGGTGGCCGTTTTTCGAGGTGTCACCTCAATCTTCAACACACAGATTGTCCAAACTATCAACTCACAACTATCAACTAAAAACTAAAAACTAACGCCCACACTCAACCCAACATTTTTACTAGCACCCGGGTTTGCACCCACGCTTCCAAGCCACATCCAGTCATAGCGCGCTTCCAGAAAAAGACCAAAACCTGCCTTTAAATTAAACTGATAGCCCGTCAATAGTCCCGCACCGGCGCCACGATCATTGCTTGTCTGTATTTTTGGGCTTAAAGTCTCTCCTTCCGAACGAACAATATAATTACAACTATTGAGTGAAAGCCCACCATATAGTCCATGAAAAGGATTGTTTAAATACCAGCGAAATTCGGGACGGATCACCACCAGTTGCGCTTTGTCTTCTATTGAAAAAGGAACCTGCGAAGGCGTATTACCAAAAGTATAAATGGCACTTTTGAATCGACTCCAGGAAACATTCCCGCCCAAACTAAAGTGGTTTCCTATTCGGCGCTGATACCCAAGGGTAAATCCGCCATGTGCCAGATTGTCCTTCAAAATTGGACTGCGGTCGAAATTGCCGTATTGGGCACTCAAGGAAAACATATTTTTTTGAGCCATCAATGGGAGGCTACAGGCAAGGGCGAAAATGAACATTAAGTGCTTCATAATGAATGAATTGATTTAAAGTTGAACGAAATGGTTAAGGGTGGTTTTTTATTAAGTTTATCGGCCGCTGAATACAATTTTGCCATTTCCAAGCCAGGTGCTACCATCGTAGGCACGCATAAAATACAAGCCGGAAGGCAGTTTACTGGTGTTTAACAGGACGCGATCGCCGCTGAAATTTTGCTGGAGCACTACCCTCCCCCGGGTGTCTAATAACTCCATTCGACCTTGATTAGCCGATAAACCTTTGATTTTTACATATGCCTGGTCCACGGCCGGATTCGGGAATATTTCAAGTGCTGGTTCCTGTTTATTTGGTTTTTGGGTATTGACCGGTAAAAAGTCTTTGCCCACTTTATGGAAGGTCGTATTGGTGATCACCGGCGCATTAAAGTCGAAATAAATGCCCGCGTGATTTTCAATAAGGGTTTTTAAAGGAACATCCGGGCGCACTTTTACCTTAAACTTTATAAACCCATGCGAGGCAGGTTCATTGGTCGTACTGTCTGGCAACAAAATGTCATTATAGGTAAAAGTCAAATTGCCCTGGCCGCTCAATTGGAAGATATAAGGGTGGCTGGATGCGCCTGTACGTACACTGGCTGGGTCAAGCCAACTGTTCAAGGTATCCCGAATAACCACGGTAAAGGCCGTATCCGTGCCGGTATTCTGAAAACGAATCATATAATCCAGTTCAATGCCTGGCTCGATCCAGTGCTCGTCCCCTACCCCGCGCGGAAAACCTTGCTTGTCGTTTGGATCAAAAGAGCCCCGATTTTCCTGACAATCTATTGAAATATAAGGGTTTCCATCGTTTTCCCCGAATTGCGATACAAACCCGATGCTGAAATTACCCTCCGCATTCGCACCACAACCTTCTACCACCGCAGAAGGCATTGGGTCGCCCGGTGAAAATGGCTCCTGCTGGGCCTCTATACGCCAGGTTGAACCATTGCTGGGCACCTTAATGATGATCGAATCATTGGCGGGCAATTGGAAAAAATCTTGAAGGAAAATGATATTGTCTTCAATAATGACATACTCCAAGGGCACAGAATTCGATGCCGTTCCATTGTTTTTAATCACTAATTCAACCGAATCAGGGTGACAAACGCCGTTTACCTCCACATTAGCCCCCGACCAGGCTCCGTTTTGCAAACAAAAGGAATCCGGATAAATATGCGCCTCTACGCAATGCGACTGCCCCAAAATCGTGCTGTCGCAGTCAAGATATGCTTGCAACGTAAAACTGCCACAATCGCCAAAAGGCAAAGTGCCCAACTGAAAACGATACCGCCGGTTGCCCATGTCCATGCCCGGAATACTCGAATTCAGGAAATTTAAATATGGATCCAGCAATACATCCACGTATGCATTTTCAGCAGCAGCCGTTCCCGTATTGCAATACCGAACATAATAGGTATTGTCAAAACAGCGCCGCAAAAAAGGAGTCGCTACGGAAACCTCCAAAAACGAACAATCTACTACCTTTTTTAAAGGAAAATCAATGCGAATCGTGTCGATTGAACTGCCAAATTCAATCAGCGTATCCATTTGACAACTTTCCCAATAAGGATTTGAAAAAATAGGCGTTACGACAAACTGGGTAGAATCCGTTTCTGCTTCATACCCCCCGAGCGAATCACTGTTGGTGTAAAAAACAATCCCGGAAACAAGGTCTTCAATTTTCACCTTATGCCCCTCTAAGCCCTGCTCGCCAGCTTCGATGATACAGTTTTCATTGACATCGTATGACAGGTTGCCAATAATCCGTTGGGCATAAATATTCCCGTCAGCATCCATTTTGACTAAAAAACGAAGGGTAATTCCTTGGGCAAAATCAAATGCATCGCCCGACATATAGAAACCGCCATTGGGGGCCTGGCAAAGATTTCTTACGGTGATAAAATTTCCCGAAAAACCAGGTAGGGTGTGCCGGATTTCCTTAACCAGGTTGCCCGATGCATCCAACGTGCGCACAAACAACAATGGACTGCTTACACCAAGCCCAAATCCATTCCCGCCAAACACCAATCCGCCATCTGGTGTAGTCAAATAATCGCCTTGTGCAATATTTGCGCTTAAATCAGTTAATACTTGCTCCCAAATAATTGACCCTGAAGCATTTACCTTATGCAACACATAATCATTAATCGGACTTGGCTCAGCGGTAATGTAAAAAAACTGATCGTCGGCCGTAACACCCACGATGATCGGAACGATGTCCGAACGGTACCAAAGTGAATCCCCATTGGCATCCAATACAGTAAGATGGTATTTCGGGTTTTGAACCGTGCCTGTTTTAATACCTGCAATCGTTTGACCCAAGCTATTGACCGCTAATCCATAATTTGTAAATGTAAAATTGCTTGGTAACGAATCAATTGGAGCCTGCCAAAGTAAATTCCCGCTGGTATCAAACCGTTTAAGCGACAAAACCGTGGGCGGTGTGGCAATATTAACCTGATCCAGAAATTCGCCCATAAACCCGCCCCCCGGGAAGGCTGCAAATTGAACATTGGCTCCATAAAAATGAGCAATCTGGAAACCCGCCCCACTGGCCTGCCCGTTCCAAAGCAACGGGGTAAATAAATAGGTAGCGGTGTTTGCATTATAAACAATTACCTGCGGCAATCCTTGGTCACTTATGATCAGGTCCGAGGCAATTACAGAATCCATCAGAATATGTTCCGAAACAATGCTCCCCGTTGCATCTACATGCGTGATCACCACGTAGGGCGTAAGACCAATTCCCTGATTTTTTGTATCCGCAATCAAAAGGCCACCGTCTGGATGCGGAACCATTTCTGCGATGTTATTAAAGGTGTTCCAGCGTACCCACCCCTGACCATGCAAGGCTGTAGCGCACAGGATCATTAAGGAAAGCACAATGCAATACGGGATAAAAAGGATGTTTTTCATGTGACTGCTTATTTTTTCAACAAATGTCGCGGTGCTGCAACGCGTATCCAAGTACAAATTTACCCGTTTCTATAAAAATATTTTAATCCAAACATTTGTATATCAATCAAATAAACTGTTTTTTTGTATAAAAATTAAACAAATGCGCCATAGCACACTCCTTAAAAATATTGCAACTTTGAGCACCAAGGACCGCAATATGTTCCAAAAATGGCTCACCTCGCCCTTTTTTAACCAACGGGAAGACCTTGTTGCGCTTTTTCAATATGTCCATAAACACTTGGAGAAAAAACCGGAAAAACTGCAAAAGGAAATCGTTTGGCCTGCCATTTATCCAAACACGCCTTACCAGGAAGCCAAAATGAACCTGATCATGTCGCTGCTTTTGCAACAATTGCGCGATTTTTTTGCCTGGCAGGCCTGGAAGGACGATCAGCCCAACCCGCAATTGTATTTATGCAAAGCGTTGCGGCGTATGGGCCTGGACGCCGACTTCGAGCGATCCTGGGAGGAAGCATACGCGGCATTGCTGGCCACACCTTACCGCGACGAACAGTTTTACCAGTTGAGTCACCATTTATATAAGGAGAAATTTGACCATCTTGCGTTGAAGAACCGGGTGGTGGAAGTCCCTTTTGCACAAATGGCAACAGACCGTCAGACAGCCTATTTACTCGGTCAATTGCGCTTGCAATGCAGTGCCGCCGTTTTTAAACAATTGTCGAAACAACAAACCGAAACCAACCTAAGCGATCCTATCCAATTAAATCCAGACCATCCAGACCTGCAAGCCATTCCGGGCATTCGGCTATATACCTGTTTGCGTGCAGCATTGAACAACCCTGAAAACGAAGATGCATTTTATGAGGCTAAAAACCTGATTCACCAATATGGCCATCAATTCCGCGAAGCCGAGCGCCGGGAACAATACCTCATTGCACTCAATTTCTGTATCCGAAAAATCAATGCCGGAAAGGCACATTTTCGAGCACAGGCTTTCGAACTGTATCAAAGTGGAATTGAAAACAAGGCTTTGTTTGAAAACGGTATTTTATCACAATTTACCTATAAAAATGCTACTACGTCAGGTATTATGGCGGGTCAATTCGATTGGGTGCGTCAATTTCTAGAGGATTACAAACCTTTCTTACACCCGCGCGAGCGACACGCCGCGTATGTGTATAACCTGGCCGTGTACTATTTCCGCATGCGCGATTACGAGCAAGCCATGACCTTGTTGCGCGATGCCAGCTTGGGCGATGACAGCCTGACCAACCTCGATGCACGATCTATGCTGGTGCGGATATATTATGAACGCGACTATATCGATGCGCTGGATGCATTGTTAGATAGCTTTAGCATTTATTTGCGCAGGCGCACCAACCTCGGCTACCATAAAGCCCATTATGAAAACCTGATTCGATTTGTAAGGCAAATGATTCGAAAAGCGCCACTGACAAACACCGCAAAAGCCCAGATTCGGTCGGAAGCAGCAGCAACGCCTCAATTGGCAGAACGCAGCTGGCTCATGCAACAACTTTCCTGATCTGGATGAAATCGTCAA
The DNA here is from genome assembly GCA_027488935.1 of Saprospiraceae bacterium. Taxonomy (GTDB): domain Bacteria; phylum Bacteroidota; class Bacteroidia; order Chitinophagales; family Saprospiraceae; genus M3007. The sequence goes on along the minus strand of JAIYAP010000033.1, from coordinate 138,621 downwards.
GGTACTCCGATTGCAATAACCCCTGCTCCCTGAATAGGTATAAACGCACCCAATGCATTGTACAATATACCTTTAAAGTTGACCTCCAATCGGTAGGTAGCCTGATTTTTTTCATTGGATTCATAAGGCGATACGGATAGTATATTAAAATAACTATCAAATCCTTGTTGCCCCGAATTAGTCTTCCATTGCATGCCCTGCCAATCGGTCCAAGTAATGCTTGCCCTGCCTAATTGCAAAGAATCAAATAGGGTATCATCTTGATAAAAAGTAGAGATATTCGAGATTGAATTTGCATTAAAAAAAGTACCACTTAAATCAGTGTTACGTATCTCAAAACGCAAGGTTTTGGGACATACACTATCCTGACAGGTGGTTTTAGAAAAGGAACCAACCGCGTTCAAAACCTGCAAAGTATCCATATAATAATCGGTGTACATATAGTAGTTATCCTTTCCGGCTACCAACTGATAACTGGAATCGCTCACACTGAAATTTGCCGTAAAAACAGGCATATCAGATTGCACATTTTCACTGAAATCCTTTGCACAACCAAAGAACAGCAGTAAAAAAAACAGTATGAAACTAAATTTTTGCATCATATTTCATTAAAAAATATACCGAACACCGAGGTCAATCGACCATAAATCACGGTTACCCAACTTTGCCGACGCTTGTTTCAGCGGATTGATCAACCGATATTGTGGTTGTACAAATATAGACCAGGCACCCGCCAGGTTATACTCCGCTGCTACAAAACTACTCAATAAGAAGCTCCGGTAGTTTTGAGGTACACCAAATTGCACGCGTCGATTGGCCGTAGATTGTGCACTTTGAAGCGATGATTCCGTCGTTTGCTTAATGTTTTGGGTGCTGGCGAACAAAAAACCTGGTGACAAACCGGCCCGCACGGAAAGTGCGCGCTGCCGCCATTGGATTGCGATGGGTACATTTATATAATGCAAGGCCATTGCAAAACGCTCGGTGCTTTTTAAGGTGTAACCAAAACTATACGTGTACGACACCGTTTGAGCAACTTTGTTGGAATTATCGGCAACAGCGGCCAAAGAATCCAATATTTCTGAAGTCGAGTTTATGATGGGTTGCAATCGATAAGCAATACCCGCTTGCAAAGACCAGTGCTTTTTGATCGGAAACTCGGCAAATCCGGCCAGATTAAGGCCCCAACGGCTGCCTTGTTCACCTTTAGGTAAGTAGGTCAAAGCGGCTTCAAGGCCTTTTCGGATAGCACGTGGTTGAAGTATTTGTTCAGGTAACCCGGCAACAAGTGGTTCTACCTTAGACGGATTTGGCGATTGTTGCACCTCAATTTGAACAGGTTTTAACAAGGATGGTAACGCTACAAGCTGGATAATTTCAGGATGCTCCTCTGTGGCAGCTGTTTCCGGTAGCATCGGGGACTCATCTTGAATGGGGCTTCCGAAAGCCATAGCCCAACGCCCGGAAGTTTGGGCAATGCCTGGATTTACGGAAGATGGATTTGACGGCAAATGCGCAGTTGCATTCGAGTCATGAAATTGTGCGATGCCAACATTTTCCTTTTTATCAGATATTAAACGAATTGATTTACTGTTTTTTATAGTATTTTTTGATGAATACACAGGGGAGATTTCAGATACAGTTTGTTTATTGGTTACCTGCGCTTCAGTATTCAGGCTGCCTGCCATATCCATTGAACCATGCGTTGTAGCGACATTTATGGGTGGATTACTTACAGCATATTCGATGGATGCTTTGGCAGGTGTTTTACGCCAAAGTTCCAGACCTGTTTGCCAAAAACCAACAGCGCTGATGGCTAAAAACAACCCTGTCCCCAACCACCAGAATAGAATCATCCTGCGTTTCTTTTTCGCTGCTTCCGACGCCACGATCAACCGTTCGGCCTGCTCCCAGTACGCTTCCTGGAAAACAAAACGATCCGACAGATCATCCGAATTAAATTTATGTTGCATGAATTCGTCTAAGTTGTCCATGTGCAAACTACTGATTTATAATGCCGGATTTAACTCCGTTTTGATCCAATGTTGTAGGTGTGTGCGGGCATTGTTTACATGCCATTTTGAGGTTCCTTCACTAATTTGGAGCATGTCGCCAATTTCCTTATGACTAAAACCATCTATCGCAAAAAGGTTGAATACTTGTTGGGTAACGGGCGACAATCGCCGCAATAAAGCCTCCAGGTGTTCCATATCAAGGCGTTGTTCCGCTTCGTTCCAATTGATGGGATGTTCCGAATAACTGCGTTCAATTTCATCGGTAAACACCGTTTGTTCACGCCACTTTTTTTCTCGACGGAACTCATCAATCGCGGTATTGATCATAATACGCCGAATCCAAGCATCAAATGGGGTTTCATTAATTTTGTAACGATCTAGATGTTGCAAAATTTTTAAAAAACCATTGTTCAAAATCAAAATCGCATCTTGTTTGTCTCGCCGATACCGCATACACACAGACATGAGGATAGGGAAGCAAATGCGGTACAAGGCATATTGCGCTTTCCGGTCGCCCTCATGGGCCGTTTTTAGCAAGTGTGGATCAATCGTCATGTAATATTGGGTTCCTGCCGATCGGACAGTACACTACAGTATGGTATTTGAAGTGCGCAACAAATTACGTGTTTTGGGCCTTACTTGTTTCCATTACGCCATTATTTGCCAAATGGTTGGGTCCAAATGTTCATCTTTGTATTTTTATTCTTAAAATACTCCATATGCAATCCGAACTTAGCCAATATATACAAGCCACTTTTGGTCTTACCCCACAAGAGCTCAACGCCATTGATGGATTTTTCAAACCAATGGCGCTCAAAAAGCATGATTTTTTTCTAAAAACAGGTCAATATACCCAACAATTAGGGTTTCTGCAAGCAGGCCTGGTGCGCGAGTTTATTGAATTGGAAGACAAAGAAGTTACCAAATGGGTGTCGGGCAAAGGGTATTTTATCGTCGATATTTCCAGTTTTTTATTTGAAAAACCGGCGCGCTGGAACTTGCAAGCATTAACAGATTGCGAACTGATGGTCATCAATAAATCGGACTATGCCCGCATTGGAACCGTGATTCCCAAATGGCCTACCCTCGAAAAATTATTCCTGGCGCGTTGTTTTACCATTTTAGAGGACCGTATTGTATCCCACCTTTCCCTTTCGGCTGAGGAACGATACGACCAGTTTTTCCAATTTGCCCCCGATTTATTCAACCAGGTACCCTTGCAATACCTCGCTTCCTTGCTTGGTATGACGCCCGAAACCTTTAGCCGGATCAGAAAAAAACAACTGCTGCGCAATTCTTGATTTAGATCAATTGCACCCGAAAGGAACAGCCCGACTTTTGTCTTGTCAAACAAACAACACAACAAATGGCAAGCATCAAAATTTCAAACCTGTTCTTTTTCATCACTGCAGTCCTCATGCAGGGCAATGCGCAAAATTCAACCAACATGCAAATCAATCAAAATGCTCCGGTAAAACAAAATAAAGCAATCTTTATTCAGGCTACCCCAGAAAAAGTTTGGTCGGTACTCACCAACATCAACAACTGGCCAAACTGGAACCCAAAAATCAGCAAAGCGCAAATGAACGAATCAATTACGCCAGGCGCCAAATTTAAATGGACGGTCAACGGAGCGAAGATAAAATCTACCCTGCACACGGTTGATCCACATAAAACATTCGGATGGAGCGGTACCACCTTCGGCGGTTCAGCCATTCACAATTGGTACCTGCGCGCACAAGGCGATGGCACCTATATTCAAGTGGAAGAAAGTATGGAAGGCTGGTTAGTAGGCTTATTTAAGAAAAAAATGAACCGCGACCTGGAAACGGATATGTTGATTTGGCTGGAACAACTCAAACTTACTGCAGAAAAATAAGCACCACTGGCGCTGACCATCTATTTTATAATTTCGTCATTTTCAAAATGGTCAGCGCCAGCAATGCATTTTCTTCATTCAAATCCAGCGTGCGCAACAAGGTAAGCGCCCGTGGATTCGGACCACTTGCCTGCTCCGGATTGGTGATTGCAGCGGCCGTTTTATCGCCAATTAACACGGGCAAACTGGCTTCCGTACCTCCTTCCATACGTGCCAGCAACTTACTCCCGCGCCCGGGTGCCAGCAGGGTGCCATCGACAAACAAACCCAAGGGTTGTTCATTGAGCCAAATTTCAATTTCTTTGTCTTTTTGACGAAAAATAAACTCCCGATCGGAAGTGGAAGCCACCAAAACACTGGTTTTTCCCGTTTTTAACGCCGCATAAACTAAAACAGGCTCCTGATAAATGGTGGCGTACATGCCCTCAGAATAGAGGTCAAAAAAACCAGGTTTTTTTATAATGGTACGATTCGTCGACAACAAACCCAACATCTCTGCATCCCAGGGAACCAGGTTTTTAGCCGCTTGTTTGCGAATCCGTTCCCGCAATTTTGCCAAAGTTCGTTTCCAGGCTGCACTTTGCGGATTCAAACTCAATTGACCGATTGCACGTGCAAGTAGCATCACAACCCCCGAAATGAAAAATCCGGCAGTTACGACTAGTGTAACTAAAAAGAAAAAAATACGCATTTTTTGTGCTTTTTAGGGCGTTTGTTCAAACAAAACCCTTGATATATTGAAACAGGCCTTCCTCACATGATGTACAAAGCAGGGGCAAAACTATTTCAATTCCCACTTTTTTCGATCTTTTGGGTAGAATATCCGATCAAACTTAGCGAATAAGGGTAAGTTGCCCATTGCGCCGCTCCAGGTCCCCGCCTTTTACCTTAAAAGACACCACGTAATAATATACGTCTGAATGCGCGTCCCAACCATTTAAGTTTTTACCATCCCATAATTCGTTGGGGTAAATGCCCTGAAAAACCAGTTCTCCCCAACGGGAATAAATATTCATTTCAAGAAATTCAACCGTACAGCCTTTAAACACCGGACTAAATTTGTCATTGGTGCCATCTCCATTGGGTGTAAAAGCATTGGGCATGTTGGGGAAACAACAATTCGCATTATTTTTCAACAATTCAAAGGTATCCTGTACTGATCCGCAGGTATTGGTAAGGGTTACCGCATAAATTCCGTATTGATCCACCTCAATCGAAGTTGTCGTTGCACCAGTAGACCAAAGCCATTGATTATCAAGTGCATTTACCGATGTTTTTAGAACAATCGGTAAGGTAAAACAGGAATCAATGGATACGTCGGGTAAAATGAGTACCATCGGAGCCGGTTCTTTTTTAACTGTAAAACGAACGGTACGCAGGATACAATTGTTAATGATCTGCACGGTGTATTCGCCTGCTTGCGTGACATTTAGCGTTGCTGTGGTGTCGCCCGTCGACCAGGCAACAACGTCACCCAAACCTTCCGGAATCAATTCGGTCGGCGTGTTTCCGCACACTGTTGCGGTTTGTTGATAATTCCCTTGATCTACAAATAACGGTGGCGCGATGGTATAAACCAGCAAAGTATCGCCACAAGACGTGCTTACCTGCGCCGTATAAGTGCCAAATGCATTGATTTTCAAAGAATCGCCTTTGCTTCCATCCGACCAAAGGATCGGACTCCCGGAAGGTGCTGAGATAGATAAAGTTACTGGAAATGGCGTGCAGGCATTTGTAATGGGGGATACATTTAATTGAACCTTCGCTTGTGGCAGGGTATCCAACAAATAAGTTCGAACCCGAAACCCACAAGCATCCTGATAGGAAACGGTATAGGTACCTGCCTGATTTACATTAATTTGCGCAGTATTTGCTCCGGTAGACCATAAATGACCACTGGTACCAGGTCCAGGGCCTATGATCGTGTTACTGTTTGTACAAATACTTTGTTTTACGGTATCCGTAACAGGACTTATAGCAAAAATGTAATCCGCAAAATTGGGCAGGGAGACAAAAAGTCCACCTGCGTTATTTATGTCCGTATCATATTTAAAAATGGAGCGTTCCAGGGTCGGTTGCAAGCCGTCGGGACATTTAACCACACTTAGACTTACCGGGGGGATGGGTTGCATAAAATCGTCCTCCGTTTGTTCTATCCAATAAATATTGCCGTCAGGACCAAGTTGCATCTGCCCTGGAAAAGACAACATCGAATCTGTAGACACCACAAGCGCCGATTTATCTAAACTATCCGCGCGCAAATCATACCGCAACACCTTAAGTCCGGCATCAGATTCAAAGCCGTATAAATACTGACTAGACGGCGAAAATGAAAAGGTGTAACGTGCAATGGAGATCGTTTCTCGAAAACTGATCGCACCTGTAGCAGCATCAAAATTATACACTTCATTATTGACGCACAGATATTTACCATTAGGAGCCGCCTTTATTATATTAACAAATTGATCATCTTTTCGGGCTTGTTGGATGGACGCCCCTACCCCAGTAGCCGTAAATGGCAGAACCACAAAATCGTTGGTCGCATAACTAATAACAATCAGCCAAAAACCGCTCCCATCGGCCATGGGCACTGCGGTAAGCGCTTCCGCGGCTGGTTTGAAAACGTTTAAATTGGGTGTAACTACGGTTCCTAATCCACCATTTGCCGTTATATCCACTTCGAAATACGTTAATCCTCGGCTATTTAAATATGGCGCAACACCTTGATTTGCAACATGATCCATCGTAAAAACAAAATAACGGTTTGTATTTCCGGGTTTCGGTAATATCAACGCGCTTTGTGCCGCACTGTACCCGCCGCCTTCGGTTGATCCCATATTGTACATAATTTGATTGTCCTTGTTCCAAATAATTCCATCACGCGTCCCATTGATTGCATCATTTAAGGTTCCGCCTCCATTCGTGTATAATAACATTTCCCCATCCGCATCACAATACACCGCACAACCTTCGTAGGAATCCATATTTACATTACTTAAAGGTACTGGCGCGCCACTCGAAAAATCAAGACCCGCTCGATTGCCAAAATGCCAGATATTGCCATGTTTGGCCAATTGCCCTGACACAGTAGCGCAAAAACAGAAAAGCAAGCAAATGGAAAGAAAATAAAAACGTGGTGGAACAAAACCTGTCATGGGTGAAAGAGGATTTAATTTGAAGGGACTGATTGATTAAAAACCTGCGCAAGATATAACACCCGCGCCGTATGTACGCCCGAAGCTTTGTCAGTTTCCTGCACAATCGTCTGACAAAAAGGCCTAATTATGATGTCAGAACCCTGTCAATCCGTCAGATTTAGCCGCATGGCATACCGATTGATAACTGTTGAACAAAGAGACAGCATCGCCAGTACAAACAACCTAAAAGCGGGGACAAAAACACCCGGTTTTATGTTTTATTGGCAAACTGACTCCCACCCACTACCATTTACTTACAACAAATCAACCCGACAGATATGGGAAAAATTATTGGTATAGACTTAGGAACGACCAACTCCTGCGTTGCATTTATGGTGGGCAATGAGCCTGTTGTAATAGCAAACGACGAGGGAGCGCGCACAACGCCCTCGGTAATTGGCTTTTTGGATAATGGCGAGCGCAAAATTGGTGCTCCAGCCAAACGCCAGGCCATTACAAATCCAACCCGCACCGTTGCCTCCATCAAACGTTTTATGGGCATGCGGTACACCGAATCTACCAGTGAGGTGAGCCGTGTACCTTATAAAGTGGTAAAAGGCGATAATGATACTTGCCGCGTCGACATTGACGGTCGCCTGTACACCCCACAGGAAATCAGCGCCATGGTGCTGCAAAAAATGAAAAAAATTGCCGAAGACTACCTCGGCGAAACGGTTACGGAAGCGGTTATTACGGTACCTGCCTACTTTAACGACTCACAACGCCAGGCTACCAAAGAAGCAGGCGCTATTGCGGGCCTTGAAGTAAAGCGGATTGTAAACGAACCCACTGCGGCTGCCCTGGCTTATGGCCTCGACAAACGCGACAAAGACATGAAAATCGCGGTGTATGACCTTGGTGGTGGTACCTTCGATATCTCGATCCTCGAATTGGGTGGTGGCGTATTTGAAGTAAAATCGACCAATGGCGATACCCACCTCGGTGGCGATGACTTCGACCAAGTAATCATCGAATGGCTGGCTTCTGAATTCCGCCGCCAGGAAAATGTCGACCTGCTCAAAGACCCTATGGCGCAACAACGCCTGAAGGAAGCGGCCGAAAAAGCCAAAATCGAATTGTCGAGCGGGATGGAAACGGAAATTAACCTCCCGTACATCACGGCAATTGATGGCGTACCCAAGCACTTGGTGATGAAACTCAGCCGCTCTAAATTTGAGCAAATGACGGATACCCTCGTGCAACGCACCCTCGAACCATGCCGCAAAGCCCTGCAAGACGCCGGTCTGCGCGCCAATGAAGTAGAGGAGGTCATTCTCGTAGGTGGCTCGACCCGTATCCCACGTATTCAGGAAGAAGTAGAAAAATTCTTCGGCCGCAAACCCAACCGCTCCGTAAACCCGGATGAAGTAGTGGCCATCGGCGCTGCAGTTCAGGGCGGTGTGTTGTCGGGTAATGTAAGCGATGTATTGTTGCTCGACGTGACACCCTTGTCACTCGGTATCGAAACAATGGGCAATATTTACGACGTTGTGATTGAATCAAATACGACCATTCCAACGAAAAAATCAAAAACCTACTCCACGGCTTCCGACAACCAGCCACAAGTAGAAATCCATATCCTGCAAGGCGAACGCCCGATGGCACGCGACAACCGTTCGGTAGGTCGTTTTATCCTGGATGGAATTCCACCTGCACCCCGTGGTGTACCGCAAGTTGAGGTAATATTCGACATCGATGCAAACGGTATCCTTTCTGTTACAGCCATGGATAAAGGCAGCGGCAAACAACAAAACATCCGCATTGAAGCCAGCACCGGCTTGAGCAAAGATGAAGTTGCCCGCATGAAAGCAGAAGCAGAAGCCAATGCAGAAGGCGACCGTCAAGTACGCGAACGCGCAGAAAAACTGAATGCCGCTGATACGTTGATTTTCCAAACGGAAAAACAACTCCGCGAATTTGGTGAAAAAGTGCCTGCCAACCACAAGGAAACGATTGAAGCACGCCTGACCGACTTGCGCGAAGCACATAAATCAGAAGATTTTGCCCGTATTGATGCTGCCTCCGCAGCCCTGACCGAAGCATGGAATGTGGCCAGCCAGGAAATTTATCAGTCAACACAAACCGCTAATGGTGGCGCAACGGAAAACCCTTACGCTGGACCAACCGGTGGACCGACTGGTGGAAATGGTGGCTCAGAAGCACAAGACGTTGAATTTGAAGAAGTTAAGAACTAGTACTTGTATTATACAATAAACATAAAGCCGTTTGGACTCCTTCCAAACGGCTTTTGCTTTTTTACAACAAAATATTTTCGTTGATCTGGAAAACAGATTGGCGCTTTGCACGGTTTATAGATTTTAATTATCTAGCACGCAATTATCCGTTTTTGAACCGGGAAACACCCAATACAACTACACAAAACGTCAATATCTAACAAGAAAACAACTAAAACAACCCTATTTACAATGCTTGATGCTGCTAAAAAATACGTCCTCGACTTTATCCTGGAAAATGAAGAAGTCAAAAAGTTCCCGAAAGACTTTGTAACGGCTACTATGCAATGGATCCGCAGTTGGTTTTTAAAAGACGATCCAATCTCTACGGCCATTGTGACAGCGCCTGGAAATGAAGCTGCCAAAAAAATCATCATTGAACAAAAGCTGCCTGTATTGCTTGAAAACGAGCAATTTAAGAAAGAAATGGCTGAAAAACTTGCGGACTTTAAAACGCAAGAAACAACCATGAAAAATGTCATTACCGGCAGTACCATTACCGTTGGTGGCAACTTTCGGTTAGGCGATGAGCATATTCAGGCGGGCGGTAACGTGCATGTAGGCGATATTCATTACCACGGCATGCCACCAGCCAATACTATAACCGGAAATTCAAGCCCTGACCCTGAAATTGCCCGCAACTTGCGCAGCCTGATTGCTAGCGCACGTACGGGAGAAGTGTTTAAAAAACTCTTGGTTTACACGGAGCAGCACGCTTCACACCTACAATTAGAAGTGAACACCCTCTCGGCACGCTGGGAAGATTTGGGGCGCAATGAACGTTTAGGAATTATATCGAGGGGGGAAGCCAATATGGAACGCAATCAAATTAATTCAGGATTGTTGGACTTGCTAGGCCGCTTATAAAAGTTTGTCTCACACTGCCGGGGAAACCGCAGTAATCCCCGACTATATGTGTGAGACAAACGTTTAAATTACTGAGCTAAAATAACTTACAAATTGGTAAAATCCTTGCATCTTTCCCCCGAAAGTTGTACGCCTAAAAGCGTACTGGGATTTTTTTATGGTTTTATTATTGTGTTTTTTGGGGTTTATGCGCCATCGCCGAGGTGAAAATCGCCTCCAACTTTGATGGTACTCGTTTTTATAATATTCTTTTGTTCGTATAAATCGCTGTCACGGGTATGCTGATCTCCAATCCGTACATTTCCGGCGACTTCCAATTGACTATCTTCCAGCATATTTTTGATGCTCAATTTTCTGCGCTCGACCATTTTATCCTCTAATTCTGCTTTAAACTGTGCATTTTCGAGCAAGTTGGGGAGTTTTTGCGCCAAAATAATTTGCTTTGCCTCCGCACTACCTGGCAAATCCAGCACTGCGCTTGAAATTGGATCGGCGGCTGCAAACCAGGTACGAATCCATTGCAATGCTGCGTTGGTTGTAGCGGTATCTGCTGCATTTTCCGCAGGTTCGTTGGGAAACGCAAGGGCGTACAATGCCTGGGCAATTGCATTGGGGTCTGGCGCTGCAACGATAAAAGGAGCGGCATCCAATTCATACAGCAGTTCAAAGGCAAAAGCGGCGGCACGGGCTGCGGCCACAGTTTGCCAGTTTTGCTGGTCGGTTTCGGCTTTCCCCGCACATAAATCAGAAATACCCCGAATCACCAAACCGTGTATATTGCGGTAAATATGCAAGGCTGTTGCAAAACCAATCGCCTCCATTTCAAGACCTAACGTATCATTTAAATGAAGTTTTATGCGTTCAAAGGTGGGATTATCCACACCTGCAACGACCTTTTCTCCAGCAGCGATTGCCCCTATAAAGACTTTGGCTTCCGGTGCCCCGTCATCTGTACGATTTTTCCAAGCTGTTTTGCGGCTTAAAGCTTGCGCCCGAGCCAACAGTTCTGGACTAAATGACTCGACCGCTGGACGCGCCTTGAATCCATCTGGCGTTTCTTTACCGGATTCATAGCCATATGCCTTATTTGCGATCAATAAATCGCCAATTTCCACATCCTTTACCCCGCCTGCAATTCCTACCAAAAGCACAATTTGTGGCTTAAAGTGCTGAATCGCTTTTTCTGTTGCCAACGCCATATCTACATTGCGCATACCCGGCTCCCGCACAACCACTTTATATTGATGGCTTTTCCCTTTGAAATATCCAATTTCGTATCCCGCGGCATCCTGAAATACCTGCTCCCGAACACCTTCAAGGTGCTTGGAAATCGCTGCATATTCGAGCGGTAATGGTGTCAGAATGAGTACCGTCATAGGTTGTTTTATTTGATTATAAGCAAGATATGGCCTCAAATCGGATGCAATTTGGGGTTAGATTATCAAATAAAAAATTCGTTTTTGGGAGATTTCCCCGTCAATAATCCGTTTTAAAAAATCAGTAATACCCTAAATACGGCCAATTCATGGCATAACCACACGAAAGTTTGAACATAGGACCATTTTTCACAATTGCTGTTTTATAACTAGTTGATTATTTTTGTGGACTTTATTATTTTTAGGGTACTTTTATGGACATTTAAAACAATAATTTCCCCGCAAGCATTTATAAAACTTTATGAAAAACTCTAAATTTATCAAGTTGCTGACTTTGCTACCAGTGCACAAAATTGAAGGTTTTGGGCATTATTTGCAACATTTTTATCTGAATGAAGAAATTTCTTTAAGTGTAATGAAACACTTAAGTGATACCACGGTGCAATTCTCCAATTTAGAAGGCCTCCATTTCCCCGAAGATATTTTACAAAAACTTTACACCCAAGCCCCGGATTCCAAAAGTCGGCTCAAACAATTACAGAATACCTTTTCAGACCTGCATCGATGGTTGAAAGAATATATCATGCTGGAACGCATTCGAAAAAATGACTGGGTGAATGATATGGTGTGGCTCCAGGTTCTGAATGAAAATAGTTGGGGCGAACAATATGAAAAAAAAGCAAATGCCTTTTTCGAGTCCACCCAAAAAGCGCCACCCAAAAACACCCAAAATCTTTTAAAATATTGGGCAGCGGCTTACTTTCAATATAATCAACTGGTCAAATCTAATTTTATGGCAAGCCTAAAATCGTTTGACGCAAGCTACCACGCATTGAATCAGATCGGCAAACTCGTTCGGGTCAAAATGGAAAATGAGCGAAAATCGTTCCTGAAAATTGCACCGCCACAGGAATCGCCCTTCCAACAACCTGAAGACTTAAAATTATTAACACTCTACGAATCCTTATTGAAACTTAGCACAACAGAACAAGAAGATGATTTTAACATCCTTGAAGAAAACCTGCTCAACTTTGAAAAACATATTGAACTGGATGAAATGCACAATGTGTTGCGTTTTTTGAAAAATTATGCCATCGGACAGGTGCGAAAAGACAATAATATGAAATATTATCAAAGAAAAATCCACAATTTGAATAAAATAGGGGTCCAAAACGGTGTTTTTAGAGAATCAGCATCCATCACACCAACCGAATTTTTAGGTATTTTGAATGTAGCATGTGCTTTGGAAGATTTTGATTGGGCAAAAGATTTTATCCGGGATTTGACGACTAAAATCAGGGAGGCCGACCGCGAAATAACCAGTCAAATTGCACAAATACAACTGGCCATCTCCATAAAACTTTACCCGCAGGCACTTGATTTAATCAATGCCATGGGACTGGAAGGTGCAAGCCACGAAAATCAATTGTTTGTGCGATTAACGAAAATAAGGTGTATGTACGAATTGGGTTATGAGCACGAATTCCTCGACGAATACATCCAAAAATACAAAATACATTTAACCCTTCGAAAAAGCACACCCAAAAACAAATCCAATGAAGGTGCCTTAAATGCCATTAAAATAATAAAAATGCTCATTGACCGAAAAAAAGACAAAAAGTATATCGAACAACAAATCGAATCAAAGTCCGATTTACATATGCGGTCCTGGCTACGCGAAAAAGTAGCAGATTATAAAAAACGTTAGGCTCTTAAAAAAGAGCCTAACAAACTAAAAATTAGTGTATGTATATGTCGTCAATAATTACATATGAAGAAGATTCCGTTCCGCAATTTGTAGCGAAATAAAAGCGATAATGCCCTGAATCTAACCCCAAAAACGTGATGCTGGTATTGTCGGTAGTCTGAACAGAACCAGTTTGGTTGATATCCGTACGTACCCAATATGCCTGGTAGTTTGCACCATCGCTCACGGGTGCCCACGAAAACGAGACCGTACTTGTAGCCTGACTTGTTTTGTAGGGGCTCGGAGTTGGGCAAACGGTTACTGGATCACCCATAATGGCTGCCTCTGACCCAGAAGCTGGCAACAAAAGGAACAAAAAGAGCATGATTTTAAGACCAGCCTGAAGACCGGTTTGCATTGCATTTTTCATCGTTGTAGTAAAATTTAGAATTGGTTAATGCAACAACCAACGGCAACCTTTAATTAATAAATCCCGGGCGATTACCGATGTTTGTCTGTCAATGTTGACGCAACAAAGGTAAATGGCAGGCAAACCCCAAAATACATCTATCTGACTATCAACAATTTATGAAAATTTTGTAAATTTATCTAAATTTTAAAAACGACGAAACCCCAGACCGTTCCCTTCCGAACAACCAGGTTTATCCTTTTTTATAGTCAACATCCTATTAAATTTTTTGCGCACCTTCAATGAAATACTGCATGGATTCCCAGTATTTTCGAAACAATACGGGCTGATTGGCCTTGGTAAATTCCAAAACGGGGCAATTGGCCCGCCGAACCCCGTATAAATAAGGTGAAACCATCATTTTACCAGTTGGCAAAGCACCATCTACAACATAAACTAGGCTAAAGGGTAGGTGTTTATAGGTGTAAATCTCAAATTTCCCCTTCAATTTCATTTGCTCAAATTCTGCGCACAAGGATTTTAAGCGCCGAATCACGAGCCCTGTTTCAAACAACGCTTCCTGCTCCGAACTCAAATGTTGACTGCGATCTTTAAAATACATACCTGCCGCCTCAGACGCAGGATCCATCAAGTATCCTTTAAAATCTACACCTCTTTGTAACAACTTGATAATATGGGCTTTATATGCCTGTTCATTTTGTGATGTAAAATAACCCGCAAAGGCATTCAAACGCACCCCCAACTCTGCAACTTCCTTGTTGGCGCTGCCCATAAAAGTGGTTTTGTGCTCAATACTCACCCGTCCATTTGCGTGTATCGAAAAATCAGGACTGTTCAGTTTGGAGGTATCCGGCACGCGAAAAGGCGTCCAATCCGGCGTATGCAGCGGGGTATAATTGGCTGCTTCTGGGCTAAATTGCATATCCAGTTCATGTTGCATGAGCAACTCTATGCCTTTTGCCGCCTTTTTTAAAGCCTTAGGTCCCACTTTGCGACTCGGATCCGCTTTGTTCGATAGCAGGTTCGACAAGGTTGCGGTTGAAACTTCATAGCCCAAATACTTAAGTTTTGCGACGATGCTATTTTGCGTGTACAACGCGGTGGCTTGTAAATGCACAAAGCCCGACCGAACCAAAATGGTCAGTTGATCATCCAAAGAAGGGTTTTCCATTTTTATATTAATAAAGTAATTGACTTGTTGCGTCTATGATGTCTATTTTCCTTTTTACCCCAAGAAGCGTCGCTTAATGCGCTAAAACCCCCTGTTTCCTGGCGGTCGGCTGCTGTTTCGCCCTGGCGCTCCACCATTCGTTGTGCTGGTTGCTTTGGTGTTTAAATCCATAAAGCGCCAATTAATCCCAAACCGAATCGCGCGAAAAGGCAGCGGATAATTGGCCGTCTGATAAAAAACGGCGCTGTTGTTCCACAAATTCCCCATATTTTCCATCCGGATAAAAAACCGAAAACTGGATACTTTAAAGGCTACAAAGGCATCTAACCAAGGATAAATGGCTTGCTTCAGGCTGTCTTGCAGGTGAAACTGGCCCGTAATGGGCTGATAAGCATCCGGCCTGAATTCCTGATTCATGCGAAAATCCACACCAGCGCTGAATTGCATACGTTTCCTGAAAATGCGGCCATCAAAATAAGCACTATGCTTACTAAACCAATTGGGCAACCGAAATATATCGGTGCGGTTGGCACGCTGATAAGCAACGGTATTATCCAACCGAAAGGCTCCGATTTTCAGATTTTCAGTAATCAGGACTTGCACAATCTGTAAGGGTGCCCCTGTTTGCTGGGCAAAACCGTCCTGATCCGCATAAATGTAGTTATTGAGCAAATACGTCCGTCCCATTGCTTCAAATCCAATACTGGGCAAAGCATAAGCCGCCCACAAGCTATTTTCGAGTGGTTTTTTAAAATCGTTGTTCCAAATTAGCCGGTTACTTACGTACAAACGACGGTCTAATAAAGCAGGCGGATAAAGTTGGCTCATTACACCGGCCCTAAATTCTCCCAAAGCGCCTAAACCCAAACGCAGGGAACTCTCCAGTTGATACTCGCCCAAATTGCCTAATATGCCCAAACTTCCCTTCGCGAACCACCGGAACCGCTCCGAGGGCGTGATACTCAAGTTACCCGTGAGAAAAAAGTTGGAAAACGCACTGTCTACCGGCTCCTGATTTAAGGTAAAATAACTGTGAGATAAGCCTAAGGTGAGCAAATCGGAAGGCTGTCCAACCGTGCGCGATTTGAAAGTAGACAAATTAATTTGGTTATCCAACCGATTATACGCCACGTATTGCCGTATCCCGCGTTTATCTACTAAAAATTTTTCATAAAACAAAGTATCCCCATTTAAAGGGGCATCTGAGAATTTAAACGTGTTTTGGGCATAACTAAGCGTATGCTCGGCTCGAAAAACACGCTGGCCTGTTGCTGCACGGGTAAAATTGAGGTATTGGGTAAATTGTATAACCTGATTGCTAATGCGCGTGGCGGCCGTCTTATTGGGCAATCGAATATCGGCCGATATTGGTCCCGAAAATTGGCCGGTTCCAAAGGTAGCCCCATCCGCAATGCCGCCATTTTCCTGCTGACTCATTACATTTTTTGTAAAAATCAGGAAAAAGGCATACCGATTAGAAATGGGTGCCCACACGCCTAACGATAATCCGTTATGCCGCGATCGTTGGTATTGATATTGCCCCAAATTATTGATTGCCCGGTAATCGAGCGAAAAAACGACCTCTTTGGCAAAAGTTCTGCTGTATTTTGCATTGACGAGCCCATCAAATTGGGTGCGGCCCTGGCTAAAATATACCTCGCTAAAAGATTTTGTATTTTGGTAAAAGCGCAGCTCGTTGGGCTGTAACTGATACAAATCGTACCCATGGACGCCCAAATCGAAGCCTCTACGCGCGCGCGCTTCATAAAACATGGGTCGGTTGGGGGTGCCCAAATTGCCCAATGCGCCATAATCAATCGTCTGTTGTCTGACGGGATCATACATCCTGAATCGGGCACCTGGCAATGTATCATGGTCTTCTATTACGCGCTCTGGCGTATGCGCAAACACATATAAGAGGCGCATGCTATCGTTGGGCGGACCGATTTGTTGGGTCGTTTTACTTGCTGCTACAGGCTGTTGTGCTTGCAACAAGGTGGCACCACTACCCCACCCGATCAGGAGGGCCAACAACCAAAAGCAAGATTTCCAGTGCCGCTTCGACCCTGGAAACCCAGCATTCAATCTATGTAATATGTCTTTTCTCAAAAATTGCTCTTTTGCACGCTTGCTTTCCTAAACGTAATAATCAGGCCAAACGTGGCGAACTTACTTCAAAAAGGCCGCACCTATTCTTTTACCTCTACCAATGCCGGATTCATGCCCATGGTAGAAAAACCACCGTCATGGAACAAATTCTGCATAGTCACATAACGCGTCAAATCACTGAACATTGCGACACAATAGTTGGCGCAATCTTCTGCAGGTGCATTGCCCAAGGGCGACATTTTATTGGCATAATCATAAAACTCCTGGAAGCCTTTGATGCCTTTGCCGGCGGTGGTCATGGTGGGTGATTGCGAAATGGTATTGACACGTACCCGCTTGGCGGTTCCGAGGTGGTAGCCAAAACTGCGCGCAAAGGATTCAAGCAATGCCTTCGATTCTGCCATTTCTGAATAATCCGGGAATACGCGTTGTGCGGCAATGTAGGTAAGCGCCATAATGCTACCCCAATCGTTGATCGCATCCAATTTCCACAAACTTTGCATCAATTTGTGAAAAGAAATTGCACTTACATCAAAGGTTTTTTGCATCCATTCGTAATTCAAATCGGTGTATGATTTGCCTTTACGAACATTTACCGACATCCCGATGCTGTGCAGCACGAAATCGACTTTACCGCCGAAATGTTCCATGCTTTTTGTAATCAAATTTTCCAAATCTTCCACAGAAGTCGCATCTGCCGGAAAAACGGGTGCATTACAAGCCTCCGCAAGTTTGTTGATTTCGCCCATCCGCATCGCAACCGGAGCATTGGTGAGCACAATTTGTGCGCCTTCCTGCACACAACGTTCCGCTACTTTCCAGGCGATACTCTGATTGTCCAGTGCGCCGAAAATGATGCCTTTTTTACCAGCAAGAAAATTACTCATAAGAAATCAGTTAAAGTATGAAGCGGCAAAGATAAAAAAGCCCGGCGCAACTGCTAAAGTTCTTAGCGCCTATTGAAATTTAAATAGACACCTACCCTTTACGCAGACTTTGTATGACACGCCGCACCCCTGTACTGGCAGGTTCGGCGATTACATGCAGGTTCGACATTTCCCCCAGTGCGTAATTCACTTGTGGGTTAGGATCTACATAATAATAAGGTATGTCTGGTGGGGCATAAGACATCAAACTCGCAGCCGGATACACCTGCAAAGAAGTGCCTATAATCAGAAAAATATCGGCATCATACGCGATTTCTGAAGCGGGCTCCAACATGGGTACCGCCTCCCCAAACCACACGATATGCGGCCGCAATTGCCCACCGCGCTCACACAGATCTCCAATTTCCAGATCATGATCCCAATCGTATACCAGTTTGGGGTAGGTTTCCGACCGTACTTTGCGCAACTCACCATGTAAGTGCAATACGTTGGAACTGCCCGCGCGCTCGTGCAGGTCGTCTACATTTTGGGTGATAATCTGTACCTCAAAATGCGCTTCAAGTTCGACCAACCCCAAGTGGCCTGCATTGGGCGTCACTTCCAACAACTGGCGGCGCCGTTGATTGTAAAACGCCAACACCAGGGCCGGGTCTTTTTGCCACCCGTCCGGGGTAGCAACATCTTCAATTCGATGATTTTCCCAAAGCCCATCTGAGTCCCGAAAGGTTTTGATGCCACTTTCGGCACTGATGCCAGCCCCCGTTAACACAACTATTTTCTTCATAATAATCTATACGGTGATGTCTTTTCGATGCAATTTGCTGTTTTTATATCCGTATCCGAAATAAATAACCAAACCAATCAGCAACCAAATGAAAAAGCCAAACCAACTCTTAGCCGGAATTTGCGCCATCATGTAAAAACAAGAAACAAGCCCTAGCACCGGAATAATGGACAAACTATACCGGAAACAGTAATAACACAATAATAAGGTGGTGATTACAAACAGCCACATGGGAATTTTATGTTGAAACAAATGCCAACCAGATTCATATTTTTCGGTATCCGGCACCGGCATGGCTTCCACTGCCGACGCATAAGCTGGGGCATCCAAGGCACTTAAATACGCCGTCAAATCCATCTTTGCGGCTGCCAAACCTGCACTATCCCGGGCATTTACCTGTATTTTTATTTGATCGATCTCGCTTTCACTCAATTGAACCATTAAAGTCTCTGGATCGTTCATCTGACGGGTGTTCAACAACCAGGCTTTTGTATCTGTCGGATATTGCTGGAATAGGAAAAAAGCAGCGCCCGCCACCATGATCGGGAAGATCCATTTGGAATTCAAATAGGGTATACGAAATTTGCC
Organism: Saprospiraceae bacterium; assembly: GCA_027488935.1. Lineage (GTDB taxonomy): Bacteria > Bacteroidota > Bacteroidia > Chitinophagales > Saprospiraceae > M3007. Next base: position 119,397 of record JAIYAP010000033.1, on the reverse strand, counting down.
GCGCGGCACATCCGGGGTGATTTGTAATTTTAAAACGCCCGCGCACACCAGTACAAAAGCAAACAAGGTACCCATGCTGCACAAATCCAAAACCGTATCGCTCGGAATAAACAACATAGGGATGATTACAAACAAACCCGTAATGATGGTTGAAAAGTCGGGCGTTTTGTAACGTGGATGAATGTGTGAAAACCGTTTCGGCAACAAACCATCCCGGCTCATGGTCATCCAAATACGCGGTTGGCCCAACTGAAATACTAAAAATACCCCTGCCATGGCAAATACCGCACTCACAGCAATCACCCCGGAAAACCATTTCAAGTTTACTTTCTGAAAAACATACGCCAACGGATCATTTACCTTTAAATCCTTATACGGCACCATGCCCGTTAATACCAATGAAATACATATATATAATATTGTACATATTATAATTGCATTGATCATTGCACGAGGCAAATCCTTTTGCGGATTTTTGCACTCTTCGGCAGTCGTAGAAAGTGCATCAAACCCAATGTAGGCAAAAAACACCGAGGAAACGCCCGACATGACACCGCCGAAACCATTAGGAATAAATGGGTGCCAATTGGCGGTATCTACATAAAATGCGCCCACAATAATCACCAGCAACACCACAATCATTTTTAGCACCACCATGGCATTACCCGCGGTTTTCGATTCTTTGATCCCAATATAAACCAATGCGGTGATCATGATCGACATGACAATCGCCGGGATATCCAAAATGGTCCGAAATCCAGCCAATTGGGGAGCAATCTGCCAGGCCTGGTATGCTTCTACCTGCGATTGACTTAACTCCGACATCGGTGCACCGGCTTTCAACAAACCATTGGCAACTTCATATCCTTGTTTCGCTGATACATAATCAATAGTCGCCCAAGATGGTATATGCCAACCCGCGCTGTCACATAAACTGGTAAAATAACCCGACCAGGAAACCGCTACCGTGATATTGCCCACTGCATATTCCATGATGAGCGCCCAACCAATGATCCAGGCAATCAATTCACCAAAGGCCACATAGGAATAGGTGTAGGCACTGCCCGAAACAGGCAACATGGAAGCAAATTCAGCATAAGCAAAGGCTGCAAACCCGCAGGCAACCGCCGTAAAAATAAAGAGAAAAATAACCGCCGGGCCACCATTGTAACTGGCCGAACCAATGGTGCTAAAAATCCCGGCACCAATAATCGCTGCAATTCCCAAGGCAGTCAAATCAATAACGCCCAGGTTTTTCTCCAGTCCGCCCCCATGCGCTGCTTCGGTTTCAGCAGCGGAAATGGCATCAGGAATCGATTTTTTGCGTAAAATGTTGGTCAGAAAAGCCATAAAGTCTGTTAATTAGGTGTATTCGATGGGCACAATTGCGCATATTTCGGTTCCCTACACCGTTGCAGGGAACATTCGAAGGCCGAAAAATCCAAACTTTTAACTGGATACCTTAATTTTCAGGCAAAAATTTCTTGAAATATCTGTTTACCCCTTTATTGCTTTGATAGAATACACCATCGGCAGAATGTTTTCCAGTCCCTGAATCCGGTAATTCCCATCGGCTCCTTGCACCATTTTGCTGAAACAGTTGTATGGCGAATAAGGATATTCATTCAAAAACTCGATCCGCAAACCTTGCCCGATCAAACTATTGATGACCTCCGACAAACTATGATTCCAGCCATATTCTTTGTACTTCAAATCAGCATAGCGATCTGCATACGAACCTGACTGTTCGGTTTCTATCACACCCGCATTGTGATACGGATATTTTAAAAAAGTCATGTCATCGTCCATCATCCACATAACAGGGTGAAAATCAGCAATATAGAATACCCCACCAGGTTTCAAAAAATGCGCAACTACCTTTGCCCAACGCTCCAGATCGGGCAGCCAGCCAATGGTACCATACGAAGTAAATACGATATCAAACTGATCCTCCAAATGGTCGGGCAGTGCGTACAAATCGCAACAAACAAATTGCGCCGGAATTTGTAGTTCATCGGCCAACTTTCGGGCAATATCAATGGCGGCTTCCGCAAAATCGTTGCCTGTTACGGTAGCGCCCAATTGTGCCCACGAAAGGGTATCCTGCCCAAAATGACATTGCAAATGCAACAGTTTTTTCCCCGCGACCGAGCCCAACTCCCGCAGTTCAATTTCATTCAAACTGTTTTTTCCTGCTTTCCAGCCTGCCACATCATAAAATTCGGCATGCAGGTGCACCTTGGCCTTCAAGTTCCAGCCCGCTTTGTTGGCATCTATTAATGCCTGATTCGTTTCCATCAATATTGTTGTTTTTAACGGCCTTTGGCCAAATACCCCGCCTTTGCTTGCCAAAACGGGTCTGTATTAAGCAATCGTTGTTTTATAACCGCCTCATAACCTGTTAAGTTGTCATACGACTCCGCCTTGGTTTGCACGGCCGACCCAAAATTGTACAACTTTAACTGAAAAAACAAGTCGGAAAGTTCCTTCGGCAAATCCGGCAAGCGATAACCAACATTTCCCGGCTGCGGCTGAAGCTGGGCCTCCCAACTAATCGAAGGAACGCCTGCAATGGTACGCGTAACGGATAACAAATCAAAATTGCCCGTACACTGTACCGCCGAAAAGCGGTTGTTTGACAACGGAGAAGGAACGGCATCGAAGCTCGGAATTTCTAGGGCCGCAGGTAGCACAGTGTACAACCGATCGGTTTCGTACCGGTAACCTTCTGGCTGTGCAGCGTTGCCGCTAAATTGCACCCGGAAACTACTATAAGGCAAGGGTTCCGGATTGAAAATATCGTTTACAATCGGCTCATATACACTGAGTTGATTGTAAACTGCTACTGCGCCACCGGGTGCCCGATTCAGGTCGCCCAAAGGAAAAACTTTCTTTTCCGTCAAATTCTCTATGCCTTCTACGGTATATTTCCAGGGTGCCACAAAAGGCAATTGAATCACCTTGGCCTGGGCAAAAATGGTAGGCAACAAGGTTGCATCAATGGAAGCCGTTACATCGTTTTGATTGATGTTGTCAAAGCGCATATACCGCCATTTTTCCTCCCCATTTATTTTGATTCGGCCCCAAAATCGGCCGGTATGGGTAATTCGATATTGTCCGTTAAAGCCATTTGCTACCTGTGGACGTGCGAAGGTGAGTCCGTCAGAAATGATAATTGAGTCGAAGGAAGTAATATTCGTAAACTGAACCCGAAAATCGGTCGTAATTTTAAAATTATTGGGCTGCAAGTAAATATGCTCGTCGCTGGCAAGTTGGGTGTAAGTGGTAAGTGCAACCGTCGTATCGCGCACACCCGAACCCGAAGCATCAAGGGTTACAATTTTAGCCACAGTGCAATCATAACGCGCGCCTTGTTTTACATCCGGCAGCACCAATTGGAGGGTGTCGTCGCCCGGAACCCACCGAAATGCCAACATTTTACCTTCCTCATCGGAAATAAACACGGCATATTTGGCTTGCAATTCGTTAAAATTATTGTGTACGTGCACCACAAAACGGGTTGGAACCGTAGGAATGAGGACAGGATCCTCTTTTTTGCATTGGTTAAAAATCACCAAAGCAAGGATTGAAAAAAAAAGTGTTCGAAGCAACATATTGTAAATCGGTATGGATGAATAAAGATGGTTTTACATACAAAGGTAATGGCTTTGAAAAAAAAACTGGACTTGTTTGCGCACTTGTCGGATATTAGCCCCAAAATATTTTCATAACCATCCAACTTCCTTTACATGGAATCTATTGCCGTCTTTTGCGGTGCGAACAAAGGCATTGAACCCTACTTTGCCGAACAAGCCACTTTGTTGGGAAAAACCCTGGCTGAACGCAATATTCATGTCGTTTTTGGCGGGGGAAGCGTTGGCCTCATGGGAATACTTGCCGACGCCGTATTGGCCAACAACGGCCCCATTACGGGCGTGATCACCGAGCAACTCAATCAACTGGAACTGGGACACGCCGGGGTTAAAAACATGATCCTGGTCGAATCGATGGCCGAACGACGTACCTTGCTCATCAAAGGTACGGATGGCGTGATTACGCTGCCCGGCGGTTTTGGCTCCATGGACGAATTGTTCGAATCGCTTACACTCGCTCAGCTCCACCAGTACCGCAAACCAGTTGGCCTACTCAACGTAAACGGGTATTACGACCCATTGATCGCAATGTTAGACAATATGGTTCAACATGGTTTTTTGAAAAAAGAAAACCGCAATCTCTGTGTTGTAGCTCAAACAATTCCTGATCTGCTCGAGCAAATGACCCGTTATGAATACCGCGCAATTGAAAAATGGCACTAAGAGGGTTAAACTTATTTTAAAACCGGCCTTTCACACACCCCATGCTTTTGTTTTTAGGTTTAAAGAGCAGTACTTTTGTTAATGATCAATTTCAGAACCGAATCGTGTGATATGCGCAATTTCCTTTTATTTGCTTTAATCATTTGCTGCGCTGGCCAAGGCCGCGCCCAAAATGGCGGCCGTGCCAACACATCTGTTGCACCCCGGGCAAAATCCAGCGCTAATCTTACGCCGGCATCACAATCCCGCTCTACCACCACGGCCACTCAACCTGCAAATCCCGGAACGGTACGCAAAACAACTGCACCCAATCCACGCCCTTCCGAAAACAACGGCATTCAGGCACAAACTACCCCCAGCACCTATGCGCCGCGCCCCTTAAATGGCCGGCCCGCAGCCACAAATACGGGCAGCAAAACGACCAAAGTTGCGAACAATGCGGGCAAAAATGCACCAACACTCGCCAAAAAAGCCGTTGGCAAGGTAAACTGGATGACCATTGAAGAAGCCGTAGAAAAAAGCAAAACCGAAAAAAGAAAAATTTTTATTGATGTATGCACCGATTGGTGTGGCTGGTGTAAACACATGGATTCTACTACTTTTATTAATCCATCGGTAGCAACCTACCTAAATGAACATTTTTATCCGGTAAAGTTTAATGCGGAACAAACGAATGATATTCTGTTTAAGAACAAAACCTACCATTTCAAAAAGAATGGCGGTCGCGGTTGCCATGAACTTGCTGCCGAATGGCTCAACAACCGTTTGAGTTTTCCAACGGTGGTGTTTTTAGACGAAAGCATGAATACCATTCAGTCCTTAGGCGGCTATCTGGATGCTGGTAAGTTAGAGGCCATTCTCAATTATTTTGGCACCAACAGCCACCGGACAACTCCTTGGGAAACCTACGAAAAGAAATTTACCAGCGCCAAATCGGGCGGTAAATAGGGAACCGGCATTTTTCCCGTTACTTTGCAGCATGGCAGGCAACACTTTTGGCACTATTTTCCGCGTCAGCACTTTTGGAGAATCCCATGGCTCCGCAATCGGTTGTATTATTGACGGTTGTCCCCCCGGTATCCCATTGTCGCTCGATTTTATTCAACACGAACTCGACCGTAGAAGGCCCGGACAAAGCGCAATCGTTACCCAACGCAAGGAAAGTGATACGGTCCAAATACTCAGTGGTATTTTTCAAGGCAAAACGACCGGCACACCCATTGCCATGCTGATTCCGAATGAGGACCAACGTTCTAAGGATTACGATCATATTGCAGCGGCTTACCGGCCGAGTCATGCGGATTATACCTGGCAGGCTAAATATGGTTTTCGCGATTATCGCGGGGGCGGACGCTCCAGCGCGCGCGAAACAGCCGCCAGGGTGGCTGCAGGCGCCCTTGCCAAACTAATCCTTCAACAACAAGGTATTTCCGTTCAGGCTTATGTGAGTCAGGTAGGCGCGCTTGCCTTACCCCTACCCTATCAAGCACTGGATCTAAGCCTCACGGAATCCACTGAAGTGCGCTGTCCCGACCTTTCTATGGCAGCCCAAATGATTGATTTGATCAAAAAAATCAAAAAAGCGGGTGATACGATTGGGGGCGTGGTGTCTTGTGTAGTTACAGGTTGTCCACCCGGCCTGGGCGAACCGGTTTTTGACAAATTACACGCCGATTTGGGGAAAGCGATGCTCAGTATCAATGCTGCAAAAGGATTTGAATATGGGTCGGGCTTTGCCGGAGTTGCCATGACCGGCTCCGAACACAACGACCAGTTTATAGTTCCTGATACACTCGGAGCGCCGCTTCAAACAAAGACAAATTATTCCGGTGGCATTCAGGGAGGCATCTCCAATGGCATGGATATTTATTTCCGGGTTGCGTTCAAACCGGTCGCGACGATTATGCAGGCCCAAGATTCGGTCGACGAACATGGGATGCCCGTGACAGTAACAGGAAAAGGACGGCATGACCCTTGTGTCGTACCGCGTGCGGTTCCGATCGTGGAAGCAATGGCTGCACTGGTTTTAGCCGATCATTGGCTGCGATTTCGTACCTTAGCCTAAAATAAACCTACCATGTCCCACTTTTTAAATCGCTTACACGCGACCTGGCATCCAGATCAATACCACGGCTGGGGCAAAACCCGTAATTATTTTGAGGGTTGGTACTTCAAACTGGTCACTGCCGATCAAAAACAGGCTTTGGCCATTATTCCCGGGATCTCCATGGATGCGGAGGGCAATCAACATGCCTTTATTCAAGTGATGGATGGCACGGCCAACCAGGCCAAATATTACCAGTTTCATGCAGATGAGTTTCAGCCGGCATTGCGGCATTTTGCACTTAAACTGGGCAATAATGCGTTTTCGGCCCAAGAAATGACCCTCAACTTACCCGAAACAAAAGGGCATATTCAATTTATAAATACACAGCCCTGGCCAAAAATGCTGGGCGCACCCGGTATTATGGGCTGGTTTTCTTTTGTACCATTTATGGAGTGTTTTCATGGTATTGTAAGTATGCACCACACCTTACAAGGCAGTTTGGAACACAACGGGGTGGTGTATGACTTCCAGGGCGGCAAAGGTTATATTGAAAAAGACTGGGGCCAATCTTTTCCGAAGGCCTATGTATGGATGCAAAGCAACCATTTTGATTCCAATGAGCAAGCCTCTTTAATTGCTTCCGTGGCCCATATTCCTTGGCTCAACAGCCATTTTATCGGATTTATCAGTGGTTTTTGGCTGGAAGGTCGTTTGTTTCGTTTTGCTACCTACACGGGGGCAACCAAACATTTGGAAATTGCAGACGATCAGGTCACCCTGGTATTTACCGGTCCTGGTCAAACTTTGCAAATCCATGCCCAACAATCGGAAGGAACCGCCCTGATATCACCCTTATCAGGTGCGATGACCGGAAAAATCAATGAAAGCTTGCAGGCGCATCTACACGTGGAGTTGATACACAAAGGGAAACGCATTTTCGAAGGCCGCAGTAGCACTTCCGGCCTGGAATTGGCCGGGGAGGTTTCGTCTCTAACGTAAAAACATTTTCGTATGCGGAATGCCGTCTTCCAGGTATTCCTCGCCCGTAGATTGAAAGCCCAAACTTGTATAAAATGCCAATAAATAGGTCTGGGCGCCAATTTTAATCGGCTGATTTCCAAATAAATGGCGTGTCATTTCAATGCTCTTAAGCATCAAATCACGGCCAGCACCCATCCCACGCACAGAGGGCGCGCTAACGACCCGTCCAATGGAAAGATAGGCCGGATAAGATACCCCTGCAGGAATCAAACGCGTGTACACCACCAGTTTGCCCCCCGCATCTCGTCCTAATAAATGCCAGGAAACGAGGTCCTTCCCGTCGCAATCCAGGTAAGGGCAGTTTTGCTCAACGACAAAGACCTCTTGCCGCAAAGCCAATATTTCATACAATTCGCTGCCGGAAAGCGCCTCAAATGGCAAACAAGTATAATGTATTTTCATGGCAATAAACTGCTTAAAATTATTTAAAAACCTCAATTTTAGACCAAAACCAAGTATTCAATCTTTAAAACCAAATGCGGTTGCCCCAAAATTGATCAAAAACCTGTTTACATTTGCCAACCTTTAGAACATTCATACGTTCTATTGTCAAAATTATAAACCAACATCATGCAAAAATTAGTCATCCTTTCAACCCTTGCATTCCTTTTGGCATGCACCACTTCTTTCGCTCAAATCAAAACCCCATCGCCTAGCCCAACTGGAAAAATTTCCCAGGAGTTCGGTTTGGTTAAAATGGATATTGAGTACTCACGCCCAAGCACCAAAGGCCGCAAAATTTTCGGCGAACTCGTTCCATTCGGTGAAATGTGGCGCACCGGCGCCAACGCCTCTACCAAAGTAACTTTCAGCGACAAAGTTAAAGTAAATGGCAGCGAACTTGCGGCTGGAACTTATGCTTTGTACACCATTCCTGGTGAAAAAGAATGGACCGTTATTTTATATAAAAACACTAATTTTTGGGGTGTGCCTGGTAAAGACTTCACCGAAAATGATGTAGCCGTAAAATTTATGGTAAAACCAGTTGCGCTGAAAGAAACAGTTGAAACCCTTACTTTTAACATCAGCAACTTGAAAAACAGTGGTGCCGACGTTGAAATGAGCTGGGAATTAACTAAATTGGTGATTCCAGTGACCGTTGATACCGATACAAAGGTATTGTCCGATATCAAATCACAAATGGAAGGCCCATCAGCAACGACCTACTACCAGGCTGCCCGCTACTACCTGGAAGAAAAGAAAGACCTTAATGTTGCATTGGCCTGGATCCAAATGGCGCTTGATAAAAGCGAGAAATTTTACATGGTGCGCACAAAAGCACTCATCCTTGCTGAATTGGGTCGCTACAAAGACGCGATCGCAGCAGCAGAACGCAGCACGGAATTGGCTAAAATTGACAGCAATACCGACTACCCACGCATGAACGATAAGTCGATCGCGGAGTGGAAGAAAAAAATGTAATATATCTTGAAATAATAAAAAAGGTGTCATCTCTTCCATGGAGATGACACCTTTTTTATTTCCCTTCCACTGGTAATACCCGCACTTCCGACAAGGGCAACCGAAATTCAATCCGGGTACCCATACCTGGCGACGATGTTATGTGTACGCTGCCACCGATGTCTATGGAACGTTTTTCCAGGTTATCCAGCCCATGGCCGCGTTGTACCGTTTGCATATCAAATCCTACACCGTCATCCACCAAAATCAACGACATAAACCCATCTGCAACCAGGAGCTTTATCTCCAGTTTTTTACATTGACTGTGTTTTAAAACATTATTAACCGACTCTTTAAAAATCAGGTAGATATTGCGCCGCGCTTCCACATCCAGGTCCAATGCTGGCAAGTTTCGTGATATATCCAATTGATAGTCAATCTCATGTACTTCAAGCGTGCGCACTGCATAATCTCGAATACGGTCGGCAACATCATTTAAATAATCCGTATGGGGGTTAATAGCCCAAATAATATCGCTGAGGCCATCCAGTGTTGCCTGCGCACTGCGGGAAATTTGATGCAATAAAGGCGAGATATGCTGTGCTTTATCATCTGCCTGTCGAATAGCCACCTGACTTAAAATTCGGATACCTGACATACTGGCCGCCACATCATCGTGCAAATCGCGTGCAATACGGTCTTTTACGCGCTGCTCCGCTGCTTGCACCGCAATTTGTTTTTCTTGCGCCTCCACCGAAATACGCAACTTTAAAAAATTACGGTCTATTTCCACATGACGATACCAACGTGTGAAGGTGAAGGCAATGACCAAAACTTCAATAATAAAACCAATTAATACCAAAAATTGAATCATGGGATAATTGGGCATCAAACTCAAATTACGCAAAGAAATGACCGTAAACGCAAGTGCTAAGGGAATAGACCCCAATACCATGATCCGAGCTTGGGCACTACGTTTGAAAATAATCAGGGTTACCCCAATGGCCATGGCGATAAAAACCAAATTAAAAACATTCGCCGTTTGCAATATTATCCGAATGAACATCCGTTGATCTGTTTGGACCAACCCCCACACCACCAACGTACAGGTAAATGCCAGCCACGAATAAACCTGAATCAATTTATCCAATCGCGGAAAATACTCCCAGATGCGCAAAAACCTTCGAAATAATGCCGAGTAAGTTGCTGCGATTAAAATGGTCGTACAATACCGCTGAAATACGGGGAATAAATCAAAATCGGAGGAATTGTAATACGCTTCCCGCATCAAAATACTGACAATATAGGCGGTGTACAACAAATACAAGGAGCCGCGGTAATAATACAGCATCACGGCACTAAAAAACAGCGACAACATCATAATGCCCAAAAACACCCCATACGCCACGCTCGACTGTCGGCTAAAAACGGCAAAGTTTTCGGGCGTCTGCAAACTCAAAGTAAGGTGCATAGAACCAATTTCATTGCGACATTTTGCCCAAAATTCATTCATGCCGGGTTGAAGGGTCACCGCAAAATAATAACCATTAATCAAGACAAATCGATCATCTTCAAATAAATGCCCCACTTCACCGACCGAACGGATGCTCGTTCGCTCCGTTTTTTGCCATAATTTAAACTCATCAAAGTTTTTTCGGTTCAAACGCAATATCAAGGTGCGCGGGCGATCCTCATGGTTATAAAAACGAAACCGCAGCCACCAACGTGAGTCATCAAAACCAAAAGCCATGTGCGGACTTGTTTCCAAGGCAAACAAATCCTCAAAAGGTGCAGACATCACTGCGTTGATTTCCAGGTTTTGCTCCGGATCTTTCAGCCTTTCAGCCAATACCAATTGAGAGATAAAATTGGAATCGACCTGAATTACAGGATTGGCTTGTGCACACAAAATGCGTGGCAGCAAGAATATAAAAGCAAATGCCCCGAATAATGGAAAGGTCCGGCAGAGTTGGAGAGCCATAGTGTTTGGTATGAATACTTTTAACCATGTTCAATTTTCATGCCTAATATATACCCAGATTTAAATGGATTTGAGGGATGGATGGATAAAAATTGATTTTCAATGGATTAGATGCCATCTGTTTTCATAACCACTTTGCGTTGACTATTATTAAAAAAGGGAAACCGGCTCAACACCGATTTCCCCCAAATATTTGACTTTAAACTGTTCACATGTTTTAACCAGCGCTTTCCGTATTCTCCTTCGGCGTTGTTGCTTCACCACTTGCATCTGCTTCCGTAGCATAAGTAATCAAAATCGCATCTTTTGCTTCATTCAGCGTGGCAACCATAACGGCTCCTTCCGATGGACTTTCATTCAAAATAAACTCTGCCAGCGGATCTTCCACATATTTCTGAATCGCCCGGTGCAATGGACGCGCGCCAAACTGCGGATCGTACCCTTTTTCAGCAACAAATTCTTTTGCATCTTCTGAAAGCGTCAGGGTGAATTTCAAACCATCCAGACGTTTCATCAAACTGCCCAAAGCGTTGTCAATGATGCTAAAGATTTCCTCCCGACCCAGGCTATTGAACACCAGCACATCATCCACCCGGTTCAAAAACTCGGGCGAGAAGGTGCGTTTCAGGGCATTTTGAACTACAGTTTTGCTGTTTTCCTCTGCTGCTTCCTGACGCGCTTTGGTATTAAAGCCTACACCCTGTCCAAAATCTTTCAATTGGCGTGCACCAATATTAGAGGTCATGATGATGATGGTATTTTTAAAATCAACTTTACGGCCCAGGCCATCGGTCAATTGTCCATCATCCAGCACTTGCAACAAAATATTATACACATCAGGGTGCGCCTTTTCAATTTCGTCGAGCAATACCACAGAATACGGCTTCCGACGCACTTTTTCAGTCAATTGGCCGCCTTCTTCATACCCAACATACCCTGGAGGGGCACCGATTAAACGGCTTACCGTAAATTTCTCCATGTATTCCGACATATCAATGCGAATCAAGGCATCTTCTGAATCAAACAGGTAGCGTGCAAGCGCGCGCGCCAGTTCTGTTTTACCTACACCGGTTGGTCCAAGGAAAATGAACGAACCGATTGGTTTCTTAGGATCCTTCAAACCCACGCGGTTACGCTGGATGGCTTTGGATATTTTGGCGATTGCTTCATCTTGTCCAATGACCATTTTTTTGAGGTCATCGCCCATGGTCACCAATTTTTTGCTTTCGCTTTGGGCCACTTTGCGCACCGGAATACCGGTCATCATCGCGACTACTTCTGCAATATCATCTTCTTCAACCGGGAAACGGCGGGTTTTACTTTCTTCTTCCCATTCAACTTTTGAAAACTCCAGCTGACGCACCAATTTGCTTTCCTGATCGCGCAGGTTAGCAGCATCTTCATATTGCTGATTTTTCACTGCCTGGTTTTTCTGCTCTTTGAGTTCCTCAATTTTGAGTTCGAGTTCTTCAATATGCTTTGGAACCACAATGTTTTTCAAGTGAACGCGCGCACCTACTTCATCCAATACATCAATGGCTTTATCGGGCAAGAAACGGTCGGTAATGTACCGATCACTCAAGCGCACACAAGCTTTGATGGCCTCTTCAGAGTAAATAACGTTGTGAAACTCTTCGTATTTGGGTTGAATATTGCGCAAAATATGAATGGTATCCTCCTGACTTGGTGGCTCCACCATCACTTTTTGAAAGCGGCGATCCAGTGCGCCGTCTTTTTCAATATATTGACGATATTCATCCAAAGTAGAGGCTCCGATGCATTGGAGTTCGCCGCGTGCCAGGGCTGGTTTGAATATATTAGAGGCGTCAAGCGAACCAGTTGCGCCACCAGCACCTACAATGGTGTGAATTTCATCGATAAACAGGATGACATCACGGCTTTTCTCCAGCTCGTTCATGATGGCTTTAATCCGTTCTTCAAACTGACCGCGGTATTTGGTACCAGCTACTAAAGCAGCCAGATCCAGCATCACGATGCGTTTATTGAACAGCGTGCGGCTCACTTTTTTCTGCATGATGCGCAGGGCCAAGCCTTCCACAATGGCGGTTTTACCCACACCAGGTTCGCCAATCAGAATTGGGTTGTTCTTTTTGCGGCGGCTCAGAATTTGGCTTACCCGTTCAATTTCGGTTTCACGACCGATGATGGGGTCCAGTTTGTTTTCCTCTGCCAATTTGGTGATATCGCGGCCGAAGTTGTCCAGCACAGGGGTACGGCTTTTGGGTTGACCTTTTTGGCCAGCGCGAAAGCCGCTGCGATCTTCCTCTTCTTCGTATTCGCCAGATCCTTCAGAGGGCGTTTGGTTGAATAAATTAGGATGCGCTAAGTCTTGTTCCGAACGCACGTATTCAAGTTCTTTTTTAAATGATTCGTAGTCCACGTCGTACTCGTTTAACAGCCGGGTGGCTGTGGTGTCAGAATGTTTGAGCAATGAAAGCATGAGATGCTCAGGATAGATCTCCTCACACTTCATCATTTTTGCCTCTAAGAAGGTCACTTTCAAAACGCGTTGCACCTGGGTGGTGACCTGGAACTCACCAATAAACAGGTTTTCTGCAGGCGGGTAGGCGCTGTATCGGGGAATGGCACGTTCGAGGCGCTTCTTCAGTTCATGCACATCCACCAGTAAAGCATCCAGTACCCGAACTGGCAAACTGTCGCGTTCGGAGATAATGCCCAGCAAGAGGTGTTCCGCGCCAATGTAATCATGCCCCAAGCGCCGGGCTTCCTGGCCGCTTTGGTTGATGATTTGTTTGACTACCGGAGAAAATTTCTTATTCATTATTCAAGTTTTCAGCTCCCCTGGATCGGGGTAAAACAATAGAGAAAGCGAATTTAAGGATGTCTCGATAATTTGCGACAAGTTTAGGTCATTTATAAGGTATAATGCAACCTTAGCGACCAATCATTAACAATTTTTTTTTACATAGGTTTAATCCAAATTTTTTCCATCCATGGTGACCGTACAAGTATATTGAAAAAACAATGCCATACTTGAATACACCTGACTAGATGGCAGATTAATAGTCTGTAAAAAACGAATGAAATTTTTTTTTAGAAAAGCCCCGGGCATTGGCTACATTTGCACCCTAAAATTGCAACGCAAAAAACGCGTGTAATAGCGCATTGCTGAAAACCAGGTTATTATGAAATACAGAATCGATAAACAGGAGCAATATTCCGTGCTCACCTTGGATGAAGAGAACCTTAACTCTACCATTGCTCCAGGTTTGAAGAGTGATTTAATCTTTTTAAACCAGGAAGGCGTGCGCAATTTAATCCTCGATTTGTCCAATGTGCGTTTTGTGGACTCAAGTGGCTTGAGCGCCATTTTGACAGGCCACCGCATTTGGAAGGACACGGGATCACTTATTTTGGCGGGAAAATTACATCCAATGGTGGTAAAATTAATTGAAATCAGCCGCCTGGAATCCATCCTGGTGATGATCCCAACCGTTGAAGAAGCCATTGACTATATCAAAATGGAAGCCCTCGAAAGAGAACTCCACGGCGAAGAAGAATAGTTTAGGCCGAATTGCGTGCCGCATTGATGATGCCAAACATTGCACGCAAAACCAACCGACGATAAACCTCAGCCGATGCTGCAGGAACAACATCCTCCTGCAACTGTTGCAAGGCGTATTGCTGTATCACAATCAGCGGTAATACGATCTGTTCGCGGATTGCGATGCTTGTTTTGGACATCAAATTGTCTTCCAATAACCCCTCTTGCCCCGATAAATTGAGCAAATGGGTATTTGTACGCTCAAATTCTTCTTTCAACATTGTCCAAAACACACCAAAACGCGGCGAATCTGCAATGTGCCGTGTAACATTGAAATTTCCTTTGGACAAAGACTGCATCGAGTTTTCAAACAATGTCCGTAAAAACAACGAACGTTTGTACAACTCGCGCAAGTCGTTCAGGGCTTCGGGCGTTAATGCCTCGATCGCCGAACCTACACCGTAATACCCAGGTACGTTTTGTTTCATTTGCGCCCAGGCACCCACAAAAGGGATGGCGCGCAAATCCTCAAAACGCAACCCTTTGTCATTGCCCCGTTTGGTTGGACGACTGGCTATGTTGGTGTCGCCATACCATTTCAATGGCGTCATTTTCTCAAGATAAGGGACAAACTCCGGATGGTTTTTGAGTTTTAAATATGCCTCCAAGGCCTTGTCCGATAATGCGTCTAGCAAATTTTTATCATTTTCCGTCAATTCATTTGAATGTGCCGGAAAAAGTTGGGTTTCCAAACCGGCACTGAGCAGTCGTTCGGTATTAAAACGCGCCGACGCTTTGGTACCATACGTACTGCTCACCGTTTGCCCTTGAATGGTTACGTGAATCGCTTGATTTTCAATATCATGGCCCTGGGCTGCGTAATAATTGGCGTTGTTGCCGCCGCCACGGCCTGGAGGTCCGCCACGGCCATCAAAAAAGATGACGGTGATGCCATGTGCGCGGCTTACGCGGGTGAGTGCTTCTTTTGCCCGATAAATGCTCCAGTTGGCACGCAGGTAACCACCATCTTTGGTGCCATCCGAAAAACCTAACATAATATGCTGAATATTACCCCTTTGCAATAAGTGGGCAGCATAACGCTCGTTGCGATAAAGTGTTTCCATCGCCGTATCGCAAGTGGCCAAATCGTCAATTGTTTCAAATAAAGGCACAATATCCAGCGAAACAGCCCCTGGTAGCCCCTCCTCGTCGAGCTGGGCAATGGTTAGCCGCGCCAGCGCAAGTACTTGGGCTACTTGCAAAGCCGAACTACAATTGCTAATGATATAGCGGTGGCAGCCATGTTCTCCATTTGTGCTTTGTATTGCTGCAATGGCTTGGAAGGTAGCAATGGTCTCCAACACCTGTGGGTCTTGAAAATCAGCAGCATCCAGCAGATAATTGGTTGATAATAGCCGGTCTATTTGCGTATTTTCATCTGCTTTGAAAAAATCTTGCGGGTCGTACCATGGAAATTTCGCCGCCCAATTCTGCAAAATCAAGGCCCAAACAGCCTGATGCTTCCCACTCTCCTGCCGGATATCCAAACTGGCAAAATAAAATCCGAACACCCGAACTTTTAATATAAAGCGTTCGAGTTCCTCCATAAACAGGCCATCATGCTCGGCCAACAGAATATTACGTGCCTCGTATAATTCACCAAGCAACTCCCCACAAGAATGGTATTGCGTCGGATCAGGATAATATAAGGTGCGGTATATTTTTTGTTCGGCAGCCGAAATGATTTCTTCTACGCCCCGAAAAGTAAGCCGGCGTTTTAATTGCCGTAAATCGCGGTAATATCCACGCAAAACCCCTTCCCGAAGCCGTTTAGCCACCAATATCGTTACATCCGCGGTCACAAACGGGTTGCCATCGCGGTCGCCGCCCGGCCAAAAACCCAATGAAAGCAGGCGTGGATTTTCAAATTCAACCACGTCCAACTGCATGGAACGCAACAGCCGGAACAAGATGTCGGGCATGGTGTTGTAAAAAACATGCTCCATGTACCAGCCCAAACTGATCGCCTCATCGTAAGGTGTGGGCTTTTGCCGGTTTACAAAGGCCGTTTTTCCAAGTTGCATTAACAACTGACGAATATGTTCCAGGTCATTCCCTTTTATCACCTGCCCCATATCATTAATAATGCCCAATACTTTACCTGGATAAAACTGGGTTGGATGGGCGGTCAATACCAGGCGCAGATTAAAGGTTTTGATTTTTTCAATCAGTTGAGCCTTGTGCTCCGGGGTTTCGAGCCTGCTCAGCAAGTGTTTGAGGGAGCCCGGGCCATTCATTTCGTGCGTCTGTTCAAAAAGCGCATCTTCTACCGAATCGAACAATACAACTTGCCTTTCAACGTATTGAATAAAGCGGAACAACAATTGATGCTTGGTATCTTCGTCGGAATGCTCAAAATAGTCTTTCCAAAAAGCCGTTACCAATTCAACCGGACTGGCAAATTCTTTAAACCGTTGTTCGCAATATTGGGTAAACAAAGCAAGTTGTGTACCTGTATGTTCAATACCCTTGAATGGAAGCCGCAAGAACAGGCTATTGTAAGTATGGTACAGAAGGGGAATGCGCGCAGTATTGTCCATGGTTGAATCTGCCTTTTTAACAGTGGCGCAAAGTACGGTAGTTTGTAGCGCTGCAACAAATTAAGCACAAAATTCCGTAGTATTGCGCGGAACATTGTTGTATGAAAAATGTGTTGTGTGTATTATGGCAAATATGGAAAATCAGGCTTTATTTTTAACCGAACTGATCGATGAGAGTGTTCCCATGCAGGCCCTGCACCCGGAAATATTCGATGATTACCTGGCGGAGGGCTGGCGTTTGTTGGGATATTCCATGGTCCGGCACAACTATTCGGTGTGCCGCAACCAGTTTTGCCTTACCATTCCCTTGCGCATTTGCCTGCATGATTTTTCGTTTTCCAAAAGTCAGCGCCAACTCTTGCGCCGAAATGCCCATTTGAAGACGGGTTACCGATCCATTGCGCTCACCAGCCACCAGGAGGCTTTATTTTTAAAACATGCCCAGCGATTTGGAGAGCGCAGGCCAGCCCACCTAGCCTCCTTTTTAGGCCCACAAGCGCACCGCGAACCCGTGACAGGCATGGAATTCAGTGTTCAAATAGCAGATAACCCCATTATAGCCTATAGTTATATGCATATCGGACATGAAAGTATTTCGGGCACCTATTGTTTTTTCGATCCCGATTTCGGCCAACTAAGCCTGGGTAGTTATACCATGCTGCTCGAAATTCAAAAAGCAAAAGCACTGGGTAAAAAATATTATTACCACGGATATTGCTACGATGTGCCTTCTCAATTTGATTACAAACTGAATTTTAACAGCCTGGAAGCCTTTGACTGGAAAACGAGCCAATGGAATCCAGTACCACGCATGCCAGTACGCCAATGGTCGGAACTGGTCGAGTAAGAAGTATCTGCATCTATTTTCATTTACCAGTGTCCGAAGGTTTGTATTCCGCAAAACTTGCAGCATCTTTGCCGGTATTTGATTTCGAAGTCTTTTATTATTGTTTGCAACATGACACACGAATATAAACTGCCCTCTTTGGGCGATGGAGTAACCGGAAAAGTGCTTGAAATTCTGGTCAAACCGGGAGATACGGTTCAAAAAGAACAAATTGTACTCATTGTGGGTACCGATAAGGTAGACGCCGAAATGCCCATTGATGTGGATGGTGTTGTGGAGGAAATTGTTGTCAAAAAAGGGGATGATGTGACAGAAGGCAATGTAATTCTGCGCATTCAGGCGGCTGGTGCCGCAACCGCTTCTCCTGCTGCCAGCACACCGGCGCCTGCCCCAGCACCTGAACCCGTAAAGGTAGCGGCTGCCCCTGCGGATGTTGCAACACCGGCACAAACTACCAGCGCCCCCATTGCAACTGGCAATTTCCGTGTTTCGCCCCTCGCACGCAAGCGCGCAAAAGAATTGGGTATTAACCTGGCTGATGTGCGTCCAACGGATGGTTCTAACCGTCTTTCCTATAAAGATGTAGTGGATTTTGTAAAGCAAAAAATGGAAAAAGGTGGCACTAGCGCACAAGGTGGTACCGCCATGGCACACAAACCGCTGCCTAATTTCGAAAAATTTGGCACGGTAGAACGCCAGGCACAAAGCCGAATTGGCGTGCTAACTGCCGATAATATGGTGTATGCTTTTAATGCAATCCCACATGCCTGGATTTCTGAAAAAGCCGATATCACCAAACTGGAAAAACTGCGTCAGGAAAATAAAGATAAAGTAAAAGCCGCAGGTGGCGCCTTGACCACTACTGCAATCATCGCCAAGGCCGTTTGTTCGGTGCTCAAGAAAATGCCGCAGTTCAATGCCAGCTATGACCTGGAAAAACGTGAGGTTATTTTCAAAAAATACTACAACATCGGTATTGCGGTTGATACGCCACGCGGACTGCTTGTTCCTGTATTGCAACATACCGACCAAAAAAACCTGACTGAGATTTCGGTAGAATTGTCGGAATTATCTGTCCGCACCCGCGATGGCAAAAACAAACCAGAAGATTTGGATGGTGGCACTTTTACCATTTCCAACATTGGCGGTATTGGCGGTACAAATATGATTTCCATCGTAAACTGGCCACAAGTAGCAATTTTGAGCATCACGGCCGCCCAAATGGAACCCTTTTGGAATGGTAGCGCCTTCGAACCGCGCCTCATGATGCCTATGACCATCGGCTGGGATCATCGGGTAATTAACGGTGCAGATGCGGCCAGATTCCTGGTAGAATTGAAAAAAATTCTGGAAGAACCATTTTTAGGCTGGTTATAAATAATGAAACCTACAACGCTGGCATACCTCAAATCCAATTTGCTCCACCTTGAACAAAAAATGTTGAAGGCCGTTGCAGATCGGGAAACTATGCTCGCTACCCTGCCTGCACAACAACAATTGAGCGGCGAAAACCTGCTGCACTACCTCACCCTGCGCAACGAAGACATCCGTGATTTGCAAGATGAATTGCATACCGCTGGGTTGTCTTCACTCGCCAGTTCCGAAAGCCACATCCTGCGTCAAATTCAATCCGTATTGCAGTTGATCGGGGTAAAAAAACAGGTACATGAACTGTCTAAATGTGACGCTGTGGCCGGACGCAAAGCCATTCAACAACATAGTAATCAGTTGTTTGGCAATAAAACCAATCCTGCTATTCCACATATCATGGTGACATTCGATACCGAATTTGCCACCAATGAACGGAAAGTGCACCAACTATTGGCAGCCGGAATGAATGTTGCGCGCATCAATTGCGCCCACGACAATCCAGATACCTGGCTCAAAATGATCGGGAATATTCAAAAAGCCCGTGAAAAAACCGGTCTACCCTGCAAAATATATATGGACCTTGCCGGACCAAAAATCCGCACCCAAATTCTGGGTAAAGGCTATAAAAAAGGCAAAGCAGATTTTAGCGATGAACGCACCTTCTTTTTGGCCGAATCGAATGACGTGCTGGATACGGAGCAAATTGTAATTGGTTGTACCCAAGAAGGAATTGTGTCGCAATTGAAAGTGGGCGAGCGCGTCCTGTTTGATGATGGCCTGTTTGAAGCCAAAGTGGAACAATTAAAAAAAGGACTGGCCCGCCTGCAAATGGTGCGTATTTCATCCGAAAAGCCCAAACTTAAGGCCGAAAAAGGGATCAATTTTCCCGATTCTACCTTTACCCTAGATAGCCTTACCGATGAAGATCGCGCCGTACTTCCATTTGCCTTACAACATGCTGATCTGATTGGTTATTCTTTTGTTCGCACAACAGGCGATTTGCAAATTTTGCAAGAGGCTTTGCTCAACTTAAAAACAAATCGCCCCTTACCTTCCATTATCCTTAAAATAGAAACACCTGAGGCCGTCAAAAACTTACCCGGACTGCTACTACAAGGTATGACCCAAGCGGGCATTGGGGTAATGATTGCCCGTGGCGATTTGGCCGTAGAAATCGGCTTCGAACGGATGAGTGAAATCCAGGAGGAAATATTATGGATCTGCGAAGCGGCACATGTGCCCGTAATCTGGGCTACCCAGGTGCTGGAATCACTCAATAAATCAGGCATTGCCACCCGTTCAGAAGTAACAGATGCCGCCCATGCCGCCCTGGCTGAATGTGTGATGATCAACAAAGGCGATCACACCCTACAAGTAATTGAAACCCTGAAGGATATTCTCTTGCGCAGTGGTGGCCACCATATGAAAAAGACGTATTCTATGCGGGCATTGGGCATTGCTAGCCGGTATATGGCAGGGTAAGCGTGAAATAACAGCGAAAATTTAACACTTAGCCCATTTTTGACAAAATACGCAATATCCCTTCCTCCAATACATCCCGCGAAGTAGAGAAACAAATACGCACATGGCCTTCCGCACCAGGTCCAAACCAGCGGGCACTGCCAGGCACAATGGCCACTTTTGCCTGCTCGAGTACTTGTTTTACATACATTTCACTACTCAAACCGTATGTTATTTTAGGAAAAATAACATACGTACTGTCCGGTCGATTCGGCTGAAGTGAGTTTGACTTGCTCAACAATTGATAAGCCAGGTCGCGGTTGGCCTGTAAGTGTTCCACAAATTCCTCGGCCCAATACCAGGCATGTTCCAGTGCTGCTGCGGCACCAATTTGAGATAAGGTTGAAACGCCTTCAATCGTCGAATTAAATTGCGACTGCTCTATAAAATCCTGCATCACGGCTGTGTTTTGGCAAAGTACAGCACCAATGCGCAAGCCCGCCAATCCAAAGGTTTTTGAAAAACCGTATACTGTAAAACTATGTAAAGCAGCATAATCTGAAACAGATGCATAACTGCGATAAGCCTGACGATCATATACAATATCGCTCCAGATTTCATCGCTCATTACCCAAAGTCCATGTCGTTCTGCAATTTTTGCCAGGGATAACAATACCGACGAATCGTATACAACGCCGAGCGGATTATGCGGATTACAAATACTGATCAGTTTGGTACGGGGGGTGATCAAGGATTCCAGGTTCGCCAAATCCAATACACCCGTTTCGGCAGGTATGGAGCACAAAACGGGGCGTGCTCCGACGACTTCCAAGGTTTTTTTGAACAGAAAATCGACCGGATCAAAAATGATGGCTTCATCGCCGGGCTGGAGCAGGTAACGGGCCACCAGGTACATACCCTGGGCGGCACTATTTACCGCAAGTACATCTTCCGGAATAAAAGCACAGCCCTTGCGCGCATTATAATGCAGCGCGACGTTTTCCTTAAAAACGTCTAAACCTGAAAAAGGACCATAATTCAAATACCCTGCACCTAGATAGGATTGCATGGCTTCGATGATTTCCGGGGCAATTGGAAAATCAGGATCCGCAGCGGTTAGTGGAAGTACATCATTGGGCACAACTGCCCAACGTCCATTAAAAGCCCTTTGTTTCAGGGTATTAAATTGAATACTTGTGTGGTCAAATAGCGACATTGATGCCTGAGGGTGGAGGATTTTGTGAAGTGCTCCGAAAGGCACGACGCAAATTTCCGGCCGGAATTTTCACAGACATCGGAATTCCGACACTTTGTTGTTTAAGCGGCAATAAAAAATTATTCATCATGGCCTTACCATTGTCAAAATGTTCCTGCATTTCAGCCATTCGAGTATCAGAATAAGTCGAAAACAGGGTTTCTTGCGCTGTTTTTGACTTTATTAACTCGGTCAAAACCTTTGCATCTTTTTGAGCAGATACCACCCCTTGGCTGGTAAATGGCAAAACCGGATGTGCCGCGTCACCCAACAAAATAGTGTTTCCTGCTGCGTAAGATGGCAGATTATGCAACTCAAATAATTGCCAATGGTGGGCATTTTGAAAATCGCTGGCCTGAATCACCGCTTGCACCGGGGCGCACCAATCGCCAAAATATTGCTCAATAAATTGCTTTAGTAAGGATGCTCCACCCGCCGGCAATGGAAAACGTTGGGTATCAAATTGTACATACCAAATCAGTTTTGTCGGCGAAATTTTAAGCATGCCAAAAGCGCGGCCACCTGCATGGTGGTGAAACTTTAGGAGCCTTTTACCCAAAAACTCTACCAGCGCAGGATGTTCTATGGTACATACTACTTCATGATAACCAACCGATTCCAGATTGGAAGTTGGAAATATTTGTTTGCGCAGCATGCTCCCCACCCCATCGGAAGCCACCACCATTTCAGGCCGGATTGTCGTTTGATCTGTAAATTGTATCGCACGAATTTGTTGACCTTTTACCGTGACCTGTTCTATTTCTTTATTGAAATGTACGTTGGCTGGATTGATGTGCTCGTATAGACTTTCCAGCAAAGCAGGGCGACTGATCGCAAATACACCACCGGTGTCAATCGAGGCAAGCAATTCGCCCCGATCATTAAACGCCTCATAAAGATGAATGTAATTGCCTTTGCGGATAATCTGGTCCCAATCCAGGATTTCAGACAAAATAACCAAGCCTTCCTGCGGAATAATAAAGCCATGTCCTTTCGGATTAATTGCAGGAGATTTATCGTAAACTTGGAAGGGAATTTTGTTTTTTTGGAGCAAATTGGCAAGCGTCAAGCCAGCAATGCCACCACCGACGATGGAGTATTGAACATTCATGAGCGTGTTGAATTAAAGGATAAATAAGCGAAAACTGCCCGGAAAACACCTGCCTTATTTTGGCAAATAATTTCCCATTGGAACATTCCACAAATCTATAATTTAAATTTTAATCGTATATAAATTTTATTGTAAATAATTACTTACAAAGTCGAATTACGCTAATATTAAAATAAAAGTAAGAGTATTTTGATTTAATAATCAATAAAAAAAGGCCAAAAAACATGATCATGTATTGGCCTGCAATTATTTTTCCGAGCAAAAGGTGTGGTGGTAAAAACTAAAAGTAGCCGGAAATTAATTGTTTTATTTGCTCTATTTCTGTTTCAATTTGGTACTGCAATGCTTTCACCGATTCTATGGTCATGGGATCCAGATACTCCAGTTCGGCAGCTTGTTTACCCAAAATACCAAAGGTCAAGGTAAGTGCGCCTCCTTTCATCTGATGTGCCAAGGCCTTAATTGCCACAAAATCAGAAATATTAATAAACTGATCCAGATCTACCAAAAACTTATCCATAGAGTTCAATGCTACGGTTAACATATCCTGAATCATTTCGGTATCGTTGCCCAACAAGGCCTCAAATTGCTCGGCATTGAAGCGTGACTTTTGATCGAGGGGCTCTGGAATGGCCGACTCTGTCCATTTTGAATCCTTTATGAGCCATTTTAAAATAACTTGTTCAATGGTTTCCTTTAATACAGGCTTCGTAATATAATCGTCCATTCCTGCAGCCAGGCAACGATCGCGTTCACCCTTTACCGTACCTGCAGTCAGGGCAATAATAGGCACCCTTCTGCCTTCTTTTTCAGTGGCTCGAATAGCGGTTGCGGCTTCATATCCGTTCAATTCAGGCATTTGGATATCCATAAAGACCAAATCCGGCTGGTTATTTACAAAACGCTCCAGTGCTTCCCGGCCATTGGATGCAACAATCACTGCGGTATCAGGCAAAATATTTTGCAAAATTGTTTTAGCAAGCAGCATGTTAACCGGATTGTCTTCCGCAACCAAAATTGAAAGTGCATGAAGGCCTTTACCAAAGACTTCCTTGCTATTACCACTTTCCTTCCGCTCTTCCAGATCCATGTATTGCACATTTAAATGAGCAAGTGCATCATATAACTGATTGATTTTGATAGGTTTTACAATTTTTTGACGTACATTCAATTCCCGACAAGCAGCATTTATAAATTCGTCGTCAGAAGAACTAAATAACAAGATCACGGGCTGGTCTTCCGATTTTATATCTAGCGTATTCCTAATATTACGAATCGTCTCCAAACCATCCAAATAAGGCATGTGGTAATCCATCAGAATGACATCATATTTCCGCCCTTCCCTCAATTTGTCCAAAGCCTCAATTCCATTGCGGGCATGATCGGTTGAAATTTGGTGGATATTGAGCATTTCCTGCAAAATGATCCGATTATTCTCATTATCATCTACAACCAGCACGGTTTTAATATGATCAAGTTCGTAATTAGAAACAGCAGGACCGTCCATGGTTTTGAACTCAATATCAAAATAGAAGATACTCCCCTTTCCTGGCTCGGATTGGAGCGACATCGAACTTCCCATTAAGGCCAGTAATTTGCTGGAGATGGTCAAGCCAAGACCCGTTCCTCCAAACCGTCGGGTGGTAGAGGCATCTTCCTGAGAAAAAGCGTCAAATATTTTTGCCTGGTTTTTCGGATCAATCCCAACCCCCGTATCCCGCACGGAGAATCGAAAAACGGTTACATCCTCCGATGTTTTCAAAATGGGTTTTACACATAATTCTATTTCGCCTTTTTCGGTAAATTTCACGGCATTACCCAATAAATTGACCAAAACTTGCCGCAAACGAATCGGGTCGGCCCAAATAAACCGCGGAATGCTCGGATCAATATTCAGCAGCATTTCCAGGTTCTTTTTGTGCGCCTGATACTTGATCATATCGGCTACCTGTCCGCCTAATTCCAACAAATCGGTTTGCTCGATCGATAATTCAAGTTTGCCTGCTTCAATTTTAGAAAAATCAAGAATATCATTGATAATATCGAGCAATGCATTGGCAGACTGAAAAACGGTCGACATGTATTCTTTCTGCGTTGTATCCAATTTGGTGCGCATGAGCAAATCGACAAATCCGATTACCCCATTGAGTGGGGTACGTATTTCGTGGCTCATATTGGCCAAAAACTCCGATTTGAACCTACTGGCCATTTCCGCCTGCTCCCGCGCACGCAAGATTTCTATTTCTGCCTGTTTTCGTTCGGAAATGTCGCGTACCACGGCCTGGAGTCGTTGCTGCTCATCCAATTGCACTACATTTAACAACACTTCTGCATAAAATTCTTCTCCCGTATCCATGCGTTTATGCAGCCACTCAAAACGGTATGAGCCTTGTTCGAGTGCCAATTTATTATTGATTTCGGATTGAACCATCGATCGAACCCCATTGGGTTGAAATTCGGGGGAAACATCTGCCGGATGAAAAGAACACAAGTGCGCCTTCGAAGTACAACCAAAAATCGCAACAGCTGCATCGTTGCAATCAAAAAAGCCAACATCACTCAACAATAACACGGCATCACTGGTAGAATCATACAGCCCCCGAAACTTGGCCTCAGAGCGCCGAATTTCTCTTTCCGCTATTTTTTGTTGGGTAATGTTGTACAAATAACCCGACCAGGTAATATAACCATCAAACCGTTCGGGTCGGGACTCCGCTTGAATCCATTTTTCTATGCCCTGGGGCGTAATAATCCGAAAACTTTCTTCCCAACGCGATAAACTTGCTGCAGAAGCGGCAATAGAGGCATTTATATCGTTCAATTCATCTGAATGTATCCGATGGAATAAAATTGCAGGATTTTCCCTCAATTCTTCCGCACTTACCTCAAATAATTCCAACAAACCTGTAGACGCATATGGAAAATGAAAATCTCCCTGATCATTTAGGGTAAATTGATATAAACCACCAGGAACTTCATCCGACAATTTTTTGAGCAAATTGGCGGTGTTAATTTGTTCACTCTCCGCTTTAATAATAGCATCAATATCTTGAAAAGTGCCATAAATGCGTATACATCGACCGTCTACAACTTCTGTTTTGCCAATCGCCCTCACCCAAACTTCTTTTCTAGTTGAAGTAATAATTTGAAGTTCTGTTTCAAAAGGAGTTCCGTGCTCCATGGCAGCCTTTATCAGATGCGCAATGGTTTCCCTGCTCTTCCCTGGTTTATAAAATTCGATTCCTGCTTCCAAGACGGGCACATAATCCATAGGTACTTCATGGATCATTTTGGTAACATCCGACCAAAAAACACTATTTTCAACCAAATTTACCTCCCAACCACCTACTTTAGCAACCAAATTGGTTTGCTCCAACATTTCTTTGGTGCGCTGTAATTCCTGGTCGGCCGCTTTACGCACCGATATATCACGCTCCACAGCAATAAAGTTGGTACAACCCCCCTGTTCATCAAAAACCGGGTCGATGCTCAATTCCAACCAATATTCTCGGCCTTCTTTTGAATAGTTAAGGATTTCAACGCTTACTGGTTTTTGGGCACGTAAAGCCCTTCGAATTTTTAGAATGGCAGCCATGTCTGTTTTAGGCCCTTGTACCATATCTGCCGGTTTTTTCCCGATCGCTTCTTCAAAAGTGTATCCCGTTAAATGGGTATATGCGTCGTTCACCCAGGTAATCACACCATTTGAATCTGAAATAATAATCACATCGGTGGTACTGGAAGCAACCAGCGCCAATTCCTTTAAACGCTTATCCTGCCGTTTGCGCTCCGTAATATCATGGGTAGAGATAATCGCGCGTCCGCCTGTAGGGTCTACATCCGCATTGGTACTGCTCCAAAGATATGTACCGTTTTTATGTAATATACGGTGCTCCAACCCAATCACAGATTCACCGGTGGTACTCACCTTAACCAAGGCCTCCAAACAAATACCCAAATCATCCGGGTGTATAAAATCTACAATATTGTGCCCTACAATTTCTGAAACTAAATATCCGTAAGCTTTTGTACAACTGGGTGATGCATATACCAAGGTTCCTGTTGCATCGATACTCAGCAACACATCGCTCATATTGGAAACCAAAATAGACAAATTGGTTTCGATGCGCACTTTTTCAGAAATATCAAACCCAATACAAAGAATGCCTTCAATTTTGCCTTTTTCATCCAAGGTTGCACTAAACTCCCATTGATTTATGCGTATAAAGCCGTTCCAATCCCTTTTTCTTAAAATAACTACATGCCGCAAGCTTGGAAGCGCAAAACACTGGTTCACAGTTTCGCTGCATTTAGGACGATCCTGCTCCAAAATGGATTCAAGGGAGTTGGTTCCAATCAGCGCATCAACGGTGATGTTGAAAATATGACAGAAATGGTCATTCGCATATACATAACGACCCTCAGTGTCTGTTTTAACCACATAGACTGATTGGTTATCTAAAAGCGACTTATAAAACCTGGCTTCCTCTTGTGCTTTGCGTAACAGGGCAGGCAATTCTTTTTCTATTGACATCTTGATTAACCGTAGCCAAAATTAGGCACTTGTTCTGAGCGTGGATTTTCCTGCGTCATACAGGGCAAAATTCAGGCCAAACACTGTAATTACCTCAAAAGTGTCAGGTGCACGTCGGCTACACTGCAACCGGCGCCTTAATTCCCGGATAAGGATCGTAATTGAGCAGATCAAAATCTTCATAGGTGAATGCAAATAAATCCTGCACATTCGGATTTAATTGCATGCGTGGCAAGGCACGTGGTGTGCGGGACAATTGCAGATCAACTTGTTCCAAGTGATTGACATACAGGTGCGTATCTCCGCCAGTCCAAATAAAATCGCCTGGTTTGAAACCACAAACTTGTGCCAGCATGAGGGTAAGTAATGCGTAAGAGGCGATGTTAAAAGGCACCCCCAAGAATACGTCAGCGCTGCGTTGGTACAATTGACAAGACAAACGCCCCTCCGCAACATAAAACTGAAACAGGCAATGACAAGGTGCCAGTGCCATTTTATCCAAATCTGCCACATTCCAGGCACTGACAACCATACGTCTACTATCAGGATTGTGTTGCAGCGTATGAATCAAGCCTTTAATTTGGTCGATGGTATCTCCGTTTGGTGTTTCCCAGGAGCGCCATTGTTTTCCATAAACGGGACCCAAGTCCCCATGTTCATTGGCCCATTCATCCCAGATCCCTACCCCGTTTTCTTTGAGGTACTGAATATTGGTATCCCCTTTCAAAAACCAAAGCAACTCATGGATGATGCTTTTGGTGTGTACTTTTTTCGTGGTAACCAAGGGAAATCCTTCTTCCAGATTAAACCGCATCTGGTACCCAAACACACTCAGGGTGCCTGTTCCGGTGCGGTCGCTTTTTTGAACGCCTTGATCCAGAATATGTCGAAGTAGATCGTGGTAAGCTTGCATGACAAGAACAACTTATTAAGTAAAATATTGATTTACAGTATTTTAGTACTGCTCATGTTCATTCGGGAAACTTTTCGATTTCACATCTGAAATGTACTGACGGGTGGCATTGCCGATTTCATCAAACAATTCCAGGTAACGGCGCAAAAAACGCGGCTTGAAATCTTTGGTAATACCCAGCATGTCATGTGTAACCAAAACCTGGCCATCTGTGTTCATGCCAGCACCAATACCGATGGTCGGAATTTCGAGGCTTTCCGACACTTTAGCAGCCAAGTTCGCAGGAATTTTTTCTAAAACCAAGGCAAAGCACCCCAATTGTTGCAGCAATAAGGCATCTTCTTCCAATTTTAATGCTTCCGTTTCTTCTTTAGCCCGCACCGAATACGTACCAAATTTGTAAATACTCTGTGGTGTCAGGCCCAAATGCCCCATTACCGGAATGCCTGCTACCAAAATGCGTTTGATCGATTTTTCTACTTCTGCGCCACCTTCGAGTTTGACAGCATGCGCACCCGATTCTTTCATGATGCGGATCGCACTGGATAAAGCAATTTCGGAATTCGATTGATAGCTGCCAAAAGGCAAATCGACCACCACCATGGCGCGGCGTGCGGCCCGTACAACCGACTGGGCATGGTAAATCATTTGATCAAGGGTAATAGGAAGGGTCGTTTCGTGCCCAGCCATCACATTGGAGGCCGAGTCACCAACCAATAAAATATCGACCCCCGCTTCATCGAGCATGCGGGTCATAGAAAAGTCGTATGCAGTCAGCATCGCGATTTTCTCCTGGCGATTTTTCATGGCCTGGATAACATGCGTTGTAACCCGTTTAATTTCACCAGTAGATGCAGACATGGCTGAATGTATTTGTTGAGATGAAGATAAAAACTATCAGGGCGAAAGGTAGTAATATAAACAAAAAAACCGCGCCTCATTTGGCGCGGTCGGTAAAACAACAAATTATAATCCCATGAACATTTCGAAATCGGGGCCAGTTATGTAACCAGCAAATACCATATAATAACAGAAAATACCGTATTCTTGTTATATAGAACACATGCATTAACACTTTGTTCATTTATCAGATGCAGCAAGTCCTTCTTACTTGAATAGAAGGACTTGCGCTTCACCTGAAATTGTATAATCCCATGAACTTATCTCTGGCGGCAAACCATTGTACACCACCATTCACCCTACAAAAGTGGGTTGGGAAAAGATAGAATACAATGACATTTTTTCAAGGTTGTGAACTGCAAAAAGTTATCTTTAAATATGTAACTTATTAAAAACAAACACTTTGCCTCAATTTAAGGATGCTTTTTGTGAATCAAATTTATCTAATTTAACACAAAAAACGAAGCTAATATGTCTGTCAAATTGCATTTTATCCCCTTTATAGCCCCTGAATTTAGAAAAATTTAAAATTCAAGACTTTCGTAAGTGGGTTTGTATTCATGGAATTGATCGTCAGTTCCGTAACTTTCAAGTTAGAAAGGGTGCTTGTGTTTTTTGCAGTAAAGACACCATATCCTTCCGAAATATTTGTGTACGAGGAAATAATCTCCGATCCGGTCAACCCCGAATTCGCCGAAACAGTTTGCAAATACTGGTAAATTTCGGACCCGCCGCCATTAATCACCAGGTCAATGCCTTCGAAATATCGAAAACGCTCGTTGGAAATCGTATCAATTCCCGCCAAATCGTCGGCCTTGATTTGATTGGCAACAAGCTCAAAAAACCGGTTACCAGATACTTCATAATTGGTGGTATAAAATGGTCCTTGTGTGGTGCTGATTGGAAATGCGCCCCGTTGCAGGTTTTTGGCCACACTCCATTTTATAGAACGACGAAACAAGGTGGTACCATTGCCCGCTTCTACCCGATAACGAACGACCATATCCACATCGAACAATACACTACTGGTATCACCCAACCAACGCAAAGAGGCCGTTTTATCGGTTTGAAAAGTAATTTTTGGAGGAATATCAGCAGGGTTGGGTGTGTTGAACACAAACTCATTGGGTACCGTTGTAACCGAGGTAATGTCTTTTTTTCCATCGGCACGCACCACAATCAGGCGGTATTTATCGCCAGCTATCAATTTGGCGCCATTGGGCGATTTTAACTTATACAACCAGTTAGGGGTTGTTGCAAAGGTGCCTGGTTGACGAGGATGTCCATCCAGGTTGCCATCCACTCGGGTTAATTGTACTTTCACCTTGGTTTTAACGTGCTCCATAAACACCGTAATTGCATCAGCGGGGTAATACAAAGAATCGGCAATTTGAGCAATCACCAGGGCACTCTCATCGGGATCCAGGAATGCTTTCTCCACCCGCACATAATTTGCGGTATCCTTGGCAGAAAGAATCGCATAAACCACCGGTACTTCTTTCCACGGGGCGGTAACTTCAAAATCATTCGAACAGCCCGTCCACAGCAATCCAAGTAACGGAAGGGCAAAAAGTAGTTTTTTCATCAGATCAAATTTACGCAAACTTAGCATTGGCTGCAAAAGTACGGGATAGAAATGGATACCAAAGAAAAAGCCTTGCTAACCGGAGACGTTTAACAAGGCTTTTTAAATTGAAAGGGTATAATTAAAACCCTTCTACACCAGAAACCAGCAAGGAAACTTCGTTGTTGAGCATTTCAACAAAGCCGCCTGCCACCTGAAAATCGAATTTCTCTCCATTTTCCTTTACAATGTGCACCGATCCTTTATCAAGGGAGGAAACAATGGCAGCATGGTTATTCAAAATTTGAAAAGAACCATCTGAGCCGGGTACCTTTACAGATTTCACTTCACCGGCAAAAAGTTCGGCTTCGGGAGAAAGAATCACTAAGTTCATCTTTGGATGGTTGTATGGTTAAACTGCAGTATGGTTGAACATCAAACATGCTCAACCATACCTGCAAGTTAGTCTATGATATTAGTTTGCTGCGTCAGCAAGCATTTTTTTGCCTTTTTCCATCGCTTCATCAATGGTACCTACCAAGTTGAACGCTGCTTCAGGATACTGGTCCATTTCGCCGTCCATAATCATATTGAAACCACGGATAGTTTCGTCGATGGGCACCAATACGCCTTTCAAGCCGGTAAATTGTTCGGCAACGTGGAAAGGTTGTG
The DNA here is from genome assembly GCA_027488935.1 of Saprospiraceae bacterium. Lineage (GTDB taxonomy): Bacteria > Bacteroidota > Bacteroidia > Chitinophagales > Saprospiraceae > M3007. The sequence goes on along the minus strand of JAIYAP010000033.1, from coordinate 87,857 downwards.
ACAAGAAACGTTGTACACGGCGCGCGCGGGTTACGACCAGTTTGTCTTCGTCGGAAAGTTCTTCCATACCGAGGATCGCGATAATATCCTGCAATTCATTGTAGCGTTGCAAAATAACTTTCACTCGTTGTGCGCAGTTATAGTGCTCTTCACCGATAATTTTTGGATCCAAAATCCGGGAAGTAGAGTCGAGTGGATCTACCGCAGGATAAATACCTAAAGAAGCAATTTTACGGCTCAATACCGTTGTTGCGTCCAAGTGGGCAAATGTTGTTGCTGGAGCAGGATCCGTCAAGTCATCCGCAGGTACATAAACGGCTTGAACCGAAGTAATAGAACCGCGTTTGGTAGACGTGATGCGTTCTTGCATCAAACCCATTTCAGTAGCCAAGGTTGGCTGGTAACCTACCGCAGAAGGCATCCGGCCCAACAAAGCCGATACTTCCGAACCTGCTTGCGTAAAGCGGAAGATGTTATCTACAAAGAACAGGATGTCCCGGCCGCCCGCTGGATCTGTCAAATCGCCATCACGGAAATATTCAGCCATGGTCAAACCCGACAAAGCCACGCGTGCACGTGCACCCGGCGGTTCGTTCATCTGGCCAAACACCAAGGTAGCCTGTGATTTAGCCAATTCGGCCATGTCCACTTTGTCAAGATCCCATCCGCCTTCTTCCATAGAATGCTGGAATTCTTCACCATATTTAATAACGCTAGATTCGATCATCTCACGCAGCAAGTCATTGCCCTCACGGGTACGCTCGCCTACGCCCGCGAAAACCGACATACCGTCATACGCTTTTGCGATATTGTTGATCAACTCCATGATCAATACCGTTTTACCTACACCTGCACCACCGAACAAACCAATTTTACCACCTTTTGCATATGGCTCGATCAAGTCGATTACCTTAATACCGGTGTAAAGAATTTCACGCTCCGTAGAAAGGTCTTCGTAAGCGGGTGGGCGGCGGTGGATTGCATAGGCATTGTTGCCCTTTTCCACTTTGCCAATACCGTCGATGGCTTCCCCTACTACATTGAACAGGCGGCCGCGTACTTGGTCGCCGACTGGCATTGCAATTGGAGCACCGGTATCTACACACTCCACACCACGGGTCAAACCGTCGGTTGAGTCCATAGAAATGGTACGAACGCTGTTTTCGCCCAGGTGGCGTTGAACTTCAAGTACGAGCTTAGAGCCGTCTGCGCGGGTAATTTCAAGCGCGCTCAGAATCTCTGGCAAGGTGCTGTCGGGTCCGCTGAAGTCAACGTCAACTACAGCGCCGATAATCTGTTTGATGCGACCGATATTCGCCATATAACAAAATGATGTTTGGTTTTAGCGCTCCTTTTTGGCATCCCACAATATATAATTGGAATCCTGAAGCGCTAATTCTTTGAAAAGCCGCGCAAAAGTACGCTTCTTTACGTTATTGCAACCAATGTTGGTGACTTTTTCTTTCACAATTCTTTTTGGCTGGAAATTTCGTCATTTCGTTGAAAAGTGCGACTTTTGCATTCCTTTGGCATAAATGGGACAATTTTAACAGGCATAAAAGTCAAAATCATCCAGCCACAGAATAAAACTTTGCCCCAGCCGTTCAAGTGCCTTCCCCTATGACCGGTATTTTCTGTAAATCAAACCATTAGTTTTTTATTTGTATGCAGTTTAGAAACCGTGTTTTCTGCTGGTTCGTCTTTGTTTTGACCGCCTTGCTTTGTACTTCGTTGGATGCCCAGGATAATAATCCAGATCAGATTGAAGATGCTACGAATGCCCCTGTTTTTACCGCGAAAGGCGATTTAGGGTTCATTCCAGTTACTGAAAAAGAATTGCAAGAACGTTTAGCCCAAATCCCTGGATGCGTGGAAATGCGCGCTACAGATGTCGTTCGAAGTTACATCAATACTTATGTGCGTGTAAAACCCGACAAAGCAAAAAACATGCTGGGCAAACGCCTCACCTACTTCCCGCTTTTTGAAGAAAAATTGAAAGCAGAAGGCATGCCGGTCGACCTGAAATTTTTAGCCGTCGTCGAATCCGCCCTCAATCCCAAAGCCGTATCCAAAGTGGGCGCTACTGGTTTGTGGCAATTTATGCCTTCTACGGGCAGTGAATATGGTTTGCGTACGAATAGCGCGGTGGAAGATCGCAGCAACCCGGTGAAAAGCACCGATGCAGCGGTACGATACCTTAGAGACCTTTACCACCAGTTTGATGACTGGGCTTTGGCCTTGGCGGCCTATAATAGCGGACCAACCCGCGTCAATTCGGCCATCAAAAAGGCCGGTAGCCGCAACTTCTGGAACATTATGCGTTTTCTCCCCCAAGAAACCCGAAATTATGTACCCGCCTTTATCGCAGCCTCTTATATCTGCAATTTTTATCAAATACATGGTTTGACTCCAAATATTCCAGACCTGGATGAACAATTGACCGGACATATTAATGTGTATGATGGCCTGTCTTTCCGCGCTATTTCGGATGCAACTGGCATTGATTACAATGTCATCAAAACCTTGAATTCCGGTTTTAAACGCGATTATGTGCCACCAAGCACCGAAGGAAATTACGTGCTGTTGCCACGCAGGGTAATGCCCGCCTTTATCCGTTATTTGAACAGTGTAAGCAGCCGTAGCTATTCCATTGAAAACAATGATATGTACGTAAACAGTACCATGGGAGATGGACGTTACTGGAAAACGATGACGGGTGCGCAACAGGCAGAACATATTGACCAACTCGCTCAAAAATACGGCCTGATTGGAGACCACCTCAAAACCTGGAACAACCTGGAATCAAATTACGTCGATGCCGGTCAGGAAATTGTAATCTGGAATCCAGTTTACGTACAACGCCATGCTGGTTTGAAAATTGAAGCGCCCACGCAAGCAAAGCCAAAAAACAACGCCCCTAAAGCAAAAAAAACAGAAACAATTGATAACGCATTAGAAAAAAATACCGGAGTTAACGCATCTTTGCAGCCGACGCCATTTCAAGCCAAACCCGTCGAATACCAGTACCATACCGTCAGACGCAACGAATCCCTGGAAGATATTGCCCGCCAATACGCAACCTCGGTAGAAAGTTTGCGCAAAATAAACGGCAACGATCAAATTCGATTTGGAATGCGCCTTAAAATCCGGCAATTCTAATCTGTTTTTCACACACACCATGACAACAAGAGCACTCCTGATTGAAGACGAGCCAGAAGGCCTCGAAAACCTGAAAAATCTACTCCGGATGTATTGTCCAGATGTAGAAGTAGTTGCCACAGGTGGCTCCAATGCCGATTTACTCAAATTGATCAACGAGGAGCGCGATAACCAATACGATGTTGCTTTCTTAGACATCAGCTTGCCCGACGGCCTTGTATTTCAAGGACTTCAACAATTAGATGAAGTGCCTTTTGACATCATATTTGTCACTGCTTACGACAAATACGCTTTAAAAGCCTTCGAATTTGCCGCCATCGACTATGTAACCAAACCCATTGAACGGGAAGAATTAATGCGCGCTGTGAGCCGCATTCGTTTGAAAAATACCGATACCAAAGCACGTTTGGAGGTTTTACAACAAAATTATAATCCAACAGGTGCCAATGCTTTTGAAAAAATCGGCATCTCTGCCCTGGATGGCGTCCATTTTGTACGCCTGAGTGAAATTGTACGACTAGAGGCTGAGGATAACTACACCCATTTTATGCTCAATACGGGCGATAAAATTACGGCAAGCCGCACCATTAAAGCCTACGAAGACACCCTGGCTCAACTCAATTTTGTTCGTGTGCACAAAAAACACATTGTGAACATGAATTTTATGAAAACCTATATAAAAGGAGAAGGCGGATACCTGATCCTGGATAATGGCGATTCGATTGAAGTATCGCGTCGGAAAAAGTCGGCGTTGATGGATTCGGTACGTCGCAACCACGATATTTAGGCGCTGTTCTTTATTTGCCCAAAACCAATGCAGCGTCAAGCACAGCATTCCATTAAATCATAAGCATTACCGTAACGGATGGGATTTTTTGATAAGTTTTTTAGTCGGGATAAGAAAGAAGACCTTGAAAAAGGCCTTGAAAAAACAAAGGAAGGCTTTCTGGGTAAAATTACCCGGGCGGTAGCGGGCAAGAGCGAGGTAGATGAATCCGTGCTGGATGAATTGGAGCAGGTTTTAATTTCGAGCGATGTGGGCCTGGATACGACCATTAAAATTATTCAGCGCATTGAGGCCCGGGTTGCACGCGATAAGTATATGAATATCAACGAGCTCAATGGTATTTTGCGCGATGAAATTGTGCAAATGCTGGCCGAAAACAATACTGAAGATTTAGAAGATTTTGATATTCCGGAAGGGAAACACCCCTATGTGCTGTTGGTCATTGGGGTAAATGGCGTGGGTAAAACCACTACGATCGGCAAACTTGCCCACCAATTTAAACAAAAAGGCTATAAAGTGGTACTCGGAGCAGCCGACACCTTCCGTGCCGCTGCTGTGGATCAACTCGGCATCTGGGCCGACCGGGTGGGTTGCGACTTTTACTCCAAAGGTATGAACGCCGATCCTGCCGCAGTTGCTTATGAAACGACCAATTACGCAATTGCCAATAATTGCGACATTGCGATTATCGATACCGCCGGCCGCTTACACAATAAAACACACCTCATGCAGGAGTTGGGTAAAATACACCGCTCCATTGATAAAAAACTACCCGGTGCACCACATGACGTATTGTTGGTTTTGGATGCCTCAACTGGACAAAATGCCCAGGAACAGGCCAAACAATTCACTGAAGTAGCCCCTATTACGGCACTTGCGCTGACCAAACTGGACGGTACAGCCAAAGGCGGCGTGGCAATCAGCATCAGCGATCAGTTTAAAATACCTATCCGCTACATCGGTGTGGGCGAATCCATCGACAAATTGCAGATTTTTAATAAAAAGGCATTTGTTGAATCCTTGTTTCGGTAATACATTTTCGAGCCTATTTATGATTTATATCTACTTTTGTTGAAATGAAGCGCTTTTTCATATTTCATCAAAGGTTTGTTGTACGTACCTGCCTATTGCTCCCTGTCTTGCTGGCGTTTGGTGCCTGCTCCCCTACCCGATTCTATAAACACAAGATTCGACCTCAAATCGTTGAAAACAACGTATTTGCAAATTCCTTCACCGGATTTACCCTACAGGATGCCCAAACCGGAAAAATATTGTGCGATGTACTGGGCGACAATCATTTTATTCCGGCCTCTACCAATAAGATATGGACCCTGTACACTTGTTTGCAACTCTTGGGCGACAGTTTGCCTTCATTTAAATACGCGCTTGATCAACAAGCACTTGTTATTTATCCAACAGGCGATCCTTGTTTCTTACACCCGAAATTTAGTGCCTGGCAATCCGGATTTGAGTTTATACAGCAGTCGAAAGCGCCGATACTCGGGTGGGCTTGTGATACAACCGCCAACGAGGTGCTTGGCTTGGGGCCTGGTTGGGCTTGGGATGATGCCCATTTGGCTTATTCGGCTGAAAAAAGCAATTTTCCTTTGTTTGGCAATGTGCGTCAAGTGTTTAGCCTCGATTCTAGTCAATTGCATGTGTCGCCTCCATACTGGCAAGCCTATTTGCACCCCGATACCTTGCAACAACCGAAAGATGCCTTGTATTTTGGAGCACAAAACCATTTGCATTACAATCCACAATACAATTGGACCAATTTTGAGGCCCGCGTCCCGATCCAACATGCCGCAGATTATGTTGGTGCGTTATTAAGCGACACTTTGCATCGACCATTTGTTCAACTCAAAGGGGTTGTCAAGGGTGATAAGAAAACCTGGTATGGAACACCGGTCGACACCGTTTACCGCCGCATGATGCATCAGAGTGATAATTTTATCGCAGAACAATTGCTGTTACTGTGCGCTGGCCAAAAAACAGGATTATTTAACCAAGATACCTTGATACACTGGGCGAAAGACAGCCTTTTTTCATTTTTGCCACAAAATCTGCGTTGGGTAGATGGTAGTGGATTGTCCCGTTATAACCTGAATACCCCCCGAAACAATGTCGCCTTGCTTTATCGGCTTTGGCAAACACAACCAAGGGAACGCCTTTTTGATTTGTTTCCAGCGGGAGGAACAGAGGGTACGCTGAAAGGCTGGTATAAAAACACCCAAGCGACACCATATATATATGCAAAGTCGGGCTCCATGAGCGGAGTGCAATGTTTGAGCGGGTATTTGATTACAAGGAAAGGTAAGGTGTTGATTTTCAGTTTTATGCACAATAATTTCGTAGGCAGTGGCAAGGCCTGGAAAACAGAAATGCAACTCATTTTAGAACAAATTTGCATCAAATAGTCAAACTGGTCTAAATCTCTATTTCGAAAATACTATTTTTTGCAACTTTGTTTCCGATAGAGCCTCTTTCTAATATTACAAACAAAAACATTTGCACCACAACATGAAACAATTTTTCCAATGGACATTGCGCATTAGTTTCCTATGCTGTTCCACGCTGGCACTCAATGCACAGGTAATTTATGTAAAAAGCGGCGCATTAGGCGCAAACAATGGCACAACCTGGGCCAATGCCTTCAACAACCTGGATGCCGCCTTAACTGCTGCCACTGCCAATAGTCAAATATGGGTAGCATCGGGCGTTTACAAACCCAATACAGCAACTACCCCCAACAAATCGTTCGAACTGGCTTCGGGCGTGGCGCTGTACGGCGGTTTTGCTGGTACAGAAACAACCCTTGCGCAACGCAATTTTGTGACCAATGTGACCATTTTGAATGGGGACATTAATGGCGACGACTTAACGGATAGCCTTGCCCTGAATAAATCCGATAACGCATGGCACGTTTTGCTTGTTTATGAAACCAATGCCAATCTGCGGGCAATCGTTGACGGCTTTATCATTCGCAACGGCGCTACTAAAACAGCAACCGCCGATCCAGACTTGACAAAACGCGGCGGTGGTTTGGTTGCAGCGGCTAAACTGACCATCCGCAACTGCACATTTACCCAAAATACGGCCGTTTCAGGCGGTGGTATGGCAGCACTGGATGCCGCTTCGGCTGGCTTGATCGTTGATAACTGCATTTTTGAAGGAAATACCGCCACTTCTCAAACCGCTGGTTTGTACTTGCGGACATCTAACAATGCAACGATTAAAAAATGCACCTTCCGCAATAATATCACCACCCGGGGCTCCTTGTACCCGCAATCTTGCAAAGGCTTTGTCGTAGATTCTTGTTTATTTGAAAACAACAAAACCATTGCCGGCCAATTTACCTCCGGGATGTTTACCTGGCAATCGACATTTGTATTAAAAAACAGCACATTCCGGGGCAATACAGGCTCTACCGCTGCTGCGATGTACAACGACGGACGGGAAGGTGGCAATTCGTTTGTGATTGACAATTGCTTGTTTGAAAACAATATTGCCGATGGTTTTGGTGCCGCCGTGTATAACTGGCAAACCAATTTTACCATAAAAAACAGCACGTTCCGCAACAACAACGCCTCCAATGCAGCGGGTATTTACAATGATGGCCGTGAAAACATCAGTTCATTTGTCATTGACAGCTGTTTGTTTGAAAAAAACACGGCACTTGATTATGGTGGCACAGCTGTTTACAATTTCAAAACAAACTGTCAAATTAAAAACAGCAAGTTTACTGGTAATGTGGCACCTTCTTCTGGTGCGTCCATGTACAATGGTGATGCCAAAGTAACTGTATCAAATTGCCTGTTTGAAAATGAAAAAGCCAATTTTGGTGCTGTAATGGCCAATTTCGGCAGCACATCGGATGTGATTTTGGATGGCAATACCTTTAATTTAAACCAGGCGACTACCAGCGGTGGCGCCTTGATCAATGGCTTTGTTGCCAAAGTTACCGTAAAAAACTCCACGTTTTCGACCAACCTGGCGCGCTTTGGTGGTGCTATTTTCAATCAAAATGATTCGACCCGCCTGATTATTGAAAATTGTACTTTTAACGAGAACAATGCAGATGAAATTGGCGGTGCAATCAACGTGTCCTCTGGTATTCGGGCGGATATCACCAACTCCGTGTTTTTTGCCAATTCGGCCAATTTTGGTGCTGCCGTTGATATTTCGGAAGACAGTCTTGATTTGTCAATTTTGAATGTAGACCGTTGTACGTTCCGTGAAAACCTCGCATTCCAACAAGCGGGCGCAATAAACATCAACAATGCAGATGTGACCATAACCAACTCCCTGTTTACGTCCAATGCCAATTTTAGTGACGGTGCTGGCGGTGCAATTTCGTCCAATGCTTCTGGCGAAAAAACGGCGCGTTTGAATATCAGCAACAGCACTTTTGTTGACAACTCTGCAACCTTGGGTGCAGGTATTGCCCAATTTGAAGGCGATAATGGCGCTGCAGAGATGCAAATTCAAAATTCGATCCTGAGCAATATTGGTACCAACTATGAAGTGGAAGCAGGTAGCCCAGCGGTGTTGTCAACCGGTGGTAACTTTGTGACCGACAATACCTTAGATGCATTTTTTGTAGTAGGTTCGGACATCAACGGAGCGGATCCGTTGTTTGAAGATGCAGGTAACTTCAATTACCGCCTTTTGCCAGGCAGCCCTTGCATCGATAAAGGGGTCGCTTCAGGAGCACCAACTGTTGATATTTTGGGCAATCCGCGGGTAGGTTTGCCCGATATTGGCGCCTATGAATGGGGTACAACCGGTACAAACAGTATTTTGAAACAACTGTCTTTGGAATTGAGCCCAAATCCGACCACCAACTGGATTCAAACCAATGTTCAAAACGAATGGAACGGTCGGGTAGCCATTTCCATCGCAGACAATACCGGGAAAGTGGTCAATACTTTATTGATTGAAAAAAATACAGAAAACTGGCAAACGCGTTTGGATGTAAAATCGCTTTCAGTGGGAACTTATGTGGTGACCATGCGTATGGGCGCAACCCAGTACACCGGCCGTTTTGTAAAACAATAGGTTTTTAAGCGCGATGACACCGATGTTAGCATGGGTGTCATCGCCTACAAAATCGTGCTGTTTTTTACCACTGAAAGAACATAAAAAAAAGCGGTGACACCCAGTTTAAGGTGCCACCGTTTTTTTTTATATTCAAGCAAATCAATTAGTTATTGAGCATCACAGGCATCACCAGCATCAGAATATCGCGGTCGTTGTTCTTTTCTTCTACCGGCGTGAGGATACCTGCACGGGAAGGCGTAGAAAACTCCATTTTTACTTCTTCACCATCAAGTACGCCGAGCATTTCGACAATAAACTTGGCGTTAAACGCGATGCGCAGTGGTTCGCCGTCAAAATTGCAAGGCATCTGCTCCGTTGCTTCATTCGAGAAGTCAAGATCCTGGGCAGAAACCGTGAGGCTCTTGTCGGTGATATCCAAAACTACCTGGTTGGTCGTTTTATTTGCATAAATCGCGATCCGTTTGAGTGAATTTTGGAAATCAGCCCGGTTGGTGGTCATGTTATTCGGATTGTCGACCGGAATAACGGCATTGTAATCGGGGTAACGTGCATCGATCAGTCTGCAAACCAGGTTCATGCTGCCGAAAGAGAAAAACGCATTGGCTTTATTGAACGAAATGGTCACTGCATCGTTTGCTGGCAGGGCATTTTTAAGCAGATTCAGTGCTTTTTTAGGCACAATAAAAGTCGTGCTTACATCACCAGCCAATTGGTGGGTGGTGTATTTCACCAATTTATGGGCGTCGGTAGCCACACAAATCAACTTATTATATTCCACCTGGAAGTAAACGCCCGTCATGGCAGGGCGTAATTCATCACTTGAGGTTGCAAATACCGTTTTATTGATTGCTTCCAGCAAAAACTGGCTGTTAATTTTCACCGTATCCACGCCATCGGGTTCAGGAATATTGGGGTATTCGCTGCCATTTTCACCTGCCAATTTGTATTTTCCGTACGAAGAGGTGATTTCGATGCCGTAGTTTTCCTCATTCACCGTAAAGGTTACGGGCTGTTGTGGCAACGCTTTGAGGGTATCAAGTAAAATCTTGGCTGGAATGGCAACTGCAAAATCATCGTCGGCAAGCACCTCAATCGAAGTTGAAATACTGGTTTCGAGATCGGTAGCCGAAATGGTTAGTTGCTTATTTTCAATTTTAAACAGATAGTCTTCCAAAATCGGGAGTACCGGATTGGAACCAATGGCGCCATTGGCGATCTGTAATTGTTTCAGTAGTTCAGAGGATGAAACGCTGAATTTCATATCGTTTTGTGTAGCTGAAAGGTGATGTGGTATAATTTGAGGCAAGTACCAAATGAACAGAACACGCTAAAAAATTGTTTTATCTAGCGTTTTACAATTTGGCTAAGTTTAATTTGTGTGCAAAAGTAAAATCCTTCGGCGGGCTTTTCGTTTAAAATAGCTAACAACATGTTGAAAAATCATAAAAAAAGTACTTTTGCCCTCCTTTGCTTCAAATAAACCACAATACACCCTTTAATTTGGTCAAATGAATGGCCTAATTTGCATCCACACGATCCAAACTGCATGTTGAACCGAAAAATAGCGCCCCCCATACTCGAATCTGTCCGCCTAGATTTGCCGCAACCACAATATTTAACCCTTGATAATGGAATTCCGGTTTATGTGCTTGATTATCCTGACCAGGAAATTGTAAAAATTGAATTGGTGTACCGGGCTGGTCGGCCGCAGGAGCGCAAACGCATGGTTGCACGTGCCTGTGCGCGCCTGTTGCGTGAAGGGACCACCCAGCGTACCGGGGCCGAAATTGCCGAGTTTTTTGATTTTTACGGTGCCTCTTTGAATACACCCAACAACCTGGATACCACCAATATCGTGCTGTTTTCCTTAAAAAAATATGCTGCCCAGGTGATCCCGGTGATGGCGGAAGTGCTGTTGCAACCCGCTTTCCCTGCTTCAGAACTGGAAACATTTAAACGTACCAGCATTCAGGAATTGCTAGTCGATTTGGAAAAAGTAGAAATCCTGGCTTACCGAAAAATTACCGAACTCATTTTTGGCGAGCAGCATCCTTACGGGTACAATTCGACCCCGGATGATTATCTGGCATTGGATCGCAGTGACTTGGTGGACTTTTATGAACAATGGTACACGCCTAAAAATGCTGTTCTTGTTGTGAGTGGACGCATTGATACAGAAATCATTCAATTGCTCAATGCTGGAATTGGACAAGATCGGCGCGCGGGCAAGCAGCCCGATTTTCCATTTAAAGCGCCATCCATCCTGCCGGGAAAAATCACCATTCCGATGGCATCCTCTTTGCAAACCGCCATCAAAATAGGTCGAAACACCTTCAATCGGCACCACCCGCATGCGCATGGCTTTTTTGTGCTTAACACCATTTTAGGGGGCTATTTTGGTTCGCGCTTGATGACCAATATTCGAGAAAAACGCGGCTACACCTATAATATATACTCGAGCAGTGACCATTATTTGAATGACGGCTGTTTTTACATCGCTACCGAGGTAAATCGCGACAAAGCAGCAGCCACCATCAAACAAATATATGCCGAGTTGAAACTGCTGCGCGAAAAGCCGGTCGATGAGCAGGAACTCCATATGGTTAGAAACTACCTCCTCGGCATGATTTTGAATGGGCTAGATGGACCGCTGAACACCTCCGATGTAGTGCGTGGGTTGATCATCGAAAACCAAACCAAAGCCGATTTTGATCATATGGTGGAAAGTATTCGGAACATCACACCCGAAATTTTGCAAGCACTTGCGCAAGAATATTTAAAACCGGAAGACCTTTGGCTCGTTACGGCTGGTGCTTAGGGATGTGAACACCTAATTTTTGTGTATCGGATACACTTTTTTTAGTAAATTTTACATTTTTGTACGCAAAATACAGGAAAAACCTGTGTAGTTTTGCGCGCTTGTTTTCTAATTTTGCAACCGAAGGGATTTTGTTTTTTTAAAACAGCAGTTTGGCTCCACAAATCAAGCAAACGCTTCAAAGTGCATCACTTTTATTCCTCAGACATTCTTAAAATACGATTTAGCATTGAACTTTCTCAAATTTTTTAAGCAGGAATTAGCAGTTGACCTCGGCACCGCCAATACCCTGATTATGGTAAACGACCAGGTGGTTGTAGATGAACCGTCTATCGTGGCTATTAATCGTCGTACCGGAGAAACCATCGCAGTGGGACATCGCGCCATGCAAATGCATGAAAAAACCCATGAAAATATCAAAACTGTTCGTCCCTTGAAAGACGGTGTGATCGCCGACTTTCAGGCTGCAGAAGCCATGATTGAAAGCATGATTCGCATGGTAGGAAAACGCAACACCTTATTCAGCCACCTGAAAATGGTCATCTGTATACCCAGCGGTATTACGGAAGTGGAGAAGCGCGCGGTTTTTGATTCTGCAGACCACGTAGATAGCAAAGAAACTTACCTCATTCATGAGCCGATGGCTGCTGCCTTGGGGATTGGGTTGAATATTGAAGAGCCGATTGGCAATATGATCATTGACATTGGCGGTGGCACCACCGAAATTGCGGTGATTGCCTTGTCGGGCATTGTTTGTGATCAATCTATCCGGATTGCAGGCGATGAATTGACCAATGACATCATGGGCTATATGAAACGGGAGCACAATATGCTCATTGGAGAACGTACTGCCGAGCAAATTAAAATCCATGTGGGTTCTGCGCTGCACGAATTGGAAGTTCCACCCGCTGATTACGCGGTGAACGGCCGGGATTTGATGACAGGTATTCCAAAGCAAATCAAAGTAAGCTATCAGGAAGTAGCCTATGCCTTGGATAAAAGCATCAGTAAAATTGAGGATGCCATTTTGCGGGCGCTTGAAATGACCCCACCAGAATTGGCTTCTGATATTTACAAAACGGGTATTTACCTGACGGGTGGCGGTGCATTATTGCGCGGTTTGGACAAACGATTGGAGTTAAAAACCAAATTGGCGGTGCACATTGCCGACGATCCCTTGCGTGCGGTTGTGCGTGGAACAGGAATGGCTTTGACCAATTCACACCAATATTCATTTCTGATCGATCGTAAAAGCGTTTAAACGGACCAATGGGTAACCTCCTTCAACTTTTTATTCGAAATGGAGGCTTTGTAACCTTCGTATTGGTGGAGGTATGTTGTTTCTATATTGTCGTCCGCTTCAATGCCGATCAAAATGCCATTTTTTCCCATACCAGTACGCTGATGGGCGGAAATTTGATGGAACGCCGACAGGTAGTGCGCGATTATTTTGGGTTAACCCAACGTGTCGATAGTTTGACACGGGAAAACGCGCTGCTGATGGAAGACCTCGCCAATGCGCGTGTGTTGCAAATGCCTTACCGCGATACCTTTTACCGGGTTTTGTATGATACAATCAGTACGGTCGACTCGATCCGTCATAAATCGGTCCGCCCTGAATATCGTTTTATTGCCGCGCGGGTGATCAGCAATTCAATCTCCAGTGTGAACAACTGGATTACGCTCAACCGCGGAAGCAACGATGGGGTCACTTCCAATATGGCGGTCGTTTCAGGCAAAGGTATTGTGGGCATTGTGCGCCATGTATCCCCTCATTTTAGTATCGCCATGTCGGTACTACACCGCCAAGCACGTCTTTCCGCATCCTTGCCCAAACACGAAAATACTTTTGGTACCCTGATGTGGGAAGGAGGAGATCCGGATGTGATGGTTTTACATCAAATTCCAAAGTACAAAACCGTACAAGTAGGTGAGCCTGTTCAAACGAGCGGTATTTCAGCGATGTTTCCCAAAGGTATTTCAGTAGGCGTTGTGTGCGAGACGCCAACACAAGACCCCGAATACCCGAATTTTATTCAAATGAAGGTAAAATTGAGTCAGGAGCTTGCAACGATTGGAGATGTATATATTGTTCAAAATCTGTTCAAATCCGAAATAGACAGTTTGAATTTAAAGGTAAAGGATGAACAGTAATGCCTTTTTTTCCAATTTATGGCGGTTTTTAGGACTTTTTGCCGCCCAGGCCCTCTTCCTCAAGCAGGTAAGTTTGGCACTTGGCTCCTATTTTAATATCTTGCTGTATCCGCTTTTTATCTTATTTCTTCCACTGCAGCTTGCAACCCCTTATGTCGTATTGTTAGGGTTTTTAATAGGCATGAGTGTCGATTTTGTGTATGGCACACCGGGCGTGCATGCAAGTGCCGGGGCATTTAGTGGATATGCGCGTTCCCTGATCTTTTTCACCTTCGCACCGAAAGGTGGCTACTCTGGCAAAGAATTGATTTTTGCACCTGCGTTTTTTGGCTGGCAAATATTTCTTCAAGTGGCTGCACTTTTTTTTGTGGCCCACCTTTTTTGGTATTTCTCGGTAGATGCCTTTACCTTCGTATATGTCGGGGCGATTACCCTTAAAACACTGGCGGCTTGGGTACTCACCATGCTTTTTGTAGTTCTTTACACCGCCTTGTTTCATCCTAATAATTGAATTCCTGCGCATCCACCAAACATTGCTTTTGATCAATACCACCGCACGCTATGAACAAAGGATTCGATCGGCAACGTACCATTCAGTTGGTTTTCATAGCTTGCGCCTCCGCTTTGTTGCTCAAGGCAGCGCAATTGCAAATATTTGACGACTCCTTTCGAAAAAGGGCGGACGCAACAACCATTGAAAAACTTACGGTTTATCCCCCCCGAGGTTTGGTTTTTGATCGGAAAGACCGATTGATCATCAATAATGAGGCAACTTACGACTTGATGGTTACGTACAACCAAGTCGATTTTAAAGATATGAATGTGCCCAAGTTTTGCGGCATTCTTAGCATTACTGAAAAAGATTTCAATCAGTTTTTAACCAAAGACTGGCGCAGCGGCAAATACTCCAAGTCGGTGCCTTTTGTTTTCCTAAAAAAACTTTCCTACCAAACGTATTCGCTGCTACAGGAAAGCATGTATGAGTTTCCAGGCTTCTTTGTGCAGGTGCGCAACATTCGGGGGTACCCTTATAGTGTTGGGGCCCATGTGTTGGGGTATATCAATGAGGTAGACCCGCGCGACATTGAGCGCGGCAAAGGCCAGTATGAGTCGGGTGACTATATTGGTTCGGCGGGGCTGGAACTCAAGTATGAGTCTATTTTAAGGGGTAAAAAAGGAACGACCTCTTTGTTGAAGGATAACTTGGGGCGTATTGTAGGTAAATACAAGGGGGGCGTTTATGATACGGTGGCCGTTTCTGGAAGCGATTTGATTTCCTCGATCGATATTGATTTGCAGGCGTACGGGGAATATTTGTTGCAAAATAAAACGGGCAGTATTGTCGCGATTGAACCAAATACGGGTCAGATTTTGTGTATGATCAGCGGACCGACCTATGATCCCAATCTGTTGACCATGAATCAGGGGCGCGGTCAAATTTTTAGTCAATTGCTGACAGATCCGCTCAAGCCTTTTTTTGACCGAACCGTCATGGCCAAATATCCACCTGGTTCTATATTTAAAACGGTGGTATCCTTAATCGGGATGCAAACAGGTACGATGCGCCCTGAAGGTGGATTTAATTGCAGCGGCGGCTATTATTATGCGGGTCGTTTGTATAAATGCCACCACAGCGGCCATTTGAACGGGGTCGTTGATGCCATCGCTTTTTCCTGCAACACGTATTATCTATCAGAATACCGCAATATCATCGACCAGTTTGGGTTTTCAAATCCACAAAAAGGCTTGGACAACTTCAATGTATATATGAAGGAGTTTGGTTTTGGCAGCCAATTGGGTGTCGACTATCCGAATGAAAGTGCGGGCGGTTTTCCCACTTCTGCTTATTACGATAAACTTTATCCAAAACCACTTGGTGGGTGGCGTTCGCCAACCATTATGTCGTGTGGCATTGGACAAGGTGAAATTCAACTAACGACTATTCAAATGGCCAATTTGGCGGCTTGCATTGCGAATAAAGGGTACTGGATTCCTCCGCATCTTGCCAAAGCCTTCCGGGATGGAAGCCCAATTCCCGAAATTTATTACGAAAAACACAAGGTAAACATCGATCGTTCGTATTTTGACATTGTAACGGAAGGAATGGCCCAATGTGTTTCGCGCGGAACGGCCCGGATTGCACAGGTGCCTGGAATAGAAATTTGCGGCAAAACGGGTACAAGTCAAAACCCACATGGGGATGACCACTCTGTTTTTTTTGCTTTTGCGCCTAAAACTGATCCTAAGATTGCGATTGCAGTGTATGTAGAAAATGCGGGTTGGGGTGCTTCTTACGCTGCGCCGATTGCGGGTTTGATGATTGAGAAATTTCTGCATGATTCCATTTCAACAGATCGTAAGCCCCTGGAGATCAAGATGGCAAATTCAAATTTGATTGAGAAGGTATTGAAAAACCGTGCAGAGGCAAAAATTCAGGCGAGCAAACCGGCAGCCCCACGGGATACCCTGCCGAGCACCAAGGAGGTTCCGAGCGAAATCCCGGAAACAACCGAGAAAGCCATCGAATCGCGTACCAGTGGCAAATCACCGAAAGGATAACTTTTTATTCCATGGCATCAAAAAGAAAGGAACATACAGCACCAATTCAGGGCCTTTTGCCGATCCGCCCGGGTTTGGGTGTATTGATTTTGTATGCCATGGGGCAATTGGGGTGGTCCTTGGCTGGTTTTGGTGTATCCAACTTGTTGATCTATTTTTATATGCCACCCGAACAGGGCGCGCCTATGTTTCCGGCCTATTTGTATCAGGGTGCGATTTTGGGGGTTTTGACGCTGATTGGTATTGTGAGTGCGGGCGGGCGCTTGTTTGATGCAATTGTTGATCCGTTTATTGCCAACTGGAGCGACAATAAAAACCCACGGTTTGGAAAGCGGCGCTGGTTTTTACTCTTGGGTGCCCTACCCTTTGCGCTGAGTAGCTGCATGGTATTTTTTCCACTCGAAGGATCAGAAAGCGCCTCTAATTTTATTTGGCTGATATTAAGTATAGGCATCTATTATTTCTTTTTTGCCTTTTATGTGATTCCATACACTGCTTTAATTCCGGAATTGGGTCATACTTCCCAGGATCGCATGCTGATAAGCACCTTGTTATCCATTACTTGGGCGTTTGGCTATATTTTGGGTACCCAGGTTTTTCAATTACAAACCTATTTGAATGGCCTTGGATACCCCCCAGTAAAGGCTTTTCAACATGCGGTATTGATAATGAATGGTGTGGCGCTCGTTTTTATGCTTATACCGGCCTTGTTTTTAAACGAACAGAAATATGCACGTCAGTCGGTTTCAGAACATACCTTGGGTGCATCGATCCGAATGGTATTTAAGAACCCGAATTTTCGTTGGTTTTTGGTTTCCGATTTAATGTATTGGCTGTCCTTGAATTTCATTCAATTGGGGGTCGTTTTTTACACGACGCTGCTACTTGGGCTAGAAATACGGTTTGCCTCCCAGTTTTCCCTGATTAGTTTTTTAATCAGTTTTGTATTTTATTGGCCGATCAATGTGCTGGTGCGTTATACGGGTAAACGCAATTTGATGTTGCTTGCCTTTTGGATATTTGCAATTACGTTTTCCATATTGGCTTTTGCACGATGGATACCAGCAGAACCTGCTTATATTTTATACGGCTTAGCAGTAGCGGCGGCTTTTCCGCTGGCGGTTTTTGGCATTTTGCCCAATGCCGTGATTGGCGATGTGGTACAGGAGGAAGAAAACACCAGCGGGCGGCAGTTGTCCGGTATGTTTTTCGGGGTTCGTGCTTTTGTGATGAAGTTAGGGATTTCCATTGCTAATTTAATATTCCCATCCTTGCTCCTGTTTGGCAAAAGTGCAGAAAACCCCGCAGGTGTTCAGTTTACCGCATTTGCAGCGGTTTTCTTTTGTATAGGCGGTTGGCTAGCGTTTCGGAAATATCGGGATATCACGTTTTTCTAAAAACACTATTGATTCACCAATTCTACGGCATACACGATATAATCTGTATCCCCTTGCCATGGAAATGGATCGACCAATTGCCGGTAATGGCACTTCACCAACTTCCCTTCATACTGCTGCATCTGATCGTACACGGCTGCATTTTTTGCCGAAAAATCCCACACACTTTGCTGGGTCATCACGGCGCTACCTCCCAGGTGAATTTGGCCCTCAAAAGTTTTGAAAATAACCCCCTTTTTCGAAATTTTGAATAAGGTACCGGTGCGGGTTCCTTCACTGATCGTATAAGTGCGGTACACATAATACCCTACTGAAAACACCAGGAAACCTGCCAAAAAAATCCACATAAAACTGCGTAACAGTTTTTTCCCTTTTACTTTGGCTTGCTCAAGTTGAATTGACATTGTGCTTGGTTTTAGTTTTATATGGCAAAGATAATCGTTACGCGCACTGTTTATTAAAATAAGGACAGATTTTGATTTGGCCGAAAAAAGTAGTCTCCATGCAAAACAACCGACCTATACCCCTTTTTTGGCACCCCAAATTTGGACATGCAACCGATCGGTGTATCGGAAACCGCGCATTTTACACACCTCTACCAACCATTTCCGACGTCGGGCAAGCAATGCACGGGTATTTCCCTCCGGCATTAACCATACCTTTTCAGGTGCAATCCGATACCGTTCGATTAATTCATCCACTTCCTCAAGGTCCTTTTTTTCGGAAATCACAAATTTAAAATGTGCCTTGATGTTGGATGAAAAGAACCGATAAGCCGCTGGTTTTTCTCTTAATTTGCGCACATTATTGCTATTTTCTAACTTGGGCGATACGTTGTACTGGTCAATTTCAGCATCAAAATCTACAGACGCAACCATCGTTCCGTTTGTCTCAATTTCAAAACGATAATCTGGAGCAATGGTCCGTAAATGACGCATCAAATGCACTAAAGCCGGCTGCTGCAACATGGGCTCCCCGCCCGTTAGAATCACATTTTTACAAGGAAACTTGATAATTTCTGCGGCAACTGCTTCGATGGAGCATGCAGCAATCCAGTTTTTTTTATCAAATTTTTGATACCCTGGTTTTGTATCAAAATGGTGCGTGAATCGCGTTCCAACCCAATTCCAGGTATAATCGGTATCGCACCAAATACAATGCAGGTTACAAAGCGTGGTGCGCACGAAAATAGAAGGCACGCCAATGCTTTTACCCTCGCCCTGAATGGAGAAAAAGATTTCGGGTTGCCCATGCAATTTGGCAAGTTTTAGGATCGTATCGCGCTCTGACAAGTTGTTATTTTCGGCAAAAGTACGGGTTCGGCGCTTGTGCTTGCAACTTGATGCTTAAATTTCAATGGTAAATATCGTTCCAACCGGTTTATTATCACCAACTGTAATGGTTCCTCCGTGTGCACGTACGACATGCTGGACAATGTATAAGCCCAGTCCAGTGCCGGTACTTTGACGGGTTTCTTCATTTCCGATGCGGTAAAATTTTTCAAAAACGGCTTTCTTTTCCGCATCGGGTATGCCCCGGCCATTGTCGGATACAACGATCCGAATTGTTTTTCCAGCCGTGCTTTTTTGCGCTGAAAACAGAATACGCGCATCCCCGTTGGCGTATTTTGCCGCATTTTCCAATAAATTTTGAACGACCGAGGTAATGGCGGATTTATCTGCCTGCACCATGGGTAGATCCACGGCGGTTTCTACTTCAAAATGCGCATCTGGGAAACGTACCAACAAGCCATTCACGCATTCACGGGCAACGGCACCCAAATCAACCAGTTCAAAAGCTGGCCGCCAGTTGTTTTCCAAGCGGGCTGCGAGCAATAAACTATCCACCAGATTTTGCAAACGCACGGCATCTTTCACCCCGTTGGTGCAAAGTTTTTCCAATTGTTCGCGCTGCAAATCGCGTTTTAACAAGGTTTCGAGCACCAAACGGATGGAGGCAATCGGCGATTTCAACTCGTGGGTAATGCTGAGCATAAAATTGCGCCGCTGCTTGGTAAGGGACAATTCGCGCTGTACACTCCGATTAATCACATAAAGGCCAAAGACCAAACAAGCCGCAAAAAACAAACCTTCGGCAATAATCATACGTTTATGCCGCACCCAACGCCGCTCAACGGCACGATACTCGGCTGTTTCTAAAAATTGCGTTTCATTTAGCCCCTGATTTTTGCGGGTAAACCACAATTCCAACAGATCACGCTCTATTTTATATGACCGATTATTCTCTTGCCACAATTGTACCGCCCACCAAAAAAAGGCAAGCAACATATAACCCATGATGATACGCGAAACCCAGGAAAGCGGAACCCTCATCTTTCTATTGTGTTAAATTTAGTAAATAATAGATTTGTGTTAAAACCGCCCTTTGAAAATTTCTTTCAAATTGGAATAAGATAACATGGCAGCAATACCGAGCCAAATGTACATCCAAACCGTAGTCGGAAAAATCCCTACCACCTGTTGATACATCACCAGATCGCTCTTGGGGCCTACATTAAAATCTTGCAGGATGTAAAATACCGCCGCAATGCCCAAAAACATCAATACATCCTGGTCCCAATTGGTGCGGTTGGCCACAAAAAACAATGCCCCCGCAAACAAGAATAAAATGGTGGTGCTTTCAATCGACTCAAACCAAACAATACCCGCAAATGCCATGGCGATGGATAAGCCATTGAGGGTCATTTGCGTCAAACTGCGCTTATGTGCCCCGATATACAACAACAAATTACCCAAAACGGCACTGCCTAAATAGCCGCCCATCAAAATAATGCCCGGACTGCCGCCCCGCGTAACCGTATAGCCGCTACCGTCCGGATTGATGCGCATTCCCTCTATGCCAGCACCGGTCAAAATACCGCCCAATGCATGGCCAAACTCATGTAAAAAAGTTACAAACAGGGTGACTGGATATAAGGCCAGGTTTCCGAGCGAACCGCCAATAAATTTGAGCATCAAATAAATGACGATCATAGCCAATACCCTGAAATGAAGCGCAGTTGATTTACGTTGCATAGCTAGCTTTTAGGCAAATAACGGACTTCAATCTCAATTTTCAAATATTTTTTGATATTAAGTCTTTTTATTTAACCCAATAAAAATTTAGCCTACTTAAATTTACCCCCAATAAAGCACCCTTACATGCAGAACATCAAACAGATACGCAACCTGATCGGCGAAAATCAAATCGAACAGGCCATTCAACTCCTGCTCGAAATATTGGAATCAAGCCCCGAACAGGATCTTTTCGATCAGATGATTTTGCAAAAAAGCCGATGGGCTGATTACAAAAGGAAACATTTGAGTGGATTTGGTGAGGACAAGGAAATTAATGCGATTCGCTCGTCTATGCTGGATATCGCGCGGGAACTGGAAAACCGAAAAAACAAGCCTGCTGTGAAAGAAATGCCGCAAACCACCTTTACACCGCCTGTTGCGCAGCAAACAAATATGCTGCCACCACCTATTCAGCAGCCCTATATTGCCCAGTGCTTTTTTAACGGAGACCCTAATGTGTATTATGTTCAGCAAAATAATCAGGTTGTAGTCTTGAACCTGATGACCAACCTACCCGTTATGGTAGCCATGCGGGTGGTTTCGGCTTTGCCTGCTTATGCCTGGTTTTATCAATTCCCCAACGGATTGTATTATAGTATTGACCATGCCGCTGTAATATGGGGTGTAAATGCTTTCGGCATGCCGGTACAGATGGGATATGTGCACTATTTGTAAAATTGGGCATGGCCTATTTCGATTCAGGGCAAAAAAATACCACATCTATTAAACTTGCCTTTCTCCGGGTTTAACGGGCAAGTACAAGGTATAGATGTGGTACGATCAGGCGCGCGCGCCACGAATGAGCCGCATTCAACGGAGATTGAATCCTAGTTGGTCATAATTTTCAACAATTCTACTTCAAAAATAAGGGTAGAGCCTGGTTTGATTTTAGCCCCGGCACTGCGATCGCCGTAACCCAGCGCAGCAGGAATCACAAACTTGAATTTGTCGCCTTCCACCATGTACTGAACGCCCTCGGTCCAGCCTTTGATCACACCGCTTAATACAAAGGAAGCGGGCTGTCCACGCTCCACGCTGCTATCGAATACGGTACCATCAATCAAAGTACCATGGTAATGTACTTCCACTTTGTCGGTTGCCTTTGGGTGAACCGTTCCAGTGCCTTTTTTGATGGTTTCGTATTGTAAGCCACTGGCTGTTGTGGTTACTTCTGGACGTTTCTTATTTTGGTCCATAAAAGCCTGGCCGTCTTTTTTGTTCTTTTCAGCGGCACGAGCCTGAATGGATTTGTTAAACTCGGTAAAAATCTTGCTCGCCTCATCGGGTGTCATGGTTACGCCCGTGCCGTTTAAAGCAGCCTGAAAAGACGTAAAGAAAACGTCTTTGTTCAAATCGGCACCCAATTGACGGGAAGCATTGCTGGCCATTACAATACCAAAGGCATAGCTAGCACTATCTGCGGCATTTTTCAATTGAACGGCAGGTTTCATGTCCTTTTTTTCCAGTTTAGCAGGATTGTTTGTTTGCGCGAACGCACCAAATGCTACTATAGACAGGGCAACAAGCAAAAGTGATTTTTTCATGATATGGTATGCTGTGTTTAAAAATGGAAAGGTTATTTACTTTTTTGTTTGAGTTCGGCGTAATATTGGTAGAAGTACGGGATGGTTTCAATGCCTTTGTAGTAATTGAACAAGCCGTAATGCTCATTGGGTGAATGAATATCATCTGAGTCCAGGCCAAAGCCCATCAAGATGGTACTCACCTGCAAGACGCTTTCAAACATCGCTACAATCGGAATGCTTCCACCACCGCGTTGTGGCAATGGTTTTTTACCGAACGTGGCTTCCATCGCCTTTTCGGCTGCTTTGTACTCTACCGAAGTGGTGGGTACAACGGCGGGCTGCCCGCCATGTAGCGCCGTTACTTTCACCTTCACCGCTTTTGGTGCGATGGCTTCCAAATGCTTTTGGAACAATTTTTCAATCTTCTTAGGATCTTGGCCAGGCACCAAACGCATGGAAATTTTAGCATGCGCCTTGGAAGGCAACACGGTTTTAGCGCCTTCGCCGGTATACCCACCCCAAATACCGTTCACATCCAGGGTTGGACGAATGCCGGTACGTTCAATGGTGGTGTAGCCTTTTTCCCCCATTAATTCGCCTATTTGCAGGTCCTTCATGTAAGCCTTTTCATTAAAAGGCGCTTCGTTCATCATTTTGCGCTCCTTAGACGATACTTTTTCTACATCGTCATAAAAGCCTTCCACCGTGATGCGTCGTTTTGAATCGTGCAAGGAAGAAATCATATCACACAATACATTAATTGGATTGGGAACCGCACCCCCGTACACGCCGGAATGCAGATCGCGGTTCGGGCCGGTTACTTCCACTTCCATATAACACAATCCGCGCAAACCCACTGTGAGGCTTGGGGTGTCGTTGTCAATGATGCTGGTGTCTGAAACCAATACCACATCACAAGCCAATTTGCTTTTATTGTTTTTGCAGAATTCCTCCAGGTGTGCCGATCCTACTTCTTCCTCGCCTTCAATCATGAATTTCACGTTACAAGGCAAGCTGTTGTTGCGGCTCATCATTTCAAAAGCCTTGAAATGCATGAAAAACTGCCCTTTATCGTCGCAGGAGCCCCTTGCAAAAATGGCACCTTGCGGGTGGTTTTCTGTTGTCTTAATGATTGGTTCAAACGCAGGATTGTCCCAAAGCTCGAGCGGGTCGGCAGGCTGTACGTCATAATGTCCGTACACCAATACCGTTGGCGCTTTTGGGTCAACCATTTTTTCGCCATATACAATTGGATGTCCGGCTGTTTCAAAAATCTCCACCTGATCTACCCCGAGGTCTGTCAAGTGTTGCGCGGTTGCGTATGCCATGGTACGCACGTCATCCGCATATTTTGGATCGGCACTAATGGATGGAATGCGCAGCAGGGCGAGTAATTCGTCTAAAAAGCGCTGTTTGTGCTCGTTCAGGTATTGGTTTAATTCTTTCATGGTGGTGTAAATGTTTAAAAAAGCGCGACCCGCATGGGTGGCTTAAAAATCTGGCGCGAATTTCTCACTTTTTAGGGAAGATGAAAGCAGGATTCTACCAAAGGAATGCTCAAAACGATTTTTAACGATCAAACAATATACGTTCGCCCATTTTGGTGTCATAAAACTGGCCTTCATGCCAAGCAAGATGCCCGCTGACGACGGTACTCTCCACTTTCCCGTATAAGGTTTTGCCCATGAAAGGCGACCAGGCACATTTGTAATAAACGTTTTGAGGGGTTACTTTATACCGTGCGTGCACGTCTACCACCGAAAAATCGGCCCAATATCCTTCTTCAATAAATCCACGATCCTTTATTTGAAAAGCGATGGCTGGAGCATGGCTCATTTTTTTTTTTTTTTTTTCCAAGCTAATTTTCCCTTGGTGGTAAAATTCGAGCATGATCGACAAACTATGCTGCACCAGCGGCAAACCGGATGGCGCATCCAAAAATGGCTTTGATTTTTCTTCCCAGGTATGGGGCGCGTGGTCGGTTGCGACTACATCCAGCCGGTCATCCAGCAGGGCAGGCAAAAGTGCGTCCCGGTCAGCTTTGGTTTTGATGGCGGGATTGCATTTAATTTGGTTGCCCAGACTGCGGTAATAACGGTCGTAAAAATACAGGTGATGCACACAAACTTCTGCGGTGATGCGTTTTTGAGCCAATGGAATACCCGTTTGGAATAGTTCCAGTTCCTTTTGGGTGCTGATATGCAATACATGCAAGCGCGTATTGTGCTTTTGCGCCAATTGCACTGCAAAGGAGGAGGACAAATAGCAAGCTTCGGTAGGACGAATTTTAGGGTGCATGCGGGCAGTCATGGTATCGCCATTGCGCGCCTTATAATAATCGAGGAGCCGGTGCACGGTCGCTTCATCTTCACAATGGGTAGCAACCAACATAGGCGTATTGGCAAAAATCCGTTCGAGGGTGCCTGGATTATCAACCAGCATATTACCGGTGCTGCTCCCCATGAAAATTTTCACCCCACAAATGGTATGTGGGTTGGTACGCATTACCTCCTCATAATTATCGTTGGTGGTACCCATAAAAAAGGAATAATTGGCCAACGAGGTGCGCGCCGCAATTTGGTATTTTTCTTCGAGGCGCTCCTGCGTCACTGAGGGCGGATTGACATTGGGCATTTCCATAAAAGAGGTAACACCTCCCGCCACTGCCGCCCTGCTCTCGGTGGCGATGGTGGCTTTGTGGGTGAGGCCAGGCTCGCGAAAATGCACCTGATCATCAATGATGCCCGGGAAAATATATTTCCCTGCAGCATCAATTTCCTGGTCGGCTTGAATGGAAATGGAGGATGCTATTTTTTCAAACCGACCATTTTTTACAAAAATATCGGCTTCGAGGATTGTACCGTGGTGTACAATTTTGCCATTTCGAATTAGAATGGATTTCATAGGATGCATAAATTGAATTGGATTATTTGAAACGAATAAGATCGTTTTATAAATCCAGTGCGATGAAAGTATAACATTGAAGTGCCAAAGTTCGCAAAGAGTTTGATACTAGAAATAGAGGAATTTATTTTGACATAAATGTGTCACCAAAGATGTGTAGTATTGCTACTAAACGGTACGAATTTGCAAGATTAGCGACATATTACATAAAAAACAGGCAATTAAGGGTTTTAAAATGCACGACATAGTCATGTTTTTTACAAGACTATTGTTATGTTACCATGTGATTTACAATTCAATTTAAATATTGATTAAAAATATGTAATTTTTTTTCAAGTCATGGTTGTGAAAAAATGCGAAACACACTTACCTTTGCAAATGTGAATTCGATATGATGCCATCTAGTGATATGGCTTAAGATAAATGAAGCGTGTTTTGATGACGTCCTTCTCCGAGAAAGCTTGGAGGGGGACTTTTTTTTTGTACTACTTTCCTAGGGTGAAACTCAAAAAAAGGCTGGCCCAAACACAAGCCAGATTTTTAGGATCTGAATTATGTTTGAGGCAGCCTTAAGTATTATTAAGCGGCTGGCACCAAGTAGTGCCTAGTCGAAATAGGTGCTTAGTGCAACACTACAAATTTCTTGGTTTTTGTACCTTCTTTTGTAGCGATACGCGCCAGGTAAGTACCTGAAGCCAAACTTGGCAATTCGTAGCTCAATGTTTCGTTGGTCAAACCTTCGCGGTTTTCGTAACGAATCACACGGCCATCCAACTGTGCGATGGTGATGGTTGCATCGGTCGCTTGTTCGAATTCAACTTTCAAACGTACAACGTCATTTACCGGGTTCGGGAAAACGTTCATCACGTTATCTGCCAATGCTTTTTCATCCGTTGAAGAAGACAAGGCAATGTCCATGCGCATTACGGCAGCAAAGTCGTTACCGAAACCTGCCAAGTACCACTGGTCCGTAAACACCATGGTGCTTACCACGTCTACATACTTGATCGTTTTGTTAAAGAAGTGGTTAACCTGTCTTGATTCTGTTGGGTAATCCATCATCAAGAAATAGCGCGCACCAGATTCCAGTTCAATGCCAGTCAAACCTGTATTCAGGTCCAACAAATCAATGGTTTGTAAATCGCCATTTTGGATACCAGCAGGTGCAACGTAGTCGGCATAACCAACCCAAGTCAAACTACCGCTAAACAATTGCGTGCGGTCAAAACCGGCAAAGTTTGCTGGTACATCGTCGTTTACTTTAAATAATTCAACAGTACCTTTTACACTTTCAATAGGCAATTCGGCTGGATCGGTACCGAAAGAGAACGAAGCCGTTTGGGCTACATATTTTTCCAACAAACCAGAAGTGATGCGGTAGTTGTTACCAACACTCCAGGCAATATCCTGACCGGTACGTGTTGCAGTTTCTGGCACATTTTCTTTTGAAAATGTGTTATCCGTTACCACAAATGGGGTTCTTCCGCCATTGTCCAATGGACGCTGGTCTGCTGAATCGGCACGTACACTATAATTTATGTAGTATAAACCAACTGACAACTCAGGTGCAAACACATTGTTCAGGATAATTGCGCTGTCTACTACGCCGGGTGCCAAACCAGGCACGACCACACTGTCTTGATAAATGATGTTGCCACCTTCTTCTTCAACCCATGCTTTCAAGGTCACGTTGGTTTGCGTCAACAAACCTGGGTTCGACAAATAAGCATAAAAACCGAACGTATCTGCGGCAATTTGCGAAACTGGCGAAGCAAAGCTGGATGCAGGGTAGAAAAACTCGCCTAAAACAATGTTGTTTCGTGGCGTTGGATTTTGGTTGTACAGTGCAACATCATCAATGTTCCAGTAGTACTCCCAGTTACCTTCCCACTGCCAACGCAAACGAACGTTTGATTGATTTGCCGCTACAGAAGAAATGTCAATTACAGGCTCAGTCGGGTTTGGTGTCCAACGCTCCCGGAATTCAGGGAATACAGCAAAATCGGTCCAAGTAGTACCACCGTTATTGCTTACTTGCAACAAGGCGCCATCGGCCAAATCCACCACAAAACGACCAGCATGCGTTTGAAACGTAACGAATACTGCTGGTTTGCCAGAGCAATCGATTACGGATGTAGTCAGGCGTGATCTGTGGTTGGTTGACAATTGACCCGGTTCGTCTGAATCAAGCGTCATGAAGCCATTTGCTGCAGTTGTAGCCTGAAAAGGAATTTGCAGATTCAAAGCGTCATCGAAAATTGGGGAACAACCTGCTTCGGTGTTGCCCGCTTCCGGATTAGAGCACCAGGTCCACAATACACCCTGGTTAGAAGCATCTGTTGTCGTCCAACCTGCTGGAATACCACCAGCAAAATCTTGCGACCAGAATGGAACGGGTTGTTGCGCATGCAGCATTCCAGCCCACAGCAACAACGCAGTTAAAATTGATTTGTACATTGAAAACTTCATCATAATTGAGTTTAGAAACAAAAAAAAGCAAGGCCAAGGTAAGGCCACTTGCGTTATTTTCAGAATAAAATCATTTAAACCGTCTTGTAATTGCCCAAAAAGCTATTTCTTCTGACCTTTTGCCCAAGAATCTTTTAAGGTTACGGTCCGATTAAACACCTTTTTTGGGTCGGTCGAATCCGGATCTGCACAAAAATAACCCAGGCGGGTAAACTGAAAATGCGCCCCCGCCTGTGCGGTATGCAACGCGGGTTCAATCAACGCATTGTGTATGATTTCCAGCGAATTAGGGTTAATCGCCAACTTGAAATCTTCCTCTGCCGCAGGGTCTTCCACCTGAAACAAACGATCGTACATACGCACTTCGGCCGTTTCAGTATGTCCTTCTGCCAACCAATGGATAACGCCTTGCACTTTTAATCCGCTGGTATCGGACCCAGAGCGGCTTTCAGGTACGTAGGAACAATGAATTTCAACGACCTCACCAGCGTCATTCTTTACGAGGTCCTCACATTTGATGATAAAAGCCGATTTTAAACGCACCATGCCGCCAGGTGACAAGCGGAAATATTTGGGCGGCGGATTTTCCATAAAATCATCCTGCTCTATCCATAAATGGCGGGTAAATGCTAGGGGCCGTTTGCCTCCTTCGGGATCTTCCGGGTTGTTTTCGGTTTCCAGCCACTCGGTTTGTCCTTCTGGAAAATTGGTGAGCACCACTTTTATCGGGTTTAACACCGCAAATCGACGCAACGCCTTTTTATTCAAATCTTCGCGTACACAAAACTCCAGCAAAGACAATTCGATCAAATTTTCGCGTTTGGCCACCCCAATCCGGCGCGCAAAGTCGCGGATACTATCGGCGGTAAAACCTCGGCGACGCAACCCGGAAATGGTCGGCATGCGCGGATCATCCCAGCCGGATACGTAGTTTTCTTTCACCAATTGCAACAATTTACGCTTGCTCATCACCGTATAAGTGAGGTTCAAACGCGCAAATTCGTATTGTTTAGACGGAAAAATACCCAATTGTTCAATACACCAATTGTACAAATCGCGGTGCGGAATAAACTCCAGCGTACAAATTGAATGTGTAATTTGTTCAATACTATCGCTTTGTCCATGCGCCCAATCGTACATTGGGTAGATACACCATTTGTCGCCAGTGCGGTGGTGGTGTGCGTGTTTGATGCGGTAGAGGTAAGGGTCGCGCAAGTGCATGTTGGGCGCTGCCATGTCAATTTTTGCACGCAAGGTGCAATGCCCGTCTGGATATTCCCCGTTTTTCATCCGTTCAAATTGCGCCAGATTTTCTTCCACGGTGGTATCGCGGTATGGACTGGGCTTACCGGCCTCGGTGGGTGTTCCTTTCATGGATGCAACCGCCTCCGGACTTGAAAAATCGACGTATGCTTTGCCTGCAGCAATCAGTTGCTTGGCATATTCGTACAATTGATCAAAATAATTGGAGGCATAAAAGATATTGGCGGGTTCGAAGCCCAGCCAGCGGATATCAGCCAGGATGCTTTCAACGTATTCGGTTTCTTCGGTGCTTGGATTGGTATCGTCGTACCGCAAGTTGGTTTTTCCACCAAATTTGGCCGCCAAATCGAAGTTCAGGCATATACTCTTGGAGTGCCCAATGTGCAAATAACCATTGGGTTCAGGTGGAAAACGTGTTAAAATGGATTCATATTTGCCCGCAGCTAAGTCGGCGGCCACAATTTCCTCCAAAAAGTGCATTTGTTCGGGCGCTACATGTTCTTTCATAAACGGGTGCGGGGCAAGCCCCTTTTGTGTTGTGTTAGATTGGGTTACATACGTTCCGGCATTTCAATGCCCAACAAATCCATGGCAGACTGTAAAACCTGGCCAACGGCTTTGCTCAAT
Source organism: Saprospiraceae bacterium (assembly GCA_027488935.1). GTDB lineage: Bacteria > Bacteroidota > Bacteroidia > Chitinophagales > Saprospiraceae > M3007. Next base: position 58,053 of record JAIYAP010000033.1, on the reverse strand, counting down.
TGAAGTCGGAACGCCCGGGCTTCTGGTGTTGGGGCGCTAAATACCCGCACATCGTGCCAAAACTTGTGAAAACTTTTGGCCAAACTATAACTGAAATTGGCAATCAGGGATGGATCGTAGTTGTTGGCTGCATTTTGCAAAATACCTGGATATTCGTGCAAAGCCACCAGCAATTCCTTTTCTGCGTCCTGTAAATCAAGGTACTGGTCAGCCATCGTCAAGTTGATATTTTCCAGGGCCACCCGCTGCATCAAACTATTGATCCGCACATAACTATATTGAATGTATGGGCCGGTTTGACCTTGTAAATCTACCGATTCCTCCGGATTGAAGATCATTTTTTTGTGCGGGTGCACTTTAATGATAAAATACTTCAAGGCGGCCATGCCTACTTTATTGGCTACATCCAGGCGCACTGATTCTTCCGCATTCGCGCTTTCTCCTTGAGATTCAATGCTTTCGAGGGCGAGGCGCCGTACTTCAGTAATCAGGTCATCGGCATCTACGACCGTACCTTCCCGCGTTTTCATACGTCCGGTTGGCAATTCTACCAGGCCGTATGATAAATGGTACAAGCCTGCTGCATACGGCTCATCCAGGCGTTTGAGGATTTCGAAGAGCACCGAAAAGTGGTAATTTTGCTCATCTGCTACCACATATACCATTTTTTCACAATTGAAATCCTGGTACCGCATGCGCGCCGTGCCCAAGTCCTGGGTGATGTACACCGAAGTTCCATCGGCCCGGAGCACCACTTTTTGGTCAAAACCAGCATCGGTGAGGTCTACCCAAACCGAGCTGTCTTCTTTGCGGAAAAATACTGATTTACTCAAACCGTCTTCCACAATATCTTTCCCTAATAAATAGGTGTCGCTTTCGTAGTACAACTTTTCAAAGGAAACCCCCAAGTCGTTGTAGGTTTGCTCAAAGCCTGCATATACCCAGCCATTCATTTGTTTCCAAAGCGCCAGGGTTTCAGGATCGTGGGCTTCCCATTTCAGCAACATTTCGCGTACTTCGGCGCCGAAAACCGAGAAGTCATTGAACCACTTGTTTTTATAGTCTTTAAAAAACGTTTTTTCGTCCTGGGTAGGTTTGCGTTTTTCTTCAAAAATTGCTTTTGCGACGTCCGTTTGTTGCCAGGTTTCGTATTCCACTTTTGATTTTTGCTCAAAAAGCACGTAATAATCGCCTACAAAATGGTCGCTCTTGATATTTTCGGAAGTCGGCGTTTTGCCTTCGCCCCAGTTTAGCCAGGACACCATACTTTTGCAAATGGCCACACCGCGGTCGTTGATAATCTGCACTTTTACGACATCATAACCGGCGGCGTCCAAAATTTTACTGCAAGACCAGCCGAGGAGGATGTTTCGAATATGGCCCAAATGCAAGGGTTTGTTGGTATTGGGGGACGAAAACTCCACCATCACCTTGCGGCCAGAACGCGGCTGCCGGCCAAAAGCGGCATCTGCCAATACGGATTGGAGAAACTGCTGCCAGAACGAGTTCGCGATTTCGAGGTTCAAAAAGCCTTTGATGACATTAAACGCGGCCACTTCCGGGCGGTTCTCCTGAAGATAGGTCCCAATTTCGTTGGCTACTTGATCGGGTGCTTTTTTGGCCAATTTCACATAAGGAAAGACCACCACCGAGTAGTCGCCCGTGAATTCGGCGGGTGTTTGATTAATTTGCACCTTGCTCGATGCGACGGTTTCACCATATAAATGTGCAACGGCGTCTTGTACAGACTGTTGTAAATGTTGAATCAGTTGGGTCATAAATTGCGGGGAGCGCCCAAAGCGCCTTGTTACAAGTTGATTTTCAGAAAATAAAAAGCCCGGGGCGACTTTTTCGGCCGCAAAAATACACGCGCTTAATTTAAAAACCGTGCAAAGCGACCAGAAGGTTCCGCCTAAATTTTAAAATCCCTACCCTACCTTTGTGCAAAACCAAACAAAAAGCCGCTTCACAAGTAAAACTGCCATGTCAAACAAAGAAATTGCCTACGCCTTCGACGAATTGGCCAACCTGATGGAACTCCATGAAGAAGATGGTTTTCGCATCAAATCTTACCGCAATGCCTACCTCACGTTGCGCAAAGTGGAGCGCCCGTTGGTAGAAATGAGCGACCTAGAGATTCTAGCCATTAAAGGCGTTGGAAATGCCATCGCCGAAAAAATCCACAGCCTGCTCCAAACCGGAAAAATGCCTGCTTTGGAAAAATACCGCGCCAAAACCCCGCCAGGTGTTGTGGAAATGTTGGATGTGAATGGTTTTGGGCCTAAAAAAGTGCGCGTGGTTTGGCAAGACATGGGTATTGAAAGCATTGGTGAGTTGTGGTATGCCTGCAATGAAAACCGTTTGGTGGAGTTCAAAGGGTTTGGTTTGAAAACGCAGGAAGACCTGAAAACGAAACTGGAATATTTTTTAAGAAGCCGCGATCAGTTGCATTATGATGCGGCAGAAGCAGAGGCCGATTTTGCGGTGAGCCGGTTATCTGCGGCCTTGCCCGAGGCGCAAATTGAGGTGGTCGGACAAGTACGCCGACGTTGCTCGGTGGTAGAAAAAATAGAAATTCTGGTAGCCATGGCGGGCGATATTGCTGTTGCGTTTGACGAAACCGTATTGCGTTTAGACGGGCAAGAAAATGGGGTGTACCGGGCGCGGCTGGAAAACAACACACCCATTACGATTTACCAATGTGCGCTGGAGGAATTTGGCTCTAAACAATTTTTGCTAAGTGGTGCGCCGGCTTTCGTGCAGGCTTTTGTAAAAGCGGCACCGGGTATTGATTTTAGTCAAATAAATACCGAAGCGGCGGTTTTCGAAAAAGTTGGATTACCCTTTATCGCACCTGAATTGCGCGAACAAGCCGACATCCTCGTACGTGCGCAGGCAGGTAAACTTCCAACCTTAATAGAGGACGAGGATATAAAAGGCATTTTGCACGTACATACGACCTGGAGCGATGGCCTGCATAGCCTGGAAGAGATGTGCACCTATGCTCAAAAACTTGGTTATCAATATATTGGCATTACCGACCACAGTAAAAGTGCGTTTTATGCCAATGGTTTGCAAGTAGAACGGGTGTTGGCACAAATGGAAGCCATCGATGCGTTGAATGAAAAATTGGCACCGTTTCGCATTTTCAAAGGCATTGAAAGCGATATATTGAATGATGGCGCACTCGATTATGAGGAGGCGATTCTTGAAAAATTTGATTTTATCATTGCTTCCGTGCATAGCAATTTGAAAATGAGCATCGAAAAAGCGACCGCCCGGGTGTTGCGCGCCATTGAAAACCCGTACACCACCATTTTAGGGCACCCTACCGGAAGGCTATTGTTGAGCCGGGAAGGATATCCATTAGATTGGGAGGTCATTTTGGATGCTTGTGCTGAACACAACGTAGCGATTGAACTCAATGCCAACCCGTATCGGTTAGACCTCGATTGGACTTTAATACCCGAAGCCACCAAGCGGGGAATTCCGATTGCCATCAACCCGGATGCGCATAGCCGCGCTGGGTATGATGATATTCGGTATGGCGTACTGTGTGCACGGAAAGGTGCGCTAACTGCAAGCCAGTGCCTTAACAATCTTGATTTAGAAGGTTTTAAAAATTACATAAATAAATAATAAAACAGATATATATAACAGAGGGCCGCAATATTTCAGCGGCCCTCTGTATAGGAAGAAAAAATTGAGCAAATGTTTCACTGATGGATTAAAATGAATGATTAAGATCAGCGTAAATGAATTCAGCGTGTATTGAGGATTAAAATTCGCCCAACAAAAATTGTTTTTTTCAGAGTTCGGGTATACATATGGCTATCCGCAGAAGCGGATAAATTAAAAAAAATTGTTATCGGTTGGATTTGACGAGCGTGAATTTACTTGAGGTTCATCATGCCGTCCGGCTAGTGTTTGGACGTAAAAAGCGTCAAAAAAGGGAAGAGTAAAACTCAACCAAAAAAACTACACACAAATGTACTGAGGGGATTCCATCTGTGCAAGCTTCATTTTGCCTAAATTTTATTTTTTTTAAAAACTTAAACAAATATTCAGTACCAGTTTCATATTCAAATTGAACAAGTCAATAGTACAAAAATACTATTTAACATTTTCAAAAAGCGGGCCAATAAAATGAGTACATTAAAATGAAGTGTTCCATCCGCTAAAATACCACGGAAATGTCAGCCATCTTTCAAAACGCAAGGGAAATTTTGAAAAATAGTTGTTTACTAAACAATGTTCAGTAAATTTGCATCGTTTATCGTTTACAATGGGAATATCACAAAGAAAAGAACGCGAAAAAATGGAAATGCGTCGTCTGATTCTAGACGCTGCCCTTCATTTATTTCGGACAAAAGGCTACGAGGGCGTCAACATGCGCAACATCGCGGAGGCTATTGAGTATAGTGCGGCCACCCTTTACCTTTATTATAAAGACAAAAATGAGTTGTATTTTGCCCTGCAGTTTGAAGCCGCTGCGGCAAAAAGAGACCACCTGCTTCCTGCTATGGAAGTACTGGATCCAATGGAGCGTTTGGTTGAATTTGGTCGCCGGTATATCGATTTTGGATTTAAACATCCCGACTTATATGACCTGTTATTTATCACCAAAGCCCCCATGGAACACATTGAAAACCAGGAATGTTGGGCTTTAGGGATCGCCACCCACACTTTTTTTGTAGAAACCGTGCAAGCGTGTATTGACCAGCGGTATTTTAAAAGCACCGATGCAGCCACGATTGCTTACACCCTGTGGTGCCATGCGCATGGCCTGGTGTCGCTGTTCATCCGCGAGCGTATGCGCATGTACCCCGAAGATCAAAGACAGGCACTTGCTGCGAAATCTTTTGAAATGATCATCAAAATGGCAGAGAGCCTTTAACGATTGAACAAGTTACCCGCACTGTTCATCCTGTTAATTTGACCATTCATCGTTTAAATATTGCCACGCAGTTCATTCCTGCGTTTTTTTGTACCACCTACTGAACGTTGTTTAGTTTTTGAAACTTGTTTTATAATGAAAAACATACCCTTGTCACTCTTTTTATGCTTCTTTTTGGGAAGTGCCTTCGGTCAATCGGCCATTTTAGATGCCTACATCCAGGAAGGCCTGCGCAATAACCTTGTGCTAAAGCAACAAAACCTCGATATCCAGAAAAGTATGGAGGCCGTGCGCCAGGCAAAAGCGCTTTTTTACCCTACCCTGAGTTTTAATGCTTCCTACACCTTGGCCGCAGGTGGTCGTCAGTCCAGCTTACCCATCGGCGATCTGCTGAATCCGGTGTACAGCACCCTCAACCAGATTACCCAAACCAGCGCCTTTCCTCAAGTGGAAAACCAGGTCATCCAGTTTCTTCCGAATAACTTTCAGGAAACCAAGCTGAAATTTGCCTACCCACTGTACAACAGCGATTTGAAATTCAACCGCCAAATCAAAGAATTGCTCGTGCAATCCAAAGAAGCCCAACGCAATGCCTACGAACAGGAATTGCGCTACGAAATGACCGGTGCCTACCTGCAATACCTCAAAGCGCTGGAAGCAGAAAAAATATGGTACAGCGCCCAAACCGTGTACGCCGAACTCAAACGGTTTAATGAAAGCCTGGTGCGCAATAATGTAGCCACCCGCGATATCGTTGCATCGGCCGATTATGAACTCAGCAAAGTAGACAATGAGCTCTTTCAATTAAAAAGCAACCAAAATACCGCACGCGCCTATTTTAACTTTTTGATTAACAAGGATTTACAGGCAGATGTTATAGTCGATACGCTTTTACTGAAAGCTACTGCCCAGGTGTATAATGGCCCCGAATTGGTACAACAAGCCACCCAAAAACGCCAGGAATTTGCGGCCTTACAGGCAGGTATGGACGCTTCCAGCACCGCTGTAAAACTACAAGAAGCCAACAAACGCCTGCCAGATGCCTTTATTGGGGGCGAAACCGGGTTTCAGGGTTTTGGCTACAATTGGTTTAACGGCACCCAAGCCTTTGTGTTGGCCCAAGTTGGCATCACCTATGACATTTACGACGGCGGACTTCAAAAAAGCAAAATTCAGGAAGCCAAAATCGAACGTCAGAAGTTGCAGGCGCAATATGACAACACCCAACAACAAATCGCGCTTCAAATTACCCAAAGCCTTAATGCGCTGGATGCAGCCCGAAATGGCTGGCGCAGTGCCCAAAATGGCCAATATTCCGCCGAAGTGGCCTATAAAATTATTGCCAATAAATACAAAGCCAACCAGGTACTGCTGCTCGAACTGCTCGACGCCCAGAACCGCGTAACCACCAGCAAATTACAAGTGTTGTTGGCCTGGAATGATGTCCTCATCAAGGAAGCCGAACTACGCAAAGCAGCCGGACTATAAAACCATTGATTAAAAACGATCCTCCTCATTTACATCCCATTCGGATGTTTTTCTACAAAAAAATAGCATGAAACACTTCAGCATTCGATCCCTCGCTCCCTTATCGCTTGTTGCTTTTGCTTTGGTTGGACTCGCCTACCTCTTAGGTTGCGGCAATGCCGCCCCGGCCAAAAAAGCAGAAACCACCAACACGGTGGCGGGCCTAATTCCGGTTAAAACCGCGCCCGTACAACAAAAAAACATCGCCCTGCCCATCCACAGCAGCGGTTTTCTAAATACTTCGGCTGAACAGCGTCTTTCCTTCAAAATTGGGGGCATTATTCGCAAAATTTATGTGGATGAAGGCGATGTTGTACGCGCCGGACAATTATTAGCCGTTTTGGATAAAACCGAAATTGATGCGCAAGTGCGGCAGGCGCAGGAAGGTTTGACCAAATCGGAAAGAGACCTGGCACGGGTAGAATCGCTGTACCGCGACAGCAGCGCCACGCTCGAATTGGTCCAAAATGCCACCACCGGACGCGATGTGGCTAAAGAATCGGCGCGCATTGCCACGTTTAATCAGCAATATGCCGAAATACGCGCAACCCGCAGCGGTAAAATCATCAAAAAATTCATCAATGAAGGGGAAATTACCGGCCCAGGCACCCCGGCATTTATATTGTTTGAAAACGGTAATGATGACTGGGTCGTAAAAATCAATACCAGCGACCGCGATTGGGCGCGTATCAACCTGGGTATGCCCGCAAAAGTGCGGATGGATGCTTACCCGGATCAGGTATTTACCGGAAAAGTAAGCGAACTCGCGCCCGCAGCCGACCCCAGCAGCGGTCTTTACCCGGTGGAAATAAGCGTCAAACCCCAGGGAAAACGCTTCGCCCCCGGCCTGTTTGCAGAAGTAGATTTGAGCCCATCCCAAACCCGGCCATACACCCTAGTACCCATGGAGGCCATTATTGAAGGTGATGGGAAATCGGCTTTTGTTTATGCCTTACAACCCGACGGTGCCAGCGTGCGCAAAATTCCGGTACAAATTGCCTTCATTGATGGTCAGCAAGTGATGATCGGTGGCGGATTGGAGGGGGTTACCGAAGTAATTACCAGCGGCGCTCCCTACCTGACTGAAAAGTCGAAAGTTGTAAAACAATAATTCCCTTTTACCCTTCATTCTTTTTCCATGCGTATCACAGAATTTTCCGTCAAAAATAGCCAATTTACCTTTATTATCTTTTTGGCCGTCATGGCTTTAGGTATTGGCTCCCTCTTTAATATGCCCAGGGCTGAAGACCCCAAATTTGAAGCCCCCGGTTACTCCATAATTATGGTTTGGCCCGGTGCTGGTCCGGCCGAAGTGGAGGACAAAATTACCGATAAGGTAGAATCCAAACTGGGCGAACTTGAAAATATCGACCGGATGACCTCCTTTTCGGCCAACGGGGTGATGGTGCTTACCCTCGAATTCAAACACGGCAACGACCCCGAAAAAAAGTATGAAGAGGTGGTCCGCGAAGTAAATGCCTTGCGTCCTGAATTGCCGCAAGACTTGTACCGCACCCAAATTCAGAAGTTTTCTTCGTCGGATGTAGCCATTATGCAGGTGGCACTGATTTCTGAAAATGCCTCTTGGGAGCAATTGCGTCAGGAAGCGGAAGCCTTGGAGGAGTCTTTTGAAAAACTAAATGGCATTAAAGGCGCTGAAACCTGGGGGTTTCCTAAAAAAGAAGTGCGTGTCAGCCTGAACTTGCCCAAAATGGCCGCTGAAAAAATACCGGTTGAGCGGGTAATCGGTGCATTACAAGGAGAAAATGTAGCGATTCCCGGCGGTTCCGTGAATGTAGGCGAACGTCAGTTTTTTGTAGAAACCAGTGGCGACTATGAAAATTTAGAAGAAATTCGCAATACCATTGTGTTTGCAAATGGCGGGAAAATTGTATATGTAAAAGATTTAGCGCAAGTAGAATTTGCGTATGAAGAGCCGCGTCATTATACCCAGTTCAATGGTACCCGCTGCGTGTTTGTTACGGCTAAAATGAAAAATGGCCAAAACATCACGGAAGTTGGAAAAGGGGTAAATGCAGCGATTGATGCATTTAAAGCCGATTTGCCGAATAACATCGATTTTAAAAAAGTGTTTGACCAGGAAGATTCGGTACAAAAGCGCCTGGCTCGTTTTGTGAAAGATTTTAGCATTGCCATATTGTTGGTCTTACTCACCTTGTTGCCGCTGGGCTGGCGTGCATCCCTTGTGGTGATGATTTCTATTCCATTGTCGATTGCGATTGGTTTGTTTGCGCTTGATCAATTGGGTTATTCGTTGAACCAGTTGAGCATTGTAGGCCTGATCATCGCGTTGGGTATCCTGGTAGACGATAGTATTGTGGTGGTTGAAAACATTGAACGTTGGTTGCGCGAAGGTTATAACCGGAAGGATGCTGCCATTTTAGCCACCAAACAGATTGGTTTAGCCGTTTTGGGCTGTACCGCTACCCTGTTGTTGGCATTTTTACCTTTATTATATTTGCCGGAAGCCTCGGGCGATTTTATTCGGAGTTTGCCGATGGCCGTGGTTTGTACCGTTTTAGCCTCTTTATTTGTATCGCTCACCATTGTACCCTTTTTGGGAAGCCGCGTGTTGGCCGAACATGAAAATCCGGAAGGGAACATGTTTTTGCGCGGTATGAAATGGGGTATTTCCAAATCTTATGCGCCCTTGTTGCACCGTGCATTGGAATACCCACGCTGGACCATGGTAATATCAGGTTTGATCTTTTTTGGGGTGTTGAGTTTGGCTGGACGTGCCGGTTTTGCGCTTTTCCCGGCCAGCGAGCGCCCAATGTTTTATATTGACGTAGAAACCGCCCCTGGCACCAACATTGAAGAAACCCTACAAGTGACCCAAATGGTGGATAGTGTACTGGCGACTTATATGGAACCCAATGTACTCAAATATCCTGGCCATGGCGCGCCGCCCAAGGTGATTTCTTATGCCTCTAATACTGGCCGGGGCAATCCACGGATCTATTATAACGTGATTCCGCGCAATGAAAGCCCCAATTTTGGACAAGTATTTGTGCAATTGCAGGAAGAAACCCCGCCGCCCGTAAAACTCCAATTGATTGACGAATTGCGTGAAAAATTCAAACTGGTAGCCGGTGCCACCATCAACGTCAAGAATTTTGAACAAGGTCCGCCGATCGAAGCGCCCATTTCCTTGCGCATTAAAGGTGATAACTTGGATACTTTGCGTGCTGTAGCGGCTAAAGTAGAAACGATGTTGGATGGTGTTGAGGGCACCATTTATGTAGACAATCCGATTGCGTCCATCAAAACCGATTTGCAAATCAACATCAACAAGGACAAAGCCACGAGCATGGGTGTGCAAGTGGTGGAGATAGATAAAATGGTGCGTTTGGCGCTCGCTGGCTACAATGTGGGTGCATTTACCAATAAAGATGGAGACGCCTATAATATCACCGTGACCTTGCCGCATGGCAAAACCTTTGCGGATTTGAAAATCCTCGACAATTTGTTTGTCAATAGTTTAAATGGCGGTTCGGTGCCGCTCAATCAGGTGGCCGAATTGGTATTCAAACGTTCGCCCAATACCATTACCCATTACAACAAAGACCGTTTTACGCGGGTAAGCGCCTTTGTGAAAAGTGGTTTTTTGGCCAGCAATCTGAATGCACAAATCGCCACCGACCTCCAAAAAATTGATTTCCCGAAAGGATACGGATATACTATCGCGGGCGAGGTAGAAAGCAGTCAACGCTCTTTTGGCGGCATGGGCACCATTATTCTGATCACGGTTTTTGGGCTTTTGGCGGTCTTGTTGCTCGAATTTGGCACTTTCAGGAGCACATTTGTGGTATTATCGGTTATTCCGTTGGGTATAATCGGCGCGATCCTGATGTTGTTGGCCACGGGTTATCCATTTTCCTTCACGGCCGTGGTCGGCTTGATTGCACTCATGGGGATTGAGGTAAAAAACTCCATTTTGCTGGTCGATTTTACCAACCAGTTGCGCGAAGAAGGGCGCGGTTTGGACGATGCCATTCAGGAAGCGGGCGAGATCCGTTTTGTCCCGATTTTATTGACCTCCCTCACGGCCATTGGCGGTTTGATTCCCCTGGCCATTGAGGAAAACCCGTTGTATTCACCGCTTTCGTATGTATTGATCGGCGGTTTGATCTCCTCTACCCTTTTGTCGCGGATTGTTACGCCGGTGTTGTACAAACTGCTGGCGCCCAAAATTGTGGTTAAAACCACTGAAAATATGGGTGCTTTACCGGGTTCAGAAACCACCGCATCTGCTTAAAATATTCCACCACGGATTACCCAGATTAACACAGATTTTTTTAATCTGTGTTAATCTGGGTAATCCGTGGTAAATCTAATCTGTGATAAACCGCTACACAGAAACTGATTCATAAACATAATCCCGCAAATACTGGAAGGACTCCTTTAAATGTCCATCTTCAGCAATCATACCACGCTGAATTACCGCACTCTCGGCGCCTTTTAGCAATTCTGGTAAAATATTATCAATCAATTGTTTACCAAAAAAATCGGACGCATCGCGGGGCAGTTCAGAAGGCAAATTATCAATAGCCATTACATCTATCGCCTCTTTTTGAAACGCCCTGGTCTCCTGTCCAGTATTTGGGTCAAAACCATACACCGGATCGGCAATGGTACTTGGGCGCAAGGTACAAGGCACTGAAGCATCGGGGGCGATATCACAACTTACATCTGCGATTACCTGCAAGGCAAAATCAGGTTGGCGCATTTCCGATTGGGTAAAAAACTTGGGTGCGCTGGGGTCGTAAAAAATGCCATTGATAAAAATATCGGCACCTCGATAAAAGGGGGCAAATGTGCTGACATATTCTGCGCCATTTTTATAATAATGCGCTTTGTCAAAAACCCGAATACCCGCTTGGTGTTGCACATAATCGTGTGCAAAAAGTTGGGTAAACACCGGTTTATCATACGTTTTATGTAAAAAATCGCGGGGCGACACCTGGTGAATATCCATATCATGCAGGTTGCGCATCGCGCCTGCTGCTACCCGGCCGCTACCGGTGAGTACAATGCGCAGTGGCGGCCAATTGGTCGTCGGGTATGCCTTTTTCACTTCCGCATAGTCGTGTGCAGCGTACATACGCGGGAGGGTGTATGCGCCTGTGCGCTGCCCGTAAGCCCAGATGCCATTGTGTGCGCCTACCACGCCAGCGTAAAAGCCGAAGGCAATGAGTCGATCGCCATGTGCATCGGTAAGCACTTCATAATCGATGAGGCGGATCTTTTTTTCGAGCACCGTTTGCAGTAAATGCCGGTTGTAGGCCTGTTTTTTGATGGTATGGGAGAAAAACAGGTAGGTTTTATTGGGAATGAGGTGTACATCTGGCACTTCTTTCACCCCGAGCAATACATCACAATCGCTCAAATCTTCCTGGAGGGCGATGCCGAGTTGGGCGTATTCTGCATCTTTAAACGCACGGACGGGCGATGGTTCCACGACCACTTGAACGGGCCATAGCGCTTGCACACTGGCGCATTGTGCGGGCGTCAGGGGCGCTCGTGCATCGGATGGTTGCTTACGCTCCCGGATGATGCCGATTTTTAACATAATCTTGAATTTTAATGGTTGGGCAACTGGGTCAAAGGTACGTCATTTTGGCGGGTAAAGAAGGACGGGGGATCGCCAATTTGCCTTAACAAAACATTGACTTCGATATTTGGAACTAAACTAAGTAAAAAATGGTTTAACTTTGCGGATTCATGTGGAAGCCAGGGTGGTAGAAACATGAAAATTAACATGGGGCTGTCTGGTATCGACGGGAAAGTGCAGTTGATTTGTAAGCATGCCAGAGCATGGGCGGTTACTCTGTAAAAAACAACGTTCAACAATTGACTGGCAACACTCAGTATGCCATGGCTGCCTAGTTCTAAAGAATTAGAAAGCCTTTGCGCCGCGTGAGGGCGACGCCAAGCGTCCCCCTCTTCGTTTTGATGCCTGCTATATAAGCCGCCGCGTATCATCAAAAAAGTAGGATTGCCCAAAGAGATGCCTCGATCGGCGGGTGAAACACAGAGGATAAGGTGCGGAAGTGTCTGTTGCTGAACCAACCCGTACTCGAAAAACCAATCAGTAAATAAGCATGTAGAAGGCGTTTTGACGCTTTGTCCGGACGCGGGTTCGAATCCCGCCAGCTCCACCCAAATTTGTTGTTTCGGGTTAGTTTAGATCAGGCTTTTTCTTTGACTTTTGTAGTTGAATGGGAAAAGGTTGGATAGGCTAACCCGGATGACGTTTATATAGGTTGGGGAGAATTACTAAACCATTTTATGGTATTATAGAAAAAGAATTCATTGAGCCGATAATATCATTTCAGAAAGTTTCAGTTGTCCATGAAACCCGAATCGCTACAAATAGAAGCCGTGTTCTTAGAAATCCGGCAAATCCTTCATTCTGCGCGCGCCTCGGTGTACCGGGCGGCCAATGCTGCGATGGTTTCTGCCTATTGGCAAATCGGCCAGCGTATAGTCGAACACGAACAACAAGGCCAACAACGCGCACGCTACGGCGCAGAACTTATTGCCGGGCTTGCAGCGCGATTGACGGAAGAGTTTGGCAAAGGATTTGGTGAAGACAATTTGTTACTTATGCGACAGTTTTTTCTCGTCTTTCCAATTCCCGACGCACTGCGTCGGGAATTGACTTGGACGCACTATCGCTTGCTGATGCGCGTTACAAACGACAATGCTCGCGCTTTTTATGAAAACGAAACAGTTGAAAGTGGTTGGAGCACGCGCGCCCTCGAACGTCAAATCCACACTTTTTACTACGAACGGTTACTTGCCAGCCAAAACGCCCCGGAATTACGCCAAGAGGCACACAATAATACAGAAAGCCTTCCTGCTTCGCCCCGCGATTTCATCAAAGACCCGTACGTACTTGAGTTTTTAGACCTAAAACCCGGTGAAAAACTCTTTGAAAAAGAACTCGAACAACGTTTGCTCGACAACTTGCAAATGTTCCTCCTTGAATTGGGACGAGGCTTCGCGCTGGTGGACCGGCAAAAACACATTGATGCGGGCGGTGAGCATTTTTATGTTGACCTTGTTTTTTATCATTTCCTACTGCGCTGTTTCGTCCTGATTGATTTGAAAATTGGGAAACTCCAACATCAGGACATCGGCCAAATGGACATGTACGTGCGGATGTATGACGATAAATTCCGCCTCCCGGGAGATCAAGCCACCATTGGCATTATCCTTTGTTCAGAAAAAACTGAAGCAGTGGTAAAATACTCTGTTTTGCAAGACAATCCGCAATTGTTCGCTTCCAAGTTCCTGCCCTCCGAGGCCGAATTAAAAGCTGAATTGGAACGGGAGCGTATGCTCGCAGAACTAGATATGGCAAAACCTAAAAAAATTAGTCCCAACCAATGATGAGTTTCCCCCTACTTTAACTTTAACAAAAAATCCAACCCGTGAAAGTTGTAAAAATTGTAGAACAAGCAATTGCAGATAAGGTAGATACACAATACGTTGCTGCACAATTCCCTCATTTACCTAATGTAGGTATTACCTTTTTGTGTACCCAAGACGAAAACGATCAAGATGAAGACGAGTGGGTAGACGAAAAAGGAAGGCACCAATTTATCATTCGTTTACCTTATAACTTGGTGCAACATTCGGCAGATATACGTGCATTCATGGTGGCGATGGTAAAAGCGCGGTTAGGAGAGGTTGCCTAAATTGGAAAACTTAAAACTTCCAATGATACCCCATCCGGACTACCTGCGTCTCATAATAATCCGTGCTTTCCAATTTAAAATCTGACCCGCGGATGCTTTTTCTGATTTGCATGGTATTCAGCAAATCGGTAGCAAGCCTTACGCCGATGTTTGGAGGGATGGGGAAGAAAGGGACGTGACAACTACAAACCAGCAATGAAAAAGCCGGACTTCTCTTAGTTCAAAACCTATGAGAAGTCCAGCTTTTTTATCGGATTGTCTCTTCCTTCCATTGATTCATCAAACCTTTATTGCATTCATTTTCATGGTACAAATAGGGTCTTTTCAATTCAACATTTTGCCGGAAGCATCGAAAATCAAATCTTTCCGCTTGACTTCGGCTTCGTACACGGTTGAGCCGTCGGCTTTTTCTATGCGGGCGACTTCTTTCACTTTTTTGCCTTGTAAGGCGGTCCGGATGGGCGCGGGCAGCTCCGAAAATGCGATTTCGGTTTCCGTTTCGAGCCAGCGGCCGTCGGAAGAAAAATTGGCGGACATCTCCTGACTGCCTGTCAGTTCAAACTCAGCTTCCCATTCTCCGTTTTTTTCCTTCGACCAATCCACATCTTGTGCGTTGGGGAATTTTTGCTGGAACGCTGCCAGCACCGCTTGCGGCGGGTTTGCGGAAAATGCCGTCGCGCAAGAAACGAGCGCAAACAGGCTTAATAGCATGATTTTTTTCATGATCAAGAATTTATGTTTGAATGAAAGATGTGTCAAAGGTTTGTTTCGATTTTGGAGAAACTTTGGAGGTTAAAACTTCCAATGATACCCCATCCGGACTACCTGCGTCTCATAATAATCCGTGCTTTCCAATTTAAAATCTGACCCGCGTATGCTTTTTCTGATTTGCATCGTATTCAGCAAATCGGTCGCATTGAACACCAATTCCCCCCGGCCTTTCTGGACGATTTTTTTTAGCCCTGCATCCAGCGCGTACCGACTGCCGATACGCCCTTGCGGGATTAGGTCCGGTGCAAGCCATATACTGGAAATTTGCGCCTCCCAATTTTTTGCCATTTTCACAGAAGCGATCAATTTGAAATTTCCAGATACAAGTTGCTGTTTTTCAGCCGAATAAGTCGTCGGAACGGGATATCGATTGACCACTGTAAATGCAGCGAATGTGTTCTGATAAATATTTGCGTTGGCCGTCAAAGAAAACCAACTATTTATTTTTTGCTGCCAAACAACCTCAGCGCCCGTATTCCAACTACGTCCGGCATTTTGAAAAACATTGTAGAGCAACACACTACCTGGTGCCTGTGTAGCAATACGTGTAATCGTGCCATCAATGATGCGATGGTAAATCGCCGTAAACAAACTGCCCTGCTTGAATGCACTTTTGAAACCCAATTCGGCGGACATGGTAAACTGCGGC
This sequence comes from Saprospiraceae bacterium, assembly GCA_027488935.1. Lineage (GTDB taxonomy): Bacteria > Bacteroidota > Bacteroidia > Chitinophagales > Saprospiraceae > M3007. The sequence goes on along the minus strand of JAIYAP010000033.1, from coordinate 42,482 downwards.
TGTAGCGCCGGATTGCCCACTTTTATGAGTTCCGGCTCGTCGTATTTTGGAAAAATGCGGATATCCACTTCGTTCGGACGGTCGACCCGGCGGTTGAAAAAGAGGGAAACTTTGTTGCGGTCATTGAGTTTGTACGCTGCACGCAGGTTGGGGAAAGGTTGGAAATAGCGATAACCGTCGCTTTTATAGGTATTATGATCGGGATTCACTTGGTAGTCTACCTCCACATATTCAACCCGCAAGCCACCCTCCATTTCAAATTTTTCATTTTCAAAAACATAATTTGAATACAGCGCCGGGATTTTTTCATCATAATTCGCCCAACCACCTGCACCGACGTCAATCGGAGAATTTTGTCCTGGAAAGAACTGCATGTTTACCGGAATGGAGCGGAATCGACCCTTGAATCCCGCCTCGACACGGCCATGTCGGAGCGGTTTCGAGTAATCTACATTAAAATCCCAGACGTGTTCGTCAGAAAGCAGTTTAAAAGCGTCTTTCCCGATAAAATCAGGCAGTGTATTGGTGAAAAAATACTGCTCATCTTCCCGGTGAAAAGAGTAGTTTCCTGTAAAGATTACGTTGTGGCCCGGTTGGCGAAATTTATGCGTAAAAACCGTCGTGCCAAACGCAGTGTATTTCACTTCATCTTCCAAAAATTGCCAAAGACGGTAGCGGTTTTGCGCTTCTGGGCTATCCAAAAAGAAAGGTTCGTCTCCGTTGTCCAGGATTTTTTCGCGGTTAAACAGCCCCGAAACAGTCAGGGTATTGCGGTCATTAAAGGTATGATCTAGTCCTATTTTAGCGGTGGCATAGTCTGTTCTTCGGTTTCGTTTTACCTGCTGAAAAATAACAGTGCCATCCTCATACGTGCGCGTCGAAAACTCATTTTTGTTCAAAGTAGGTGCATAAAGCCAGTCGCCTTGAAAATAAAGATTGGTTTCTTTTTTCCGATAATTTATTGAAATAGACGGATTTAGTTTAGGCGTAGCCTGAAACTGCGGTCGGATGGTCGGCAGGTTTTCCCGCTTTTCCCAGAGTGCGCCCGCGCCTGCCATCATGCCGACTTTGCCATTGAAACCATGTTGTTCCTGTTTTTTAAAAATGATGTTGATGATGCCCGCACTGGCATTGGCATCGTATTTAGCGGAAGGGTTGTTGATAATTTCGATGCGTTCGATCGCAGAGGCTGGCAGATTGTCTAGGCCCTTTTGCGATCCATACCCCGTAAGAGCGGTTTGTTTACCGTCCATCAGGACGACAATTTTGTCGCTGCCCCGCAACTGGACTTTGCCCTCTTCACTGATGGTAACACCCGGCAAATTGGTCATCGCCTGCAAAACCGAGCCACCCGATTGGCTGATGTTGTCGCTGACAGCATAGGTTTTCTTATCCATTTTACTGGAAACCTCGTCGGCTTTTGCGGAGACCATTACTTCGTCCAAAGCCTTTGCGTCTTCCTGCATTTGCAATACACCCACATCCAAAAATGTGCTTAATTCACCTATTACGATCCGTTGTCGCAGGATTTGGTAACCCACATAAGAGGCTTCAATACGATAATTCCCTTTTTTCAAACCTGACAATGTGAAAGAACCCGCCTCGTCGGTCAAGGACCCGGCGACGAATGCGCTGTCTTTTTCGGTTTTCAAAACGATGCTTAAAAAGGCAAGTGGGGCTTTTGTCTGTGCGTCTAGTACCTTACCGGAAAGGGTGATGCCATTACCCGATGGGCTTTGGGCGATGATTTGCGGTGTGCAAAAAGCAGCGAAAAGTAGCAGGACAAGCAATTTTTGTATTGTCATTCTTTATTCATTTTGAGGCAAAAGTCTGGGTTGATTTTGGAGGGAATTGGGAGGATGGGTTTCAGAAGACTACTTCCTAAAACGCAGCTGCACGCGCCAAATGCCCTGTTCAAACGATATTTCAAGCCCGAAGCCTTGTTGTTCGCAAATTTCCACGACCATTGCTAAACCCAGTCCCACACCCTCCGAATGCGGATTTCCGCGCGCAAAACGGGCAGTCAAATCTTTCACCGAGGCTTCTGGCAGGGCGGCTGAGTTTTCTACGATCAGGTAGTTTTCATTCAAGATCACGCGCAGAAAACCGCCTTGGATATTGTGCTTTACCGCATTTGTGAGCAAATTGGTCATGAGTGTTTCCGCCAAAAAAGGGTTGATTTCGAGCGATATTTCTACTAAAATGGTCTCTAATTCCAGTTTTTTTTCAGCGATGAAATCTTCTAGCCATACCAATCTTTTTTCCAGAAGTGGTTTCAATGCAACTGGCTTTCGTTCCAAAAACTGATTGTTCTCGATTTTTGAGAGCAGTAAAAGGGATTGATTGAGTCGCACCATGCGTCGGGTGCTTTGACCGATGATGTTTATTTGCTGAGCTTGCGTTTCGCTAAGGGTATCGTTTTGTAATAATATTTCCACTTTGCCTTGAATGATAGCAAGCGGGGTTTGCAGTTCGTGACTGGCATTTTCAGTAAATTTTTTGACCGTTTGATAATCCTGTCGCACCTGATAGGCAAGATTTTCAAGTGTTGTATTGAGTTCCTGAATTTCCTCGACCGATGAAGGGGGGAGTGTTAGGAGGGCGTGGTCGGCCAGTCGGAAGCGACGCATTTTTTCCAAGGTTTCAAAAAACGGCTGCCAAACCTGTCGCGACACAATCCGGTTGACCCAGAGCATCACCAGAAGCAACAGTCCGAACATGGTTACGAGTAGCACGGCCAATATCAATACAAGGTCATGGTGTTCGACTGTACTGGTAAGTGCAGACACCATCCATATCTGCCCGCGCATCTTTACCGGGAAACGCAATTGCCGGAAGGGTTCTATTTCGTTCTCAAACTTGTTGAAAAGCATCGTGTCCGAAAAAGTATAAGCTTTCAGATTCGTCATAGAGCCGGTAGGCATCGGTTCGGCATACCATCGGTCGAAAACAGTCTGAAAAAAGGTAGGAAGCGTATCATTTATCCGCACATAGGATTCGATTTCGGCCTGCACCCCCAATAGTTTTTCATCCGTTTCATGGTCGAAAACCCAACGCAGCGTGAAAAAAGAAACGATTCCAGCTGCGATGAAAACCGGAAGTACACCTCGAAAAAAAAGTCGTTGTGTTTGATGAAGCAGTTTCATTTTTTGTCGGTGAATTTGTACCCGATACCGTACACCGCTTTTACATAATCAAGGCAGCCCCGGTCAATCAGTTTCTTACGCAGGTTTTTGATGTGCGAGTATATGAAATTGAAATCGTCCATTTGGTCGGCATCGTCGCCGAGCAGGTGTTCCGCGATACTCTCGCGGCGCAGTACATGATGCTGGTTTGATAAAAAATAGAGCAAAAGGTCATATTCTTTTGGGGTGAGGTCAAGTAGGTTCTCCTTAATATAAACGTTTCGCTCAGCAGGTTTAATCTTAATCTCGTGGAAAACTATATCCGAACTGCCACCGAAATGTCTCCGTCGTAAAAGGGCTTTAAGCCGTGCGTTTAGTTCAGAAAGATGGAAGGGTTTGGTTAGGTAATCATCTGCACCGAGGTCAAGCCCAACAATACGGTCTTCAACCCCATTTCGTGCGCTGATGATGATGACTGCAGATTCTGGATGCAATTTTTTCAGGGCGCGAATAACGTCCAGTCCTGTGCCACCGCCGGGCAAGTTGATGTCCACGATGAGGCAGTCGTATTCATAGACTATTGCTTTTTCGTAAGCGGTCGGAAAGTCCGATGCGAGTTCAACAAGGTAGTGTTCACTTTTTAGGAAATCCAAGACAGAAGTAGCAAGTTCGAGTTCATCCTCGATGAGCAAAATTTTCATTTGGTAAAAATACGATTTTAATTTTGGAGGCATTTGGGAGGCTGGCTTTGTACGCCAATCCCCCTCCTACAACCAATAAGCAAACCGCCCAATAAACCAAACCTTCACCCATTGCGTCAACAAACAATAGCACAACAAAATACCGATTAACCAAGGGAAAAAGGCCAACGGCAAGGGCTGCATCCGCAAATCAGCGGCAAAGGGTGAAAATGGAATATACACCGCAATCGCCATCACGAGGGTAGTTAATGCCAATACCGGCGCAGTGGCCCAACTTTGAAAAAACGGAATTTTCCGGGTCCGAATCATGTGAATGATCAGGGTTTGAGACAATAAACCTTCCACAAACCAGCCGCTCTGAAACAGGGATTGTTTTTCGATGGTATTGGCCTGAAAAACAAAATACAACACCGCAAAAGTGGCATAATCAAAAATGGAACTGATGGGGCCAATAAACAACATAAACCGCGTAATACCGGTGGACGCCCATTTTTGTGGTTTTTCAATAAATTCCTTGTCCATTTGGTCCCAGGGAATGGCAATTTGGGAAATATCGTAGAGCAGGTTTTGGGTAAGAATTTGAATGGGTAACATGGGCAAAAATGGCAATAACGCACTGGCGCCCAACACACTAAACATATTGCCAAAATTACTACTGGCGGCCATTTTAATATATTTGATAATGTTGCCGAAGGTTTGTCGGCCGTAAATAATGCCACTGCGCAGCACCATCAAATCTTTTTCCAACAGGATAATATCGGCGCTTTCTTTGGCAATATCCACCGCAGTATCCACGGAAATACCCACATCAGCGTCTTTTAAGGCGGAAGCGTCGTTGATGCCATCGCCCATAAACCCAACCGTGTGCCCCAGTTCCTGCAGCAGTTTCACAATCCGGGATTTTTGGAGCGGATTAATTTTGGCCATAATATTGGTCTCCTCCAACTTTCCTTTGAGGTCGGCATCACTCATTTGCTCTATTTCGGCACCCAGTAAAATATGCGTTACCTCAATACCCACATCCTTGCATATTTTCTGGGTAACAATCTCATTATCACCAGTTAATACTTTGATCGAAACGCCCAACTCTTGCATGGCAGCAATGGATGCTTTCGCGGAGGCTTTGGGCGGATCCAAAAATGCGATGAAGCCCGAAAAAATCAGATCTTTTTCATCGGCTACTGAATAGTCCGTGCCCCGGTTCTCAAATTCTTTGATCGCCACCAACAATACCCGTAATCCATCGCGGTTTAAGGTTTGGCAGGTATCGATCACGGTTTGATGCATTTTGGCATCCATCGGCACTACCGCATCGCTTTCGATGTGCAACTGCCGATCGTCCCCCGGATCGAAGGCCTGCGTGCAGAGCGGGAGTAATTCTTCCATAGCGCCTTTACATATCAGCAAATGTTTGCCAGTATGTTGCTGCAGCACAACCGACATGCGCCGACGCTGGAAATCGAAGGGAATTTCGTCTACTTTGGTGTATTTTTCTTCAATTTCGAGCAATCCATGCACTTCGGAATGCTCCAGGACGGCGATATCGAGCAGGTTTTTTAGGCCGGTTTGGTGAAAACTATTGAGGTAGGCCCATTTTAGCACTTCATCGTCGTTTTCGCCAAAAACATTCAAATGCAATTCGAGCACAATTTTATCCATCGTAAGCGTGCCTGTTTTGTCGGTACAAAGCACATCCATGGCCCCAATATTTTGAATCGCATTCAGGCGTTTTACAATTACCTTCTCCTTGCTCATGTTCAAGGCGCCCTTTGCCAGGTTGGTCGTAACGATCATGGGCAGCATTTCCGGGGTAAGTCCGACCGCGACCGTGAGCGCGAAAAGGAAAGCGTCCAGCCAGTTCCCTTTCGTGAAACCGTTGATTAAGAACACCATAGGAACCATCACAATAATAAAACGAATCAACAACCAACTCACGCTGGTAACCCCTTTGTCAAAACTGGTTTCCGAACGTTTGCCGGTAATGGCTTTGCTCACCGACCCCAAATAGGTCTGATTGCCGGTATGTACCACCATCGCCGTTGCAGCCCCACTTTCCACATTGGTTCCCATAAAACAAATGTTATCCAACTCTATGCTCGACTTTTTGCTTACATCGCCCAGCACTGCTTCCGATTTTTCGATGGGCATTGCCTCCCCGGTAAGGGAAGATTGGATAATGAATAGATCTTTTGATTGTAGAATGCGACAATCGGCTGGGATCATATCTCCGGCCGATAACAACACCAGATCGCCGGGCACTAATTTTTTAAAACTAATTTCCTTTTTTTCTCCCGGCTTACGCAATACCGTAGCCGTGGTTTTGATCATGCTTTTTAAGGCTTCTGCGGCTTTGTTGCTTCTATATTCTTGCCAAAAACGAAGTAAGGAACTCAATAAAACCATCAAGGTCAACAAAATTACCGTTTTGTATTCCCGTTCCGCAGGTAAGACCAAAAAAACATCCGTAAGCAGAGAAACCAGTGCGACAATAAATAACACGCCATTAAAAGGTGTTAAAAAGGCGGCTAATAATTGGAAGTACCAGGCGGGGGCATTTTCATGGTGAATTTCGTTAGGCCCGTATTTTTTGAACCGTGCAGCGGCCTGCTGTTCGGATAAACCGCTAGTGGTGCTATCCAATATTTTCAAACAGGCCGGATTGTCGGATGTTGCTAAAGTTTTCAGCCGCTTGATAACGGTTTCGTCAAAGCCCGTTTTGGGTGAAATGGTTGCGCTTTTGGTAGTAGTAGACTTAACTTTGGTTTCCATGATCCATTTTTTAACAAGCAAATGCCTCCAGGATGAATTCGAGTGAACGATTCAAACAACTGGCTCCTAAATTGGGGAGCCTTTCCCGTGACAAATGACATGTACCGCGAAATTAACAAAAAAAGTCGGGCTTTGGTAAAGCGCTGGCGGTTTATTCCATTTTATACCCAGATTTAAATGGATTTTAAGGATGGATGGATAAAAAAATTGATTTTCAATGGATTAGAAGTCATCTGTTTTCATAACCGCTTTGCGTTGACCATAAATTAGAAAAGTTTTTTTAACACGCTTCCATCTTTTTCCGAGAAAAAACAATGGACTCAAACTTAGCCTCATAAGCATTGTTTTACTACGGACATTTTAATAGGATATTTTGCCCACTTTACCCCACTTCAACCAGATTAAATCTAATTTTACACTCGAATTAAACAACCAATCGCATTCGCTCAATCAATCTTACACACAAAAATGAAAATAGGATTCATCGGACTTGGAAAAATGGGCTTTAACATGGTCCACCGTTTGTTAGACCATCACCATGAAGTGGTGGTTTGGGACCGCTCGGCGGAAGCGATCGAAGAAATTGAAAAACTCGGCGCAGAAGGTGCTACTTCTTTGCAGGATCTGGTGGAAAAACTCCCCGCCCGCAAAATCGTATGGCTCATGGTACCTGCCGGCAAACCGGTGGATGAAAACCTCGATGCCCTGCTCGCGATCCTCAACAAAGGCGATATTATTATTGATGGAGGTAACTCTTTCTGGCGCGAAACACAGCAACGTGCCGAAAAAGCAGCCCTAAAAGGCGTAGATTTTGTCGATTGTGGTACCAGCGGCGGTGTTTGGGGCCTCAAAAATGGCTATTGCCTCATGTACGGGGGCGCGCAGGAAGCCACTTCCTATATGGAGCCGATATTTAAGTCTCTTGCACCCGAAAGCGGCTATGTGTATTGCGGCCCATCCGGCACCGGGCACATGGTAAAAATGGTGCACAATGGCATCGAATACGGTATGATGCAATCGTATGCAGAAGGTTTCGAAATTCTCCAAAAATCACCGTACGACCTTGATTTGACCAAAATCGCGGATGCCTGGCAATATGGCAGCGTGGTGCGTTCGTGGTTGCTCGAACTGGCGGTAAATGCCCTGAAAGAAGATCCAAAACTGGAATCCCTGAAAGATTATGTGTCAGACAGCGGTGAAGGACGTTGGACCATCCAAACAGCGATCGATTTTGACGTACCTGCCCACGTAATTACGGCTTCTTTGTACACCCGCTTCCAATCGCGTCAGGATGAATCGTTTGCTATGAAAATGGTGGCGGCATTGCGCAATCAATTTGGCGGACATGCTGTAAAAACCAAAGAATAAACCTTTTATGAATCAGAACGATCATCATTTATATGTAATTTTTGGCGCTTCCGGCGATTTAAACAAACGCAAATTAGTGCCGGCTTTATACGCCCTGTTTGTCCAAAACCTATTGCCCGAAAAATTTGTATTCCTGGGCGTATCCCGTACGGTTTATTCGGATGCGGACTATCGGGTGGCCATGAAAGCAGCCATTCTCGAATTTAAAGAAATTGAAGACGCATCGCGGGTAGATGAATTTGTAGAAAAAATCCACTATATCCCGCTCCAATTTGAGGAAGCAGCAGCTTATAAACCTTTTAGAAAGCAATTAGAGGCATTGCGGGAACAAAAAGGTATCGGCGGTAACACGGTTTTCTATTTGTCGACTCCCCCTAGTACTTATGGCGTCATTCCTAAACATTTGGCATCCGTTGGGCTCAATACCGAGGACGATGGCTGGAAACGCCTGATTATTGAAAAGCCGTTCGGGTACGATCTGCAATCCGCTACGGATTTAAAGGAGGTCTTGTTGAAAGACTGGAAAGAGGAGCAATTGTTTCGGATCGACCATTATTTAGGCAAGGAAACCGTTCAGAATCTGTTGGTTACGCGTTTTTCCAATGGTATTTTTGAGCCGCTTTGGAACCGCAATTATATCCATCATGTAGAAATTACAGCGGCTGAAAGTTTGGGGGTTGAAAAACGCGGTGGGTATTACGAAACCGCTGGCGCCTTACGCGACATGGTACAAAATCACCTGTTGCAAGTGGCTGCTATTACCGCCATGGAATCACCTTCTTCGCTGGAACCCATCGCGATTCGCAATGAAGTATTAAAGGTGTTTCAGTCTTTACGGCCTATTTTGCCAGAAGATGTGAAAACCCATGCCATTCGCGGACAGTATGTATCGTCGGTCATTAAAAAAGAGAAAATTGCGGGATACCGCGAAGAGGAAGGGGTTGATCCCAATTCTATGGTGGAAACCTATGCTGCCTTGAAATTTTATATCGACAACTGGCGCTGGGGGGGAGTGCCGTTTTACATACGCACGGGCAAGCGCCTGCCTACGCGCGTGACGGAGGTAGTGGTGCATTTCAAACAAACACCGCATTTCCTGTTTGTCCAAAACCAGGAAGCCCAAACCCACAATCAATTGGTGATTAGAATCCAGCCGGATGAGGGTATTTTGTTTAAATTCGGCATGAAAACACCCGGTGCCGGATTTGAGGTGCAACAGGTAAACATGGATTTCCACTATTCAGACCTTACCAACCAACGCATTCCTTCTGCGTATGAGCGGCTGATTTACGATTCGATGAAAGGTGACTCTACCCTATTTGCGCGTACGGAAGAAGTTATTGAAGCCTGGAAATTCCTTTCGCCGGTATTAGATGCCTGGAAAAATGATAAAACCGTGCCCTTGCATGGATATCCTGCGGGTACCTGGGGACCAGAAATGGCCGATGAACTCATTGAAGATAAAAACATGACCTGGCGTTATCCGTGTAAAAACCTAGCTGATGATGGCCTCTATTGTGAACTATAAAGATGCAAACAACCGTTAAAATTTTCAACAATACGGATGAATTGGCGCATTTTTTGGGCCAATTCATCCAAAACGGCCTCCAAAACACCCCGGAAGGCCAGTTTTATTCCATCGCACTTTCCGGTGGATCTACGCCTAAAGCCGTGTTTGTCTACCTGGCACAACATTTTAAGGAAACCATTCATTGGTCGAAAGTGCGCATTTTTTGGAGTGACGAGCGTTGTGTACCACCCGAAAATGCCGAAAGTAATTACCACATGGCGAAAGAAAATTTACTGAACCATGTTCCCATCGCAACTGCGCAAATTTTCCGCATGATGGGTGAAAATGATCCAGCAGCAGAAGCCGAGCGCTACGAACAAGTGTTGCAGGAAAATATTCCGGGTTCAGGTGCGATGCCGGCATTCGACCTTTTAATGCTCGGATTGGGCGATGATGGCCACACCGCTTCTATTTTTCCGGGCAATTTAGCGCCATTTCAAAGTGCCAAAAGCGTGGAAGTTGCCATACACCCACAAACGAAACAGCAACGTATCACCTTCACCGGAACTTTGATCAATCAAGCGCATACGGTGGCGTTTTTGGCAACTGGTGCCGGGAAAGCCGAAAAAGTAGTTACGGTGGTGGAGCACCAAACGGGTTGGGAAGCACTACCTGCCGCATACGTGCGCCCTGTTAATGGAAATTTATTATGGTTGCTGGATGAAGCCGCTGGACAACATCTCTCGCACAACTCAAAGGTATGAACATAGAAAATACGGTATTAGCGGGCGATACTGGCGGCACCAAAACCCTGCTTGCTTTGTATGAAGCGCAAGATGGCCAGCGGAAAGAAATTAAAAAAGCGCATTTCAACAGCCGGGATTATGAACGACTGGAAGACATCATTGAAGCTTTTCTTGCGGGTGAAACGGGCCGACCCACCGCAGCCGCTTTTGGTATTCCCGGTCCGGTGGTGGATGGCGTAGTTCGATCGACCAATTTACCTTGGGTGATTGAGGAAAAAACGCTGAGCCAACATGTGCAAATTCCACATGTTAAACTTGTAAATGACCTGGCTGCCACCGCGCATGCCTTGCCATCGCTCACTGTGGATGAATTGGTTACGATTAAAAATGGAGAAACGCCGGCACATCCCGAACGGTATGTCGTATTGGCACCCGGCACGGGTTTAGGACAATCCTTTTTGATGCGCCATCGGGGTAAATCGATTGTAATTGCCTCCGAAGGCGGACATACGGATTTTGCGCCAGCCAATGAAGTGGAGGCCGAATTGTACCTTTATTTATATAGAAAATTCGGACATGTCAGTTATGAAAGAACCATTTCTGGCAGCGGATTACCCAATATTTTCGATTTTTTGGTAGATATAAAAAATGCCAAACCATCCAAAGCAACCCTGGAACAAATGCAGACCCAGGATAAAGCGGCAGTTATTTCAGCCATGGCTTTAGATGCCCTGGATCCTGTTTGCGAAGAAGCCTTGCACATTTTTGTATCCATTTTAGGCACAAAAGCGGGCAATTTGGCGCTCAATTTTCTTTCAGATGGCGGCGTGTACCTGGGTGGCGGCATTCCCTATAAAATTTTACCGAAATTATCCGACGGTGCCTTTGTGCGCAGTTTTCTCAATAAAGGGAGGATGCAATGGGTATTGGATAGCATTCCAGTACATGTAATCACCAATAACCAGGCTGCCTTGAAAGGTGCCGCTCAAATTGCGTTTGAAATAAACCATCCATAAAAAAATGAATCAGACACTCGATCAATTGTGTATCAATACCATGCGCACCCTCTCCATGGATGCGGTACAGGCTGCCAATTCGGGACATCCCGGCACGCCCATGGCACTTGCCCCTGTAGCCTTTACCGTTTTTGATCGATTTATGAAATTCAATCCGGCCAACCCGACGTGGATGAACCGTGATCGTTTTGTTTTGTCGGCCGGACATGCTTCTATGTTGCTTTACAGTATTTTACACATTACAGGATTTGATGTAACCCTTGATGACATTAAAGCATTTCGTCAGATCCACAGCAAATGCCCTGGTCACCCCGAACATGGCCATACACCGGGCGTGGAAACCACCACAGGTCCTTTGGGCCAGGGATTTGCGACCAGCGTAGGTTTTGCGATGGCGCAAAAATGGATGGCCAGCCGATACAACCAACCCGGTTTTGATTTGATTGATTATCAAGTATTTGCCTTAGGCGGAGATGGTTGCATGATGGAAGGTATATCCAGCGAGGCTGCTTCACTAGCGGGCCATTTGGGCCTAGATAATTTGATCTGGATCTACGATAACAATAAAATTACGATTGAAGGCAGCACCAGCCTGGCCTTTAGTGAAGATGTTGCTACTCGATTTATCGCGTATGGCTGGAATGTGCAACGCGTAGGAGATGCCAACGACCAGGAAATGTTGAGTCGCGCCATTCGCATTGCCGAAAAAGAGGAAAGCCGCCCTACTCTGATCATCGTGGATAGCCATATTGCATACGGAGCACCCACCAAACAGGATACGCACGGCGCACACGGAGCGCCCCTGGGAGAAGAAGAAATCAAAGCAACTAAAATTTTCTACGGCTGGGACCCGGAAAAAAAGTTTTTTGTTCCAGATGAAGTTAACGAATACACGCAAACCATCGCAGCGCGTGGGAAACAACAAGAATCTGCCTGGAATGACCAATTTGAACTTTATAAAAAGGCATTTCCTGCTTTAGCCGTCGAATTGGAACTGATCCAAAGCGGTAATCTGCCCGATGGATGGGATGCTGCCATTCCAACGTTTGAGGCCGGTATCAACGTTTCTGGACGGGTAGCCAGCGGAAAAGTATTGAATGCTATTGCTGCTAATATTCCATTTATGCTCGGTGGTTCGGCAGATCTTGCTCCTTCTACCCTAACCGACCTGAAAAAGGAAACCAGCTTCGAAAAAGACCATTTTGAAGGTAAAAATATCCACTTCGGGATTCGCGAGCATGCCATGGGCGCCATTGCCAACGGATTGGCAATCAGTGGTTTAAAAACATACGCCTCCACGTTTTTGGTCTTTTCCGATTATGGCCGTGGGTCGATTCGACTTTCCGCATTGATGAATTTGCCGGTAACTTACATTTTCACCCACGACAGTATCGGTGTAGGTGAAGACGGACCCACCCACCAGCCGATTGAACATATTGCATCGCTGCGGGCAATGCCCAACCTGGAGGTAATCCGGCCCGGCGACGCGAATGAAGTGGCGGTGATGTGGCGCTATATTATGGCGATGAAACACACGCCCACTGCTTTAATGTTGAGTCGCCAGGATTTACCCGTATTGGATCGCACCCGTTATGCTTCCGCAGAAGGGGCTTTGAAAGGTGCTTACGTTTTGGCCGATAGTGAAGGCACACCCGATATAATTCTGATTGCAACCGGCTCTGAACTACAACTTGCGGTAGCCGCTTATGAGCAATTACAATTGGAAGGCATTCGGGCACGAGTAGTCAGCATGCCGAACTGGAATTTGTACGAACGTCAAAGTCCGGAGTACATGGAATCCGTTTTACCCAATAAAGTACGTGCCCGGGTAGCCATTGAAGCTGGCTCGACATTTGGTTGGAGCAAATTTGTGGGATTGCCAGGCGATGGCGTGGTATTAGGCATGCACACCTTTGGCGCTTCCGGGAAAGTGAGCAGCCTTCTGGAAGAATTTGGCTTGACCACGGAAGCGACGGTAAAAGCCGCCAAGGCATTGCTTCAAAAATCCTAAAAAAACAAAAATGAAGCTCGGAATTGCAGCAGATCATGGCGGTTATGCATTAAAACAAATTTTAATCGAACGCTTGTCTCAAAAAGGTTTTCAAGTCATCGACTTTGGCAATCACACCCTCGATGTGGACGATGATTACCCGGATTATGTGCTCCCGCTTGCGCAGGCTATTGCGCGCGGAGAAGTAGAAAGAGGTATTGCTGTATGCGGCAGCGGTGTGGGTGCCTCTATTGCCGCCAATAAAGTGTTGGGGGTACGGGCGGCGCTGGTGCATGATCACTTTTCGGCCCACCAAGGCGTGGAAGACGATGATATGAACTTGCTATGTCTGGGCGGTCGGATTATTGGCATAGAAACTGCCACGGAAATTATTTTTGAATTTCTTAACGCAAAATTTACGCACGCGGAAAGGCATCTACGAAGACTGGGCAAAATCGAGTTGTATATTGCCGCCGAAAGGAAGTAAATAAATTAAATCAATGCTAAATCCGTTCACATGAGCGCTTTATTAACAAGCTTAAACCATTGGAAATCACTCGAATCGCATTTCGGGGAAATAAAAAACGTGCAACTTAAGGACCTGTTTAAAAAAGACAGTACCCGCGGCGAACGTTTTGTCTTGAAGGTATCGGACATCTATTTCGATTATTCCAAACACCGTATTACCGAAGAAACCTTGTCGCTGTTATTGGGTCTGGCTGAAGAACGTGGATTGGAAGCACGCCGCGCTACCATGTTTTCAGGTGAAAAAATCAATAGCACGGAAAATCGCGCGGTGCTGCATACCGCCTTGCGCGCACCCAAAGGCGCTACGGTTTTAGTGGATGGTCACAACGTAGTGCCTGATGTGCATGCCGTGCTCGAAAAAATGACCGAATTTTCCAATCAGGTACGCAGCGGTGCCTGGAAAGGACATACCGGCAAATCGATTAAATATGTGGTGAATATTGGCATTGGCGGCTCCGATTTGGGTCCGGTGATGGCATATGAGGCCTTAAAACATTTCAGTCAGCGCAATTTGAGTTTCCGATTTGTATCCAATGTAGACGGCAATGATTTTGCAGAAGCGGTAGAGGGCATTTCTGCAGAAGAAACCCTGTTTATTATTTCTTCCAAAACCTTTTCTACCTTAGAAACCATGACCAATGCCCAAACCGCCAGAACCTGGTTGCTGGAGCAGTTGGGCGGCGATGCAAGTGCGGTGGCCAAGCATTTTGTGGCCGTTTCTACCAATGAAAAGGCCGTAAGTCAGTTTGGAATAGATACCCAAAACATGTTTGGGTTTTGGGACTGGGTTGGCGGACGCTATTCTATGAGTTCGGCGATCGGTTTGTCGACCATGCTTGCGATTGGTTCGGAGCATTATTATGAAATGCTGGCAGGTTTGCACGAAATGGATGAGCATTTTCGCACAGCCCCTTTGAACGAAAACATTCCAGTGATCATGGGGATGCTGGGGATCTGGTATGCCGATTTTTTTGGCGTACAAACCCAGGCCATTTTCCCGTATGAAAACTATTTGAAACGCTTTCCGGCTTATTTACAGCAACTTACGATGGAAAGCAATGGCAAACATGTTACCCTGGGCGGTGAGAACATCCACTATCAGACCGGTGTGGTGTACTGGGGCGAACCGGGCACCAACGGCCAACACTCATTTTACCAGTTAGTACACCAGGGTACTTTGTTGATTCCTTGCGATTTTATCGGTTTTAAAAAGCCGTTGAATGTATTACCGCCGCACCAGGATTATTTGATTGCCAACATGATTGCCCAGGGGGAAGCGTTGGCATTTGGAAAAACAGCCGAAGCCGTAAAAGCGGAAGGCGTGGCGGATGACTTGGTTGCGCACAAAGTATTTGAAGGCAACCGGCCCTCTTCAACCTTTTTTATCGATCAATTAAATCCGAAAAACTTAGGCAAACTGATTGCCATGTACGAGCACTGTGTATTTGTGCAAAGCGTTATTTGGGACATCAATCCGTTCGACCAGATGGGCGTAGAGTTGGGTAAAGTTTTGGCGCAGAATATTATTCCAGAGTTGCAAGACACGAACAAGCCTTTGCAGCACGATAGTTCCACCAATGCGTTGATTGAATATTATCGCGGCTAATTTTCGGGCATTTCGATATCCATAAGGGCTGTCTCAACATGAAGATTTTGAGGCAGCCTTTGTTTTGGCAAACGCAAACTCTGTGAGTGATTAAACCCTTAATAATAAATCATTAAGCATCGCATGACGCATATCACAAGCGGGGATGACGCATATCACCACGATGGTTGAGCGCAACACGCTTCCTTCAATACTATGACGCTCAACCCAAATAGTAATACAATTAATTTTATTTAGAAACTGGCCTCTACCTGACAAATTGATTGCTTTAAGTGTTTTTTTATAAAATTCATGTAAAAAAAGTCTGATACTCCTGTAATTTTGCCTTTAGTTCTATCCTACCCAACAGATTGTTTTTTTATTAAAGATTTCGAAATCTTTTGACTGGCCCAAAAGGCAACTGTCACTTTATTTCTTCACCTAATACCCTTTTGCTGATTTCTCATGAAAAAATGGATCCTCTTTGCAGCCATCGTTGGAAGTTTTTACTTTGTTGCCTGCGACAAACACACAACTGAAGTTAATCCCGATCAGGCGCTCACCGAGGCGGTAAAAAATGCTTCTCCAACCGGTGCCGCTGATTTTTACAAAATGCCAAGGAGCATTGATTACAGTCAAATTCCCAACCAAGACCCTAAAAACCCGATTAATGCTGCGAAAGTAGCCTTGGGTAAAATGCTGTTTTTCGAAACCGGCATTGGACTAATGCCCAACCAGAAGGTATCAAAATCCACTTATTCCTGCAGCAGCTGCCACATTCCGGCTAAAAGTTTCACCGCAGGCCGTTTTCAGGGCATCGCAGATGGTGCGGTGGGCTTTGGTCACAGTGGAGAAGGCCGCACCAAGAACAATAGTTACACAGGCGATATGGTAGATGCCCAGGGTGCACGTCCGTTGCCTGTGATCAATTTGGCTTATGTGACCAACGCGTTGTGGGCGGGCTCTTTTGGTTCTTTTAACGTCAATGTTGGTACCGAATCCGTTTGGCATTCGGATACCTTGCTGGAAATCAACTTTTTGGAGTTGGAAGGCCTGGAAGCCAACAATATGCGTGCGCTGCAAGTACATCGCCAAATGATGAACCGCACCATTGCAGATACCCTTGGCTACAAAGAAATGTTTGACGCTGCTTTCCCAGACTTCCCGGAAAGCGAACGTTATAATATCAAAACCACTGCCTTTGCAATTGCGGCTTATTTCCGCACCATCTTTACCAATGAGGCACCTTTCCAGCTGTGGTTGCAAGGAAACACCGATGCAATGACCGACCAACAGAAAAAAGGCGCGGCCTTGTTTTTCGGAAAAGCAGGTTGTTACAATTGCCACAACAGTCCTTCCCTCAACAATATGAAGTTCTTTGCGCTGGGCGTCAATAACTTATATCAAGGACCTTATGAAGTATTCCGTACCAATGCGAGCGACAAACGCAACCTCGGTCGCGGTGGCTTCACGGGCCGTGCGGAAGATATGCACAAGTTTAAAGTGCCACAGCTGTACAACCTGAAAGATGTTGGATTCTATTTCCACGGTGCCAGTAAAACAAGTTTGCGTGCAGTGGTAGACTACTTTAATGCAGGTATTCCGGAGAATGCACTGGTGCCCAGCAGCCAGATTGCAGGAAATTTCCACCCATTGAATTTGAGCGAAAAAGAAGTGGTGGACCTGGTTGAATTTTTGGAAAACGGCTTGTATGATGCCAATTTGTTGCGTTATGCACCTGATTTCACCATGTCGGGCTTCTGCTTCCCGGACAATGACCTGGAATCGCAAATTGACCTGGGCTGTAAGTAGTTAAAACATAAAAGGCAGGTGATAGACTGAATTTTAGTTTCGAAAATCAAACGTGCAATTAAAATTTGCTATAACTTTGCTCATAAGTTCCCACACTTGGGGTGCGACGAGGCTCTCTGAGCCTCGTCGCTGCTTTTTATGCTTCAAAATAATTACGAAAAAATGAAAAAATTGCTCTTTAGTGCCTTTTTATTGACTGTTTTCTTTGCCTGCAAGGACGAAAACAAATGTGCCGATTCGGTTACTTATACCAATGACATCAAGCCAATCATCAACGCTACCTGTGCTATTTCTGGCTGCCATGATGGTGCCGCGGGTTCTTCTTCGCCTGGCGATTACCGTACGTTTGCGGATATTAAGAAGGTAGCCGACAATGGTAAATTTAAAAACCGTGTACTGGACTTGAAAGACATGCCACCTTCCAATACAACTGGCCCAAAAAAATTGACCGATGCGCAATTGGATTTGATTCAATGCTGGGCAGATAAGGGTTACAAAGAGTAATTACTGTTTTTTGCTTTTTCGAGCGGCTGTTTTGTCAGGAAATCCTGCAAAACAGCCGCTTTTTTTTGTAAAATGTAAAAATGCGCGTACATTTACCGACCGTTCGGTAGGTAAATTATTCATACACACATACAATGCCGGTTAAAAAGGTCAAAATAGACGGTTTTTTACTGCAATGCTGGGAGGTTTTCCATTTAAATGGCTACCACCACACGAGCATGCAAGATCTTGCCACAGCCACGGGCTTGCAAAAAGCGGGCTTGTACCACCATTTTCCGACCAAACAGGTCTTGATGGAACGGGTCATTGAATTTGCCCGCGAACAATTTCGTAGTTATGTGCTTTCGGTTGCCGACGACCATACCATTCCGCCCGAACAAAGGCTCGAAAAAATGCTGCGGCGCAATAAACGCCTGGCCACCTTACACCGCCGGGGTTGCTTTTTTGCCAACATTGCCCTCGAAACCGGGCGGGAAGCTTTGTTTAACGAAGTTTTACACGATGCGTTTCTGGAATGGAAACGAAGTATGACCCAAATCATGGAAGCTTTTTTCCCCGTCGCAGAAGCCGAAATCAAGGCACAACGCCTGATTATGGAATATGAAGGGGCCATTTTGTTTTATAAAATCAGTGGCGATGAAAGCTATTTAGAAGATTTTATAAACCGCTCGGTACACTCCCTCGGATTTACCCCGCATAAAACATATTCCATCCACCCTGCGGCTATCCATCATTTAATTCAGCAGGCTGGCTGATTTTCCACGAATTTCATATTAAACACAACATAAATATGAGCACGTCAAAGAAAAATGCGATCTTCGTTCGATTCATCGGAAAAGGCATCAACACCTTGTCCGAATTATCGCCCAAAATGGCGGGCCGCATCGCATTTGATTTATTTTGCACACCGCGCAAAAAAGCCGTAAAATCGGAAGAAATTGCATTTTTAGCAACCGCCGACCGCCATACCGAGTTGATTGCAGGTAAGGCCTTTGCGGTATATCACTGGGGTTTTAAAGGTCCGATTGTACTACTTGCACATGGCTGGGAGAGTCATTCGGGCCGTTGGCGCAAAGTAGCGCCTATGTTAGTACAGGCTGGTTATCAAGTAGTTGCCGTGGATGCTCCTGGACACGGGCGTTCTTCGGGTCGGCGTTTTACCATGATTCACTACGCAGAGGTGTTGCGCACCCTGTACCAGCGCCTTGGCCCGATCGATACCGTCATTGCCCATTCGGTGGGTGGCGCTGCTGCAATTTGGGCAATGGGCACCGTTAGTCCGGCGATGCGCCCCAAAAAAGCCGTCATTATGGCCGCATTTAGCACCCTGGATTCCATTTTTGAACAAGCGCGCACCCGCGTGGGCATCTCCGGGCGGGCAATGCAATTGCTCCATCAGCAGTTTGAACATAAATTTAAGCATCCGGTAGCCCATTTTTCCATCGAACGGGTAGCAGCACAATTGGGGGATGTATCGGCTTTACTCATACACGACCGCAACGACGCAGTGACCCATTACGAACACAGTGTACGCTTAGCGGCCGCCTGGCCTAATGCGCAACTTATTACCACGGAGGGATATGGCCATGGGCTTACGGCACCTAAAGTTTTGGAAACCATCTTCGATTTTGTGCTTGGCCCCGTTTACCACGGATCATAAAAACCGGTATTTGGTCTAATTGTATCCAAAGTTTGGCCACAAAAAAGCAATTTTGGCGTTTCATTGCAGGCATTGTACATTTGCCTACTCAATTCAAGATATGACAAACGTTTTAGAGGGACAAGATATTCGTTCGCTGGGCAGCAACCTCGATATGCTCGCGCAACAGGTTGTGGAAGGTTTCATTGTAGGATTGCACCGCAGCCCTTTTCATGGTTTTTCGGTCGAATTTGCCGAACACCGCCTATACAATGCTGGAGAAAGCACCCGAAACATCGATTGGAAGGTCTTTGGCCGCACCGATAAGGTTTTTGTAAAACGTTTTGAAGAAGAAACCAACCTGCGTTGCCAAATTGTCGTGGATGCCTCTTCCACCATGTATTATCCCTGGGATGCGAAAAACCCGGAGAAAACAAAGTACCTAAACAAGTTTTGCTTCGCCGCACAATCGGCTGCAGTATTGATGAATGCACTCAAACGCCAACGGGATGCATTCGGGCTTACTTTATTTGATGATGGGGTAAAAAGCCATACCGGGTGCAAATCAAGCACCATGCATTATCGATTGTTAATCAATCAGTTGATTGAACGCATCGAAAAACCGGTACTCAACCAGGGCACCAGTTTAGCCGCCAGCTTGCACCAGGTGGCTGATGCGATGCACCGGCGTTCAATGGTCGTTATTTTTACCGATGTGATGGAACGGCCCGAGCAATCTGAAGCACTGTTTTCGGCTTTACAGCATTTGCGCCACAACAAGCACGAGGTAATCCTTTTTCATGTAACCGATAAGGCCAAGGAAATGGATTTTGAGTTTGAAAACCGGCCCTATATTTTTGTTGACATGGAAAACGGGGAAGAAGTGCGATTGATGCCCAACCAAATCAAGGAATTTTATACCAAACAGGTCCAAGAATTTACGGCCCAATTGAAAATGAAATGTTTGCAATATAAAATTGATTTTGTAGAAGCGGATATTAACAAAGGATTTGCGCCGATTTTGCAAACCTGGATGGTGAAACGCCAGCGCATGGGTTAAACATTACAAGTTATTGATAATCAATCTAAAATATGACGAAGAAACTGATACGGCTTGCGGATTTCTCTACCACGGCACCCGATGATTTAAAAGAAAAGGACATAAAAGCCGAAACCGAGGAGTTGGTGGAGCGTATCGGCGATTTGCAACAACGGATGTATGCCGAACGCAAGCATTCGGTCATTGTTGTTTTGCAGGGAATGGATGGAAGTGGTAAGGACGGTGCCGTGCATGATGTATTTGATGCCTGTCGCATTACGGGTTTGTCGCTGACTGCCTTTAAAAAGCCCACAGAAGAAGAATTTGCCCACGACTTTTTATGGCGTATTCATAAAGTGGTGCCTGCAAAAGGGACTTTGGCCATTTTCAATCGGAGCCACTACGAGGATATTTTGGTTCAATGGGTACATGGCTGGATCGACGATGCCAAACGCGACCAGCGGATGCAGGCCATCAATGCCTTTGAAACCATGCTGGAACAAGACAACCAGACACACATTTTCAAGTTTTACATGCATATTTCATTGGACGAGCAGGAAAAACAACTGCGCCAACGCATGGAAGATCCGAAAAAATTCTGGAAACACAATCCGGGTGATTGGGAAGAGCGCAAATTATGGACCAAGTACATGGAGGCCTACGAGTACGCGATCAACAACAGCGTAATTCCTTGGCATATTTGTCCGGTAGACAATCGTTGGTATCGTAACTATTTTATTGCCAAGACCTTAGCAGCAGAACTGGAGCAGTTGCATATGAAAATGCCACCCTTGCCCAAATAAATTGAACAAGGGTGGCATATTTACTTTTCCTATGCGCTGTTTCATTTTGCGCATAGTCTTCGAATAAAACGGAGGACCATTATTTTCCGTTTGGACTCGGATAAAAGCGATCGTCGTAACGGCGCAATCCAAAATCAAGTTGAAAACGTGCATACGCCTGTATGCCAATATTGGTCATGCGCGCCTGCCGCACATTTCGGTCGGTCAAATCAAGAGCACCAAAAGACTCCAGGCCAACACTAAGTTGATCGTCCATTCCGTACATTTTTCCTATTCCGGCTTTGATTGTAAACATTTGGGCCGACTGGTTCCCCAACGGTTTTTCTGGTGCAAAGTATTCTGATACCAGGCCACGCAGTTCATCATCACCGATGCTGTTGACCAAGGTTTCAGAGCCAAATCCCAAATCTTTTACGAATTGGTATCCACCCAGGCCGGTGACAAAAAAACCGGAATCACCCAAATCAAAGTTTTTGCCCAGGGCAACTGTGACAGAATATGCCGTTTTGGTGTAAGAGGATGGCGAACTCATTAATTCGCCTATGACACAAACTGGCCAATTGCGGTAGCTCAGCGTACCAGAAAATCCGAAACGCGGCTGGTTGTATGCCTGGCGCAGGCCAAAATCTTCTTCAAACTGTTCCCAAGAGTACCCATCCTTGTGGGTAATCTCAATGGTTTTATAAAGCGGGATCAATTTTGAAGTTTGGAAATTGGTGTTGTGGTACAACCTGGAAGCGCCCATATTCATCCCCACTTGAAGGTGAAAATTGCGTTGAGCAGACAGGCTTCCAATAAAAAAGAAGGAAAAAACGAAGATGGTAAATCCGCTTAATTTCATAATCGGCAAAGTAGATAGCGATGTTGTGAAAAAGTTAAAGTTTCGAGCAGCATTTTCATCAAAATAGCGGGAAACACGGATTATGACGGATGATAGTGCGAAAATATACATTTTTTGTGAATAATTATTTTATAACATTTTTAACAGCAACAATAAACCAGCCATTATGGGCATTTAAAGGCAAATAAGCGCTTAAATGTCGCGAAACAAACACTTTTTCAATCCATTCCAAAACTGTTAAACGATTCTTCAACGATGAAAAATTCCATCTTTAGTTTCACAGCCATCCTCTTCTCCGGTTTAATCCTGTTTACATCTTGCAAAAAAGACCCCAGCTATGACGAGCAACTGAGCGGCAACTGGGTTTCGACCAAAGTTACCTATGGCGAGGAAGACGGCACCGATTTGTACAAATTTGACCTTCACTTGGAGGCAACCAAAGAATTTGATTTAACGCAAACCACCCTTATATCAAAAACCGTGCAAACGGGCATTTGGGCCGCCAATGAAGGCACAAAAGAAATCACCCTGACCTTTGATGATGGCTCGGCCAAAGCAAAATATGACGTGATCGAGCTGAGCGAAACCAATATGACAGCGCAAACGGTGCTGGGTGGAAAACGCTTTACGATTGTGTTTAAAAAGTAGGGATTTCAAAACAAATATGGAAGCGGCCAACAGGTTTTTGAACTTTTTGGTCGCTTTTTGTTTTTATTTGCAGCATGAGCAAAGTTCGTATTGATAAATGGATCTGGAGTATCCGTATTTTTAAAAGCCGCACCCTGGCCACCGACGCTTGCAAATCGGGTAAAGTGCGACTTGGTTTGGATCAGGCCAAGCCCTCTACCTTAATCGCAGTGGGTGACGTGGTTACGGTGAAAAAAGATGGTTTTAATTTTCAGTTTAAAGTATTGCAACTCCTTGAAAAGCGGGTAGGTGCGGCCATAGCGGTCACTTGTTACGAAGATGTAACGAGCGAGGAGGAGCGCAACAAATACAACGCATGGTTCCTCAATGCGACCCCAAGTGCCGAAAAACGCGAACGTGGCACAGGCCGACCCACCAAAAAAGAACGGCGGGAAATTGAAGAATATAAAGGTATACAATTCGACTGGGGAGATGCCGAATAGAATACCTACATCAACCCGAACATTTTAGCATATTTCAGCATCTCGCCGGGGTTGCTGATTTTCAACTTGCTGGTCATCATGGCCATCATCGGGTTGAGATCGCCTTCAATGAGTTTGGAGAAATTTTCAGCGGAGGTTGTTACTTTACATTTGGCATCACCTTCCAGCCCTTCTGCCGCCGTCATTACGCCATCCACAATGCGCAGGGTAAAGGTACCCGCATCGCCGATATCGAAATGAAATGCAGTATTTTCGCCTTCAATCACTTCAGGCTTTACTTTTGCGGGCAAAGACAACAAATATGTTTTAACGTCGATCATGTTTTTACTTTTTAGCGGTTTAAAATTTACACTGGCTTAACTTGCGCCACGGTATTTTCGCCCAAAGGTAAAATCAGCAATCGAATATGTATAGGCATTTTTCACTTAAATCATCCATCCTCTTGTTGTTTGTTTTAAACGCACTGTGGGCCTGTTATCAACGCAACACTTCACCCATTGCAGCGCCGCCGGGCTTTGATTGGCAAGGCCACCGCGGTTGTCGCGGGTTAATGCCAGAGAACAGTATTCCGGCTTTTTTGAAAGCGCTGGATATTCCGGAGGTAACAACCCTAGAATTAGATTTAGCCGTTTCGAAAGACAACCAATTGATTGTGAGCCATGAGCCGTGGTTTAATCCGGGTATTTGTCATTTGCCCAATGGCGATTCTATTGCTAAATCAGATGCCGAAAAATACCTGATTCGCCATTATACGGCCGCCGAGATACGCGGTTTTGATTGCGGATCCTGGGGGAATAGCCGTTTCCCGGAACAGCAAAAAGTAAAAACCTGGAAACCGACGTTACAAGAATTGGTGGATACGCTGCGCGCACAACGCCCCGAACGCCTGCAAAATATCCGCTGGAACATGGAAATAAAATCCGACCCGGAATGGGATAGTTTGCGAACACCCAATGTGGAAGATTTTGCCAAATTGGTGATCCAGCAATTGCGCGCGCTGGGACTGGAAAAAAATACCACTGTACAGTCGTTTGATACCCGGGCCTTGATCGCCATGCACCAATTGGCCCCCGAAATTCCTTTGGTTTTTCTGGTAGAAAATGTTTGGGGTTTTGAAACGAATATCGATAAACTCGGGTTTACACCCTCCGTGTATAGTCCTTATTATCAATTAATTACCCCAAAAATGATGCGTAAATGCAAGGAACGTGGTCTCAAGGTAATCCCCTGGACAGTCAATGATGTAGAAACGATGCGCAGTTTGATTCACCTGGGGGTGGACGGCATCATTACAGATTATCCGAATCTGATCGCTAAAGTGAAAGGATAAATTCGGGCAGATGATGTACCTTCGTTGCCTATAATCTTACGATTCATCAAAACACCCTATGCAACACAGTGGCAGTGAAGAAGCGCTTTTGTACCTGTTTTTGGCAGCAGCTTGCGGGTCGTTTTTAGGCAATTTGAAATGGCGCGGCAACGGATTAGGGGTGGCTGCAGTGTTATTTGTTGGACTCGCCATTGGTGCCCTCAGGCCGGATGTGAAAATACCGGATATCCTGAAATTATTAGGCCTTTCCATTTTTGTATACAGCATTGGGTTGAGTTCGGGGCCTTCCTTTTTCGCCTCCCTCAAATCGCGGGGTGCCACCAATTTGGTATTAGCCTTGTTGGTTTTGTGCATTTTATCGGTATTTATAGGCGGTTTTGCCATATTATTTGGCTTTAGTGCGGCGGCGGCTGCTGGTTTATTGGCGGGTATTACCACCAACACGCCGGCACTTGCGGGTTTGCTGGATGCCATTCAATCGAGTCCGGAAGCGCAATCAGAGGCATTTTCCAACAGTGCAGTGGTGGGTTACTCCATATCCTATCCGATGGGTGTATTAGGTTTGATGATTGCAATGGCCCTCATGCAGCGGGTATTTCGGATAGATTACGCGGCAGAAACCAAGAAATTGGGGAATGAATTTCCAGGTGGACAGCCCATTTTGCAGCAAACCATCGAAATAAACAATCCGGATTATATAGGTGTCACACTTCGGGATTTGAAAAACCGCATTGGTGCTCAGGTTATTTTCGGTCGGATGTACCGCAACGAGCAACCAACCCTTTGCCATTTGGAAACCATTTTTGAAGATGGTGATTTGGTTGCGATTACGGGTGAGGCAGATGAATTGGGGCGGGTGGCACAAATATTGGGCAAAACGGTACATCGTGATTTATCAGACGACCGCTCGGTATTCCACATGCGCCGGATTTTTGTATCCAACCCGGAAATAGCGGGAAAATCGGTTGCGGAGCTCAATTTAAGTGAGCAATATCCGGTCATTTTAACAAGAATCAAACGCGGCGATGCGGATGCTTTGGTGAATGCCCAAACCGTGTTGGAACTGGGAGATCGGGTGCGGGTGCTTGCGCGCGAGGAAGATTTGCCGGCTTTGGAAAAAATGTTTGGCGATTCGTACGAGCATTTGAGTCATATAGATTTGATGTCTTTTGGCCTGGGCATGGGTTTGGGTATTTTAATCGGGTCGATTCAGATGACCTTACCCGGCGGCATATTATTTAGTTTAGGATTTGCTGGTGGCCCTTTGGTCGCGGGCCTGATTTTATCGTATTTACGCCGTTCGGGGCCGATTGTTTGGAGTTTGCCTTATTCGGCCAACCTGACTTTGCGGCAAATTGGCCTGATGCTTATGCTGGCAGCGATCGGTATTAATTCGGGGGCAACATTTTTAAGTACGATGTTGAGTGCTACTGGGCCTTTGATGTTCATTTCCAGCGCGGTGGTGAGTATTTTTGGCAGTATTTTGATTATTTGGGCGGGTTACAAGTTGTTTAAAATACCTTATGTCTTGTTGATTGGTATGATCAGCCACCATCCGGCCAACCTGGATTTTGCCAATAATCAGGCCCAAAACAAAATTCCGACGTATGGGTATGCGTTGGTTTATCCCTTGTTGTTGATTGGAAAAATTGTATTTGTACAAATGCTGTGGCAGGTTTTAAAAATAGCCGGGTATTAATCATAGAACACGTATGGTCCTAGAAAAAGTAGATGTTTGTATCATTGGCGCAGGTCCGGCCGGCGCAACAACTTCTTTGTTTTTATCCAAAAAAGGCATTTCGCATTTGATCTTGGATGCGGCTGTTTTTCCGCGGGATAAAATATGTGGCGATGGACTGGATTTAAAAGTGATGCGGGTATTGCGGCAGTTAGACCCGTCGTTTACAGAGGCGGAGATTTTTGAAAATGAAGCGTTTGTGGCTTCCTGGGGCACCCGTTTTTTTACCCAGAACGGCCGCAGCACCGATTTTATTTATACCCCCAAACCAGGAGATCCGCACCCCCACCCTATTTTTTTAGTGTCCAAACGCTTGCATTTTGACCATTATTTGGTAAAAAAAATAAATCCCGCTTTTGCCGATTTTCGCAGTGGGGTGCTGGTAAATAAAGTTGAAAAGACGGTGGATGGATGGCGCCTGGAAGCACAGGGGCCTGCGGGTGCGTTGGAGATTCACTGCAAATTGCTGATTGGCGCGGATGGCGACCACTCGGTGGTGTTGCGGGCCTTGGGCGAACGCGGCATAGATCGGCAGCATTATGCGGGGACCTTGCGGCAATACTGGAAAGGCATCGCCGATTTGCATCCCAAAAATCTGATTGAGGTGTATTTCCCGAAAAATTTGCCCATGTCATATTTTTATATTTTTCCTTTACCCAACGGCGAAGCCAATGTAGGTTATGGGATGGTTAGTTCGCTGATTTCCAAGGGAAAATACAATCTGCGCAAGTTGTTTCAGCAATTGTTAGAATCGGATCAGGTGATGGCTCCTCGATTTGCGCATGCCAGCCCGCTGGAGCAGCCCGTGGGCTGGGGCATTCCGTTGGCATCTTTGCGTCGAAAAGCCTCAGGCGATGGCTATTTATTGGTGGGTGATGCGGCATCGCTGGTTTGTCCGACTAGTGGAGAAGGCATTGGAACGGGCATGATTTCGGGGTTTGTCGCAGCCCAATTTATCGAAAAAGCCTTAAAATTGAAACGTTTTGATGCGCAAACCTTTGAGCATTATGACCGGGAGATATACCGGCGTTTGGAAGGTGAAATACGGTTGTATCGGCTGATGATGGGTGTTTCGCCGCGTTTGTATGATTTTGGTTTAAATATATTGGCCCCGAACCCGATTTTTCAATGGTCCTTTCAGCGCCGCGTAGGTGGGTGGCTCAAAACGGCATTTGAAAAACCGATTGAGGTAAATGGTCTTTAAAACCCAATTTGTGGTTTGCATTTTTTCCCTTATTTTTGGTCTTAAAAGGTAACACTATGCGTTCAAAATTGCGTTTTTTCTTTGTTTTTGCGCTTCTTCAAGCAGTGCTTTGTATCGCCCCGCAAGCACTTTCTGCTCAAATTGTTATTCAATCGGGACTGAATGATCCAAAAGCACCCGTTGCGAAAGGCGTGGAAATTTCGGGGATCACCTGGATTTGTAAGGGCGGCGAAACCACCCTCAAAGTGGAAGGCGATTATGAAAGTTTTGAATGGAACAATGGCGTAACAGGCCGCTTCCTGAAAGTGAAGGAAGAAGGCATTTATGAAGTGACGGTAAAAACCAAAGGCGGGTGTACGATTACCAGTTCGGTAAATGTGCAAATTCGGCCTTGCACCTAAATATTATCTTTTTTCTGCAAATATTGATCCATCGCAATGCCAGCATCCCTTCCTTCGGCAATTGCCCATACTACGAGAGACTGACCGCGGCGTGCATCTCCGGCTACAAAAACTTTTTCCTGCTGGGTATGAAAGTTCCCTAAATCGGGGATACAGGATTTTTCATTCATTTGAATGCCTAATTGCGCCCACAAAGGATTGGGTACCACGCCGTTATAACCAATTGCGATGAGTACGAGGTCGCAGGGAATTTCCCGCTCCGAACCTGGTATTTCCTGAAATTGGTACTTTCCGGTTTCAGGATCACGTTCCCAGGCTAAATTACTGATTAACAAGCCTTTTACCTGTCCGTTTTCATGGGCAACCAGGGCTTTGGTTTGCACTTCAAACATACGATCGCAACCTTCTTCGTGGGACGAGGAGGTTTGAAAGATCATGGGCGTCAGGGGCCAAGGTGTTTCCGACGGGCGTGTTTCGGGCGGACGGGTGCGGTATTGCAATTGCGTTACCGATAAAGCGCCTTGCCGATTGGCCGTTCCTACACAATCGGACCCGGTATCGCCGCCGCCGATGACGACCACATGTTTGCCGCGGGCATGGATGATGGTTTCTTTTGGAATCAAGTTGCCTGCTACGCGTCGATTGCTTTGGGTAAGGTAGTCCATCGCAGGGTACACCCCGGCGTAGTCCGCCCCCGGAATAGACAAGGGTCGCGCGTGTGCTGCACCTACGCACAGGAGCACCGCATCGTGTTGGGTGCACAAGTCTGCTCCTGTAATATCCACACCAACATTTGTATTACATTGAAAATAAACACCTTCTGCTTCTAAAAGTGCGATGCGCCGCTCTACGATCCATTTTTCCAGTTTAAAATCAGGAATTCCGAACCGCAAAAGTCCGCCCGGATGGGTATCTTTTTCAAACACCGTGACGTGATGGCCCTGGCGGTTGAGGTGTTGGGCAGCAGCCAGTCCGGCCGGACCAGCGCCCACGATGGCTACTTTTTTGCCGGTGTTTCGGGTAGGGATTTGGGCTTTCACATATCCTTTTTCGAAGGCAATATCTGAAATCGTGCGTTCAATATGCTCGATGGCAACGGCTGGCTGGTTGATGCCCAATACGCAGGCGTGTTCGCAGGGTGCCGGGCAAATACGGCCGGTGAATTCGGGAAAATAGTTGGTTTCCTGCAACAAACGATAGGCTTGCTGCCAGTTTTCGCGCTGCACGGCATCATTAAATGCCGGAATAAGGTTACCCAGCGGACAAGCATCGTGGCAAAAGGGCACGCCACAACCCATGCAACGGGCGGCCTGCTCCTGGGTGGTATTGGGCGTGAAAGACTGTTCGTCGGTAACATCACAAAAATCGAGGGTACGCACTTCTACCGGACGATAGGTTGGTACAGCGCGGGGATATTTCAGAAAACCTGTTGGATCGGCCATTATGCAGCAGTTGAAGGTGAAAGTAGCGGCGCAGACTTTGTTTTTGCCAGCACGTTTTTGTAGTCGCGGGGCATTATTTTAACAAAATGGGCAGTTTGTTCCGCCCAATCCTGCAAAATGAATAATGCTTTGGTGCTTCCGGTGTATACAAAATGGTTGCGGATCATCTGGCGCAGTTCAATCAGATCCTGCGCACTTAGTGGGTCCAGATCAACTTGATCCCGGTTACACTGGGCCGGGAACACCGCTTCCGGATCGAACACGAAAGCTTGGCCACCGGTCATCCCTGCCGCAAAATTGCGTCCGCATTGGCCCAACACCACCACGGTACCACCTGTCATGTATTCGCAACCATGGTCGCCTAAGCCCTCCACGACCGCCGTTGCGCCGCTGTTGCGCACCGCAAAACGCTCGCCCGCCAATCCACGGATAAATACAGCGCCGGAGGTGGCCCCCATCAGTGCCACATTGCCAATGATGATTTGTTCGGAGGCTTCAAATTTGGCTTCGCGCCGAGGCAGCACGATCAGGCGCGCGCCGGAGAGCCCTTTTCCAAAATAGTCATTGGCCTCACCACGCAGGACAAAATGCAAACCTTTTACCCCAAATGCACCAAAACTTTGTCCGGCAGATCCCGTAAACGTTAGGTCGATGCAGCCATCCGGCAAACCCTGTTCCAACCAGCGCTGGCTGATGAGCCCGGATAATAAGGTACCTACCGCCCGATCGGTATTGCAGATAGGGAAAGCGGATTGATAATAGGCTGCGTTGTTTAGGGCTAGGTATGCTCGTTGGGCGATTTTATGGTCGATCGTTGGGGCGGCCCTCGCGGCCGCCCTTTCTTTAAGAGATTGGGCGGTCGCCCTTTCCTCGATTGGTTGGGCGGCCGCAAGGGCCGCCCCGACGAGCGCTCCCAAATCCAACAAACGCACTTTCCCGACCGGCAAATCATTCCGTTTTTTCAACATTTCCGCACAACCCACCATTTCGGCAACGGTACGAAACCCCAATTCGGCCATAATCAGCCGTAAATCCTGGGCTAAAAAGGTAAAAAAATGGATGATATGCTCTGGCTTTCCCGTAAAACGTTGGCGAAGAACAGGATCCTGGGTCGCAATTCCCACCGGACAAGTGTTCAAATGGCATTTTCGCATCATAATACAGCCTTCAGCCACCAGGGCGGCCGTGGCAACGCTCCATGCTTCGGCGCCCAGCAAAGTTGCGATGGCCAAATCGCGGCCAGTCCGAATTTGCCCATCGGTTTGCAGTTCCACGCGGTCGCGCAGGCCATTGCGCACGAGGGTTTGGTGGGTTTCGGCCAGGCCCATTTCCCAAGGCAAACCTGCGTGTTGCACACTGCCCAAAGGCGAAGCGCCCGTACCGCCATCGTGGCCCGAAATCATAATGATATCGGCGCGTGCTTTGGTAACACCTGCTGCAATAATGCCTACACCCGCTTTTGAAACCAATTTTACACTAATGCGCGCCCGTGTATTGGCATTTTTAAGGTCATAGATGAGTTGCGCGAGGTCTTCAATCGAATAAATATCGTGGTGGGGCGGCGGGGATATCAGGCCAACACCGGGTGTCGCGTTGCGTACTTTTGCAATCGCAGCATCTACTTTATGGCCGGGTAATTGTCCACCTTCACCAGGCTTTGCGCCTTGTGCCATTTTTATTTGGATTTCATCGGAGTTATTCAAATAATAATTGGTAACGCCAAAGCGGCCAGAAGCGACTTGTTTGATAGCACTGCGGGTACTATCGCCATTGGGCAGCGGGATATAACGCGCTGAATCTTCGCCGCCTTCGCCACTGTTGCTTTTGGCTCCGATGCGGTTCATTGCAATCGCCAGGGTTTCGTGGGCTTCTTTCGATAAAGAACCGAAAGACATGGCGCCGGTGGAAAAGCGTTTTAAAATGGACTCAACAGGCTCTACGGATTCGATTGGAATAGGATTACCTTTTCTGAACGTCAACAAATTGCGTAAAGTAAGAGGTGCCTGTCCTGGATGATCGATGTCTTTTGCGTATTTTTGATAGGTTTCAAAACTGCCTGAGCGCACCGCATGTTGCAGCAAATGGATGGTTTTGGGATTCATTAGGTGTGTTTCGCCGCCGCGTTTCCACTGATATACACCGCCGTGGGGCAGCAGGGCATCTGCATCTTCCGGCAGGGCAAAGGCTGCTTCGTGCCATTGGATTCCTTCCGCAGCAATATCGTCAAATCCGAGCCCGCCCAAACGCGAAACCGTACCAGAAAAGCAGCGTTGCATCACTTCCGGTCCAATGCCCAATGCTTCAAAAAGTTGTGCGCCAATATAGGATTGCAAGGTTGAAACCCCCATTTTTGACATAATTTTGAGCAAACCCTTGTTGTACGCCTTAATTAATAACAGTTGGGCCTTTTCAGTGGCCGGTTGGCAGGAAGCAAGCGCGAGGTACGGATTTACGGCATTTGCCCCAAACCCAAAAAGTACGGCCATGTGGTGTACTTCCAACACAGCGCCCGTTTCGAGCACCAAAGAGGCGGCATGACGCAATCCCACCCGAATCAGGTGTTGGTGAATGGCACCAGTGGCTAATAAAGCAGGAATGGGTGCCCAATCCGCCGTAGCATTTCGATCGGACAAAACCAACAAATTACAGCCATTGCGCACAAAGTCTTCCGCGCCCGCACACAATTGATCCAAAGCAGCGCGCAATCTACCTTTTTGCCGATCTGCCCGAAAAAGCAGTTCTAACACCCCTGTTTTAAAGGGTGGTCGACTCAATTGCTTCAACCGAGCCAGATCCAGGTCGCTTAAAACCGGTGCTTCTAATTGAATACAGCGTGGATGTTCCGAATCCAGGTCGAGCGGATTGATGGCGCCCCCCAGCGGACTGAACAAAGCCATCACCGAGCGTTCCCGAATTGGATCAATGGGCGGATTGGTGACTTGGGCAAATAATTGTTTAAAATAGGCGGCTAAATGTTGTGGGCGGTTCGATAGAATCGCCAAAGGTGTATCAACGCCCATACTGCCAATCGGTTCCTCTCCTTGGGTACACATTGGTTCGAGAATTTGCTCCAAATCTTCGCGGGTGTATCCAAAAAGCCGTTGATATCGCAGCAAACGACCTGCATCTAATACTTGGGGCGCTTCGGCATCGGGCAAATCGTCTAAGGCTAAAGTATGCGCATCCAACCAGCTTTGATACGGGAAGCGCTTACAAATCAAAGACTTCACTTCGGTATCTCCGATGATCCGTTGTTGATCCAGGTCGGCAATCAGCATTTTCCCGGGTTGTAATCGACCATTTTGTACAATTTTAGCAGGATCAACGGGTAAGGCGCCTGCTTCCGAAG
The DNA here is from genome assembly GCA_027488935.1 of Saprospiraceae bacterium. Classification (GTDB taxonomy): domain Bacteria; phylum Bacteroidota; class Bacteroidia; order Chitinophagales; family Saprospiraceae; genus M3007. The sequence goes on along the minus strand of JAIYAP010000033.1, from coordinate 9,912 downwards.
CCACAATCAGTCGCCCGTCATCGAGCAAACAATAGCGGGCCGGACGTAAGCCATTGCGATCCAGCAGCGCGCCTACAACAATGCCATCGCTAAAACAAATGGAAGCCGGACCATCCCAAGGCTCCATGAGCATGGCATGGTAAGCATAAAAAGCGCGTTTATGTTCCTCCATGGCGGCATCGTGCTGCCAGGCTTCCGGAATCATCATCATCAAAGCATGGGGAATGGAACGGCCTGCGAGGTGTAAAAACTCCAGCACATTATCAAAAATACCGCTATCGGATAGGCCTTTACCACAAACGGGCATGAGCTTTTCTAATTCTTCGGCGGTAAAATCAGCACTTTGCAACAGCGGTTCCCGGGCCTCCCACCAACGAATATTTCCCTGAATGGTATTGATTTCACCATTGTGTGCGATGTAGCGAAAAGGCTGGGCCAAGCGCCATTTAGGGGTCGTATTGGTAGAAAAACGGCTATGCACTACGGCAATTGCGGCCGAAAAACGAGGATCCTGTAAATCGGGAAAATACCCGCGCACTTGCGTAGCCGTGAGTTGTCCCTTATACACCATGGTCGTACAGGAAAGGGAGGCGATGTAAAAATCATCCATCGTTTGGGGCAGAATGCGGTGAATATAGTGGTGGGCACATTTGCGCAACACATACAAACGCCTTTCCAGTGCTTTCCGATCGAGGGCCGTGCGGGGGAGCACAAAAATTTGCTCCATCACCGGCTCTGTAGAACGGGCGGTGGCGCCCAGTGCCGTATTATCAACCGGTACAGGACGATAACCGAGCACCTCAAAACCGATTTCGTCGGCATAATCATTGAGCATTTGACGACAACTGGCACGCAAATCGGCAGCTTGCGGGAAAAAGACCATCCCGGCGCCATAGGATGTAGGCGCCGGGAGATCGAACCCGTGTTTATTAACTTCACTTTTTAAAAAATCATGGGGCAATTGAACCAGAATACCCGCTCCATCGCCCGAATTTTCTTCACATCCAGTCGCCCCGCGGTGTTCCATGTTGGCCAAAAGCGTGAGGGCATCTGCCACCAAAGCATGGCTTTTTTCGCCGGTTAATTGCGTGATAAAACCGGTACCACAGGCATCCGATTCGAATTGGGGCACATACAATCCGTGTTGTACGGAATTTTCATCTGCAATATGTTGCATGGGCACGAAAACTTAAGGTCAATGCAAATGCGCATTGAACAAATGAAAAAAGTAGATGAAATTTGATAAAATGCGCCTAAAGCGGGTTTACGGGTGTTTTAACATGCCCGTTGCCCTGCGTTTGCGTCTTTAAAAATTCGGCAATACGCTCTTCCAAACTGGTCATGCGTTCGTCGTGTTGTGAAATATCCAGCCCTTGTTTTTCTTCCGACCGAGAAACACGCAAGGGAACAATAGCATTGGTCAGCATCAACAACAGGTAAGAGCCTCCAAAAGTGAAAGCGCCTACAAGCACCAGTGCCAGCAAATGAAGCAAAAAAGTAGTCGTTTGTCCATAAAAAAGCCCTACCCCATTGGCAAAAATGCCTGTAAACAACATGCCTGCAATGCCGCCCACCCCATGACAGGGAAACACATCAAGGGTATCGTCAATACCTGTTTTATTGTTGAAAAGGTACACTACCCCATTGCTGATAATTGCAGAAGCAAAACCGATAAACAAACTTTGTCCGATGGTTACGTATCCCGCAGCGGGCGTAATAGCGACTAAACCAACGACTGCACCAATACAAGCACCCAAAGCGGATATTTTACGTCCATTAAGTGCATCCCAAAACACCCAGCTGATCATGGCTGCTGCCGAGGCGAAATTGGTCGTGGCAAAAGCAAGGGTGGCAGTTCCATTAGCGGCCAGCGCCGAACCGGCATTGAAGCCAAACCAGCCAAACCAAAGTAGTCCGGTTCCCAACACCACAAAAGGAATGTTGGCTGGAGCAGCGGCGTGCCCCTGGGTGAAATTATGGCGTTTACCCAAAAAAACCGCGCCTGCGAGGGCTGCAAAACCCGCGCTCATGTGTACCACCGTGCCGCCTGCAAAATCGAGCACGCCCCATTTGCGCAAAAAGCCGTTGGGATGCCAGGTCCAATGGGCCAAAGGCGTATAAATAAAGAGCGTAAACAAAACAATAAACAGCAAATACCCTGAAAACTTGATCCGTTCGGCAAAACTACCGGTGATCAAAGCGGGGGTAATGATGGCAAATTTGAGTTGAAACAGCGCAAACAACAACAACGGAATCGTAGGAGCCAGGGTTGGATCAGCGCCCAGATGCACGTTGCGAAACATAAAAAAAGTAGTGGGATTGCCAATAAGCCCGCCGATACTATCGCCAAAGGCCAGGCTAAAACCAACCACCACCCAAAGCATGCTGACAACGCCCAGCGATATAAAACTCTGTAACATCGTGGATACTACGTTTTTGAAACTTACCATGCCCCCGTAGAAAAACGACAATCCGGGGGTCATCAATAATACCAATCCAGAAGCCATCAACATCCAGGCCGTATCAGCAGTGTTGAGGGCCTGCAAACTGGATTCCGTTGCCACACTGGCGGGTGCAAAAATGGCGGCGCATGCGATCAGCGTCAAAATCAAAAATGGGATGAGCCATTGCTTCTTCATATCCTGAAAAAGAAAAAAATGAATGAATTTGAAGTGTACTAAAAATTTTATTTTGTCAGACTGGCATTTGGGGTAATGGAAATGCGCTTTGGCAAATAGGTGGCGGGCTGAAACCAGGGCAAAACGCCTTTCGTTTCAAGACAAAAATATTTTTTATTTTAGATAAATCAAAATAAGCCAATGATAATTTTTAATAACCTGAATTTTGCGGTATCATTTATGTGAATTCGACTTTTTGCAAAACAATAAAATAATATACCTAAATGGGTGTTTCAAAATACTTATTAATAGAAAAAATCCTGAACTCAGAATATAATTCCGAATTCAGGATTTGAGTAGATGGCAAAAAAGGTGAAAAAATATTTTAGCGACCATTGGAATAAAAAATCGCAACCAAGCGGGGGAAAACGTGCGTTCTATTCTACCACGAGCAGCATTTCGCCATCGGCTTCTTCGGCTTCGTCGCCCATTTTGAGGGGATCGAACATCATGGCCGTGCACATACAGTTTTTGCGGTTTTTACTTTGCAAAATTTCATAGTTCACACAACTCTGACAACCTTTCCAGAACGCTTCACTTTGGGTAAGTTCGGAATAGGTAACTGGCTCATAACCAAGTTCGGAATTGATTTTCATGACTGCCCGGCCTGTTGTGAGACCGAAAATTTTGGCATCCGGGAAAGTATCGCGGGAAAGTTTAAAAATACGGCGCTTTACGGCGCGCGCGATGCCTTTCCCTCTGAAAGCAGGGTTGACAATCAGCCCGGAATTGGCCAGAAACTGACCATGATCCCAGGTTTCGATATAACAGAATCCAACCCAGGCACCATCTGCACCCAAAGCGATCACCGCTTTGCCTTCCTGCATTTTTTGTACAATATAATCAGGTGATCTTCGCGCAATGCCCGTTCCCCTGGCCGCCGCGGAGGAAGCCATTTCTTCTACAATTTGATGCGCATAATGGGCATCATCAAGGGTCGCAACACGGATAACTACAAGATCAAGCGCTTTTTCTGACACGGAACCTTTCAAATTTAAGAAAACTTCCTCAAATATAAGGACTTATTTTTTCTACTGCTCAAATCTAATATTACCAAATTGATAATTATTTTAAATTCGTTTGCTTGCCTTTTATATTGAATTTTCAAAGGGTGTTTTTTTTTGAAATACAGGAGGATGGCTAAAATTTAAAGGGCCGTAATCTTTCTAAAAATTTCTCATGGATAATATCCGCTACGGGGCGGTTTTCTAATTTACTTTCCAGCCACGATAAAATATCCAAATATAAAAACGGGCGTCTTTCGAACTGATCTTCCTGCAGTTTGCTCAGTTTGGTATGTAAATTTCGAAACTCATCCATCAGCACATTTTTTCGCATGCCCGGTGTGCGGCGCAAGAAACGAAAAATCTCTTTTTGCACGGCATGTAAGTCCTCCATTTGTAATAAAAATCGGTAAACGCTTTTGATTTGGTACTCCACCAATTGTTCATTTCCGAGTTCAAAATGCGCAATCAGATTCAAAATGCGCGCAAAACCTTGAATATCTTCCCGGTAATCAGGATTTTTTTGATTGATGACTAAATTTAAAAAATGAATAGCCTGGTTAAAATCTCCAGCGCCAAAATACAAGCAGGCCGTCCGATAATGAAACACCATGATGCGGTGCCGATCCCAGGGGTACATTTCCGAATCGATGTATTCAGAAAGTTGAGGCAACCACTGCAAGCCATCTTCAAAGGAACCCTCGAGGTAATGTTTGTTGATGCGGTGCAAAAACAGGTACAAATGGTACAAGCCAGAAATATTGCGATCGTAGGTAAATGTGTGGTTATTCGGAAACTGCTCCAACATTTCAAGCGCATCCGCAAAACGCTCGTAAGACAAACTATTAAACAAGGCTCCCAATAAATTATGTAAACCCTTGAGGTACAAAGGTGGATTTAGGGTGATCATGCCTGGATTATCTTGAAACAGATCGACCCATTTTTGTGCATACCGGTAACAAAGCGCGAATTCCTGGCAAATATGGTACACCCAAACATGGGCCTGGTAGTAATATACTTTACCCCAAAAATCCAAGGTATCAAATGGTGTATCAGGCAGGTGACTATGAAAAAACGCGCGCACGAAATAATAATCCTTCTGGTTACGGGCAAAACCGGTTTTGAGGTACAAGCCGTACATCTGCAAAGATAAGGTGGACATTTCATTGGAACGCGCTACCTGCTGGCTCAGTCGGGCCGATTGTGCTGATAATTCTTCCGCCCTGCCTTCAAAACTTCGTGTAATGTATTGACTTTCAATTAGTTTTTCAAACTCTACAATTTCAAGGGCTTGGCTCGAAAACGCCCCTACGAGCGCGCGCTCCTTCGCCCGCGCGAGCCAATCGAGGCTTTGTTGGTATAAGCCCTTATTGTACAGCACCCGGGCGTAATCAATTTGCTCCCGAATTTGAATGTCTTCCTGCTGGTTTTTGCTCAACATGCGCATACTTGTGAGCAATTGTTTGGTCAAATGCGCCTTCAAATTGGGCAATTGCGCCTTCTTAATAGCCGGTATTTTTTTCAATACATCTGCCTCTTCCAAACTTCCGCGTTTGTCCAAATGATCGAACAATTGCAAAAAAAGTCGATCCTCCGTTGCATGGTTGCGTTGGACAAACAGCCGAAAATGGCGTTTTTCCGCTTTGGTGAGCGAGTCAATCAGGAGCACGAGGTCATCTTTTTTCTTCTTGGGCATCGTAATTTTAATTGAAATAAGATATTGATTTTTAACGATTTAGCATTATAAAATGGTTTTTTTGGCTTCGTAATCCCCATTTTTTTTGATTGTGCAATAGGCAACACGGGCTTCTACATTTGGCTCCACAAAGATTCTGTGCTTATTTCATTTTACCTACACCAAAATAATGGCGACCCGAATTCAAATATTTGACACCACTTTGCGCGATGGCGAACAGGTACCTGGCTGCAAACTCAATACGGCGCAAAAGATAGAAATTGCATTGGCGCTCGAAACCTTAGGCGTGGATGTAATTGAGGCTGGTTTCCCGGTTTCCAGTCCGGGCGATTTCGAATCCGTACGCGCCATTGCTGCTGCGATTAAAAATCCCATCATCTGTGGCTTATCCCGCGCGGTGGAACAAGACATTCGTGTTGCGGCAGAAGCGTTGAAGCCTGCCTTGCGTCCGCGCATCCATACGGGCATCGGCGTTTCGGAAATGCATATTCGCTACAAATTATGCACCACACCCGAAGGTATTCTCGAACGCGCGGCTGCGGCTGTAAAACTCGCAAAATCATTTGTAGAAGACGTAGAATTTTACGCAGAAGACGCAGGCAGGGCTGACAATGAATTCCTCGCTCGGGTGCTGGAAGTTGCGATTAAAGCCGGGGCGACCGTGCTAAATATTCCAGACACAACGGGTTATTGCTTGCCCGATCAATACGGTGCCAAGATCAAATACCTGTATGAAAACGTAAAAGGCATCGAAAAAGCCATCCTTTCTACCCATTGCCACAATGACCTCGGATTGGCCACGGCCAATTCTATCGCAGGTATTACGAACGGCGCCCGACAAATAGAATGCACGATTAATGGCATTGGCGAACGCGCGGGCAACACCGCCCTTGAAGAAGTGGTGATGATTTTGCGCCAACATGCCGATCTCGGATTTGTATCCGGCATCAACACACGCTTACTTAATCCGATTAGTCAATTAGTTTCTGAAAAAATGGGGGTTGTGGTGCAGCCCAACAAAGCCATCGTGGGTGGAAATGCGTTTGCACACTCCTCGGGTATCCACCAGGATGGCGTAATTAAAAAACGCGAAACCTACGAAATCATTGATCCATTGGAAGTGGGTGTAGATCATTCGCAAATAATACTCACCGCCCGCAGTGGACGTGCCGCACTCGCCTATCGGGCCAAAAATATCGGTTTTAACCTCACCAAAGATGCGCTGGACGAGGTCTATGCTGCGTTTTTGATCATTGCTGACCATAAAAAAGAAGTGGTGGATGCAGATTTGCTTGAATTGTTAAAACCTGTGGGTATTCCTGTCACTGCACTTTAAGAAAAAACATGTCTAAAACATTATTTGATAAAATCTGGGACGCACACGTCATCAAAATTGCGGAAGGCGGCCTGGATGTGTTGTACATCGACCGGCATTTCATCCATGAAGTGACCAGTCCACAAGCATTTGATGGCTTAAAACAACGCAATCTGCCTGTTTTTCGTCCTTTACAAACGATTGCAACGGCCGATCACAATGTTCCTACCAAGGACCAACATTTGCCCATTCAAGAAAAACTTTCCCGCGATCAGGTGGAAAAACTGCGCGAAAACTGTCGGGAATTCGGTCTGGAACTGTATGATTTGGGGCATCCTTATCAGGGCATTGTACACGTAATCGGACCGGAATTGGGTATTACTCAGCCTGGAATGACCATCGTGTGCGGCGACAGTCATACTAGCACACATGGCGCTTTTGGCACCATCGCGTTTGGTATTGGCACCAGCCAGGTAGAGCAGGTGATGGCCACGCAATGCTTGTTGCAGCGCAAACCAAAATGTATGCGCATCACCGTAGATGGTGCTTTACAGGACGGTGTTTTGTCGAAAGACATCATTTTGTACATCATTTCCAAACTCACCGCAGCAGGTGGAACGGGGTATTTTGTAGAATATGCGGGCAGCGCCATTCGTGCCTTATCCATGGAAGCACGCATGACGATCTGCAATATGAGTATAGAAATGGGAGCCCGGGGCGGCTTGATTGCACCGGATGCGACCACATTTGAATATGTGCGGGGCAGAAAATTTGCACCACAAGGTGCTGATTTTGAAGCAGCTCTATCCAAATGGGAACAATTGTACACCGATGTGGATGCCCAATTTGACCTGGAATATCATTTTGATGCATCCGAAATAGGCCCCATGTTGACCTATGGTACCAATCCGGGTATGGGCATCTCGGTATCGGAGCATGTTCCCGATATGGCTTTGCCGGGCGACAGTCCTGTTTCTTTTGATAAGTCCTTGACGTACATGGGTTTCAAGGCAGGCGAAAGTTTGTTGGGAAAAACCATTCACCATGTGTTTATTGGTTCTTGCACCAATTCGCGGATTGAAGATCTACGGTTGGTGGCCCAATTTATTCAGGGAAAACAAAAGGCGGGGCATGTGCAGGTGATGGTGGTACCGGGTTCACAACAGGTTGCGCAACAGGCGATTGCGGAGGGTTTGGATAAGATATTTTCCGATGCGGGGTTTGATTTTCGGGAACCCGGTTGTTCGGCCTGTTTGGGCATGAATGAGGATAAAATACCAGCAGGTGCCTATTGCGTGAGCACCTCCAACCGAAATTTCGAAGGTCGACAAGGTCCGGGCGCGCGCACCATTTTAGCCAGTCCGCTCACCGCCGCCGCAGTAGCCTTAGCGGGTAAAATTGTAGATGTTCGCGTACATTTTAATCAAAACTAAGCATGGAAAAGTTCACACAAATACGCAGTACGGCCATCCCATTGCCGATTGAAGATGTTGATACCGATCAAATTATACCTGCGCGTTTTTTAAAAGCGACCACACGAGAAGGATTTGGTGATAATTTATTCCGCGATTGGCGCTACACCAGCGACGGACAGCAGAAAACCGATTTTGTGCTAAACAACCCTACCTACCGGGGGCAAATTTTGGTTGCAGGTAAAAACTTTGGTTGTGGCAGCAGCCGCGAGCATGCAGCCTGGGCTTTGTATGATTACGGATTTCGCGTGGTGGTTTCGAGTTTTTTCGCCGATATTTTTCGTGGCAATGCGCTGAATAATGGATTGCTTCCGGTACAAGTTACGCCTGAGGCATTGCATGCAATCTTGCAGGCCATTGAGCAGGATCCTGAAACTACGTTTGAAGTCGACCTTGAAAATCAGACATTTACCTTACCCGCGACAGGTTTGGAAGCCACGTTTGATATCGATCCATTTCGGAAAATCTGCATGATCAACGGATACGACGATATTGATTATCTCCTGAGTTTGAAATCAGAAATTGAAGCGTTCGAACACGCATAATAAGCACCAATATGAGCAAGAAAATAGCAGTTTTGCCTGGCGATGGCATTGGCCCGGAAGTAACAGAACAAGCCTTGAAGGTATTGAATGCGGTAAGTAGCCGCTTCGATCTTTCCTTTGAATATCATTTTGCTGATGTGGGCGCGATTGCGATTGACAAGCACGGCGATCCGCTGCCGGAAGCTACTTTACAACTTTGCCTTGATTCGGACGCCATTTTATTCGGCGCGATCGGGCATCCAAAATACGACAATGACCCGAGTGCGCCGGTGCGGCCGGAGCAAGGATTGCTTCGCTTGCGCAAATCGCTGGGATTGTTTGCCAATATTCGTCCGGTGACGCTCTACCCTACCCTCGCCCATCTGTCTCCGCTCAAACCCGAAAAAGTGGAAGGCGTAGACATGGTGGTGTACCGCGAACTGACAGGCGGCATTTATTTCGGTGAAAAAGGTCGCAATCAGCACGAGGCCTTCGACCATTGTGTGTACACGGCCGTGGAAATTGCGCGCATCGCCCATTTGGCATTTGAGGCTGCTCGTCAACGCCGGAAACAAGTTACCCTGGTGGACAAAGCCAATGTACTGGAGACCAGCCGTTTATGGCGTTCTGTAGTACAAGAAATCGCGGTAAATTACCCGGATATCACCCTGGATTGGATGTATGTCGACAATGCCGCGATGCAATTGATTCAAAATCCAGCCCACTTTGATGTGGTGCTGACTGAAAATATGTTTGGCGATATTTTATCCGACGAAGCCAGTGTGTTGGTTGGTTCGTTGGGTATGTTACCTTCCTCGTCGGTGGGTGCGCACACGGCATTGTTTGAGCCGATTCATGGTTCTTACCCGCAGGCGGCGGGTAAAAACATTGCAAATCCGATCGCTGCCATTTTATCGGCGGCCATGTTGCTGGATCATTTGCATTATTCCGCTGCTGCGACGACCATCCGAGAAGCAGTTCGAGAAACCTTGGAGGCTGGCTTTGGCACCTCCGATTTGCAGGCGGCTAAATTGCTGGGATGCTCGGAAATGGGCGATCATGTTACGGAATTGGTATTGAGAGCAGCGGTGGTTGCTTGATTTTGGAGGTGACACCTTGGGGAGGTGACACCTTGGGGAGGTGACACCTCGGGGAGATGACACCTCGGGGAGATGACACCTCGGGGAGATGACACCTCGGGGAGATGACACCTCGGGGAGATG